>NZ_JAGZUV010000034.1:0-30571 GCF_018379785.1 Desulfovibrio sp.
TCATAATGTTTCTTCTCTCTGGCTTTAGTGTTCCGACACTTCCATGACCTTGTTGCCCTGGTAGATGGTCACACGCAGGGCAAGGCCGTTGGCCTGAAGAGCCGCAAAGAAGTTCTTCACCGCGTCCACGAAGACACCGGAGAAGGTCGCGGAACTCCGCATTTCATAGTCATTCTGGGCATTCCAGATCAGGCTGTAACCGGCTATAGCGGCCCAGCCCTCCATCAGGCCACGCAGCATTTCGCCCTTGTGGATCTCCCAGACAGGCACGGCCTCAATGGCCGTGGCGGCTACCGGCGTGGGGGCTTCGCTGGAAACCGTCGGTGTTGAGGGCGCTGGAGCCACTGGCGGCTCCGTTACCGGAGCGCTTGTTTCCGGGGAAGGTGCAGTCGGCATGTTCACGGCAACCGGCGCGTATGCCACGGGTTCGCTGGGCTTGGGCTTTCCCAGCGTCAGCGTCGGCGAGGTCTGTGCGCGGCTGGGCAGGGATACCGGATCCGGCATGGGCGCGGGTGTGACGGCCTGGGGAGCGGGCTGCCCTTCAAGGACGTCGGCAGGCGGCTCCGACAGGTAGACCGGAGAACCTTTGGCCAGCGTCGTGGTGGGGGCGACCTGGTTCCAGCGGCAGAAATCCTTGACTGGAACGCCGCTGCGCCTGGCCACAACGGCGGCAGCAGCCGTTCTCCTCACGGGATATACCTTGACGCTGGGAGTAGCGGCCGGCATGGCCGCTGCGGATGCCTGATCCGGAACGGTCGCCATAGGCGCACGTTCCGGAAGCGGACGGGATTCCAGCGGGTGCTCTTCCGGCAGGGGATATGCAAGAGGAGGTTCAGTGCCCTTGAAAACTTCGCGGGTGAAACTGAACATCTGCCCGTCAGAGCAGGCCACCTGTACATAGCCCCGCATGGGGGTGCCGTCGGTTTCCAGCGTGTCCAGCCTGTAGCTGACGCCAAGACCGGAGGAGCCCAGAGCAAAGCCGTCCGCGCGGAGCTTCTGCTCCAGCACGTCGCCAAAAACACCCGGCGCGCGATCCAGGGCAACAGAGGTATGCGCCGGCGCATGCCGGCGGCTCAGTTCTTCCGCCGTCTGGGTCGCAAAGGCCTGAGCGTCCGCAGCGTAAGTCTCGCTGAGCCCGTCAAACGAGCCGGGACCGCTCTTGTGCATGACGCAGCCGGAGGCACAGAGCTGGCAAAATATCAAAATGGCGCTGGTGCTTTTCTTCATGGCGTCGTCACTTTGTTTTGAAGCCGCCCAGAGGCCGCCAGCGGCTGGCCTTGGCGCTGTAAAGATCCTGCTGTTTCACATGCCGCATCCAGACCTTGCTCATGAGCGGGTCAGCCCTGGCCATGCGCCGGAGTACAAAAATGGCCGCGATCCAGAACACGAAGGCCGCAATGCCGGAAATAACCGTCACACCGCCGATGCCCACAAGCAGAGCGATGAGAGCACTACTCATGGCAAGTTCGCGTTCCGCGCCCAGAACAAGATTCTGGCGATGCAACGACTGATGAATGAGAGCGCGCCGGACTTCCATTAGGCCACCGCGCCGGAAAAGCTGAAGCCTGAATTGACGATGCTTGCCGCAAAAGCAAAAAAAGAAATTGCAAATACAGTATTGACGACATGCTTGAAGCCACCGGCGATGTCATCTTTGTTTATGATCATGTAAATGCCGCAAAGGCCCATGCCAATAATGCCTATGAACTTACCGGCCGGTCCCGTAATGGTGTTGACCACCTTTTCAAGCGGACTGGAGAACTCCGTGATGCCGCCGCTGGCCAAGGCCAGATCCGGGCAGACTCCAAGGAAAAGCAGCAGGGCGAAGAAGAAAAAAACCTTATGGTACATTGTTTCCCCCATCAGACAGCCGAATAGAGGGGCGTTATTTCATAACGTCCCTCTTTCGCATTGAATTTGTTGACGGAAATGATGGAAGCGAGACGGCGCGTGTTCTGGCGCGTCTTCTCCATGTGGATGATCAGGTCGATGGCGCGGCCGATCAGCTTTTGCTTGGGGCCGACCCCTGCTTCTTCCACCAGCTCTTCCAGGCGCTCCAGAGCTTCTTCCGCGCTGTCCGCGTGAAAGGTGCCGATGCCGCCCGGATGGCCGGTGTTCCAGAGTTTGAGCAGTTCCAGGGCGGCCGCGTCCCGCACTTCGCCGACAAGGATGCGACGCGGCGCGTAGCGCATGCTGACCTTCGCCAGTTGGCGCATGCCGATGCCGGCCAGCTCCGAAGTGAGGAAAAAAACGGAGTTGGGCGCGCGGGATTGCAGTTCCGCCGTATCTTCCAGGATCAGCAGACGGTCATGCTGGCAAAGTTTGTCCAGCTCATGAATGATGGCATTCACGAATGTCGTCTTGCCGCTGGAGGTTCCGCCCACCACAACGATATTTTTCCGGTCCAGAATGGCGGCACGGAGAATAGGCGGCACTTCCGGCGTTATCACGCCCTGAGCCAGATATTCCTGCATGGTGATGACCCGCGAGGCTTTCTTGCGCAGGGAAAAAGACGCCCCCGGCCCCACCACCGGCGGAAACGTGCCCTCAAAGCGGGAGCCGTCCAGCGGAAAGCTCCCTTCAACCACTGGATGAAGGGCGTCCACCGTGATCTTCAGCGCGCTGGACACCAGGGAGAGGATCAGCGTGCCCTGGGCCAAAGAAAGTTCACCGATACATTCCTGTTCCTGGCCATAGCGCTCGATCCACAATTTTCCGTCGGGGTTGAGCATGATCTCAATGACCGTCTCATCCCGTAGCGCCTCCATTATGAGCGGACCACAGTTGTATTCCAGGCTTTCCAGCAGGCGATCATCCATGTTGCACCGCCTTCAGGATGAAGACGGCCACATTGACCAGGGCGGAAAGCCCCATAATGGCCGTGCAGAGGTACAGCGTGGTTTTGAAGCCGGACAGCGTGGCCGCGAAGTCCGATGCAGCGTCCCGGATGCCGTTGATGGTCGCGTCGGACAGCGTTTTCCGTAATTCGGACACGCTTTTTTCCACGCCCTGGACATAGGCCGCCGTCTGCTCGCCCATGAAGGCGGCCAGGGCCTTCTCATGCTTTTTCTGGAGTTGTGTCTGGGCTCCAAGGAAAGCATTCTGGATTGTGACCATCATCAGTAGCGGATCGTCCTTGGGCACGGCCAGATCATGCTTCCTTGCCAGCAGGACGCGCACGTCCTCCACGGACAGGCCTATGCCGTCCGGCAGGCACTGATTAGGTTCGGGCGCGGGCGGAGATTGCGGCGCGTTGTCAGCAACGGCAGCGGAAGGAGTGGACGTTTCACCCGGCCAGTCCTGCGGAGTTTCTTCAGGGGGCAGATCGTCGCTCATGCGTCCGCCTCCTCGTCTTCCGTTTCTTCAGGCCCAGGGAAGAGTTCAAGCAGGGCTTTCAATCCTTCCGCAAACTCCGGCTCAGATGCCATGAGGTACGCGGCCCGAAGCAGATGCAAGCCGATAAAATCGACGAAAGGAACCTCTTCGCCCTTCTTCATTTTGAAGTTGGGGGAAAAATGGATTGAGCAGTGTAGCACATTGGAGTCCGAACTGGCGGTAAGCTCCAACGTACATTTATACTTTTCAGCGCTGGACATGCGGCCTCCTACAGAATATCCGCCTGCTCGACGCAGGAGAGAATCTGGTTCCAGTAACGCCGCAGGCGCGCCTTGACCGCTATGGAAGTGGAGCTGCCGTTGATCCCGGCCTCAAAGCTCTGACGCTTGGCGAACAGTTCCTCCAGGTCTTTGCCGATCAGCGCCTTGTTGCCCAGGGGAAGCTCGATCAGCGCATAGAACTGCGAGGAATAGTCCTTGTAAATTTTGAAATCCTCGAAGCCCTTGCCGTCGATGGCTATTTCGCCAAAGAAAGGGTTGAGCCAGACCACAATGGGAGAAGTGGGGAAGCCGAGGGCCATTCTGGCCAGGCCCTGAATCGTATCGCCCAGGGCCTGGCCGCCCGTGACGATGGAATGGAAGAAGACCTTGTGCCCTTGCTCTTCCAGCAGCGGCAGAAAATCATTTTCAGCCAGGTACGCGCCCAGGGCGATGAAGGAAGACGCGCCATTATCCACGATGACATGGGCTTCTTCCGGGGCATTCACCAAAGCCTCAAGCAGACCATCAAATTTGCGGGCATCAATGTTCCCGTCCTTCATGACGTCCAGCGAGGTCACGTTGAACTCCTTGAACGAGGACAGCGTGGCGTTTACCGGGTCAGTATCGTAGGCCATGACATCTTTTCCGAAATGCCCAAGAGCCTGATACAGCATGACGGCGATCATGGACTTTCCCACCCCGCCCTTCCCTTGCAGTATAAAATGAATTGTCGCCACTCGTTACTCCTCAGTTACTTTCGTCAGCTCCGAAGCGTCGGGAACATGAGTCTTAAAGGCCTGGGCTGGTGTTGTTACTCTCCGTGGAACATGCGTCTGTTCCACATTTGTGGATGCTGCTTCCGCCGTGCTTTCCATGTCATTTTCCCGTTTTGCAGGCTTGTTTCCGTGTTTCGGCTCCAGATTTGAGCGACTGCGGTTATGGACATAGTTGCGGAACGCGCTGTAGCTCATGCTGATTTTTCCCGCTTCCTTGAGCTGGTCATAGGCACTGGCGTATGTGTGCCCTTGGGTAAGCAAGGCCATGACATCTTCGCGCACAGCAAAAAATTCAACCCGCGCCAAACCGGGCCTAAGCCGTGGCATGGGCGCTCCGCTGCCAAGTCTGAAGAAAGGCAAACGCTCCTTCGCCTTCGCGTCCGGACGCATCGTCTGCCGTGGGAGCCTTGCCGAGCCGGTAGAGCAGGGACCACAGGCCCCAGGCGGGGCCGCTCTTCCCGCCATCGGCAAAGCAAGAAAGAAATTTCTCGAAAACGGGACGAGCGGATTCCAGAGCCGGATCCGTCCCGTGCTGCTCTTCGAGACGTTGCAGGCAGCGCCTGACCGCTTGCGCATGACGAGGGTTTTCCGCTGTCCCTACCGTTGCGGGCACGGAAGCGTCGGAAGACGGAGCGGATTGAACTCCAGGGGAGGAAGCGCCGGGCGCGTCGGTCACATCCGCCCAGCGCCGGCCACGGAGCCAGTTCACGAGGTAGGGAACAAAGCGCCCATGTTCCTTGATCCAGCCCGTGGAAGCCCGGAAGCGATCCAGGGCCGCCAGCAGGCGATCCAAGGCCGGAAGTGCGCCGCGACGCCAGAGCTGATGCCACACGGCGCGAGCCGGCTCTTTGGCCTCCTTGCGCGGATAGGCCGTAAAGAATCGTTCAAACAGGGTATTGGCCGTCTGGAAGCCGGAGTCCTTGCCCGGCTTTTTCCCCTTGGAGAAAGAATCCCCCCACCCACCGGCTTGCGGGTTAGGGACGGGCGTTGTGCTTGGGAATGGCTTGCGAGCGGAGGGTGTTGACTCGCATTTTTCCGGCAGATGGGGGGAAAGGGGGGAACTCTTTTTTTTCTTATATTCCTTATAAGAGGGGTGCGCAGAATTTGCGCATCCCCCCTGCAAATTTTGCGGGGGTGCCTGAACCTGACGCGAAGGCTTGCCGCTCTGGTCTATAAGGTCTTCCGTGACCAGCAGCTTCTTCACACGGTCAGACAGCAGAAGGGTATAGAAGCTGCATTCCCCAGGCGTATGCTCGACATAGATATAGCCGAGTTCGACGAGGCGGGCCTGGGCATATTGCAGTGTCCGGATAGAAAATTTGCACTGTCCCGCCAGATACTTCTGGGGCAGCCTGCATTTGCCCGTTGCGTAGCATTCGGCAAAGAGCTTTCTGTACAGGAGGGTGGGGCTTGTGGCCACGGCCTGGTCCGAGTCGATAAAGCCCGGCACGAATTTGTCTTCCACCCGCAGGAAGACATTTTTAGGGATAAGAATATTCATAATTCTGCATCCTTATGTTTGTAAGGAGCAGAAAAAAGACAAGGCGGCAGCCCCCCGGCTTGACGCCGGTTTATATAGTGTATAGAGTGCATTTACTTTGTTGCATCTCTATACGAGAGGCTGAGGGTCGGTTGTTGTCGCAACCGGCCTTCTCTTTTTTCAGCTCATGCTATGGCATTTCTTTTCCTCATCCTCACCAGACCTGGCAGGCCGTTGATCTTCACACCGCCGAGGACATTTCCACCGAACCGGCACTGATAAAAGCCAGGGGATACTCCGCGCGGAAGCGCTGCTGCATTACCGGCGAGAGCAGATGAATGAAGCGCCGGCCCACTTTCATGTGCACACGATCCAGGTATGCATCCACGCTCCAGGTTTCGCCCCGGCTGATCTGCTCTTTGAGCGTCATGTCCTCTTCCTTGAGAACCTGTCTGTAGAAGTCCTGCACTTCAGTGGACCTGGAACAGTAGATGGCATCCATGATCAGTCTGCCCTTATCCAAGGGATGGACCTTCGATCTGGAGCGCTTCCGTGTGCGCTGTCTGGATTTGATACTCATATGTCCTCCTTAGTTGGCTGCACATCAGGCCGGAGCCACCACGCCCCGACGACCGCCCAGGCGGGCGGTTTCGCTTCAGGTAAAAATTTCATTATAGCTCAGATGCCGGCAGCTCTTCTGCGAATGCCCCCAGAGCGTCCGCCAGATCAGGATCAAGCGGTACGGCAAAGCCCTTCTGGGCTTGGGCAAAGGCAGCCGTGGCCATAGCGTTCAACATTTCCTTGTTCATTGTTCCCTCCTATCCGCCTGATGGGGTGAATAAATTTTCATTCCATATAAAGAAGCGATCTTATCCGTAGAAATAATAAAGTGCCGTTCCCCTTCTCCTGTGCGGACCCATTGCGGGCTCACGTTGAACTGTTCCAGCAGCGCCAGCAGAATCTCCGGTCTGATTTCTCCACGGCGGCGACTGTCGGAAATGAGCGCTTGGGGGATTCCAAGCCATCGGCTCAAATCCGCTTGCCCGTCACAACCTGTAGCTTTCAGAATGCGGGCGTAGGCATCAGAGAAATCTGCCATTGTCATCTCCCTACCAGTCCCCGTCTCTGGAAACTCAATTACTTCTCGGCACTCTTCAGTGGGCATACTTCCTCCACGGCCATACGGGCGGCTTCGCGCAGTGACATTATTTCCCCCTTATACGTAATAGACGGACCTTTGTATTGCTTGAGCTTATCCGCAAGCCACTCTGCCTCCCAGTCCAACCGCGCGCACTCAGCCCGCAGCCGCACCAGCTCGTTAATGGTCGCGATCACCACGCCGGGGGAGTTGGCGGCGATGTGGGCGGCGTCCGATTCATCAAGTATCCCAGCGAAATCTTCTTCATCCCCGTGTGGTCCAAGGGTTGCTGTGGAGACATCTGCGCCGTCTTGGTTTTCGATGCCATAGACTTGGTATGCAACATCATACACTTTCCAGTCTCCAGGCGTCGCCTTCTCGGCAAGCTCCTTGCGGGCCAGTAAGGATTCAGTGGAAAGGTCAGGCTTCGTCATGGTGGGTTCCTTCACCATAGCGGATTCTCCTTCTGGGGAAATGGCATGGCCATTCCGCCTGAGGCTTTTTTTGGATAAGAAAAGCCCTGCACCAGCATCCGGCAGAAAACAGATGCGGGGACAGGGCCTAAGGAGGGTACCAAATAAAGAACAGGCCGCCATATCGGTGGCCAGCAAACCGGGGAAAAGAAAAAGGCGCAGCAACCCGAAATTACTCGGAATTGCTGCGCATTGTATGCTGGCGGAGCGGAAGGGACTCGAACCCTCGGCCTCCGGCGTGACAGGCCGGCGTTATAACCGTCTTAACTACCGCTCCGTGGTGGGCAGTACAGGACTTGAACCTGTGACCCCCGCCGTGTGAAGGCGGTGCTCTACCAGCTGAGCTAACTGCCCTCGTCGGGAGACACTTAAGTATGTGAAACAGGCCTCTGAGTCAAGCGGAATTCATCGAGTAAAAAAATTTTTACAAAATCAAAATACTAACATATTTATTTTAAACAATAAAATTTTAAAACCCCGCACGACAGCCCTCCCCCGGCTTGCGGGGTGGATTGCGGAGTGATAGAGTTCAGCCAATGATTCAGTAACGGACAGCACAATGAAATTCCCATGGAAACAACTCAGAGCGGCCGCGTTATGCGGCTGTATGCTTTTGGCGGCCCAAAGCGTTTCGGCCCGCGTGGTGGACGGCAACAACATCATGGATCAGCGCATGAGCGAAAACCTCTGCGCCATTACCTTTGATGACGGCCCCTCGCGTAATACGCCTCAACTTCTGGACATGCTCGACCAGTACGGCATCCCGGCCACCTTTTTTCTGCTGGGCAAGCAGGCCGAGCTTTACCCGGGCATCGTCCGGCGCATCGTGGCCGAGGGCCATGAGATAGGCAATCACTCCTATTCCCATCCTAACCTCCGCCTGCTGTCGCCGGAGCGCAAGGACGAGGAAATCCGCCGTACCGACGCCGTGCTGCGTTCCCTGGGGGCCACGCCGCTTTTCCTGCGCCCGCCCTACGGCGCGTTTGACCACTATACCGTGGAAACCGCCGAGTCTCTGGGCCTCTCCGTGGTGCTCTGGTCCCTGGACAGCCGCGACTGGAAAAGTCTGCCGCCAGACTACGCCAAACTGCGCAGCACGCGCGGGTATGCCTATCCCACGGGCTCGTTGCGCGGCATCTTTCTCTTTCATGATACGCACAAAAGCACGGTGGACGATCTGCCCCGGATCATCGCGGACTTGCGCGCGGGCGGCTGCCAGCGTTTTGTGACCGTGAGCGAATATCTGCAAGGCGTGCTGGACCCGGAACCCGGCCTGCTGATGACCCGGCGGCCCGTGGGCGAAGAGCCCGGCCAGATGCCTCTGGCGGCCCGCCATACCGTCGAAGGCGTGGAAGAGTCCGCGGAGCTGCCGCCGGCCAGCAGCTGGCCCGCAGGTACTGGCCCGGTGCCCCTGGCCCGCAGCAGCAAGCCCTGGCAGCCCGAAAGCAATGCCGCGCCCCTCAACGGGCAGGCCCTGGACCAGCATGCCCGGGGCAACGCCTCGCCGCAGTCGGCTCTGCCCGCCGGGCTGTCCCTGCGCCCATCTGCCCGTGCCGCCACGCCAGCGCCGCTTTCGTAACAGACAGCCGCGACCAGCAATAAATTTTCTCTCCCCGCTTTTCCTGTTGCGCGTTAAGGCTCCAAGTGCCGCGCATTCAAATTCCGGCAACCTGGCTTTATATTGTGAATCCATGACGACCTCCTTTAGTCGCCATGACTCTATCTTTACTTTTTGAGCAGGCGGCACAGAGAGGAATATCCGATGCCGAGGTGTTGCGCGGCCTGTTTCTTGTCCCCGTCGTAGAAATCCATAGTTTTCTTCAAAATGGCGTCACGGGCAATGTCCAGACTTTGCTTGAGCGTCCAGCGCGGATTTGCAAGCTGGTCCGACTCTTGCGGAAAAGAAGGCAGGGGACTGCGGCGCGGCCTGGGGGCAGACGCCGCTGTTGAGGAAAGAGCCTCCACGCTGTCCGTGCCGTGTTCGTTCATGATGCTGGTCAGCAAAGCCGGATCGGGCGGATTGTTCCCCAGAAGAAGCAGGTAGTTTTCCATTATCGCCAGCAATTCCCGCACATTGCCCGGCCATTCATAGCGGCGCAGGCATTCCAGGATAGGCGCGGACAGATCTTTTCTGCTGCAATGATATTTTTTTAGCAGATTATCCAGCAGGATGGGGATATCCTCAAAACGGCGACGCAATGGCGGCACGCTCAACTTGAATGTGGACAAACGATAATAGAGATCCATGCGGAACAAGCCCGCCTGCACCAACTGGAGAAGAGGCTTGTTGGAGGCGCAGATAACGCGCACATCCACCGGGTACATGCGATTGCCGCCAACCCGGAGTACCTCCCGTGTTTCAAGAACACGTAAAAGGCGTAGCTGCGTTTCTTCGCTGATATCGCCGATTTCATCCAGAAAAAGTGTCCCCTTATGGGCCATTTCAAAATAACCGGCTTTCCCGCCGCGCTTTGCTCCGGTAAAAGCTCCTTCTTCATATCCAAAGAGTTCGCTCTCGATCAATTGCGCGGGAACCGCGGAAATGTTGACGGGCACAAATGGCCTGTTTTTTCGAAGGCTGGCCGCGTGCAGGGCATGCGCGGCCAGCTCCTTGCCTGAGCCGGTCTCCCCCTGGATGAATATGTTCACGTCCGACGGCGCATACTGGCGCAGCTTTTCTTTCATTTGCCGCACCGGCTGGCTTTGCCCTTTGATGTCTTCAATGGTCGTGCGGGCGGACAAGCCGCGGGAGTACAATTCCTTATTGATCTTGTTGCTGATGCTTTGCAGTGACGGCGTGTCTCGAAAAAGACTGACTGCGCACGGAGTATCGGAATATAAGATAAGCGGATACGTCGTGGCGATGAATGCTTCGCCCCGCAGATCCACCAGCTTGTTTTCCCGGGGCGTCAGATCCTGCAGGGTATCGAGAAGGCCAAGCGGCCGGAAAAAAGAATTGAAAAACGTCTCGTCCGCCTGCGGCGGCACCTTGAGCAATTGATAGGCCGCTTTATTGGCAATGAGGACATGCTGTTCCGAATCGATGCAGAGCACGCCTTCCTGCAAATGTTCCATGATCATCATCATATTGCCGTTGCGGCGTTTGGCCTCGCGTTGGGAATGGGCAAGGTGACGGCCGCGTTTGAACGCCAGCTGGATGCTCCGTTGCGTGGGCTTGATGATGAATCCCCGGCCGCCATACTCTTCCATGCAGGCCTTGCTCACGCCGCCGCCGATGAGCACCTTGAAGCCTTGCAACACGCATTGCTGTATGGCCTGCCGCATCATTGCCGGCGAATCATAGGTGGCGTTTTGCACATTGATGTTTAATAAACGCTCCATTTCAACAGCTATGGTATCGTGAAATTCATCCTGGTATGATGCCAGGATGATCTTGTCTGAATACTGTTTTGCCACTCGCAATGCTCTGAGTACGTCCATGTCGGAACGTTCAATCTTGACGACAGAGTGCGGCACGGAACGGAAAATGGTGTCTCCCGTGCCGCCATGGCACAAAATGACCTCAAATCCGTTATCAAGACATTCACGCGCCATTTTCGGCCCGGTTTCAAAATCAACAAGCTCATAGCGGATCTCATCAGGCGAATTGATCATGACTTTTTTACATTCTTCTATTATCTCATATGAATGTACAAGAAGAGCAAAACGATATTTCTCCTGCTTCATTGCAATGAACCTCTCGATAAAATAAATGTTGTATTGATTTTGTTTTATATATTATAAATAAATATATATTTTTTGTAGACACCGTGTTTCATGGAACAGATCATTTTAACTGACGACAAGAGTCACTTCACGGATTGCGTGACCTTCGCAAAAGAATTTTCTCAAAAACAAGAAAAATCTCAAAATATGCATATATTCTCATTGTCGCCAGCGTCAAGCCTGACGCGCTGGTTTACTCAAAAACAATTAAATCTAGGTGGTTACAGCAAAAAAACAAAGCCGTGTGAACGTTGGCACAATTCCTGCTGAGACAAAGCAACAACACACCGCATTACTATACAGATAGTTTTATTTGCAAACAGGATAATGCATTGTCCAGAAGGAGCCATGTATGACTGCTGTAGTTGTCCGCGTTACTGTGCATAATTTGCATGAAACATCGCGCGGAGAGACGGAATTTGCTCTGCTTGATGTGCGCGAGCAAGAAGAATTTTCCAGATCACATCTTTTGTTGGCTTGCTGCACTCCCCTGAGCAGACTGGAATTGATAGTCGAAACACTTGTCCCCTGCAAGGAAACACCTGTTTTTGTCATGGATGACGGCCAGTCAGAAGATCTCGACCGGAGTGCCCGCGCCGCGGATGCCCTGACGGCCATGGGCTACCGTACTGTCAACATCGTTGACGGAGGGTTGAAGGCGTGGAGCGACGCGGGTTTTGTCACCGTTAACGGGGTCGGCGCCCTGAGCAAGGGCTTTGGTGAATACATTGAAGTCGTACGGGAAACGCCGCGCCTGCCCCCCAGCGAGATCAAGGCCCTGCTCGACGACGCCCGAGTCCGGACCATTGTCATTGACGTCAGGCCCACCGGCGAATACCGCAATATGAACATACCGGGCAGCATAAACCTGCCCGGTTGCGAAGTGACCTACCGCCTAGCCGAAGTGGTCAAAGATCCCGGCACGACCATCGTCATCAACTGCGCCGGGCGGACAAGAAGCATCATTGGCACGCAGACCCTGATCAACGCCGCTATCCCCAACCGGGTCGTGGCCCTCAAGGGCGGCACAATGAACTGGCAGCTCGCGGGTTTCGACTTGGAATACGGCTCCACCCGGCCGGTGCCTCCCATTACGGAGGAAGGCCGGCGCATTGCCGAACAGCGTATCCGCAAGGTGGCCGAGACGTACCATGTCCGCTTCGTCGAACCGCGGAAGGTTGCCCAGTGGCGGTCGGAGGCGGCCCACAAGACGCTCTATCTCTTCGACGTTCGCCAACCTTGGGAATACGCGTCCGGCCATATCCCGGGCTCTACTTCCGCTCAGGGCGGCCAGTTGGTCCAGGCCACGGACGAATACGCAGCCGTGCGCAACGGGCGCTACGTTCTCATGGACGACGACGAGCTGCGCGCCATCATGACGGCCCACTGGCTGCGGCAGATGGGCTTGCCGCAGGTTTTTGTGCTGAAGGGCGGCATTTTCAACGCTGCCGCCGTGCTTGCCCCCCGAGGTCTTGCCGAGGGTGAAAACGGCATCGAAGGCCATGCCTCCACAGGCGGCATCAGCGTCGCGGAAGCGGCGCGGCGGCTGGAAAACCGGGCCGGGATACTGTGCCTCAATGTGGGAGCCAGCAACCGGCATCGAGCCCGCCATATTCCCGGCGCGAAATGGGTCGCCCGGGCCTATCTGCCGAGGGTGCGCCCACTCTGCCCCCAGAGCAAGCAGATCATCCTGACCGCCGAGCAAAGCGCCCATGCGGCACTGGCGGCACAAGACGCCCGCGACCTCTGGCCGGACGCCGCCGTCAGCTTCATCCAGGGCGGCACCCCCGCCTGGGAAAAGGCGGGGCTGCCCCTTGAAACGGGCATGCCCTGCGCCCTGTGCCCTGAAGACGACATCTGGTACCGCCCCTATACCGACCTCAATGCCTCAAAAGAAGCCATGCAAGGCTATTTTGACTGGGAATCCGGGCTGGTGGACAAGATCAACGCCGACGGATGCGTCAACTTTAGAGTATGTTGCGCTTGAAATTATCGCTTAAGGGCGAAGTAAATTCGCCTTGCGATAATTTCGCGGTACGGACTTCCACGGAAAATCCGCACCGCGCATTGAGATATTTTCAATATCAAAACGCTCTAACGTCAAAAGCCGGTGAACCGGGCTCATCGTAAGGTTGATTGAGGAGTACTGACCATGGAACAACTGCTTGCGTATTTACCCGACGTCCTGACCTGGTCCAACTTTCTGGTGCTTGTTTGCGGTTCCCTCGGCGGGCTTTTCTTCGGCGCCATGCCGGGTCTGAGCCCTACCATGGCCGTGGCCCTGCTGGTGCCCTTTACCTTCTATATGCCGCCGGTGCCTTCCCTGCTCCTGCTGGGCGCGGTCTATACCTCCGCCGTGGCGGGCGGCTCCATTTCGGCTATTTTGCTGAGCATCCCCGGGGCGCCCGCTTCCATTGCCACATTGCTTGACGGCTATCCCATGGCCAAGCAGGGCCGGGCGCAGGAAGCTCTGTACACCACATTCGTTTCCTCCCTGATCGGCGGCACTGTGGGGGCTCTCGCCCTGATTTTCCTGACGCCGCCCATGTCCGAATTCGCCATGCGGTTCGGCCCGTCCGAACTCTTCTGGACAACCGTTTTCGGCATCACCGTCATTGCCGGGCTTTCTTCGGGGGCCATGCTCAAGGGGCTTTTCGGCGGCGCGCTGGGCCTCTTGCTGGGCTGCATCGGCGAAAGCAACGTCACAGGCGAAGGCCGTTTCATTTTCCATGACATGCTGACCGCGGGCATAGCCATCGTGCCCGCGCTGATCGGCCTGTTTGCCATTCCCCAGGTCGTGGAGATGATGGAGGATTCACATCTCGTTTTTGAAAAACTGAAAGTGCAGATCAAGGGCGGCCTGTTGCGCAAGGTTATCAAAAACCACGTCAAGTACCTGCGAACCCTGACCCTCGGCAGCATCCTCGGCACCATCATCGGGGTTATCCCCGGGGCGGGCGCGCAGGTGGCAGGCCTGATGGCCTATGACCAGGTGAAGAAGATGGACAAAAACCCGGAACGCTTTGGCACGGGCGATCCCGAGGGGGTCTGCGCCAGCGAATGCGCCAACAACGCCACCGTGGCTCCGGCCTGCATCCCGCTTTTGACCTTGTCCATCCCCGGCAGCCCGACGGCCGCCGTTCTTTTGGGCGGCCTGCTGATTCAGGGGCTGCTCCCCGGGCCGGAGCTGTTCACCAAAAATGCCGACATCACCTACCCCTTCATCATCGGCATGTTCATCGCCCAGTTTTTCATGTTCGGTTTCGGCATCCTCGCCTCGCGCTATACGCATGTCGTGAGCAATGTGCCCAACTACATGATGTTCGGCATCGTGATGATCCTCTGCGTCTTTGGCTCCTATTGCGTACAGAACAGCTTCACGGACGTCCTCATCATGTTCGGCCTGGGCGCGCTGATGCTGCTGTTCAAAAAGCTGGGCATCCCCAGCGCGCCCATCGTGCTGGGCATCATCCTCGGCCCTCTGGCGGAAGAGAACTTCCTGCGCGGCAGGCTGATCGCCAACACCGACGTGGGGATGTGGCAATATTTCTTCAGCGGCACGCTGAACCAGGCGCTCATCAGTCTTTGCCTGCTGTCGCTGATCTATGCCGTCTACAGCGAGATCAGGTTTGCCCGCAGGGCCAAGGCCCGGCTCGCCGCCCGGCAAAAGGAGGCCACCCATGCCTAAGGAATTCGCCGCCGCGCTGACCATGACCCTCATCATCGTCTTTTTCGCCTTCCAGCTGGACGGCCCGCAAGACGAGCAATCCCTGCTGGTCCCCCGGTTTCTCCTGTACCTGATGGGAGCCTTTAATGCGGGGCAGTATATCCTGGCCTTTCTCCGCAACAGGCAGAAGATCGACATCATGCTGACGCTCAGGGGTTATCCGCTAAAACGGGTGGGCATCCTGTGCGTCCTCACGGTGCTGTATATCGCCGTTTTGGAATGGATGGGCTTTTATCTGGCTTCCTTCATCTATCTGATAGCCGTATCGCTGATCGCCCAGCCCATGGCGGTCACCCCCGTGGGCGCGCTCAAACGGTCGGCTGTCGCCTTTGCCTGCATCGGCTTCCTGTATCTGCTCTTTACCGTGGGGCTGACCGTCCAGATCCCCAAAGGCTTTATGCCGTTTTAAAGGTTGTCCGGTTTCCGCAGGAAACCTCATGGCTTTCTCAATCTCTAACAAAGGATGGATGGTATGAACCGCATTTTCCGCTTTGTGCTTTGCGCCGCGCTCCTGTTGCTGCCGGCGGGGCGCGTGGCCGCAGGCCCGGCCGACGACTACCCCTCCGGGCCCATCACCGCCGTCTGCACCTATTCCGTCGGTTCCCAGACCGATGTGCAGGCCCGCATCTGTGCCATGCCCGCTGAAAAATACTTCGGCCAGCCCATCGTCATCCTGAACAAGGCAGGCGCGGGGGGCCTGACCGGATGGAACTGGTTCATGGACAGGGGCAGCCGTGACGGCCTGACCATGACCGTTTACAACCTGCCCAACTTCATCGCCCAATCCATCGTTAAAAAGAACGCCAAGTACAGCATCCGCACACTTGAGCCCCTGGCCAACTTCGCCGCGGACCCGGTGGTGCTCTTCGTGGCCAAGGACTCCCCCTTCAACAGCGTGGCCGACGTAGTGGCCTACGCCAAGGCAAACCCCGGCA
This sequence comes from Desulfovibrio sp., assembly GCF_018379785.1. Lineage (GTDB taxonomy): Bacteria > Desulfobacterota > Desulfovibrionia > Desulfovibrionales > Desulfovibrionaceae > Desulfovibrio. Next base: position 15,852 of record NZ_JAGZUV010000034.1, read on the forward strand.
AGGTCACCCTGAACGGTTCGGGCCTTTTTGTGGGCCATCACATCGCCCTTTTGCTTTTGCAGAAAGAAGCGGCGATCAATCTGACCTATATCCCTGAAAAGGGCGGCTCCGATGCGCTGCAATCCGTCATGGCCGGCAAGGTCATGGGCAGCTTCAACAACCTGTCCATTGCCATGCGCGCCCCGGACAAGATCAAGGTCCTGGGCATCGCCGATCTGCAACGTCATGAATTCATGCCCGAGGTGCCCACCTTCATTGAACAGGGGTACAAGACCCTGGATGACGCCACAACCAACTTCCGCGGTTATGCCCTGCCTGCGGGCGTGGACAAGGCTATCGTGGAAAAGGCCGCCCGAAAGGCTTATGAAATGTTCAATGATCCCATCGTGATCGAAAACATGAAGAAAACCGGCGTCCCGTACCGCATACTGGACCGTCAGGCCATGCTCAAGATATTTGAAAAGCGCGAAGCGATCCTCAAAGATCTACTCCAGGCTTTTGTTGAACAGTAAATCAGCCCGTCCCCCGGCCCGGTGGAGCATGCAAGGCTCCACCGGGCCCTTTTGTTTGCCGGGGCCGCACCGCCCCTGAGGGATGTATGACAACCGCGGAATTGACAATTTTACTTGTCAGCACGGCCTTCGCCGCCTTCCTGAAAAGCGGGGCGGGCATCGGCACCGGGCTTTTTCTGCTCCCGGCCCTGAGCCTGATCTTCGACCCGTTCAAAGCCCTGGCCGCCACCGCGCCGCTCTTGCTCATCATGGACATCATGGCTGTCGGTTGCCACTGGAAACGCTGGATCGGCCCCCCTGTGCTGACGGCCATGACGGGGTTTTCCGTCATCGGCGTGTTGTGCGGCAGCCTGGCCGTGCCGCATCTGCCCGCCAACATCCTGAAAATATTGATCGGCATCATTGGCGTGATCTATGCTCTGAGCAACCTCTTGCCCTTCCGGGGCCCGCGGTATCTGACCTCTCGTCTGCCGGCCTCATTCGCGGCAACAGCCATGCCCGCATATCTGGCTTCCTTTCTGGGGGGGCTGTTCAACGTCGTCAATGCAGGCAGCGTGTTCTACGCTTTCAGCATGGTGCATCTCAAACTGGAGAGCCGGGTTTTCGTCGCCACCTGCTGCGCGTTGATCCTGATCAGCAATTTCGTCAGAGCCGTCGGCTTTTCCCTGAACGGCATGCTGCCGCCCGACCTGATCATCATCGCCCTGAAGCTGATCCCCGTCATCGCCGTCTTCAGTTGGCTGGGCAGCAGGATTGTGGCCCGCTGCCCGCCGGCCTTGTTTCGCAATCTGGTTTTCCTGCTGATCCTGGCCATGTGCGCCAAAACGCTTTCATCAGCGTTCTGACGCGGTCACGGCCCCCATGCGCGGCATGCCCCATCCGGCAAGCAGAGAAAGAAAGCCCCCGGCTCATTTATGGGGAAATCGCTCTTGGGCAAAGCCGGAACCGGCATGCAGATTGAAGAGTATATCCGTTCCTGCAATGCGGAACGGTTTCAAAAAGACTCGGCCGGCTTTTCCCGATACTCGACCGGGGAAAGCCGGCCGCTTGCGGTACATCAGACGGAGGATTTTTACCAGTCCGCTTGACGGGGGCAGGCTATTGCAAAGGCCGCCTGTTTCACATCCTGAGGCTGCGAGGCATGAACGCCGCCTGTTAAGCTGCCCTCAACGCACGAGGAGATACCCGCTTCAGGACAATCTGTTTCTGAAATCCTCATAGCCGAAGCTGCGCAACAGGCGAAAACGGTTTTCCCCACCTGCGTTCTCCGCCTTGCAGATGCCGATGGACGGCAGACGCAGGCCATTGAAAGTCGTGGTTTTGACCATGCTGTAAATGGCCATGTCTCCGAACGCCAGACGCTGTCCGGCTTCCAGGGGCGCGGCAAAGCCGTATTCGCCGATCACGTCTCCGGCCAGGCAGGACTTGCCCGCCAGGCGGCAGGTCCAGGCCCGCTCACCGGCGGCCCCGGCGCGCGCGGTGGCGCCCTCATGACGGTAAAAGACCTCCGGCCTGTAGGGCATCTCCAGCACATCGGGCATGTGGCAGGCGGCGGAAACGTCCAGCACGGCCACGGGCATGTCGGCCATGACCACATCCAGCACCGTGGCTGTGAGCCAGCCCGCGTTAAGGGCCACGGCCTCGCCCGGCTCCAGATAGATCCGGGCGTCATAGCGTTGACGCCAGCGCGTCAGGCAGGCGCACAGCAGTTCCAGATCGTAGCCCGGTTTGGTAATGTGATGCCCCCCGCCCATGTTGATCCAGCGGCAAGCGGACAGATACGGTCCGAATTTTTCCTCCACGGCATCCAGGGTACGGGCCAGGGCGTCGGCCCCCTGCTCGCAGAGAGTATGAAAATGCAGGCCGGAAATGCCCTCCAGGTCGGCGGGGTCGAAATGACGCTGGCGAATGCCCAGACGCGAGCCCGGCGAACAGGGATCATAGATGGGCACAGCACCCTCGGAATGCTCGGGGTTGAGGCGCAGGCCGCATTCTATGGGATTTTCAGCGCGGCGCGCGCGGTTGTGCGCTTCGATGACGGGCCGGAATTGCCGCCACTGGGCCGGGGAATTAAAGACAATATGGTCCGCCAGATCCAGCAGTTCGGCGATTTCCGCCTCAGTCCAGGCGGCGGCGAAAGCGTGCACTTCACCGCCGAATTCCTCCCGCCCCAGACGCGCTTCGTCCACGGAACTGGCGCAAACGCCCCAGAGCGGCCCCGCGCCCGTGCGCGAGAGCAGCGGAAAGGTGCCCCAGGCCGCATAACCCTTGAGGGCCAGCAGAATCCTCGCGCCGGTGCGGCGCTGCACCTCGCCCAGAATGGCGGCGTTGGCCGCCAGGCGTGCCTCGTCCAGCACGAAGCAGGGGGAAGGAACGGAGGTTTCGTCCGAGAAAAGGAAGTCCAGGCAGTCCATGTGTGTTCCTTTAGGGTGATGCGGCCGCGCGGCGATGTTACGGCGAGGGGTATGGGGCTTGCCGCCGTTTGAGCCCCTGCCCCGCTGAACATTGTAACGCGATGACGCGGCGTCCCGCGGGTCTTGCTCGCGGCGCTCGCTGCGCCCCGAAATCGCCGCGAGTCAATCAGCCGAGCCTAGCCCGAAGCACATCCGTCAATGGCAATTGCGTGGCGCGGAAGAAAACGGCAGCCATTTGCGGCTTGCCGCACGGATACCGACAGCGACAACAGACGGCCCAAACGCCGGCAGGCGGGAAATCTCCGTGCCCGAAGGGCACCCCGCCAGGCCCCGCTCTTCCAGGTCCGGATATAAGCGCCGCCCTGGCGGCCTGTATCTAACTCTACTCCATCTCCACACACTGCCACGGCAACCCGTAGACGTTCAGATCCGCCATGAAGGGATCGGGATCAAACTGCTCCATATTCCAGACGCCGGGCTCGCGCCACTTGCCTTCCACGATCATCTTGGCGCCGATCATGGCGGGCACGCCCGTGGTGTAGGAAATGGCCTGGGAACCCACCTCGGCGTAGCAGGCTTCGTGGTCGCAGATATTGTAGACGTAGACGGTCTTTTCCTTGCCGTCCTTGACGCCGCGCATGAGGTCGCCGATGCAGGTCTTGCCCTTGGTCAGCGGGCCCAGGGAGGACGGGTCCGGCAACAGGGCCGAAAGGAACTGAATGGGCACGATCTCCCGCCCCTGGAAACGCACCGGGTCGATGCGGGTCATGCCCACATTGCCGAGCACCTTGAGGTGGTTGAGATAGTTGTCCGAAAAGGTCATCCAGAAACGCGCCCGGCGGATGCCCTTGAGGTTCCGCACCAGGGATTCCAGCTCCTCATGGTACATGAGGTAACATTTCTTTGTGCCGATGCCGTCCGGAAAGTCGTAGTTCATGGACCAGGCCAGGGGGTCGGTTTCCACCCATTCGCCGCGCTCCCAATAGCGGCCCGGCGCCGTGACTTCGCGAATGTTGATTTCCGGATTGAAATTGGTGGCAAAGGGCTGGCCGTGATCCCCGGCGTTGCAGTCGATAATATCCAGCACGCGCACTTCGTCCAGCTCGTGCTTCAGGGCCCAGGCCGCGAAAACATTGGTCACGCCGGGATCAAAGCCCGAACCCAGCAGGGCCGTAAGCCCGGCTTCGCGGAAGCGGTCGGCATAGGCCCACTGCCACTTGTATTCAAACTTGGCCGTGTCCAGGGGCTCGTAATTGGCCGTATCCAGATAGTGCACGCCGCATTCCAGGCAGGCGTCCATAATGTGCAGATCCTGATACGGCAGGGCGAGATTGCAGACCAGATCCGGCTTGACCTGCCGGATCAGTTGGCAGAGTTCAGGCACGTTGTCCGCGTCCACCTGGGCGGTGTCAATATCCACGCCAGTGCGGGCCTTGACGCCGCGCGCCACGTCCGTGCAGCGGGACAGCGTGCGGCTGGCCAGGGTGATCCACTCGAACACGCCGGTTTCCTTGGCCGCCTGGGCGCACTTGTGGGCTACCACGCTGCCCACGCCGCCCGCGCCGATGATCAGAACTTTCGCCATGCGGACTCCCCTCATGTATAGTTGGATAAAAAACGGCCACGCCCTGACGGCGGACCTGTTTTGACGTTTGTCCTTATGATCCGGAACACCGCCGCCGTCAAGGCCCGCGCGGACGGACCGCAAAACGGAACGCCGGGCCTCGTCAGGCCGCTTCGCTTCCGACAATGACAGCGCTGCCGTACACCGAACTCAGCCGAAGCCCCTCAATGGCCCTGTACTCTTCGGGAGAGAGCCGTCTTCTAACCGCTGTTTTGCCGCATAGCGGCTTCTGCCCGCGCTGTTGCCTATCTTTACTGAAATAATAAAAAATGCCGACATCAGCATCCCTGAAGAGCCTGATCAATGACGCCGCCGATGGATTTTCTGAACAGGGGATGCTTACTGAGATGCCGCAAATTTAAAGCCAGCGCTGTTGCAGTGAGGATTTCCTCTCTGCTCGCGTCCGTATTTCTGGACAACACGTCTTTCACCGTAGCGGCGATTCCTTGCAGGCAGGCAAGCGCTGCGTCGAGATTCCTTTTCCCGTCGCCGCTGTCGCATACCTCGTCCCATGCCGGGGCATAATACTTCACCGCAGGCAACGAACGTATCTTTTTCAAAGATTCAATCGAATCACGCAGGTTGCTAAAGATCGGGATATCTCCCGCCACAGGGACGGCATCGCCGGTAAACAGAATTTGTTTTTCAAGCCAGTGGAACGACAGCGACCCCTGTGAGTGGCCGCTTGTTTCAATAACCCTGATTGATATCCCCGGTTCCGGCGAAAGGATGTCGCCGTCGGAAACCGTAACATCCACCGGTGCGGATGCCGCGACAAGGCCATAAAAATTCGGTATGGGCCGCTCTTTATATTGGACGTCTATATCCTCAATCCAGCTTTTTTCACTGTCATGCGCATATATCGTACAGTCTGATTCTTTCCTGAGGGCATACAGACTCCCGATATGATCGGGATGGGCATGGGTTATGAATATGCTGTCTATTTCCTTGCTGTTTCTGCCCAGAGCGGCCAGATATTCAGCAATCCGCACCTCCGAACCGGCAACGCCTGTATCAATGAGATGCACCTTTTCACCCAGCAAGAGATACAGATACACAGAGCGTTCAATGTCTTCGGTGACATTGAAAACAATCTTCAGGCGATGCAGGCCGTCCAGTATCCGCATAACGGCATCCCGCGTTATTCCGCCCGCCCGGCGGCCTTGTCCGCGCAATCCCCGTCCAGCACCAGCACGTGCGCGTAACGGCCGCTTTTGCGGGCCTGCTCCGCCAGGGCCGCGCCCTCGCCCCGGCAACGCGGGCAGGCATGGCGCGGAATCAGCAGGCAAAGGGAACGGTCCACCCGTTCCGAGCTGGTTTCAATGCGGCCCAAGCCGGAACAGTCCGCGCAGAGCCGCCAGGCCTCGCGCTGGCTTTCGCGCAGCATGTCCGTGTCATAAAAAATATGCTTGCTCCGCACCCACCAGCCGTCTTCCTCCCGGCCTTCGGCGGGTTGTGCCGGAGGCCGTCGGTAGAGTTCCACAATCTGGTCGCAGAGCTTGGCGATATACTGGCCCACTTCGGGCCGCTGGCGGGTGGAGGACGGGGTCCAGCCCGGCTCGCGGATGTCTTCCGCCGAAAGTCCGGCCAGAGCCAGACAGATGCCCATATTGACATAGGGCAGCGCGCCCCGGATGGCGTAACCGCCTTCCAGCACGGCGATGTCCGGATTCAGGGCCTTGTTCAGGGCCGCGTAACCCTGGGCCGACAGGCGCATATTTGCGAGCGGGTCGGTGAAGTGATTGTCCTGTCCGGCGGAATTGATGACCAGATCCGGCTTGAATTCGGCCAGAATGGGCAACACGGCATACTCGACGGCGTAAAGGTAGCCCTCGTCCGAGGTTTCCGGCGGCAGGGGAATATTGATGGTCCTGCCCAAGGCCGCCGGGCCGCCGCATTCCTGTGGAAAACCGGTGCCCGGGTAAAGGGTGCGGCCGTCCTGATGCAGGGAGATGAACAGGGTGTGCGGATCATTCCAGAACACATCCTGGGTGCCGTCGCCGTGGTGCACGTCCGTGTCCACGATGGCGATGCGCAGGGGCCGACCGTCGGGATGGGGATAATGATCGCGGATGTACTCCACCATCACGGCTTCGTTGTTGATGTTGCAGAAACCGCGATTGCCGTGGACCACGCGCATGGCGTGATGCCCGGGCGGGCGCACTAGGGCGAAGGCCTTGTCCTCTTTTTTTTCCAGCACCAGGCGCGCGGCGGCGATGGCGCCCCCGGCGGACGCCAGGTGGGAATCCGTGCTCACCGCGCCCACCGAGGGCAGGCAGAAGTGGGCGCGCGCCAGTTGGGCGTGGGCGGCAAAAGCAGGCCGGTATTCGGTGATGCCCGGAATGTCGAAAAGTCCCTCTTCCTGCAACTGGTCGCGGGTATAGAGCAGGCGCTCCTCGCGTTCCGGATGGGTGGCGGAAATGGCCCAGTCGAAAGCCGGAAAAAAGACCACCCCCAGACGGCGGGCGGCCACAAGGGGCTCAGTCATCGGACTCGTCCATATTTTCGAAAATATCGGCCCCGTAACGGGCATCGGAAACCATTTTGCCGAAAAAGCCCTGGCCCAGGCCGAAGGCCAGATTGCTTTCCGCCACGGCGGCGAACAAGGGGCCGTTGCCGTCGTACAGGGCAAAACAGCCGCCGCTGCCCTCGCCGCGGCGGAAGACCGCGCAGTGCAGCAGGCCGGGATCGCCCATGCGGCTGACGATCTCATAGCCGCCGGACCGCTTGCCCGGAACCGGAATATCGTTCAGGGCGTCGTCCTGGCGCGGCTCAAAGCGCAGGCGGCTTCCCTCCGCGAGGATGGTGTATATTTCGCTCATGCCGGGCTCCTTATGTTTCCGATTCCGCGTGAACAGAAATTCAGTCCAGTCCTCGGCCCCGCTGCCGCAACGAGGCCTCCACAGCCGAAAGGCATTGCAGCACCACATCTTCGGGCGGTTGGGCCGCATCGATGATGGCAAAGCGCTCGGGTTCCTCGGCGGCCAGGCTCCGGTAACCCTGGCGCACACGCTCATGAAACTCCAGGCTTTCGGCGTCGAAGCGGCCCTCGGAGAGTACGGTGCCCTCTTCCCGGTTGCGCAGACCGGCCCTCTCCAGGCCGCAATGCACGGGCAGGTCCAGCAGCAGGGTCAGGTCCGGCATGAGGCCGCCGGTCGCCATAGCGTTGATGCGGCGCAAATGTTCCGGGTCCAGGCCACGGCCATAGCCCTGGTAAGCCAGGGTGGAATCCGCGTAACGGTCGCAGAGCACGGCCTGCCCGGCCTCCAGGGCCGGGCGGATGACCTCGGCCACGTGCTGGGCGCGGTCCGCCAGGAAGAGATAGAGCTCGGCCCGGCTGGAAAGGCCGCGCGTGCGCGCGTCCAGCAGGATGGGACGCAGGCTGCGGCCCAGAGCGCAGCCGCCCGGCTCGCGGGTGAGCAGAGGATCGTATCCGAGCCCTTGCAGGTGTTCGGCCAGCAGGCGCTGGGCTGTGGACTTGCCCGAGCCTTCTATACCTTCAAAAGAGATAAACATTCTTCCCTCACCGCTTTTTTGCGGCCCTTTGCCGCGGACGAGGCGGAAGCCGCAGTCTCCGGTTTCGAGGCTTCCGGGGTGCGCGGGGCCCGGTACAGGGGCCGCCCCAGAGTGGCCTGCCAGGGCGTCCAGTCCTGGCCTTCCCCGCCCAACTGGTCAAACAGGCCCCGGCACTGGGCCATTTTGGCGTCCAGATTGTCGGCATAATGCAGGGCCAAAGCCTCGGCGGTGTGCGGCTGGCGCACCGCGCCGAACTGCAGCTCGCCGTGATGGCTCAGGATAAGATGCTTGAGATGGCGTTGCAGCCCCTCGTCCAGACCGGATTTGGCCAGATACGGGGCCAGCATTTCCACGCCCAGCATGAGATGGCCCAGCAGGCGGCCTTCATCCGTGTAGTCGTTGGCCAGGCCGCCGGAAAATTCGCGGATTTTGCCGAAATCATGGAACAGAGCCCCGGCCAGCAGGGCTTGGCGGTCCAGCTCGGGATACTGGTCGGCAATGCGCCGGCAGAGCCTGAACACGCTCAAGGTGTGCTCCAGCAGGCCGCCCACATAGGCGTGGTGCACGCCCTTGGCCGCCGGGCAGACCCGGAAGGACGCGCGCAGTTCCTGATTGTTGAGTACGGCAAGCACCAGCTTGCGCCAGGGCGCGTGGCTGAATTCCTCCTTGCAGAGGGCCAGCAGTTCGTCCAGCATTTCGTCCAGGGAAAAGGGGCTGGCGGGCAGCAGCTCGGCCTGGTCCACAGCCGCTCCCTCCTCTTCGGAGAGCGGGCGCAACTGCTCCACCGTGAGCTGGATCTGATCCCGGTAGAGACCGGCGCGGCCTTCGGCCCAGACCACGGAACCCACGGGAATGTCGCTGAACTCCGCGCTGAGCGGATGCCAGATCTTGGCCTCCAGGCTGCCGCTGGCGTCGGCCAGGGTCAGCCGCCAGTAGGGCCCGTTGCGCGACTGGCCCTGGGCCGCCTGACTGACCACGAACAGGCCGCGCGCCTCGGAGGCCGGGCCGATGTCTTTGACGTAAGAACCTTTTTCCATATATTGTCCACGTTACGGCGCGCGACCGGGGCCGGGCTCCGGCCTGCAGCGCCCGTGCTTTGAATGACTCTTTTCTCCCGCGCGGGCCACGGCGGCGCGGGAATCCCTGTCTTCGCAGATTCCCTTCTTTCCGAGGTATTGTCAAATGGACGTTCTGCTGACCAACGACGACGGCATCCGGGCTCCGGGCCTCAGGGCCATGTACGCGGCCCTGCTGGAAGCCGGGCACAGCGTGCATGTGGTGGCCCCCATGCGCCAGCAATCCGGGGTGGGACATTCCCTCACGGTCTTCGACCCCCTGCGGGCCATGGAATTCGAGGAGCCCGGCTTCAGGGGCACGGGCATATACGGCACGCCCACGGACTGCGTCAAGCTGGCCCTGGGCCGCCTGCTGCCGCGCAAGCCGGACATGGTGATTTCCGGCATCAACGCCGGGCCCAACGTGGGGCCGGACATCCTTTATTCCGGCACGGTGGGCGCGGCCACGGAAGCGGCCCATGAGGATCTGCCCAGCCTGGCCGTCTCCCATGACGACCATCTGGGCAACGGGGATCTGCTGCCCCAGGCCCGCCACGCCGTGGCTCTGGCCGGACGCATCGACTGGTCCCGCCTGGCCCCGCGCCGGGTGATCAACCTCAATTATCCGGCGGGAACCCTGGATGAGGCCAAAGGCCTGCGCGCCTGCCCGCAGACCAGCGCGGTCTGGAAAAACGTCTATCTGGAGCGCTTTGATCCGCGCGGCGCGCCCTACTGGTGGCTGGAAGGCGAAATCCCGGCCCATACCATCAACGCCGGGTCGGACAAGGATTTGCTCAACCGGGGTTATATCACCGTGACGCCGCTCTGTTTTGAATTCACGGATCACGCGGGCCTGAAAGAACTGGAAGGCATGGAGCTGGGCTGAATCGGCCGGACCGACCCGTATTCGTTATCTCCACCGCGCATAAGGCCGCCGCGCATGGGGCGGACGCGGCGAGGTTCCCGGCGGCAAGGCGGTGGCCGCCGTCATGCCCACCAGCGGGGCCACGTTGGTAACGCCGTCCCGCGCGGCCGTAGGGGCTTTGCCCGCAGTCCTTCCTTCATATTGTCCGCCGAGTTGGCGGCGAGCCAGAAGCCGAGCGGATCTGCGGGGTCGTCCACGCAATGATCGTACAGCTTGACACTGTTTTCATCCGAGCTTGTCGCTGAACGGCAAAAATATATAGCTATGATTGATCATGTTTGATTCCTGGGAAAAACAAATTGCTCATGAATATACTATATCTATGATATATCTCTAAACAGATTGTAATCAATATGATAAATATAAGAGATGATAAAATAGACTGCATTATAATAATATATTCTTTTTCTTCTTTATTTTTTATACGCATTATCATTCTTTTAAGTATTATATATACAGATATACAAGCCAAAATAATTCCAGGGACGCAGAAAATAGCTATAATAAAAATATCACCTTCACATATATTGTATAATCCAATTTTTATGAGTAATGTTGCCAGCCCAAGCACAGCGTATTGGCCTTTAAAGTCAGGATTTTCAAACATATATTTCCTTTTTTGGGGAAGGGGCGACGCCCCTTCCCTCTCGGCGGCACTCTCTTCTATTTGCTGTGACTACAGTGAGCAAAGCGCCCGCTACTATCGCGTGGCTGCGTTTCCGGCGTACACTTTCCGCCGTCAAGACCACAGTTCTCATTTTTCGGGGCAGGTCTCCTGAGAACATCTCGGCTGAAGACAGCGGCGTTTTCTCTCACCTCACCAGCATTATTCAGCAAATAGGTCATCTGTCCCGGCAACGTACTCGGCGGCGGCAATTTAGGTTCACAAAAGGCCAGCCCCGTATCCAGTGCCGCCATGCCCAGCCCCGGCCGCACCCAGGCCGAAAGCGCAGCTTCCGGCGCGGACGCGGCGAGGTTCCCGGCGGCAAGGCCGGTGGCCGCCGTCATGCCCACCAGCGGGGCCATCTTGGCGACGCCGTCCCGCGCGGGCGTAGGGGCTTTGCCCGTCAGTCCTTCCTTCATATTGTCCGCCGAGTTGGCGGCGAACCAGGAACCGAGCAGGCCATGACAGCGCCGCCAACGCCTGTATGATATAACGTTCCAGAAAGCCATCAAAGAGAGCTTAACATAAAATAATAGTAGTTAGATTATAATATCTACAACTATATTTATCAATATAATTATATACTATAAAGATAATATAGCATTAATAATAATGTTGAAATAGATACAACATATAAAATCACCACTTTCAATATTTCCAATAAAATACTTTTTTTCAAAGTATTATTTTTAGCTATGATATCTTTATACCTCTTAATAACGATACTAGCTGATGAACTCAGTAATAAAATACCAAAAAACAACATAATATAGCTAGACCATCCTGGAATAACTCCTCTTACAGTTGCTCCTCCCAACAAATTCCCTTGAGAGAAGTATAATATATTCCCATTCAACACACTTTTAATCATTATTAAACTGCAAATTATACAAGATAACGCCAAAATTATAAATCCATGCTGATCCTTAAACATTTTATAACCTTTTCTAATTATCATTGTGTATTGTAATAATATATTTATACGGGAATGGTATTACCATTCCCGTATAAATATATTATTTTAGATTATGCCCACAATGAGAAAAACGTCCATACATATCCCGTGGTTGTGTGTCTGGAGTGCATTTTTGTTTTGTTAGCCCCCAAAATGAGCCGCTGGTCATAGTATCATAGCCTTCTCGAACTGCTGCCCCCAAAACTCCTCCGACAGTGTTTGCCGGAGGGGTTCCCGTTGGGACAAAACTTGTCACCGCATCCGTAACGCCAGCGACGACTCCCGGCCGCACCCAGGCCGAAAGCGCGGCTTCCGGCGCGGACGCGGCGAGGTTCCCGGCGGCAAGGCCGGTGGCCGCCGTCATGCCCACCAGCGGGGCCACCTTAACGACGCCGTCCCGCGCGGCGGTGGAGACTTTGCCAGTCCGCTCTTCCTTCATGTTGTCCGCCGACCTGGCGGCGAACCAGGAACCGAGCAGGCCCATGACAGCGCCGCCGCCGATGCCCGCCAACAGGGGCAGGAAGAAAAAACGGCCGTCCCGATCCACCCTGCCCACGGGATCGTCCACGCAATAGTCGTAGAGGTCGCCGTCGCCGCGCCGGTCTTTGGCCGGGTCAGGACTGATGAAGCGGCCCACCTCCGGATCATAGTGCCGACAACCGAACTGCACCAGGCCCGTAGCCTTGTCCACAATCCCTCCGCCGAAACCCAGCGGGATGTACAATTCCGGCAGGCTGTCGAAGAGCACATTGCCGAAGCTGTCATAGTCCACGCGCTTGACGATGCCGCCCGCGCCGTTGATCAGGGCGCGGAACGAGCCCACCTGGTCCAGCCCCAGTAAAAAATAGTCCTTATCCGTGCCCCAGGAACCGCCCGCGATACCCAGACGCCGCACGGCCTCGCCCTGAATGCCCACATGCGTGGGCAGGGGCTCCGCGCCCCCTTCGTAGCCCCAGTCATAGCCGAGCCCGCTTCGGGCGTCCACGCAACGCACCGGCGTCTGCCGCCCCTTCCATTCCCAGGCCAGGCACAGCTCGCCGTCATCCAGAACCCGCGAAGGCATACGAGCGTTTCCTTCATAATGATAGGATCGAAGCGCGCCGTCCGGCAAGCGCACTTCAGCGAGGCGGTTGCCGTCATACCTGAATTCCATGACCCCGCTTTCCCCGCCGCGCTCCTCGCGACGACCGGACCGGGCTTCCCGCAAGAGCGGGGGAAGCAACGCCCGCGCGGCGGCAGCGCCCTGACGCGCCCGGCTGACCAGCCGCCCGCCCTTGTCATAGGCCATGCGCAGCGCGCCCGCATGCGTGAGACGCCCGTCGGCGTCATACGTATAGCGGGTGCCCCTCGCCACGTCCTCCACCCGCTGCCCGGCCCCATTATAGGCATAGGCCTCCTGCTCCCGGCCGTCGCAATGCACGCGGAGCAGATGACCGGACGCATCATAGGCGTAGCGGAAGCAGCGCACGCCCTCGGGCCAATGCTCCTCCCGGCGGAGGATTTTGCCCCCGGCATCGCGGTCCACCGCGACGGAAAAACATTCGGGCACGGATTTTTTTGTCCATAAATCCTGATACATACAGCCTCCATTTTATAGGTTTACTATAAAAATTAAATTTTATTCAGGATAAATATATTTATTTTTATAGTATTGCAAGAAACCTTTTTGTTTTAAAAGTATTATTTTAATTATAGGTGGTTAATCACCTTGCCACGCAATGTTGATCCCGCCCGGCCCTCCCGGCCGGATCAGCGCCCGCCGCCCTATCGGAAAGCTTCTCTCCCTTTGCGCTTTTCCGGCATATGGGATATATGTCAGACCTCAACTACCAGGCCGGGGACCATGTTTCCCCGGCCCATACCGCAAGCAGAACAGGAGGAAGCCATGCCTCTTATGGGTCCCAGAGAAATGTTCGCCACCGCCTACGCCGGGCGCTACGCCGTGGGCGCGTTCAACGTCAACAATATGGAAATCGTCCAGGGCATCATGCGGGCCGCCGCCGAGGAAAAATCCCCGGTGATCCTCCAGGTTTCCGCCGGAGCCCGCAAATACGCCGGTCAGACCTACATCATGAAACTGGTGGAGGCCGCCCTGATCGAAGACCCCGCCGTGCCCGTGGTGGTGCATCTGGACCACGGCCCCAGCTTCGAGATGTGCAAGGACTGCATCGACGGCGGCTTCACTTCGGTGATGATCGACGGTTCGCACCTGCCCTACGAGGAAAATATCGCCCTGACCAAACAGGTGGCGGACTATGCCCACCCCAGGGGGGTCTGGGTGGAAGCTGAACTGGGCAAGCTGGCCGGCGTCGAGGAACACGTCAGTTCCGCCGAGCATGTCTACACCGATCCGGACCAGGCGGTGGATTTCGTGCAACGCACGGGCTGCGATTCCTTGGCCGTGGCCATCGGCACCAGCCACGGGGCCTACAAATTCAAGGGCGAGGCCAAACTGGACTTCCCGCGCCTGGAAGCCATCAGCGCCAGGCTGCCCGGCTACCCCCTGGTTCTGCACGGGGCCTCCAGCGTGCCCCAGGAATTCGTGGAATTGTGCAACAAATACGGCGGCCAGGTGGGCGGCGCCAGGGGCGTGCCGGAGGACATGCTGCGCAAGGCCGCGGGCATGGGCGTGTGCAAGATCAATGTGGACACGGACATCCGCCTGGCGCTTACCGCCTCCATCCGCCAGTTCCTGGCCGAGCACCCGGAACAGTTCGACCCGCGCTCCTACCTTGCCCCGGCCCGCGAGGCCGTCAAGAATATGGTGGCGCACAAGATCCGCAATGTGATGGGTTCTTCGGGGAAAATTTAGGGAAGCACTGATTAATGGTCTTTTTGCCCTCTGCCTGTGTCAGGCTCACTCCGTGCGACGGTCGAATATGTCTGAATATACTCCCTTCGCCCGCAGTTCGCCTTCCTTGGCAGAGAACAAAAATCTTCATTAATCAGCGCTTCCTTAGGGCCTGTTAACACTAATTGTCAAAACGTTCTTCATGGGTTAACTTTGCCCTATGAAGATATCCAAAGAACAATATGAACGCATTGCGGATAGCTT
>NZ_JAGZUV010000035.1:0-29743 GCF_018379785.1 Desulfovibrio sp.
CCTGCGCTTCGCTCCGGCGGAGCAAAGGTGGCTTCGCCCCTTTTTGCTCGTTCTCCGATCTATCGGGGAATAAAGACTTTTTTAGATGCGTCTGCCCTGCCTGGCGCGCAAGCCCGGCAGCGCAGCAAGAAAGACGCCGGAACCACCGCTCAGGACGCCTTGACCCTTGCGGGATATGGAGCCATAAGAAACAGAAAGTGTCCAACCATGCCCGCCGTCCCGCAACAGCCCTCTTTTCGAGCGGCTTTCGGAAACATTGCATGCCCAAGGTCCGTCCCCTGCATTTTCCGGTCTTTCTGACCGGCGTACTGCTTACCATCGCCTTCGCCGTCTATGCCGCGTGGACCTCGGTCGGCCATCGACGGACGGACGCCCTGCGTACCGCCGAAGTGTACAGCGCCCGCCTGGAAACGCTGCTGAGCGGACTTTTCCACAAAACCGACGTGCTGGAATCCGTGATCATTGCCGGACACGGGCATATACCGAAAACAGTCTTTGAGGATCTGGCCAGATCGCTGGCCGACGGCGCGGGCATCCGGGCCATCCAGTACCTGCCGGACGGCGTCGTGACCTATTGTTATCCCCGTGAGGGCAATGAAGCGGTCATAGGCACAAGCGTTTTCACCAATCCCAAACGCCGGGCCGATGCGCTGCTGGCCGTCAACAGCCGCAGCATTGTTTTATCGGGCCCGTACAGCCTGTTCCAGGGCGGCCTGGGTCTGGTGGCGCGCAATCCCATTTTTCTGACCAAGGCCGACGGGCAGGAAAAATTCTGGGGATTCGCGGTGCTGATCCTGGACCTGCCCGAGGCTCTGAAGCCGGTCTTCCTGGACGCGTTGCGGCAGGAGGGCTACGCCTACCGCCTGCACTGCCGGGGGGAACACGGCGATGATCTGACCATCGCCCAAGGCGGCGTCATGCCCTCCGGACGGCCTGTGGATTACGGCATCCAGGTGCCCAATCATGCCTGGACACTCAGCCTTGCCCCGGAAGGCGGCTGGATCGACACAAAGGAGCTCCCCCTTCACCTGGGCCTGGGCTTCGTCATCAGCGGACTGTGCGCCGTCGTGGCGCACCAGCGGCGGGAAAAGGAACGCTTGCTGCGCCAGACCGCGGAGACTGACGATCTGACCGGCCTGTTCAACCGTCGCAAGCTGAACCGGATAGTGGACGCGCTCTGCCGTACGCCGCAGTCCGCGCACTTTGTGTTTCTGTATATGGATCTGAATGCGTTCAAGGCATGCAACGACACGCTGGGCCATTTCTGGGGAGATACGGTGCTGAAGGAATTCGCGCGGCGCCTGCGCTCCGCCCTGGGGCCTTTGGCCGCTCTCGCCCGAGTGGGCGGCGACGAATTCGCGGCCGTGGCCGTCACGGACGGCGGCCGGGACGCGGCGCCGGAACTGCTGCGGCGTATCCGGGAAAATTTGCGCGAACCGGCCATGCTCGACGGAGCGCCCTACCGGATTTCCTGCAGCGTGGGCTGGGCGGAATTTCCCGCCGAAGGCAAGAATTATGAAACGCTGATGAAAACGGCCGACGCCCGGATGTACGAGGACAAGCGGCGGAATGGAACCGAACGGGCGCACGGGAACGCCCAAGCCTGAACGCCGCCCGGCGGCGCTGGAAGACGATGCGCCCTTATTCCATGAAAAAACGGCGCATTTCCTCCGGATCGCAGCCGCTGAAATACACTTCCCAGGGCACGTCTTCCAGGGCTTCGGCCAGGGCGCCGGGTTCATGCTGCAACCCGGCAAGCATGTTTTCCAGATCTCCGATCTCGGCATTGGCGAAGAAATCGCCGTAAATCCGGCAATCCGCGATCCGGCCGTTGCGCACGCTCAGCCGCAGGTTCACGCCGCCCCAGGGAAAACGGCGGCGCTTTTCCTCGGTGAAGGCCGGCGAGGCGCCGTAATTCCAGCTCCACTGCCGGTATTTGCTGTCGGCCAGAGCCTGGGCCGCAGCGTAATCCCCCATGTCCAGACGGGCGGCGCTTTCGGCGCAATGGCGCAGCAGGCAGCATTTGAGCGTGCCCATGTCCGTGCCCGGCGTCCAGCATTCGGAAAGATTGCGGACCCTGGCCCGCACCGAGGCCACGCCCTTGGAGCGGATTTTCTCCGGATCCACGCTCAATGCCTCGGTCAGACGCCCGAAATCCACGTCCACCAGCAGGGTGCCGTGGTGCAGCACCTTGCCCCGGTGAATCCGCTGGCCGCTGCCCGATATCTTGCGTCCGTCCACTTCCAGGTCATTGCGGCCCGAAATTTCGGCCCGCACCCCCACATCGCGCAGGGCTTCGCGCACCGGTTCCAGGTAACGCCGGAAATTCACCCGCTCCTGGCCGTTGGCGTTTTCAATGAAGGAAAAATTGAGATTGCCCGTATCATGGTAGACCGCGCCGCCGCCGGTGATGCGTCGCACCACCGGCAGATTTTCGCGCCGCACGAAATCGGCGTTGACTTCCTCGGCGGTGCACTGGTGGCGGCCCACAATAATGGAAGGGCCGTTCTGCCAGAGCATGAAAAGTCCGGGATGTTCCGGCGGCAGGGAATCAAAAAGCCGCTCTTCAAGAGCCAGATTAAAAGCGGGGTCCAGCGAAGAAAATGTCAGAAATTCCATGGAGGCCTCGTCATGCCCCTGGCATCCGGCCCGTCCGGCGCGCGTCACGGCGGCACACGCACCGCTGAACAGGATCGCGGGCATCGGTCATTAAGAGTATGCTATGCTGAGCAGCCGGATATTTTCAATGCCAAAACGCCCTGATTCAGCTTGAAAAAGCGCCGCGCGTTTTCCCCGCAGGCCAGCCAGAGCTCTTCCGGCGCAACGCCGCGCGCCTCGGCCACGGCCCTGGCGGTGAACACGGTCAGGGCCGGTTCGTTGCGCTTGCCGCGCCAGGGGATGGGCGAAAGATAGGGGGAGTCGGTTTCCAGCAGCAGACGGTCCGCCGGGATGATCGCGGCGGCTTGGCGCAGTTCGGCGTTGGCCGGATAGGTCGCCGGGCCGGGCACGGAAATGTGCCAGCCGTTGTCCAGAATGCGGCGGGCCAGAGCCGGGCCGCCGCCGAAACAGTGCCAGAGCAGCGGATATCCGGAAAAACCGCGCGCCTCCAGGGTCATGAGGCATTCGTCCTCGGCCTCGCGGCAGTGAATGACCACGGGGACGTCCAGCTCGCGGGCCATGTCCAGTTGCTCGGTGAACGCCTTGAACTGCAGCTCCCTGGGGCAGTCCTGCCAGTGGAAATCCAGGCCGATTTCGCCCACGGCCCGCAGACGCGGTTCCGTCGCAAAGGCCGCGCGCATGGCCGCCAGGCTCTCCGGCGTGCAGTTTCGCCCGTCGCAGGGATGGATGCCCAGCAGAAAAAAGACTTCCGGATGCTTGTCGAACAAGGCCCGGCGCGCGGCGAAATCCTCAGGCCCCAGAAAGACGTTGCCCACGTCGGCCAGCCCGGCCGCGCGAGCCCGGGTCAGAACCTCTTCCCGGTCCGGATCGAAGTCCGGACCGTCCAGATGCGCGTGACTGTCCACCCCGCCCGGGGGCAGAGCCCGGCTCAGAGGGTCAATACGCTCCACTTTTTTGTGTCCCATGCGTAACCTCGCGGAGAAACATAGCAATGGTCCGGCAACGAGGCAAGTGAAGCGGGAACCGTGAGGCACGCCCGTCGGGCGGCATTGCCAGCGGCGGGCATTGAGAGTAATATAATTACATTACGGATATCGCCGCACTGCACGTGGCGGCGTCCGGCTACAGTCTTTCCGGGGGAAACATGCATCTGCGTAAACGGGTTCTGGTTACCGGCGGTTCGGGCTTTCTGGGGTCGCACCTCTGCGAGCGCCTGCTCGATCAGGGGCACGAAGTGATCTGCGTGGACAATTTCTTTTCCAGCGCGCGGGCCAATGTGGAAGAGTTCATGGACAACAAGCGCTTTGAGCTGATCCGCCACGACGTCACCTTCCCGCTCTACGTGGAGGTGGACCAGATTTACAATCTGGCCTGCCCGGCCTCGCCCGTGCATTATCAGCACGACCCGGTGCAGACCATCAAGACCTGCGTGCACGGGGCCATCAATATGCTCGGTCTGGCCAAACGGCTGGGCGCGCGCATCTATCAGGCCTCCACCAGCGAGGTCTACGGCGACCCGGAAGTGCATCCGCAGACCGAGGACTACTGGGGCCATGTGAACCCCAACGGCATCCGCTCCTGCTACGACGAGGGCAAGCGTTGCGCCGAGGCTCTCTTTTTCGCCTACCGTCGCCAGGGCAACCTGCCCATCAAAGTGGGCCGCATCTTCAACACGTACGGCCCCAAGATGCACCCCAACGACGGCCGCGTGGTGTCCAACTTCATCATCCAGGCCCTGAAAAACGAGCCCATCACCATTTACGGCGACGGCAGCCAGACCCGTTCCTTCTGCTATGTGGACGATCTGGTGGAATGCATGCTGCGCTTCATGGCCTCGCCCGACGACTTCACCGGTCCCATGAACATGGGCAATCCCGGTGAATTCACCATCAGGGAACTGGCCGAAAAGGTGGTGGCCCTGACCGGCAGCGGTTCGGTCATCAGCTATGAGCCTTTGCCCGGCGACGATCCCAGACAGCGGCGTCCCGATATTTCCCTGGCCCGGAAGATGCTGGGCTGGGAGCCCGTGGTGCCCCTGGAAGAAGGCCTGAAAAAAACTATTGCCTACTTCGAAGGCCAGTTGCGGCAGGGCTTGGCTTAAGCGCGACCCCGGTCGTATGTTGAACATTTCTTGAACGGCTGTTTTCCCCTGCGGGGAAGGCAGCCGTTCATGTATTCTTTTGCTCTCCCCCGGTTCCGCCGTGCCGCGCGGCTGTTGGTATGGACGTTGGTATTCCCCTTCAGGCCCGTGTCCGCGCGTCTGTCTCGAGCCATCGCGTTTTTTTGCCGATTTCCTCCTTGGCGGCATCCGGCCGCCAAGGAGGAAGCATGAAACTCACGGAAAAAGCCGTCCGCGCCGTCACCGGCAACGGCAAGGCCCAAAAGCTCGCTGACGGGGGCGGGCTATTTTTGTATGTTACGCCCAAGGGCAATAAATCCTGGCGGCTCGCCTACCGCTACTTGGGCCGCCAGAAACTGCTGGTCATCGGCCCCTGGCCCGAGCTCAGCCTGCGGGAGGCCAGGGAGCGCCGGGAAGCGGCCAAAAAACTGCTGCTGGAACACATTGATCCCAGCGCGGCCAAGCGGGCGGCCAAAGCCGAAGCCCTGGCCGTTTCCCGCAATACGCTGGAAGCCGTGGCGCGCGACTGGCTGGACAAATTCTCCGCCCAGTGGGCTCCGCGCACCGCCGCCGCCATTGTGGGACGCGTCACGCAGGTTCTGATCCCCGCCTTGGGCGCGCGTCCCATCAAGCACATCAGCCCGCCGGAATTGCTGGACATGTTGCGCCGCGTGGAACGCCGCTCCGTGGTCACGGCGCACAGGCTGTTGTCCGAGTGCGGACGCATTTTCCGCTATGCCATTGCCACGGGCCGGGCCGAGCGTGATGTGGCCGCCGATCTGCGCGGCGCGTTGCGCCCCATGCGCACCCGGCACCTCGCCGCCCTGACCGAACCCCGTGAAATCGGACGGCTGCTCTGCGCCATTGATACCTACTGGGGCACCTTTCCCGTTAAATGCGCGCTGCAAATGGCTCCCTATGTCTTTGTCCGTGCCAACGAACTGGCTGGGGCCCAATGGCGGGAGTTCGACCTGCCCGGAGCGGAATGGCGCATCCCCGCCGAACGGATGAAAACCCGTGTGGCGCATATCGTGCCTCTGGCCCGGCAGGTCGTGGCTATTCTGGAGCAATTGCGAACCTACGGCGGCAACAGCCGTTTTCTCTTTTCCGGCCTGCACGGCGGGCAGGACAGAATCTGCAACATCACGCTGGTAAGCGCCATCCGCAGATTGGGCTACGGCAGGGAGAGGATGTCATTCCACGGTTTCCGCTCCATGGCCTCCACCCTGCTCAATGAGCGGGGCTACAACAGCGACTGGATCGAACGCCAGCTGGCCCATTGCGAGAAAAACAGCGTGCGCGCCTCTTATAACCACGCCCGCTATCTGCAGGAACGCAAAAAAATGATGCAGGAGTGGGCGGATTACCTCGACCGCCTGCGCGCGTCCTATAAAGAACGACACCACGCCGCCTACCTTGAGGGCATGCGTTTGGCGCTTCACAAAAGAAAAATGCGGGATAACCGGCAGATAGCCGAACATCGACGCGCGGCGCTCTGCCTGAAATAACCAGGACGCGCGGGGCCGGTGCGCCATAATGCGGACCGGCCTTTTTTCAGAAACGCTGTTGGTAGAATTGCGGGTATTTTTACTTTATTTTTATTTTAATCATTTTATTTCAAATGATTAACTGAGACATATGCTTTTGGCCAGAACGGCGGCTTCACCGGCGGCCACGGCATGACTGGTTATAACCAGGCCAATAAACAGTACAAAAATGAAGACGAATTCGAAGCTCGTCAGCGCGTGCGCCTGCAGTTGGACGCCGTAGCTTCCGAATCCCTGTCCGGTACGGTCTTCTTTGAAATCGGCGACCAGATGTGGGGTAAAGCCACTCAGGGCGGTGCGCTTGGTGCCGACGGTAACAGCGTTGTTGAAGTGAAGAACGCCTACATCGACTGGATGGTGCCCCAGACCGACCTGAAGGTGCGCATGGGCATCCAGGGCGTGGCTCTGCCCAGCTTTACCACCGGCAGCAACGTCTTCAATGACGACGTGGCCGGTGTTGTCGCCAGCTACCAGTTCAACGAAAACGTGGGTCTCACCGCCTTGTGGGCGCGCCCGTTCAATGACAACTACAATGGTTGGGATAAGAACGGCAACACGAACTACGCCCAGAATTACATGGACAATATGGATGTGTTCGCCCTGTTGGTGCCCCTGTCCTTTGACGGCGTGAAAGTGACCCCTTGGGGCATGATGACCGCCATTGGTCCCAATACCTTCCGTAGCGGTCGCGATGACAACTTCGGCAATAACATCAACGCGCCCGGCATGAAATTTGTGCAGGCCGGTATGTTGCCTGTGGGCGGCGCCATGCATAAGGACGGCAGCCCCGTCGATAAGCGCCTGACCTCTTACGGCACCGGTTGGTGGGCCGGTCTGACCGGTGAAGTGACCATGTGGGATCCCTTCCGCTTTGCCTGGGATTTCAACTACGGTTCCGTGAACTATGACGAAAGCCGCATGAACCGCTCCGGCTGGCTGGCTTCCTTGCTCTTCGAATACAAGCTGGATTGGGGTATTCCCGGTCTGTACGGCTGGTACGGTTCCGGCGACGACGACAACCCGGCCAACGGTTCCGAGCGCATGCCCTCCATCAGCGTGGACAATAATAATAACGGCTTCTCCAACTTTGCCTTCAATGGTGGTCCTTACATCGCCCGTGAGGCCATGCTGGGCTACAGCATGTCCGGTACCTGGGGCATCGGCGCCCGCGTGAAGGACGTGAGCTTTGTGGAAGACCTCAAGCACACCTTGCGCGTGAACTATATCGGCGGCACCAATGCCCCCAAGATGGCCAAGTACATTGTGGGTAATGTTGACCGCGGCTATCCTGGCCTCGGCGGCGACATCACCGGTCCCAACATGCAGGGCCTGGGCATGGATCCGCTGTACATGACCACTGAGGACAGCGCCCTGGAAATCGGCCTGACCAACGAATACAAGATGTACGAAAACTTCACCATTATGCTGGATGCCGCTTACCTGGCCACCTGGATCGACCACTCCAAGTCCACTTGGGGCCGTAGCGCCATGAACGGCAAGAGCGACCAGGAACGCGACCCGTGGAACGTCAACCTGAGCTTCGTGTACGCTTTCTAAGCGTCAGCGGTTCAGTCTGTCTTGAAAAAGGGAGCCTTCGGGCTCCCTTTTTGCGCCGGTGGAGCGGAGGGGCTTGGCAGCCACACGCCCTTCCGGTACAACCATTGCGTGCAAAAGCCCGACCCTTCCACCATACCGCTCACGCCCGGCGTGTACCTGTACAAGGACAGCCGGGGCCGGATCATCTATGTGGGCAAGGCCCGCATTCTGCGGCGTCGCGTGCTGTCATATTTCCGGCCCGAGGGCCTGCCCGCCAAGACCAGGGCCATGCTGGCCCATGCGGTCAGCCTGGAATATCTGACCACCACCACGGAAAAAGAAGCTCTGCTGCTTGAGGCAAGCCTGATCAAGAAGCACCGTCCGCACTACAATATCGTTCTGCGCGACGACAAGCAGTATGTGCTCTTCCGGCTCAATCTCAAGCATCCCTTCCCGCGCCTGGAGGTCGTGCGCCGGGCCCGTCGCGACGGCGCGCGTTATTTCGGGCCGTTCACCTCCGCTCTTTCAGCGCGGGAAACCTGGAAGCTGATTCACCGCGCCTTTCCGCTGCGCCGCTGTTCGGACCGGGCCATGAAAAACAGGGTGCGGCCCTGCCTGTACCACCACATGGGCCAGTGTCCGGCCCCCTGCATGGACCTGATCACGCCTGCGGCCTATCATGAGGCGGTGCACAAGGTCTGCGAATTGCTGCAAGGCCGGTCCGAACCTCTGCTGCGCGGCCTGCGCGCGGAAATGGAGCAGGCCGCCGAGAACCTGGAATTTGAAAAGGCCGCGACCTTGCGCGATCAGATCCGGGCCGTGGAGCGCACGGTGGAGCGCCAGGCCGCGGTTTTGCCCGGCGGCGGCGATATGGACGCCGTGGGCCTGTTCCCGGCGGACAAAGGCCTGGCTCTGGGCATTGCTTTTGTGCGAAGCGGGGCGGTCACCGACGGCCTGGCTTTTTACTGGCCGGGCCTGACGTTTGAGGACGCGCCGGAATTGCTGAGTTCCTTTGTCAGCCAGTATTACAGCCAGGTCACGCCCCCGCCGCGCATACTCCTGCCCTGGCTGCCGCCGGAATTGGAATGGGAGGCGGACGAGAGGGAAGAAGGGCCTGCTTCGCCTGATGCGGAATCAGCGGAGTCCGGCGCATCGTCTGCCGTATCGGAGCCGGATGCGACCGCACTGGGCGGGGATTCGGCGCAGGGTGCCCCCAGCGGCAAGGCTTTGCTGGAGCAGGCCCTGGCCGACCGCCGGGGAGGACCGGTACGCATTGTGGCCCCCCAGAACGCCTCGGATAATCAGCTCATTGATCTGGCGCAGTCCAATGCCCGCGAAGAGGCTCGTCGCCGCCGGAATCAGGACGGCCAATCCATTCTGGAGCGGCTGGCCAAAGCCCTGCATCTGGCCGGGCCGCCGCAACGCATTGAATGCGTGGACGTGTCCCACACCGGCGGCCGGCAGACCAGAGTGGGGCTGGTGGTATTCACGGACGGCCAGCCCAGCCGCCCGGATTACCGTACCTATGCCATGCCGGACAGCGGCGACGATTACGCCACGCTGCACGCCTGGGTGGCGCGGCGGCTGGAGAGCGGCCCACCCTGGCCGGACCTTTTACTGATTGACGGCGGCCGGGGACAATTGGCCGTGGTGGAGCGTGCCCTGGCCGATGCCGGGCAAACCGGCCTGTTCAGCCTGGCGGCCATTGCCAAGGCCCGTGACGAGCGAGGCCAGGCCGATCGCCGGGCCGGCAACGTGGCTGACCGGATTTTTGTGCCGGGCCGGGCCAATCCCTTGCCTCTGCGCGAGGGTGGACCGGAATTGCTCTTTTTGCAGAATGTGCGCGACGCCACCCACCGCTTCGCCATCGGCCGCCACCGCCGGGCGCGCCAGGGGGCCGCGCTTTCCGGCGAGCTCATGCGCCTGCCGGGCATCGGCCCGGCCACGGCGCGACTGCTCTGGGAAAAATTCGGCAGCGTGGAGGTCATGCGCGCGGCCAGTCTGGAAGAATTGCGCGCCCTGCCGGGCATCGGCCCGGCCAAGGCGGCGTTGTTGCAGGAAAAGCTCAAAAATCTGGGCTTGACCCTCATTAAAACGCCGGCCGCGAAAAGCTGAATTTTTTCGGGCAGCAAGGCGCAAAGGAAAAACCGGACGAAGCTGTGCTTTAGCCGTTGTGACGAAGGAGCTTTAGCCGTAGGCGAACTTGTGAGCCGTACGGATAAAGACAGCAACGCCAGCTAAGGATGAAGACAGCAATTGGTTACGCAAAATTATATCCAAGCAAACCGCTGGCGCGGCAACGGCTAGCGCATTTTTTAAGATTCTCCCGGCGCCAGCCATCCGCCTGCGCTTGGCTCCGGCGGAGCAATGGTGGCTTCGCCTCTTTTTTGTTCGTTCCCCGATCTATCGGGGAATAAAGACTTTTTAGATGCGTCTGCCCTGCTGCCGTGAACATACCGCAAGGTCAATTTTTTTTGCAACGCCGCTGTACGGAAAAAAGCGGCTTTGCGGCAGGCGCTTTAATGAGGGCTGAGCCTGGGCTGACCCGGCATCGCTCCGCCGGGCAAACGCGGTGGGGAGTGGAGTATTTCAAGCAGCAAGTGCTAGTCGCGCGAGCCGTCAACCACCAGCCGAACGCTGCCGCTGGCTGGCTGCATCAGCAGGCCGTGCACCACGATGTCCGGCGGAAAAGCAGGATGGG
Organism: Desulfovibrio sp.; assembly: GCF_018379785.1. GTDB lineage: Bacteria > Desulfobacterota > Desulfovibrionia > Desulfovibrionales > Desulfovibrionaceae > Desulfovibrio. Next base: position 10,523 of record NZ_JAGZUV010000035.1, read on the forward strand.
TGCGGAGCAGCTGCACCACGCGGCGGACATTTTGTTCCGGATCGGTGTGCGGATCCAGATAGGTTTCCAGAGGGCCGCGCATGGTTTCCACGGCTTCCTTGCCGATGCCGCGTTGGCGCATCTTGTCCAGCAGCACCGCTGAGGAGGCGTGGGTAAAGCCGCAGTCCTCGTGTCCCACCACTATGATCTCCTCAATATTTTGCATGAAGACAGCCACCAGCAGGCTGATGATCATGGTGCCCTCAAGCGTGCCGATGATGTTGCCGGCGTTGCGCAGCACCACGGCGTCGCCGCGTCGGATGCCCAGGGCGGGTTCCACCATTTCCACCAGGCGGGCGTCCATGCAGGTAAAGATGGCGCAGCGCCTGTGCGGCGTCTTTTTCAGAGCCACGGCCGCCGCGCGCCGGGCTTCGCCCTCTTTCTCCGTAACGGCCCGATTGTGAGCCAGAATATCCTGCAATAATGTGGTCATGGTATTCCTTATGAATAAACTGTGTTTAAGGGGGACAAAAAAGAAGCGGGGAAGAATTTTCCGGTGACGGCAGGCGTGTTCAGCGGCCCCAGAGGGCCAGGAGGGGACGGGCCTGGAGCAGTTCCTCCAGAGGCATGTTGACCTTCTGCACACCGGCGGCCCAGGGGGCGACCTGATAGGGCTGGAAGTTGATGCAAATGCCTTCGGGCGTGAGGGTCAGGCTGGAAAAGTTCTCCACCAGGGGTTCGGTGCCGTCTTTGAGCATCTGGGCCGGGCGGCCCGCGCCGAAGCGGCGGGCCAGTTCCTGACGGGACCAGGCGGACATCAGGTGAAGAGCTGTTTCCGGCGTTTCGAACAGGTCCACCAGGCCCAGGCGCTGGCCTGTGATCAGGCTGTAATTAAGGGTCATGATGTCCAGATTGCCGTGCGCCCCGCCGGTATAATTCCAGATTTCAAAAGTGATGCTCACGGCCGCGTCGGACGGCCAGGACACGCTGTAGGAACCCCAGAGTTCAAAAGCCGGGCCGCTCTCGCCGCGTTGTTCCGTGCTGGGCAGGCCGAAGGCGTTGATGTCCAGATGTTCCTCAAAGGCGTCGGCAATGCCCGTGACCCATTGGCGGATGTCCGCGTCAATGTCGCTGCGGCCCAACGAAGGGTAGTTGATGTTGATTTCGGCGGCTCTGGGGTGTTCCGCCGGGCCGTCCGGCAGTGGGCGCTGCAGGAGATGGTCGATGACGCCGGGACGCCGCGAGCCGGAAATTTCGGCCGCCGCGGCTTCCTTGCCGGTGGAATCTCCGGCGGCCAGACCGTTTGTCGCTCCGGCTGTCGCTTCGTCCACTGAAGTCCGGGAGGCCGCGAGGAGCGGCCCGTTTAAGGCCTCCGCGCCGGGCAGGGCCAGGGCCGTTACGGCCGGAAGACAGAGAAACAGTCCCGTCAGGAGACAATACAATACGCGAGGCATGGATACTGACCTCATCCGGATGGCGTCCGGCCTCGGCGGGCCGGGCGCCATGTCAGTCTTTTAGAGCAGATTAACGTTGGGAATTGCCATTCTCAACGTCTGCGCCGCCCTCATCCTATCGTTGCTGTCGTCATCCGTAAGCCGCCCGGCGGCAACGGCTGACGCGTGATGGAAACACGGTCCATCATTGCTCTCTTTATCCGTAGCTATGCTGTCCTTATCTGTAAGGCTCCTGCGGCGCCTACAGCTAAGGCAACGCTCGCTTTGCTCACGAACGGCTAAAGGCATCTTGGCTTCGGGCGCGGGCGTCTGCTTTTGCGGTTGCCGGAGTAAAACAACTTTTCAAAGTTACTTTACTCTGCAACAGGGGCCTGGGGCCAGATCCGGGCTTCGGGACCGGCGGCGGCCAGTTCCGCCAGAGGCATGTCCACGCGCTGCGGCCCGGCGGCCCAGGGCGCGACCTGATAGGGCTGGAACTCAATGCGCAGTCCCTGAGGCGTCAGGGTCAGATTGGCGAAATTGCGCAGATCCGGGGCCACGCCGTCCCGGATCATGTCCTCGTCCGTATCTTCGCCCAGGCTGCGGGCGAGTTCTTTTTGGGACCAGGCGGACATCAGTTGCAGGGCCTTTTCCGGATCCTTGAACAGATCCGCCAGGTCCAGACGCCGTCCCGTGCGCAGGTCATAATTCAGGCAGGTGATTTCCAGATTGCCGTGCGCGCCGCCGGTATAGCTGTAGACACTGAAGGTCACGCTGACCACGTCTTCCGACGGGCGCGAAAGCTCAAACAGGCCGGTGAGATCCCACATGCCGTAGCTACTGGGCTTTTCTCCGTCCGGGCCGTCGGCTTTGCTGACTTCTTTTTCATAGGCATCGGCTACGTCCATGGCCCAGCGGCGGATGGCCTCGTCCACGGCGGCCTGATGCAGCACCGGATAATAAAGGCTGACCGCCGGATTGCCGTTGCCGCCGCGCTGGATGCGCTCATTGAGCACATTGGGGTAGACGGCCTGCTCGGGCCCGCTGTCTTCGGTGTCCGGCGCGGCGGAGTCAGTCGGGGGCGGCGTTTCCTCGGCCGCCCCGGCGGGCGAGAAAGCCGCCGGGATGCAGGCGCAGGCCAGCAGAAGGATCAGCAGCCATCCCGCCGCTGTCGGCGGGATGGCCCGGCTATGGAAAAAAGCATGCGGCATGGCGCATCCTCCATGTATCATTATAAGGAGGAGTGGCCAACTGCCGGACTCCTCTCCTTAAACTTTGAATCCCAGGCGCAACTGCCAGACCTTGCGCCAGTTCTTGATCATCAGTATCGCGGCCAGGGCCAGATAGACCTGGGCGTAGAAATAATGCAGACGCAACGGGTCGTGGGCCAGGCCCAGCATAGCTTCCAACTGGGCGTCGTACAAGGGCGACAACAACTGGGCCGCGAAGAGCACCAGCAGCCAGAAGGCCTCACGCACGTGCAGACGCAGATCCAGCAGCAGGGCCACCGCGAAGATGGACTGCCCGGCGGTCAGTAATATTTCCTGGAACTGGTGAGTGTCAAGGTTTATGGAGGGAGAAAGTCCGCCCGAGGACACCGCGTACACGCCGGGGATCATGCCCACCAGCAGGGTCCATTGATTGAGCTTGGAGGAGAGCAGGCTGCCCAGGGCCAGTCCGGCGTTGCCCCGGAAGGCGAACATCAGGGCCACGATAAATTCCGGCGCTTCCGAGGCGATGGGCGCAAGCCACTGCACCAGCAGGAATTCATTGACGCCCAGCAGCTTGCCGCTGGCCACCAGGCTTTCGCTGAACGGTTCGGCATTGCAGAGAATCACCAGGGCGGCGAAGAGGAAAATGGCGATCACGGTCCGCAGCCGCTTCTTCTTGGGCAGCTGGGCCAGCACGGCGGCCGGGCCTTCGGGTTCCTCCTCCTCGCAGGGACGGCGGGCGATGATCCAGATGTACCAGGCGTAAATGGCCAGAAAAACCACGCCGTCCACCCAGGTCAGCGAGCCCTTGAGCGGGATCAGCAGGGCGTAGAGGGTCGCCAGGCCCAGAAAAAGCACGTCCGTGCGCTTGTCGTCGTGCAGGGCCACGGCCGAATGGTAGCGCCCGGCGAAAATCAGCACGATGGCCGACCAACCCACGCCGATGAGCAGCCGGTTGGCTCCGGTCATGTTGGCGATGGCGTAGTGGGAATAGGCGCTTTCCGGGTGCTGGCCCGCCATCCAGGTGAAGTACATATCCACCGCGTATTCCGGCAGCACGGCGATAAAGGCCACCACGGCCACGGCCACGGCCTGGGGAATGTCCAGCTGGGCTACTTCACAGGCCCAGGTCAGCAGGAAGGAAGCCCCCAGAATAGCCATGCCCGAAAGCACGGCCACCCAGATCGGTGAAAGGTCGGGATGCGCGAAACGCAGGGCCAGGCCCGGCACTGTGAGCACTATTGCCAGAATGTAGGGGCGCAGAGCGCGGAGTGACATGGCGTCTCCTTGGGCAAAAGATGTACGGTCCGGGGCGCGGGCCGGAAAACAAAAAAAGACCCTGGCATTGCTGCCAAGGTCTCACTTATCGGCGTAGCCGACGACGGCACCAGACCAATAAGGTCATGCTGTTGATGCCGTCCAGGTTTCGGGAACCTAGTTACTCCCCTTGAGTGGAAAGAATGTATCCATGGCCGCCGGAGCTGTCAAGCGGGCTTTGTCTTCGTTTCAGGGTAATCGAATGAACGCCTCAATCGTCGGGTATTCATTTGTTTCCATGTATGTGTCTTTCTTCCCCATTCCGGCGAACGCAGCCGACACAGTCGGCAAGTGAGCGGGGAGCTGGTTTTGCGGAAATTTTGCAAAATTGGCGATTTTTTCGTGAGGGCAAGGCAGCGGCGCGGTTTCGAGCGGAGACCGACCGGAAGGCGGCCCAAAGGGCCGTGCCCGTTGGCGAGTAGAGCGAGCCTTACGGGCATCGCGAGCAGAGCTGTGCTCAAGTACGCGAGCATCAAAAACTCACCGATAACGCCGCCCGTACGGAAAAGGCGGATTTTGTAAAATAACCGCAACGGAATAGAAAGCTTAGCAGAAGAGCATTTCTCTCTTTCGCTCTGCAAAAGATTATCCTGGTCCTCTTTTACTCCTCATTGGGCGGCTCGATGGGGTCCGGGCCCTTTTTCCGTTCCAGCCATTCCTTGCGCAGGGTGATGAACAGGGAGAGCGCGGTCAGGGCGATGAAGAACCAGCAAATGGGCGTGCTCCAGAGAATGCAGACATCGCCGTGGGAAATGAGCAGGGAGCGGCGCAGATTGTCCTCAAAGAGCGGGCCGAGGATGAAGGCCACCAGAAAGGGCGCTTCCGCGATGTGGTTTTTGCCCATGTACATGCTCACCAGGCCCATGCAGAGCAGCACCAGGATGTCGAAGGCGTTGTTGTTGATGGAGAACGCGCCGAACAGGCAGATGCAGAGGATGGCCGGAAACAGGACCATTCGGGGCGCTCTGGTGATCTTGTCGGCACCGCGCAGGCAGAAAAAGCCGGAGATCAGCAGAAAGAGAGAACTCAGGATGATGCCGAAGTAGAGCGCGTACACCAGGGGCAGATTTTCTTCGAAGAGCAGAGGGCCGGGCGTGATGTTGTGCATCATGAACGCGCCGAGCATCACGGCCGTGACGATGTCGCCGGGCACGCCCAGCGAGAGCAGGGGAATCAGGGTGGCTCCGCAGACGCCGTTGTTCCCGGACTCGGCGGCGGCGATGCCTTCCAGTTCGCCCTTGCCGAAATTGGCCGCGCGTTTGGAGTAGCGGCGGGCCTCGCTGTAGGACAGGTAGGCTGCGGGCGCGCCGCCGATGCCGGGAATGGCCCCCATGACCACGCCGATGAGGCTGCCCCGGAAAATGGAGGTGAAGCAGCGTTTGAAATCCGCCCAGGTCAGGCGGCTGTGCCCCATGTCCGCCTGGATGGCGGGCGGCGGGGTCGGCGAGGTGGCCTTGATGATTTCGGGGATGGCGAACAGGCCGATGAGCAGGGGAATGAAGCTGAAGCCCGCCATCAGATTCACGTCGTTGAAGGTCATCCTGCCGGTGCCGAAGACGATGTCCATGCCCACGCTGGCCAGCAGCAGGCCGAAACAGGCCGAGATGAGCCCCTTGAGCAGGGACGCGCCGGACAGCCCGGCCACAATGGTCAGGGAAAAGCAGATCAGGGAAAAGAATTCCGCCGGTCCGAAGCGCAGGGCGAAGCTGGCGATCATGCCGGTGCAGAAAATCAGGGCCAGATTGGACACCATGTCCGCGAAGCAGGAGGAGTACAAGGCCATGTACAGGGCCTGTCCCGCCTTGCCCTGCCGGGCCAGGGGATAGCCGTCCAGCACGGTGCAGGCGGCCGCCGCCGTGCCCGGCGTGCGGATCAGGATGGCGGAAATGGAGCCTCCGTACATGGAGCCCTTGTAGATGCCCAGCAAAAGCATCAGGGAGGTGATGGGAGGCATGTAAAAGGTGAAGGGCAGGGCCAGAGTCACGGCCATGGCCCCGGTCAGTCCGGGCAGGGCTCCGATGATCACGCCGCCGAGCATGCCGCCGAACAGGGCGAGGATGTTTTCCACGGAGGCGATGAGGTGCAGTCCTTGTTGCAGTGCTTCAAGCATGGGCGTCTCCTGGGGACTGTTGCTAAATCGGTTCTTTTGCCTTCCAACTTCGGTGCAACGGTTGAAGCGAGTGCCATTGGGAATACATTTTTTTGTAAAAAGCCTGTTTTCCTCTCTGGAAAGGCAAAACTCCACAATTTGGAAGCAGTCCCTAAAGCTGTTTACACTGATGGTTGTCGTGTGCCGTATGCTGTTTTGCGGCGCGGAGTATGCTGAATTCCGCGCGGAGCGATGGAACCTTTGACATTGCGCCGTACCGGGGCGGGCGCGCCGGTTTTCAGAGAAAGGATTGCAGAATGCCCAAAGGAACCGGCACGGCGGCGATGCGGACGAAAAAGACGTAAAGCGCGGCGGTAAGGATGCAGTCCACCAGCAGCAGGCGCAGCCAGTTGCGTTCGCCGCAGAGCCGGGCAAAGGCCGCGTACAGAATAAAGCTGCCCAGCACCATGCCCACGTCGTCAATGAAGAAGTAAAAGAGAAAGAGCAGCCCGAAGGCCAGAAGGGTGTGAATCAATGCGCCCCAGTTCCGGGGCTCGGCTTTGTCCCGGTTTGCGGGCGGCGTAGCGGCGTGGCGCAGCCGTAGATGCTTCAGGACCGCGTTGGCCGTGAGCAGCAGCGAGGCGCCCAGGCCCGCCAGGGCGATCCAGGAAGGATAGGCCGCCGGGGAAAGCTGGCCGGGGTCATGGGAACGGGGAACCTCGATGCCCAGAGGGATAAGTACGAAATAGACCATGCAGAAAAATGCCGTGAGCGTCAGCCCCAGGATCAGATCTTGCCGTACCGTCGCGTGCATGTGGCCTCCTTGGGCGGCGGGGAGGGGGCTCCTCCCCGCGCGGCGTCCGGAATATGTCGGAAGAAGGTCAGGCCGGAAATTTTCCGCCGTGAAAGTTATGTCATTGGATGATCAGGCCCAGGGCCCGGCCCAGTTGTTCGAACTTCCGCACCTGGGCCCGCACAAAGGCTTCGGTTTCGGCCGGGGACAGGATATCGGGGATGGCTCCCATGTTTTCCGTGGGTTCCAGCCATTCCTTGTTGCTCTTGACGGCCTGCAGGGCCTGTACCCATTTGTCCACGGCTTCCTGGGGCATGCCCTTGATGCCGTACAGGGCGTTCCAGCCCAGAATGTTTTCCAGTTCAGGAAAACCGGCCTCGCGCACGGTGGGAATATCCGGATACTTGGGCAGGCGCTTGTCCGTGGTCACGGCCAGGGCGCGCAGCTTGCCGCCTTCGCCGAGCTGGTCAAAGGCCGCCGCCAGATTGATGGCCCCGAAGTCCACATGCCCGCCCAGAATGGCGTTCTTGCCCGCCGCGTCGCTCTGGAAGGGCACGCTCACCGCGCCGTCCTTGCCCAGGCCCACGGCGTGCAGCAGCATATAGGAGGCGATTTCCTGAATGTTCAGGGCTCCGGCCGTGCTGAAGGTCAGCTTGCCGGGATTGGCCCTGATGGCGTCGGCCAGGTCCCGCAGCGTCTTGTAGGGCGAATCCCTGTGGACCACGACCACCAGGGGATTGAGGTCCAGCAGGCCCAGGAAGACAAAACTGTCCCACTTGTACTGGATGGTCTTGTTCAGCGCCGGGATGATGGCGGCGTTGGCAACGCGGCCGATGAGCAAGGTCTGGCCGTCGGGCTTGCTGCGGAAGGCCACGGTGGTGCCCAGCACACCGGCGGCGCCGGGCTTGTTGACCACGACCACGGGCTTGGCGAAGTCGTTCTTGACGGCGTTGGCCAGAATGCGGGCCGCCAGATCGCCCGCGCCGCCCGCGCCGAAGGGGCAGATGATGGAAATGGGACCCTTGGGGTATTCGGCATGGGCCGTGCCCGTGAAACAGAGCGCCAGCAGGGCTAAAGCCAGAATGCGTGTGAATCGGTGCGACATGACGGTTCTCCTTTACGGCTGGTTTTATTCTGATCCACCCCCCGGTTCATTCCGGGGATGGCTTCCGTGCAAATTGAGAACGGCTTACTGTTCCCGCAAAAAATACAGGCCCTCGGCCACGGGGCGAAGTTCTCCGGCCGGAAATTTGAAGCCGCTGTCCAGATCCACCGCCGTCACCGCCGCCGTGGAAGTGAAGAGCTCTGCCGGGATGGACAGGGGCGCGCCCACGGCGTCGGGACCGGCCATATACAGGGCGATGCTCTCGCCGTTTTGGCGGGTCCGGAGCCAGCGGCTCTCGGCTTCCATCTTCTCCGCAGGGCCGATGTTTCCCCGGCCCTCGTTGAGCGCGGCGTGCAGATGGCCGATGACCCTGGCGGCCCGCCGGGGATTGCAGGTCTGGTCCAGCACGCCGTTGCGCACGAAATAGCCCCGGTCGATATCCGTAAGAGCGTCGGCAAAAACCGTGACGCCCGTGCCCGCGGCGCAGAACAGGGCCTCGGCCGTGCGTTGCGCCGCCCATGTGTCGTCGCGCACGGCCTCGGCCGGATTGAAGCCGGTCAGGCGCAGATGCAGGGAGGCGGGCAGGCCGCGCGCGGCACAGGTTTTGTGGGCAAATGCCGTGAGCGCGGGGAGGTCGTCGTGGCTCATGGCCCGGAACACCAGTCCCGCGTCTTCCAACCCCCGGAGCGCGGCCATGCGGGCGATTCTGTCCCCGTCTCCCACGGTGAATCCGTGGTTCATGACGTGAAAATAGCGGCCGTCAGGCGCGCGGTTCTCCTCATGCTCCCACATCCGGCTGAGCAGGATGGGCAGCTTCAGTTCGCGTCGCAATTCGCGTAGCCCGGCGGCAAGCCGCGCCAGTTCCTGCTCACGGAAGCTGATTTCCCAGCCGGAGAGCAGGGCGGCGTTGTCCTGAATGAGCTTTGCGTCGCGCGGCGTGGGCAGGCCGTAGGAGTAGAGGGTGAAGGTCTGCCCCAGCGGCAGGAGGTCGCGTATGCGCCGCCGTGCCTCGGCGTCGCGCAGGTCCTGGAGGGGGATGCGCAGATGGCGCACGCCCATTTCCCAGAGCGCCAGCAGGGGGTAGTCGTTACGGACCTGCTTTCTGTCGAATTCATCCAGCGCGCCGCTGGGCGGGATGCCCACGGCTTCGGCCCAGCTCTGGCGCAGATCAAAGCCCAGGGCCGCGTAACGGTTGCGGGCGGGCGCGACCGGAGTCACGCTCATGGGCGGCGTTTCCAGCGGGTCGTCCGGGGCCGCGCACGCGCCGTAGGTCCGGACCATTTCACAGAGGTGCCCGCGCTCGTGCACGTGCACCAGAAAATAGCCCAGCTTGGCCGCGTCATTGCGCCCGGCTTCGGTTTCCTCCAGGGCGGGCGGGGCCTTGAACATTTCGCTGTAGTCCTGGCGCACAAAGGAAGTGGAGGGCAGGAGATAGTGCCTGGTGGCGCCTTCGTTCAGATACCAGAAATTATGGACGTGCCCGGCGAACAGGCCTTCCACGCCGCAACGGGCCATCAGCTCAAGCAGCCGGCCGCGCTCCGGCTCCGCGATATTGTCGTAATGCTCGGCCTCGTCCGTTTCGCAGAGAAAGGGCGGGTAATGGGTGCAGATGAAAATCCGTTGTCCGGCGTGGGCAAGAAGGTCGTCCTCCAGCCAGCGTTTCTGCTCCGCTTCGGCGGGCAGGCCGCTGTTCATCAACTGCGCGTTGATGACCACCATATGGATGCCGTTGTGGTCAAAGGAATAATAGTCGTCGCCGAAGGTTGCCCGCCAGAGCCGGATATAGTCTTCCGTGATGGCGCCCGCCGGAGCCCAGGGCATGGGCTTGTCGCCGATGTCGTGATTGCCGGGGGTGAGATGGAGAGGGGCGTTCAGCTCCCTGACCTGGGCGTGGAAACGCGCGGCCGCTCCGGCATACAGCTCCTTGACGGCGGGAACCGGGTGGATCAGGTCGCCCAGATGGACCACAAAGGCCACATCCCGCCGGTTCAGATCGCGGACCACATGGCGCATGCGCCTGTTGGCCAGCTTGTTGACCGGGAAGGGCGAATTGCAGTCCAGTTCGTCCTGATTGAGATGTGAATCAGCAATAACGGCAAATATAAAAAGCCGTTTTCCCAAGTCCTGAGGCTGCATGCTGTATCCTCCCTGCGGGTTGGGCCGTGGCGCGCCGCCGGTGGCGGCGGGGTAGCGCAAAAACCGCATTTTCCGCGCTACGGTCTCCACGCCTGTTACGGCAGCACAGGCGTGAAATCTCAGTAGGAGCGGAAGAGCTTTCTGCCGGGAACGCAGAAACTCTGCCGGTATTCGTAAGGTATTTCGTTGTAGGAACAGGAAAGCATTTCAAGAAAAAGAACAGGGGAGCTTTCAGGCAGTTGCAGCACGGCGGCCACTTCCGGCGAGGCGTTGGCGGCGCAGCACAATTCACTGGCCGACATGGTGGGCGTGCCGTAATCCTTTTCAATGATCAGGGTCAGGGCCTCGCTTTCAAAGCGGCGCGGGTCCGTGCGCGCCAGTTCCGGAAAGCGCGCGGCCTCGAAATAGGAATGCACCAGCACAAAAGGCCGCTCGTCAATGGAAATGAGCCGCTCCAGCTTGAGCAGGGCCGTGCCTTCCGCCAGTTGCAGATAGCGACAGATGAAGTCCCGCCCCGGTTCCGTGGAGGAGCGCAGAAAAGTGAAGCGCCGTTCCGGATCAGGTTCGCCGAAGGCGGCGTGGGTACGGTAAAAACGGTGGTCTTTGCTGCGGATGAAGCTGCCCGCCACATAGGTGCCCTTGCCTTGCACCCGGTAGAGAAAACCGGCAATGACCAGCTCCTGCAAGGCCTTGCGCACGGTGCCGATGCTGACGCCGTGCTCCTTGGACAACCGGCTTTCCGTGGGGATCAGGTCGCCCGGCTGCCAGGCTTTGCTTTCTATCTGGCGGCGCAGGCTCTGGCTGATCCTTGCATAAGCGGGCAGATGATTGTCGGGATTGTGCCGGGATTGGACGGCTGGCTCATGGTATTGCATACGGCTTCCCTGCTCGCGGCGCTTGTCGGAAGATGCGTGGCCGGATAAAATTCATATATATGACTAGTTGACTATAACTTTGCTTACCCGCATTCCCAAAAACTTGTCAAGGCAAAAATGCGGCCCGTGAAAATTTTTTTGCCCTGCCGTGGCGGAAGCGGCCATGGCCGCCGCTTTCGACCGATCCCCGGGCCGCAACGGCGCGCGCCGCCGGGGCGTCCGCTCCCGGCCCGGTCGGTTTCGGGCGCGTCCGTGGCGGACTTGCCAGCGCGCCTGCCTGCGGCTAATAGAGAAGGTACATTCGGCCGCGTGGCGGCCTCCGGGAAGCACGCTTTCCGGTCTTCAAGCGTCCGGAGCATTGCACATGCCAATGCTCTATTGAGATGTGCCGCCGTTCTTCGGAATCCGGGCGGCGCGAGAGGAGCCAGTAGTGAATATTACCTGCCCGCAGTGCGGCTTCAGCCGAGAACTGCCCGCCGACCGCCTGCCCGCGCGCGCTGTCATTGCCACCTGCCCCAAATGCGCCTGCCGCTTCCGCTTTTCGCCCGAGGGCGGGGTGCTGGAAACCCTTGACGCGCCCGCGCCGCGCGACGGGGCCGCTACGGCGGGCATGGCCGGACAGGATGACCCCCTGCCGCCCGGCGCCATTGTGCCGGGCCGCCAAGTACGGGAAGAAGAGCCGGAGCATGACGCGAGCGAAGCGGAGGGCAAGCGCCGGGAGCCGCGAGGCGAAGACGGCGGCGCATCCGCCGGCCGCCCGGATGCCGCGCCGGAACAGGAGGAGGAAGAAGACATCCGCCGGACGGCCAGCCGGGCCTACGCCCGTGAGGCCGCCCGCCTGCGGGAGCCGGAGCGGGATGCGGACCCCCATGCGGAGCATGACTATGAGGCCAATCCTTGGGAGACGGCACCCGGACATGACGGCTGGCTGGCTTCCTTTTATCAGACGGTCATGCGGGTCATGTTCGCCGCGCCGCGCTTTTTCGGTTCGCTCAACCCGGAAGCCCCGCAACTGCGGGCCCTGTGTTTCTATCTTATCGTCTGCGTGGTGCAGACGGTGGTGGAGCGTTTCTGGGGCGGCGTACTGCTGGCGATCATGGCTCCCAGCGCGGCCACGGACCCGCAACTGGAAAAAATGCTGGCTCTCCTGGCCCCGCAGAGCAATCTGGCTATGACCCTGCTGCTGCGCACGGCCATGCTGGTTCTGCAACTCTATGTTTTCAGCGGCCTGACCCATCTGGCCTACCGTTTTGTGGCGCCGGACCGGGCCAGCTTTCCTCTGGTTTTCCAGGTCATGGTCTACAGTTCGGCCCCGGCGCTGCTCTGCGTCATTCCGGCGCTGGGCTCCCTGGCGGGCATGATCTGGGGGCTCGCCTGCATGGCCGTGGGCTGCCGCGCGGCCCTGCGCCTGAACTGGCCGCAGACCCTGCTGGGTTTTGTGCCTGTCTGCATGGTGATGGGGCCCATGATTCTTCAATTGCTGTACGCGGTCCAACCCTGAGGCAATGGGCATGGCCCGGTTGTGGCGGCGAATCCGCTTTCTCTGGCATGAATTTCGCAAGCGTCGGAAATATGGCGCGGCGATCCGGCCCGAGGGCATCCGTGCCCAGGCCGAGGAACTGGGGCATCTGGCGGAACTTGCCGGCAGAAGCGTGCCCCTGGCCGGACCGGAGGCGCGCCAACTGGCGGAACTGGCGCAGGCCATGGCGCGCCTTGCCGACATGACCCGCACGGCGGATTTCTGCCGCCTGTCGGCCGACAGACGCCTTGCCCTCTACGACAACCTGCGCGACGCGCGGGAAAAATTGCTCGCCTCCATTCAGAAGGCGCGCCTAGCCTCGGAGAAACCGCAATGAAATCGTTGCCGCGGCGCGTATGCCCCTGGCTGCCGGGCTTGTTTCCGGTCCTGGCCCTGGTTCTGGCCTTTGCCGCCGGTTGCGCCAGCACTCCGGACGACAGCCGTTCCTCCATCTCCCTGGCCGGAGATTTCAGCACGCCTTTCCAGATCCAGATCGACAATTTTGTGCGCCGCCAGCCGCCCGCCGTCTATGTGTCCCCGCGCGGCCCGGCCGGGCACCGCCCGCGCGCGCTTTTCGTGCCCCTGCGCGCCGTGCAGCAGATCACCAATGCCGTGACCTTCAGCGACATGCTTTCGCGCCAGGTCTGGCAGATCTGGCTTTCGCTCAATGCTTTCGAGGCCCTGGAATACGCGCCCGAAGCCGGTCCCTTTGAACGCTCGCGCGCTCTGGCCCTGGCCCGGCAGCGCGGCGCGGAACTTCTGGTGGGCGGCTATATCAATCACTACATGGACGGCGGCAGCGGCGGCGACAGCTCCCTGTCCCTGGCGATTGAAGTGTATGACGTGAAGACCGGCACGCAGCTCTGGTCTCTGGCCCAGGGCGGCATGATGGAAGCCCGCCAGGTGCACGATTTTTATCTCTTTTCCATCAAGGAACGCAATCCGGCGGACCCGTCGGGGCTTATTGCGCGCTCTCTGGCCTGGGATATGGGCAGGGTGGTGCTGGCCTGGGTGGACCCGGCCGCCGCGCGTGAGCGCGGTTCCTCGTGGGGCAGCGTGTTCGGCCGGAAGGCGTTTTAGGGGAGGATGGTTTCAGGCTCGCAGATGTGATTTTTCTGCATGATGTCACTGTTGTTGTGATGCCGTCAGAAGGCTTTTGCCCGCGTTGATGTAGACGTTTTTGGCCTGTACGCCGCCGCCTGAGGCGATGTCCTATTGGGTGGCCGAGGCCAGGTAGAGATGCGGCACAAGCACCTTCCGGCCCATGTGCTCTTCTTCTTCTTCTTCTTCTTCTTCTTCTTCTTCCAGTCAGATGATGTCCTGGGTCAGGGCCGCTACCAGGGTCGGGGTGAGGGTCATATAAGATAGAAATCCTTATTGGGAATTATTTATTGTACTAAGACAAAAAAATCTGTTTCCTCAAAATATTAAACTCCCCATTTATATCCGCAGAATGAAGTATTTTCATGACATTTTCCTTATCTTCAACTAAAAAAATTGGTATAAACATATGCCGATAAGAATATTTTTTCCCATATTAATACAGCGATAACCAGGCATGATAAATATATAGATAATATTTTATCATCTATTTCAATTTCATCATGCATAACTATAATTTTTTTTGTTTAATATGTTCTAGATCGCATAATGTGCATCATTTAAAGCATCCCAATTCCATCCAAATGCTGGGGATTTAAATTGCTTGTTAAGGAAATAAAATAGATTCTTCTTAGTTTTTATAGTATGTTGTACAAAACAAAATACTGTTGATGCATACGACACTTTTTGGGGGCGCTGTACGAAATAAAAAAGATTCTCTGCTTTCATATCTGTATTTTTTTATAGGTATAGTGTAATAATGAATTACATAATACATTTATAGCGTTATTAATAATAAAAAATAACAATATATATTTTAAATAAAGTGCTAATTGTTAGAAGTTAGGCATGATGCATGATCCGAACCGTAAAAGAGACCCATATTCGTAAGCATGAGGTTGGTTTCAATATTCTGACTGATTCTTCATTTCCCATTTTTTACGAGCTTCATTCAAACTGCATGAATTTACACCTCCTGCATAGTCAGGATTTCTTGATTGAAAGAGATCATCTTCCCATAAGCATATTTTACATATTTCATATGAACCATACTCAGACAGGGTACGCTCTCCACAACATGGACATTTTAATAGTTCACTAGTAGAATTGATCATTCTTTTTTACCATTTTTATAATCCATTCTAAAAGAGGAATGTCAAAAGTACTAAAGCGCCAATACATCGTTTTTTTTAAATGCACTGGAAGATTGTTATACCAGTTTAAGTCGTCTCCATCTGCACATGGATTGTAAAAATAGAAAGATACTCTCACACCTGGATTAATCTCTCCTATAGGGTCAGGTGCCGGGCTTGATTCAGTTTGCGCTAATATTTGTGCAACCAATATATAGTGAGGGTATTCTTTATTAAACCGTTTTACTACATCATATGCCAGTGTAAAAGAAGCTGCAATATAATCTTCTTTTTTGACTCCAGTCTCGTCAATGTCAATATGTCGTAGTAAGTCTTGATGATACTGCCATAATCTTACTTTATTAGTATCTTTTGATTCAAATAGCCCTTTTGCTGCTGCATATTCAATTGATTCTTGAAAATTGCAGTCAAATTTTTTTGCTTCTTCTGTTTTCAAAAATGCATTATGTATATAATTTAGCATCTCTCCATTCATTTGATAAGGATATCCAAATAATGTTTTGTTTAAAGAATAGAGTATATTTTTTGATATTTCCATATTACTCTCCAAGATAATATAATCCTTTTTTGATCCCATCCATAACACCATTCATATTTAATAGCTTCTTATTTTGTGTTGCAGAAACTTGAACAAAGCCATTTCCATATTTATTTTCTATATAAAATGATCCTGTTGCTGGATTGTAGTAGTATTTATTGCTGTCGCCACGTATCTGTAGGTGTATATTCCCTAGCTCAGTTCCAGGTCTTTTATTTTCTACATCAATACGCCAGCTATTTTTTCCTGCAACTGTTATTGATTTGCCTATTTCAACACCATTTGCTCCTAATAATTGGCCATTTGTTTTGCTAGGAATAGTCGGAATTGCTTCTTTGCCGACAGACTTAATTCCCCCGGCCAGAACTCCTACCCCGACACCGAGGCCGAGATCAAGAAAGATTATGTGGCTTTGAGCAATGGAGAGGCCGGGTCTTACGAGTCCGGCCTCTCCATTGCGTCCCTGTTACCATATGAAACCGTTAGAGTTATTTCTTTAAGCCGAGGTTTTCACAAAAAACTTTAAACCATTCTTGTGGCTCATCAGTATAAAGAATTTTCATAATTTTTTCTCTATCTTCAACTGAAAAAATAGGGAAAAATCTATGTTTATTGGAATGCTTTTTCCATACTAATGCTGCAGACATGAGGCATAATAAATAGTTATAAAATACTGAATTGTTCATATTTATAGCTTCATGCATTATAACAATATTTCTTTTTTTTTCATTATCGAATCCACAAAGTGCATCTTTCAGAGCATCCCAATTCCAACCAAAAACACAAAATTTAAATTGATTATCGAGCGCATAGAATAACTCATCAGTCGTTTTTACATCCTTTTCTATAAAACAAAATGCAATTGATGAATATGATAATTTTTGGGGGTGTTGTACGAAATAAAAAAGATTCTCCATTTTCATATATATCTCACTTTACCTTAATGAAGTTAATGTAATGATCTGGTGTATAGTAGACTTCTCCATTTTTACCAAGGACAAGTCTCTGAGGGCCAGCGTTTCCAACTCCAGGAGTTCTTATGATGTATTCTGTATAATATCCGGCACCTTGCACAGGGAGCTTAGACTTGTTATTGAAAAAAGTGACTCCATCATTGCTATGCGGATCAGCTATCCCTTTTGCTATTCTATCAAGCGTCGGTTGAATATCAATTGTCGAAGGGAGTTTCACACCTGTTTGAGGATCAACATAATTGATGCCAGAAATTTTCGTACCCGCAACTGATGGCGTTTTGCCAACAGACTTAATTCCCCCGGCCAGAACTCCTACCCCGACACCGAGGCCGAGATCAAGAAAGAGTTGCGTGGCTTTGATCTCTGTCGCCAAGCCTTCCGGGGTTGTTTCTATTTGGGCGCTCTGCGACCCGCCATGGAACTTGTCGACTATAAGATATGAAGCCAGTTCCTGGGTCGCAGCCCCCATCAGCTCGCCACCAACCACATTTTTGATGATGCTTATCGGGCCCGCGCATATCGCCTGTAGCCCCATGAGGGCAACGGAAACTGTATCTTTATATGGAATAGTTTCTAAGTACTCGTAAACTTGCACCATCTGTCTAACCAAATATGACGCATCACCGGGGGTTATGTTAACCCTCAAGACTCCATTTTCTCCTTTCTGAATCTGTCCTGGAATAGAATTAGAGCCTTCTGGGGGTACAGATCCGAGGCCCGTGATAAGCCTTTGAAACTCCGGGTCGCTCATTAACTGCTCCACCTGTTCGGAAGACGCGCCGCCGCGGAGCATGGCCTGCATTGCGTCCAGGCCCGCCTGACCAAGGCCTTTGGCGTTCTCGGGCAAGGCGGTGGTAATGGCTTTCCATTCCCTGACGATCTGCTGGAGGTTTTCCCCCAAGTTTTCGACGCCTTCTATGGTTCCTGCAAAGCCGCTCGCCAGTTCTTTGATCGACGTGCTGTCCACATAGACCGTGACGCTGACTTTTTCGTTTTTAGTCAGTTCCTGGGCCTTGGCGATATCTCTGTTCAGGCCCTCCAATCCCTGGGCGGGATCAGAGCGGATAATCACCGTCCCTTGGCCCACCGTGGCGCGGTTGATCTGCTCCTGATCCGTTTTGCCGTAGTCTCCCGAAAGAGAAGCGTTCTCCAACTGGCCACCGAGGCCGATATTGGCGGAGATATTTTCCTGCTTGTTTTTATCCTGAATATCGGAATATGTCAGGCTGCCGGTGTTCAACGTCAGATTGCCGTTGTCCGCCGCGATGACCGCGCCCTTGATGTCCGTATTTTTTTCAGTGTAGATATCCAGGTCTTCTTTGGCCGTAATGCTGGTCTGGCCGTTGACCCAGGCCATGGAACCGCTGCTGGTGCCGCCGCCGATGTTCAATCCGGAGCCGTTGCTTCCGGTCACCGGTATTCCCATGATTTTGTCGGGTACAAGACCCGTAGCGTCAAAGCCGATGCTGCCGCCCAGGGACCAGGAGTTGCCGGAGCTCTGGGCCGTGTCTTGCAGACTGTGCACATTCAGATCGCGGCCCACAGCCATATCCACCGTGTTGCCCTGCACCTGCGCGCCCTTGACGTTGGTGTCGCGTCCGGAAGTGGTTTCCAGATGATTGCCCGCCGCTACCAGGGCATTGGTGTAGCTTGTGCCGCTGCTCTTGCCCTGGCTGCCGGACGCGGAGGCGGACACGCTGCCGGAAACGGCCATGCCGCTGGAGCCGAAGCCCACGCTCACGTTCACGCCGCCCGAGGCGGATGAGGCGGATTGTTTGCTGTCGTAGGTATTGGTGGCTGCGACGATGTTCAGGTCACGGCCAGCCCCCAAGGCCATGTCATGACCGGCCTGCACACGGCCGCCTTCAATAGTGGTGTCCCGCCCGCTGACGGCCTCAAGGTCGCGCCCGGCCAGCAGCGTGGAGGGGGAAGCCGTGCTTGAGGATGAGGAAGATTTTTGCCGGGACGTGGAACCGCCGACAGACAATGACGCGCTGACCACCTGAAAGATGGAATTATAGACGCTGGTGACGGCTTTCAGCCCGGCGCCGGCGGCGGTGACGCCCTGATATCCCAGACCGCCCTGACCGCTTCCCATGGCTTGCGGCAGATCGGCCACAGCCTGCACGGCGGAAGAAACATTCTGCTGCAAGGAAAGCGTGATTCCGGCCTGCACATCCTTCCGCCAGGCCGATGCGCTCTGGGAATCCTGACCGGCAAGCATGTTCCAGTCGCGCCCGGTGTTCAGGTTCACATCACGTGCGGCTTCCATGTGCGACGCTATCTGGTTGATGTCGCGCCCGGCCGTTATGGAGATATCGTTGCCTGCCTGTACCAGGCTGCCCGCATTCTGGGCCGCGTTCTGTTTGCTGCCCTTGGCCGTGCTCTGGTAGCCGAGACTGAGACTGGCCCCGCTGGAACTCAGCGCCGCGCCTATGCCGACTTCACTCTTTTTGCTGGACTCAAACGCATATGACGTATCATTGCCGGGAAGCAGGTTGACGTCGCGCCCGGATTGTATCTGGACGTTGTTGCCGGCGGAAATCAACGATCCCACGGAGGTAACGTCATGTTGGGCCGACATTGTGATATCTTCTCCCGCCATAATGGCGGAACCAATATTTTTACCGACGCCGTCGCCTTTTTGCTTTTGTTTGCTGCTGGCAAATGAAATTCCCGAGCTGCCGCCGAAAATCCCTGCCCGGGATGAGCTGGATTTATAGTATGACGATTGCGTGTTCTGCGCGGCATCAAGAAGGATATTCCCCTTTTCAGCGTTCAGTTGCACATTCCGCGAGGCAAAAATATTGCTCGCTGTGGCAGTAATATCGTTACCGGCAGAAATTTTTACATTTTCTCCGCTCAAGGTGGACCCGACCTGGGTAACAGAGGATTTTTCCTCCTTCTTGGAAGAGGAACTGAGGCCCAGCGCGCCCACGGTGGACTTGGTGTGGCTGAAATAGGAACTGTTCTGTGCCGAGGCCACGTTGACGTTGC
>NZ_JAGZUV010000119.1:0-3779 GCF_018379785.1 Desulfovibrio sp.
GCTTCCAGCATTTGCCGTTCACAGCGCAGGTCGATGATTTGCGCCATGATCTCGTCACGCCGTTCATGGTCATACGGCTCATCAGTCCCGAGTTGGATATGCACCAGCCAACCACAGGGCCACAGCTCCGCGCCGTCCGCGCTGCCGTCGCGCAGCCGCAGGGCGTTACGGTCGGCAATCAGAGTCTGGAACCAGGACTGCGGGCGGAAGGTCAGCGCCGCCGGGATGTGCAGGCCGTCGCTGTAATCCCACTGGATTTCCAGAGCCGCGAATCCGTGGCCGATGGCGTCGGCCATGTCCGTGAGCACGTCTTCAATGCTGGGCAGCATGTCCACAAATTCCCGGACCTTGGCGGCCACGTCCTTTGCTTTGGCGTCTTTGGATGCGGGGATTATATCCCACTCCAAAGTCAGCAGCGCCCGTTTACGCTTGCCCATCTCCGCCGCAAGGTGATCACAGCGATCTTCCATGTCGGCAAAGAGCGCATGCTGCTCTGCGATATTGCCCGCGTCCGCGTCGGCCAGGATGCGGCGCAGACGGTTGGGCGTAAGGCCGTGGGTCAGATTCGGCATCTGCTCCAGATAGAGCAGCGAGGCGTTCAGGTCGCTGTCCTGGCTCTGCTGCTGGCCTTTGAGGACTTCCGGGCGCGGACGGGCGCTTCGGTTGTAGCGGGGACGGCGTATCATCATGGTTAATTCCAGCTCTGGCCCCCAGCGGGGCCGTTAAAGTCATCGTCATCATCAGTGCCAAGAGCGCCGCCAAATATGCCGGATGTTCGCGGCACGCGGATAAAAGCGTCCCGCAGGCTTACAAAGCCTTGGATGGCCGTGCGCCAGAGCATTTCAAGGGCGTCCGGGCCGTCGTCGTGGTCCGCCATAGGAAAGTGGCGCAACTGATCCTCCAGGGCGCTGGCCCCGCTGGGCGGCAGCAGGATGCGGTTTTGGATGCAATAGGGTTGCAGACTTTCAATACGCAGTTGTTTGTCCGTGCTGTTGATGACGGGTTGCACGGGCATGGGCACGTTCAGCCGGGCCGCCTCGCGCACCAGCACGTCCGCGAAAAAAGCCTGAAACTGCACGGTTTCCACGGCCCAGATCAGGCAGTTATAACGCCGTTGCAGGGCAATCATGTCCTGGATGATGCGGTCAGGGTGGCGCTTGCGGATCAGGGCTTCCAGGACATAGAGGCGCATGCTTTCGCGCTCCAGGCCGCCCACCAGCAGCGCCGATGGATCGCGCCCCTGTCCGGCCTTGCCCAGAGAGGGATCACAGGCCCCGAACAGCAGTAGTTCCGACGGCAATTCCCGCCAGTAAAAAATGGCTGCGGCAAAGGGTGCGGCATCCGTGGCCAGCGGATCATTTTGCTGTTCCGCGTCAAAGGCCGCGCGATCTTCCGCGCGTTTGCACATCAAGGTATAGAGCGGACGGAACGTGGGCCAACTGACCACGACCCCTTTGTCCATGTCCGCTTTGCGCGCGTCATAAAAAGCGCGGGCCAGCTCCGGGCCATCAGGCCGCTGGGCATAGAGCGCAAACCACTGATCCCAGAGGTCCATGCGGGAGGGCATTTCTTTCACAGCCTTGAAAACGCGTCCGTGCCATTGCGGCTTCTTAAGGGTGCGGGCCAGGACGCTGTCGTAATGCAGGATGGTGCCGATATAGATCACGTCCATGCTGTCATCAGCCGGGCCAAGAGACAGCACCGTGCGCAGCAGCCAGGACTCCAGCTTGTCGCGCTGTTCGGGCTTGCGTACGTTTTCGTTATTTTCCAGGTCATCCAGCAGCACAAGGTCCGGGCGGTGGGGGCCATGGCGCAGGCCACGCATGCGTTTATGGCGCAACTGTCCGCCTCTTGTGTGGCGTATTGCTGCCGCAACAGGCCCGAGGCTATGAGTTCGCGGGTTTCCTTGGGTGTGCTAGATGCTCCCCATCGTTTACCTCCGCCGCGTCCTCTCTTTTGAACAAACAGCCATCCTTCTCGCTTAGCACGGAGCTGAACGGCCCGCTCTGTAATCCCAAGGAGCTGAGCCAGTTCGCGTGTGGTATAAAACTCTTCTAGAGCAGACACAGGCTCTTCCTTCCTAACCAGCATTATGCGGGTCACATAAATATTCTTCCGCCGCACCATTTTCCCGAAGCCAACCAAGGACTATAGGGCTGTGAATTTTTCCCGCTAAGGTACTGTAAACGGCTTGACTGGACACACCCAATTCACGTGCCAGAGCAGCTCCCGACAAACCTTTATTGTCCATCACCTCTTGTAAACGACGGCGATATTTGGAGCGCTCCGCCCCAAGGGCCATTCGTTGGGCAAATGTCAGGCTCATAGTTCATCCTCCAATTTGCGGAGCCGTTTTCTCATTTTCTTCTGCTCAATTAATGTGCGACCGTATTCGCAGACTTTGCGATCTTCCGCTGTCATCACGTCCAGCCCCACGCTTCGCAGCATCGCCCGCAACGGAGCCGAATCATTGGTAGCCAAACAAAAGGCCAGCACGGCAAGGATGGATGGAGGATGGCTCTCATCCGAAGGAGACAACCATTTATCCAAGGTATCCTTGCTGATGGCTCTGGTGTTGCCCGCCGTCAGCCGTACCCCGCTGGCACTGGCCACAGCGTTAATCTTGTCCGGCAGAGCCTTGCGACCTTCCCCCTCCGGCGCGCCTGCCACCGCGCGCATGGCCGCCTTAATGGCGGGCATGGCGCTGGCAAGCGGGGCGCAGTGATCAAAGAGAGAGGCTTGGCGCATGGCGGGCCTACAATTTTTTGAGGGCGCGGCGCAGGCGTCCCACCTCTCCGAGGGAGAGGTCCACCACGAGGTTCATCACAACGCGATCACCAACATCATAGCGCCCACCTGCTTCTCGCAAAGCGTCAAGCACAGATTTCAGGATATTACGCACAACAGCGCACTGATCATCAGTGAGAGGGATGTTCTGCATGCTTGCCTCCGCTTGTCCAAATCCGGCTGAGCCGTGGACGTTGACGTTTAGCTTGCAGGCCGTTAGTTTGATTCCAGCTAGAAAAACCAATTGCCCGTGCTTTCTTTTTAGTTAAATTGAAAGCTGATTGCAAGCTAAAAATCGTTTCGGAATTTATTTTTACCGAATTTATTTTTAACTATAAGCAATCATTTGCATTCTGCATTACGGGACGTTTCGATCTTGTTTTCGGAGTTCTCAATGGAAAATGCGAAGTCTTTTGAGCAGCGGCTTGCCCGGATCATGAAGGCTGCAAATATAAGTAAGGAAGCGGAATTAGCTAAGATTCTTGATATTAATCAGTCATCTGTAGCTGCCGCTAGAAAACGTCAGCAATTACCACCGGGGTGGATTGAAAAAATAGCTGAGAAATTTAGAATAAATGCAAACTGGTTGTTTTTTGGTGAAGGTGAAATGCATCTTGATCAAAAATCAAATAATTCACTTTTAGCTAGTTGCTGTGACGTTGATTTAAGGCTTATTCCGCTGGTGGAGGCGCGTTTATCTGCTGGGCAGGGGAGCCTTGAAGTAGAAAGGAATAGTGATCGCTCTTACGCATTTCGGATGGATTTTCTGCTACGGAAGGGGAACCCAGAATCTATGGTATTGATGCGCGTAGCTGGCGATAGCATGCAGCCGGAGATAATGGACAATGACGTTGTACTCATTGACCAGAGTAAAAAGGATATAATTCCAGGGAAAATATTTGCAGTTGGTTTTGACGACGCTATTTATCTGAAAAGAATAGACAAGCAACCTGGAAAGGTAATCCTCAAAAGCGTTAATGAGGAAGCCTACC
>NZ_JAGZUV010000120.1:0-3778 GCF_018379785.1 Desulfovibrio sp.
CCCGGTGGAAAGATAAAACAGTGTGCTCATGACTTACCTCGGGCGTTATAAATACACTGATATAAAATGGTTGGCAATTAACGAGTCCTGAACCTAGGGGCTCATGGGACGGTAACTGGGGGAGTACTGCTTATGGATTGGATCTCTCCGCCGCTGGTGTACCCGTGGCCAATGAGGTTCGACCGGACAACCAGGCGGTACGATTTCTAGTCCGCGCGCGGCCGTAAATTCTGCTTCCCTCCTATGGCCGGGCACGGACTAGATACCGAATCGCCTGATTGACAGGGCGGTTTTCTTCAGCGGTCGGAACGACACGAGAGAGGTCAAAGCCGACGCCATTACCGGACCACGTACCGTATGAGCTGCGAATATCTTCAGCACAGCCTCCTGTCCTATAGAAAACGCCTCCAGCAGAAGCCGAACTGTGCTGGCCAAAGCTGCCAGTTATATTCCGTATAGCATCGTTCTGCTGGACTCCCAGGGCAGCGCTGTTTCCGCCGTGGCCACGGAGGAATAGGCCCCGCAGATCGGGCACCTGGCCGCCGAGAACCGCAAACAGCTCTGGGTATGCGCCGCACGCCCGTATAAAGTGTTGTAGGGAGCGGGAAGCGAGTATATAAATAGAGCAGCGGCCCTACCTCCTTCGCGTTTGGGCACGACGCAAACGGAAAGGAGGATACCGCCATGCGCTTTGCCGTTTTGGCCGCGATCATCGCGCTTACTGGTCCTGATTTTGGTTTTCTCAGCCAGATAACAGAGTGAACTATCCCCATGGGATAGTTCAAAATTTTTTGCATCACCCATTGTGCCCTCCTTTTGATTTATTGACTCGCAGTTCCAGATCGCGAAATTTTTTTAGCAAATCAAAAGGAGTTTTACTGACTTGAACATAGCTATAAGCTTGGTAGAACCCGCCGCCTAGTGGAGGAGGTTCTCCATACAAAAAAGGCTCCTGAAATTTCAGGAGCCTTGATTTTACTGATTAATTTCAGTTATTATGCATCGCCGTTAGGGACATTATTGCTTTTCATTTTAGTTCTCCTGTTGTTGTAAATTCACGTTGACCTAGTCATGCCGTGATGTCAAGAAAAACTGCCATAAAACTACATTGAAAGAAGTTTTTTGTTATCAATATAATATTGTGCATTTTGAGCAATTTTTAAATTTGATCTTGACGGTGGGCGTGTGCTTCGCAAACAGGCTTTGATTAAGATGTTCGCTGTTTCTTCTGCTTTTTTATGCTCTAGCAACGCATAGGCACGGAAAAGAGTATCCATTTCCTCAATTGGAATAGTATTGATTTCACTAAAAAAGCTAGTAAATTTTTTAAGATATTTCTTTAACATTAATTTTACAGCAGGCAACGCTTCATGCGTGTGGTTCGCATAAAAAATAAAACCGGTCGAATAGTATAATAAGTTGTTATACACATCTATACTGTCTTCTTTCTTTCTTATGCACCCTATGCATTTTTCTGTAACATGGAGTGCTTCAAGGTAGAATTGCTCTTTTTGTGAATTTGTGACACCACTTTCTTGCGTCTTACTCCAAATTGAAAAACCAAGTAACTTTGGTACCCCCCAAAGCATATGGTCATAGTCCACTTTTGGCAAATAACTAGGCCACTTTTTTTCTTTAATTGAAATTTCTTTACATTCTTCCATCATTGCCTGCGCTTCTCTTAATTTAACAATGGAATCTTCAAGTTGTCCAAGCTTTCCTAAGGCTTGTCCAATCCTCATTTTTAGTATCGGATATTCGCTATAATATTTTTCCAAAAATGTATATATATTGTAAGCATCATTTATATAGCCTATTTCATTCGTAGACATAAATGAAAGAGCTTCATTTAATTTGCAATAAAAATAGGCTAATTTAAATTTGTCATCTAGGCATTCTAAGCAATTATCTTGAGATATTTCTTTCGAAAGTTCGGAAAATTCTTGTGCAGATGTTATATATAAAGAGCAAATTTCATCCCAGTTGGCTGTATTTTTTGCAATTCTATTAGCAGCTTCTTCTCTTGTACTTCTCGCCTTCATGAATCTTTGAATAAAATCCTCAGAAAAACTAGCATCCTTGAATTGTTCAAGAATATCTTTGTCAAATTCAACGGAGACTGGTTTAGTCGTAACGGGTTGCTCAATCGCGTTGCTGCGTTGCGTTTCTTTACGTATGCATTCAGCATATTCCATACATGCATCAGTAAAATCTTTTAATACTCTCAAATGGTTCCTAATGTGAGGAGAGCTTACAATGCTTGGGTCTTCAGCCTTTCCCATTCGATGATTATATCCATATTTATGCTCTATTTCACCCCATGCATCTTCAAAAACAGTCCTTATTTGTATTTCAATAGGAAGAAAATAATTTTCTGGAGTGTGTTCTATACGTTTATTACGTCTACATATTACATGTATGCTTGAGTATCCTGCAACTGAGGCTTCTGATTGGACTTTCAGATCAGGAAAAAACTTACCCGAAATCTCTTTAATATCATTATATAAATCTTCAATTATAGACTTTCCTCTATAGACAATAACCTCTTCTGGAGGAATAAACTTCAATTCTGAACTGTCGTCTGAAGTCTCTTTAGCAGTAAATTCAATGAGCTTTTTATATACATCAAGCATTTCACTTTTGAAAAGCGTTACAAGCCGTATTCCTATAACATCAGTTATTGTTGTAACGCAGTATTTTGGTTTTTTAGCAATCTTCCTGTACACCTTTTCCAAAAGAGATTCGGAAGTTTTTACTCGAAACTTGTAAGCGTAACATCCGTGGGTCACGTTTGCCTTTCGAAGTGAATCGACAATATTGCTGACTTCTACGTCACCTTGTAAAGCTAAAATTGTTGCTATTACGTTCTCTTTTTCTTGGAGCGGCATAACAACCTGCATCTTTGTATAAAATGGGCCGTAAGCGACTAAGTGCGCTAGATGGCAATACGAATTACTGTAACGATCACTTTCTATCAAAGCGAGTAGTTTCCAGTATTACCTTCTGCCATTAATAAATAATTTTGACTTATATCTGGTTGTATATAAAAAGCAATATTTTTTTAAATCTTAGCAAAATACTTGTAAAAATTATTTGCTCCACAAATTGCATTAATTTTTTGCCTAGGTTTATATCTTGACTCAATGCTGCCCGTTTAAGGAGCAATAAAAAGTCATAAATTTCAATGAAATGCGGATAAAAGACTTAAACATACAGCCACTCAAGGAGATTTTGGGCTTGAGTTATCAGAACACGCTCTTCTCTTACACGCTATCGCTGATTCCTACACATGAGCGTGCCGAGCCGTAACCACGGGAAAATAGGTCACGCAGATCGGGCACCTGGCCACCGACAACTGCGAATAGCTCTGGGTACGCGCCATTCTGCCCGGCAAAGCGTTGCCGGGCGGGGAGAATCCAGATATAAGGAGCGGGCACGGCTACCCCCTTCCTGATCTGCGCCCGGCACGGCGCAAACTATCAAAGGGGGTGCCGCATGAGACGCTATGTCGTCTTGGTGTTGCTGGTACTCCTCGCCCTGCTGCTGCGGGGCGATAGTCGGCCATAAAAGGCTGGCCCCGTATCAGCTAGCACTGGTACGGGGCCGAAAGGTGTAAACCTGACTCGGTAGCCGTGCACGGGGGCGCTAACCGCGCCGTGCCAGCCCCGGTTCCTGTTCCCGCAGGGGCCGGGGTTCCCTTTTTAGATAACGCCTCCATGCCTGTTTGGCAAGCATCAGGGGTGGGCGCGGATCAGGTACCGAACAGCGGTGTTCACCG
>NZ_JAGZUV010000036.1:0-29346 GCF_018379785.1 Desulfovibrio sp.
CTGGCGCAGAATTGCCACGCGCTATGATCGGTGTGCCCACACTTTCTTCTCCGCCATTTGCATCGCAGCTATTGTCATTTTTTACCTTTAATGAGTCCTAAGCCTAGTTAATAGAGTGATACTGATCGCGCTGCGGAGTTGAGCAAAGCCCCCTTTGCTCCGCCGAAGCGAAGCGCAGGCGGATGGCTGGTGCCGGGAGAATCCTAAAAAATAAGATTTTTCGGCGCGGGCAAGGAAAATGGCGCTTTTTGCGCGGAACATACTCACGTATGTGAGCAGCAAAAAGCGCCAGATGACGCCGCCCGCGCCGAAAAGGCTGGTTTTGACGGATAATCGCGGCAAATAAGAGGCCAGCAAAAACCGGAATTAGATACGTCTGCCCTGAGAGGTGTGAAGGAGCCCCTTCCCTCACAACGGTTTTTATTCCACCGTAACACTCTTGGCCAGGTTGCGCGGCTGATCCACATCCTTGCCCAGATAATCGGCGGTTTCATAGCTGAAGAGCTGGAGCGCGGGCAGGGCCATGAAGCCAGACAAAGGCGCGGGCAGAGCCGGAATGATCCAGGGATCGTCCACAGCCAGGTCCAGGCCCGGATTGGTCAGGGCGATGACCTTGCCCTGGCGGGCCTGCACTTCCACGATATTGGATTTGACCTTGGGGAAGAGCGCGTCGTCCAGGGCCAGGGCAAAGGTGGGAAAGGCCGGGTCGATGAGGGCGATGGGGCCGTGCTTCATTTCACCGGCGGCATAGCCTTCGGCGTGGATGTAGGACAGTTCCTTGAGCTTGAGAGCGCCTTCCAGGGCCAGGGGAAAGCAATGCCCCCGTCCGAGATAGAAAAAATTGCGAGCCTGGGCGTATTTGCGCGACAGTTCGCGGGCCTTGTCGTGCATGCCCGGCAACTGGGACTCCAGCAGGGCGGGCAGGGACTCCAGCAGTCCGATGAGCTCACGCCGCCGCTCCTGCGGCAGCACATTTTGACGTCCGCCCCAGTACAGGGCCATGAGGGCCAGGGTGAGCATCTGGCTGCACATGGCCTTGGTGGAGGCCACGCTGATTTCCGGTCCGGCCTGGGTGTAGATCACGGCCGAAGCCTCGCGCGCGATGGACGAGCCCACCACATTGCAAAGGCCCAGCACGGCCACGCCGCGCTCGCGCGCGATGCGCAGGGCCGCCAGGGTGTCGGCGGTTTCGCCGCTCTGGCTGATGACCAGAACCATGTCCTCTTTGTCCAGAATCAGGCCGTCGCGGTAGCGGAATTCCGAGGCGATTTCCACCTGCACCGGCACTCCGGCCCAGTGTTCCAGCAGATGGCGGCTCCAGAGCCCGGAATGATAGGAGGTGCCGCAGGCCACGATATGCAGGCGGCGCGGCACGGGCAACGCGTCCAGTTCGGGCAGCAGGACCGCATCGCGGCCTGCGTTGATCCGGCCCGCCAGACCGTCGGTGATCACGCGCGGCTGCTCAAAAATCTCCTTGAGCATAAAATGGCGGTAGCCGCCTTTTTGCGCGGCCTGCATGTCCCACTGGATGGTCTGCACCTCGTGCTCCACCGGAGCCAGGTCCGCCAGACGCAGGATTTCATAGTGCGTGGCCGTGGCCCGCACCACTTCGCCGTCCTCCAGAAAGACCACCTGCCGGGTGTAGGGCAGAAAGGCGGGAATGTCCGAGGCCACGAAATTTTCGCCCGTGCCCAGGCCGAAAATCAACGGCGCGGACATGCGAGCGGCGTAGATGGTTTCCGGCTCGCCGCGATCCATAAGGCAGACGGCATAGGCCCCGTGGGCCTCGCGCAGGGCCGCCGCAAAGGCGTGCAGCAGATCGGGCTCGCTTTTGCGGCGCTCGGCGATCAGATTGACCAGCACCTCGGTATCGGTTTCAGAGTGGAAGGCATAGCCCTTGGCCGTGAGTTCGGCCTTGATTTCCTGGTAGTTTTCAATGATGCCGTTGTGCACCAGGGCCAGAGCGGCGTCGTTGCTCAGATGGGGATGGGCGTTGCGTTCCGCCGGCACGCCGTGCGTGGCCCAGCGGGTGTGCCCCATAGCGCAGGTGGCCGTGGAGACCGGCTCCTGGGCCAGCTTTTCCTCCAGGGCCGCCAGTTTGCCCTTGGCCCGCACCACGCGCAGGCCGCCCTGGCGCGCAAAGGCCACGCCGGCCGAATCATAACCCCGGTATTCCAGACGGCGCAGGCCCTCCACCACCACGGGCACGGCGGGCCGATGGCCCGCATATCCGATAATGCCGCACATATCCATTACTCCCGGCAAGACCCGCTCGCTGCGAGGGGCCGTTTAGTCTCAAGACTTCATTAACACAGTGAAAAAGCCGGGCATGGCCCAAGGAAGTACGTTCCGGTACAACCTGGGCCGTGCCCGGCGTGCGACGCAGCCCAAAGGGCCGCCGTTTTCGCTCCGCACTGCGCGCGGACCGGCGGCCCGGCTCAACTGTCTGGAAAAACTCTTCTCTACAGATTGACGCGATCCACAATCTCCGTATTCAGCACTTCCACCTTGGCCTTGGAGGCAAGGTTCTGGATGAATATCTGGTACAGACCGTCCACCCGTTCGCGGGCCACGCCGTTGGCCATCAGGTCGCGCACGGTGTTCCACTCCTGCGGATCGGGCGGCAGCACGGCGTCCACACGGCAGAGCAGCGCGCCCGGGCCTTCGCTTTTGCCGTCCACGGCATAGGCCACAGGCAGCCAGGTTCCGGGCTTGGCGGTAAAGACGGCTTCGGCCAGAGCCGCATCGGGATTGAAATCCGCCAGATTCCCGCCACGATCCATGGCCGGGGCGGTCTTGATGTCCAGGCTCGCCTTCAGGGGCTGGGGCAGGGGACCGTCCTTCAATTCCTTGCGGCGGGCCGCAGCGCTTTCCATGGCGGCCTTGAGGGCCTTTTCGGCGGTCAGTTTGGCCACAATGGCGTTCTTCACCGCGTCGAGCGGCTGGGTGGACGCGGGTTCAGCCTTGATGATCCGGGCCACCAGATACTTGTCTCCGGCCTCCAGGGCCGTGTCCACGGGCGCGCCCGCGGCGGTGGCGATAAGAGCGGAGGCTCCGGCCGGGGTTACGCCCAGCTTTTGCTCCAGCTCGCTCTGGCTGAGCAGGCCGCTCTGTTCCGCCTTGAGGCCGAAACGGGCAGCGCTCTCGGCCAGCGGCTTGCTCAGAATATTGTCTTCGATCAGGCTGTCCAGCACATCGTGCAGCTTGTCCGCGCCCTGTTCCTGCGCCATGGCCTGGCGCACTTCCTGCGCAGCGTCCTTGAAGGTCTTGAGGCCGCCGGGCTTCTTGTCTTCCACCTTGATGATGTGCAGGCCGAAAGGACTGCGCACGGGCTCGGACACCTGCCCGGCCTTCAGGGCAAAGGCCACGTCTTCAAAAGGCGTTACCGTCTTGCCGCGGGTAATCCAGCCCAGTTCGCCGCCGGGACCGGCCGCATTGGGGCCGTTATGGGCATCGGCCACGGCCGCGAAATCCTTGCCGCTCTTGAGCTCGGCCTGGATTTTCGCCACTTCCTCGCGGGCCTTCTTCTCCGCGTCGGCCGGGGCGTTTTCAGCCAGAGGCACCAGAATGTGCGCGGCCTTGACCTGCGCGGGCTCTTCAAAACGGCTCTTGTTGGCCTCGTACCATTTCCGGGCATCCGCCTCGCTGACGCTCTCGGGCTTGACCAGACCGCCGGGCGTCACGCTGACATAGGCCACGTCCACTTTGGGCGGAATGGCAAAATCTTTCTTGTGGGCATCGTAATAGGCCGTCACGTCCTGATCCGTGACCTTGACCTCGCCGGAAAAATTCCTGGCCGGAATGAACAGATAGTCCACCACCCGTTTTTCCCGCAGGAAATTATAGCGGTTTTGGGCTTCGTCCGGGTCCACCCAGACCGGCGCGGTGACCAGGGTAAAAATCTTTTCGCGCAACAGCTGATCGCTCATATCCTTCTCATACTGGGCCGGGCTGATCCGCTGGGCGGCCAGCACACGCGTGTAGGCTTCGGGATCAAAGCGGCCCTGGGCGTCCTGGAAGGATTTGATCCGTCCCACGGCCTGGCGCAGTTCCAACGGGGTCACGCTGACGCCCGCGCGCGCGGCCTCCTGGGCCAGCAGGGTTTGCTGGATCAGGTCGCGCAGCACTTGGCGGCCCAGATGCTGCTCCTTGAGCTGCTCGCGGGTAACGCCGGGATTGTTGCGCAGGATCGATTCCTCCGCATTGCGGTAGGCCTGCTCAAACTGCTGGACCAGAATGGGATCGCCGTTGACGATGGCCACCACGTTGGCGGAATTCCTGTCGTTGAAACTGCCCACTCCCCAGAACACGAAGACCAGGATGATGACGCCGAAAGCCACTTTGACGCCGAAAGACTGTGCGTTGGAACGGATATAATCGAGCATGCGTACTCCGGAATGCCGAATTGTCCTCTTGCCCGCGGCAAAGGCCGCCGAAAGCAAGGGCGCTGACAGAAGCAGAAAGTATAAGCGCCTTTGCGCGGAAACTCAAGAAAAGGAAGGCCCGCGCGCCGTCCGGGCCCCAGCCTGTTGTGACCGGGGCTCTTGCAAACGGCGGACAGTTTAAAAAAGGCCTACGGCGTAATGCCCAGCTTGCGCAGCCTGTGTTGCAGGGTGGAGCGGGGCACGCCCAGCAGAGCGGCGGCGCCGCGCGGTCCGGACAAACGCCCCCCGGTCAGGCGCAAAGCCTCCAGAATATGGGCGCGCTCATTTTCCTCCAGAGTGGGCAGGGCCGGGCCCGAACACGGTCCCGCACCCGCATGCGGCGGACGGCCTTCCACCGCCGGGACGGCTTCCGGCGAAGCGGGGGCAGACGCCTCCGCCCCGGGCTCCCACTCATGCAGAGCCTCACGCACAAAGCTCTCGGTCACGGCCCCGTCCAGGGAGTGCAGCAAAAGGCGGCTGATCACATTGCGCAATTCGCGGATATTGCCCGGCCAGTCATGATCGCAGAGATCGCTCAGCACCCCCCTGGACAGGCGCGGCGGCCGCAGATCCCATTGCTGGGAAAACTGGCTGATGAAGTATTCCACCAGAATGGGAATGTCGTTCTTCCGTTGCCGCAGCGGCGGCAGACGCAGGATGACCGAGGCCAGACGGTAAAAGAGATCACGCCGCAAACGGCCTTCAATCAGGGCCCTTTCCAGGTCGATATTGGTGGCGGACAGCACGCGGATGTCCACGCCGATGGAGCGCGCCTCGCCCACCCGTTCAAAAGAGTTCTCCTCCATGACCTGAAGGAGCTTGCTCTGCATATCCGGCGAAAGTTCGCCGATTTCATCCAGAAACAAGGTGCCGCTCTGGGCCATTTCGATCCGGCCGATGCGCTTGGCGTAGGCCCCGGTGAACGCGCCCTTGGCGTAGCCGAACATTTCGCTTTCAAACAGGGTCGGGGCCAGGGACGGGCAGTTCACCTTGACGAAATTGGCCGCCCGCCTGGGGCTGCGTCGGTGCAACCAGCGGGCCAGCATGCTCTTGCCCGTGCCGGTCTCGCCGATGATCAGCACCGGAATATGCAGCTTGGCCACCTTGCGCGCCACGGACATGACCCGGGCCATGTCCTGGGTTTCCAGCAGGCGGTCCACCAGTGGGGCCGAACCGGAGGCATCCGCCGGGGCGGGATCACGGTTGCCGCTGGCCGACGAACGCTCCTCCGCCAGAACAGCGAACAGAAAAGTGGTCAGCACCGGGCTCAGTTCCAGCAAAAAATTCAGAATCTCCACTACATTGTCCGGCTGACGCACAAAGGAAACGTGCAGGGTGCCGATGACTTCGCGGTTCAGGATCAGGGGCAGGGCGATGGTGGCGTTGAGCCCCACACTGGCTAACGGCAGAGGAGTATCCCCTAGATCCTGCGAAGCCAGGTCATTAATGACCACGGGTTTACGCGACGCAATAGCCATACCGGCCACGGTATTTTTGGCGATCCGGGTATTGGAGAGGGACTCCACCACCGTGCCGTCGGCGGCGGTGAAAAGGTTCAGGAATTCCCGTTCCGCGTCATAGAGATTGATGCAGAAACGGTCATAGTTGAAAAGCAAGCGTAATTGCCGAGAAAGAATTTGAAAAAAGGCATTGCGGTCCATTTTACCGGGAACCAGCCGCGATAGATGCTGGATAACCCGGGCCACGGCCAAGGGTACGTTGCTGAGATCGGCAGGAGAGCTTTGCTGGAACATGGGCGACGCCTTCCGTATTTGCCTGTATTTGGGCAGAGCATGCCGATATATAGGCAGGTTTGTCCGTGATGTCCAGATATTCATTGAATATTCAATCATTACTTAAATAAAAACATTTATAATTTCAGCCAGTTAATGACAACATACTTTTCTGGCATAACCATTGCTACAACTTTTATATTCGCGCATAAAAGGCTGTCTTGAAGGTATTTTCAAATTGTAATTAGCAGAAATTACATATTTTGATTGGAAATATTTCTATTTAACACGGCATAAATAGAGATTTATTTTTCTATATTACAGACAATATTTTTATATAGCTACTATTTTTACGTTACCATTAAAAAAAACAACAGTATAATGGATGCCCACCCCTTCGGTGATCGCGCTTATGCCGAACCAGACAGCGGATGCGCCCCCGGCCTTTTGCCCGGGAGCATCAGATAGACGTGGATTTGTTTTTTAACCCGGCTTCTTAAGGAGGAGCATATGACAACGCATTTTGTAGTGCATGAGCCCGGCGACAGCGTCGGCGTGGTCGTGGTGGAAGGCGTCAAAAAAAGCGATGTCCTGACCGGCTGGGTCATGGACGGCGATACAACTGTCGAATGCGCGACCCTGAACGACATCCCCATCGGCCATAAGATCGCGCTCCAGGACCTGGAGCCCAATGACACCGTGATCAAATACGGCACGGATATCGGCAAAGTAGTCAAGCCCATCAAACGCGGCGAGCATCTGCACGTGCACAATGTCAAAACCAAGAGGTGGTAATTCCGATGAAAGACACATTTATGGGCTATCGCCGCGACAACGGCCGGGTGGGCATCCGCAACCACGTGATCATTCTGCCCCTGGACGATCTTTCCAACGCCGCCTGCGAAGCCGTGGCCAACAACATCAAGGGCACTCTGGCATTACCCCACGCTTACGGCCGTCTGCAGTTCGGCGAAGATCTGGAACTGCATTTCCGCACCCTGATCGGCACAGGCTGCAATCCCAACGTGGCGGCCGTGGTGGTCATCGGCATTGAGCCGCAGTGGACGCAGCGCGTTGTGGACGGCATCGCCGCGACGGGCAAACCTGTGGCCGGTTTCGCCATCGAAAAGCACGGCGATCTGTCCACCATTTGCGAAGCCTCGCGCAGGGCCAAGGAATTTGTTCACTATGCCACGGAACTGCAGCGCGTGGAATGCCGGATCAACGAACTCTGGGTCTCCACCAAGTGCGGAGAATCGGACACCACTTCCGGTATCGCAGCCAATCCCACGGTGGGTAACGCTTTTGACAAGCTCTGGAAGGCCGGGGCCACTACCCTGTTCGGCGAAACCACGGAAATCACCGGCGGTGAGCACCTGGTCATGGAGCGTTGCGCCACGCCCGAGGTACGCAACAAGTTCAAGGCCTTTTTCGACCGCTACGCCAAGGTGGTGGACGACCATAAAACCAACGATCTCTGTGACTCCCAGCCTACCAAGGGCAATATCGAGGGCGGCCTTACCACCATTGAGGAAAAGGCCTTGGGCAATATTCAGAAAATCGGACGCGAGGCTCCGGTCATCGGCTGCCTGGACAAGGCCGAGAGTCCCACCGGGCCGGGCCTGTGGTTCATGGATTCTTCCTCCGCCGCGGCTGAAATGGTCACCCTGGCGGCTGCCGCCGGTTTTGTGGCCCACTTCTTCCCCACGGGCCAGGGTAACATTATCGGCAATCCCATTCTGCCGGTCATCAAACTTTCGGCCAACCCGCGCACCGTGCGCACCATGCGCGAACATATCGATGTGGATGTCTCCGGCATCCTGCGCCGCGAAATAAACCTGGATCAGGCCGGAGACCTGTTGCTCGACATGCTGCATCGCACGTGCCAAGGGCGCAACACCTCCGCCGAAGCCCTCGGGCATCGGGAATTCATCATGACCCGGCTCTACGAAAGCGCCTAACATCCGAGAGGAAGAACATGGCTGTCACCTACTTGAAAAGAGCAAGCAAGACTCCGGAAACGGAAACCGCCACGGCGCAGAAAGTGGTCAACGAAATGCTGGCCGAAATCTTGAAACGCGGCGAAGACGCCGTGCGCGACTACGCCCTGAAGCTGGATAAATGGTCGGGCGAGATCATCATGTCCGAAGACGAAATCCAGAAAAGCATCAAGGATGTGCCCGCTGGCGTCAGAAAGGATATCGATTTCGGGGTCAAGCAGGTGCATGACTTTGCCCTGGCCCAGAAGAACTCCATAAAGGACTTCAGTGTGGAGCTGTACCCCGGCGTCACTGCCGGACAGCGCGTCATTCCGGTCAATGTAGTGGGCTGCTACGCACCCGCCGGGCGCTATGCGCACATCGCCTCGGCCTACATGGGTGTGGCCACGGCCAAAGCCGCGGGCGTCAAAACCATTGTGGCCTGCTCCAGTCCTTTCCGGGGCGGCGGCATGCATCCTTATTTGCTCTATGCTTTCAAGGCCGCCGGAGCTGACGTGATCATGACCCTGGGCGGCGTACAGGCCATCGCCAGCATGGCCTACGGCCTGTTCACCGGCAAAGAGGCCGACGTGGTGGTGGGACCGGGCAACAAATTCGTGGCCGAAGCCAAACGCATCCTTTTCGGCAAGGTGGGTATCGACGTTTTTGCCGGACCTTCCGAAATCGCGATCCTGGCCGACGAAACGGCCGATGCCGAAATGGTCGCCTGGGATCTGGTGGGCCAGGCCGAACACGGCGTGGAATCCCCTGCCTGGCTGATCACTACCAGCAAGACTCTGGCCGAAAAGGTCATGGAACTGATGCCTCGGCTTATCGAAGCCCTGCCGCCGCTGGCCAACGAAGCGGCGGGCAACGGCTGGCGTGATTACGGCGAGGTTATTTTGTGCGACAGCCGTGAAGAAGCGGCAGCCAAATCCGATGAATACGCGCCGGAACACCTGGAAGTGCACGCGGCCTACCTGCCGTGGTGGCTGGAAAATCTCACCAGCTACGGTTCCCTGTTCCTGGGCGAGGAAACCACGGTTGCCTATGGCGACAAGTGCAGCGGCCCCAACCATGTACTGCCCACCAAACGCGCCGCCAAATACTCGGGCGGTCTCTCCGTGCACAAGTTCATGAAAACCCTGACCTGGCAGCAAATGACCAGAGACGCGGCCGTGCATATCGGCGGCGTGACGGCCCGCATCTCCAGGTTGGAAGGCATGGAGGCCCACGCCCGCACCGCTGATGCGCGTCTGGCCAAATACGCCCCGGGCCGTGAGTTTGATCTCGGAACTCCGGTGAAGGAATAAACCAACCCCCTCAACATCCTGAAATATCCGCCACAGGAGGTCACAGTGAATATCTCGGCCCTCTTCGACATTTCCGGCAAAACAGCCCTGGTTACCGGCGGCAATTCCGGCATCGGCGAGGCAATGGGCCGGGCACTGGGACTGACCGGAGCGCATATACTCCTGGCGGCCAGACGCAAAGAAGCGTTGGCCCATGCGGTGGAACACATGCGCAACGACGGCATTCAAGCAGACAGCCTTGCCGCAGACCTCAGCAGCCCGGAAAAGGCTCTGGCCTGCGGCAAGGCCGTCTTGGATACTTTTGGCCCGGTGGACATCCTGATCAATGCCGCCGGCGTGAATATGCGTCAGCCTTTTATGGAGGTCAGTCCCACAAACTGGGCCACACAGATCAACCTGCACCTCTCCGCGCCCTTCTTTTTGACTCAGGTGCTGGCTCCGGGCATGGCGCGGCGAGGCTGGGGCCGGATCATCAACATTGCCTCCCTGCAATCCTTCCGCGCCTTTGCCGACAGCGCTCCGTACGGCGCAGGCAAGGGCGGCGTCGTGCAACTGACACGTGCCATTGCCCAGGAGTGGTCGGGGCGGGGCGTCACATGCAATGCCGTTGGCCCCGGCTTCTTCCCCACCGCCCTGACCCGGCCGGTTTTTGACAATCCGGAGCTGGCCGGTAGAAATGCGGCCCAGACCTGTATGGGCCGCAACGGCACGCTGGAGGATCTTTACGGCTGCACCGTATTTCTGGCCAGCGAGGCTTCGGCCTATATCACCGGCCAGGTGATCATGATCGACGGGGGCTTTACCGCCCGCTGAGACAATATTGCAACATTTCAACCAGGGGACGGAAATCCAGCAGATGCCTTCCCTTGCGTGCAGCAGGAGTCCAGATGATGAAAGCCCTGGTGTATACGCAACCCCATGAAATGCAATGGCGGGACTATCCCGAACCGACCCTTGAACCCGGCGAGGTCATTATAGAAATCAAGGCCTCGGGTATCTGCGGTTCGGACATGCATGCCTACCACGGGCATGACCCCCGCCGCCAGCCCGGCCTGGTCATGGGCCACGAACTCTCCGGCGAAATCCATGCCAGTGCTTCTCCGCGTTTCAAAGCGGGGCAGAAGGTTACGGTGGATCCTTTGATCACCTGCGGGTGCTGTTCATACTGCCGTACCGGCCGGGACAATTTGTGCGAAAACAGAGGAATGGTGGGCATGAGTCGCCCCGGCGCCTACGCCGAGCTCATGTCTATCCCGGCAAGCTCGGTCATCCCCATTCCCGACGACATGCCGCATACCATGGCCGTGCTCACCGAACCGGCCGCCACCGTGCTTCATGCCTTGAACATCTCTCTGCCCAAAATGGCGCGGCCGGTACAGGAATGTAAGGTTCTGGTCATCGGCGGCGGAGCCATTGGCCTGCTCATGGCCCTCCTGCTTCGATCGCGCGGGGTACACCATGTGGATCTGGCGGAAACCAATCCCCTGCGGCGCGCCTCGGCCGGCGAACACAGCAAAGCCCGGACCTTTGACCCGGCGGCCGAACCTCCGGCGGAATCCTTTTACGATTATGTCGTGGACGCCGTGGGCCGCAAAGTCACCCGCGAGATGGCCGTCCACGCTCTCAAGCCCGGCGGCGTGCTCATGCACATGGGCCTGCAGGACTGGAGCAGCCAGATGGACATGCGCAAAATCACCCTTGCCGAGCACGTCGTCCTCGGCACCTACACTTATACCTATGCGGATTTGCAGGCCACCGTGGAAGCCCTGCGCAACAACGTTTTCGGCAATCTCGACTGGGTGGAATACCGCACCCTGGCTGACGGGCCGGAGGCATTCCGAATCCTGGATCAGCAACAGACCCAGGCCGCCAAAATCGTTTTGCTGCCGTAAAAGGACGCGAAGGGGAATCCCCCCCGTACACGCCAACAGCAGGAGCCTGACAATGAAGAATATATTTTTCGCCTCACTGTTCAGTCTTTGCCTTTGCGCTCTCCTGACCGTTCCCCGGCCATCGGCCGCAGCCGATAAACCCGCAGTACGCACCAGCGCCCA
The DNA here is from genome assembly GCF_018379785.1 of Desulfovibrio sp. GTDB lineage: Bacteria > Desulfobacterota > Desulfovibrionia > Desulfovibrionales > Desulfovibrionaceae > Desulfovibrio. The sequence continues at coordinate 11,504 of NZ_JAGZUV010000036.1, forward strand.
ACCCTGTCTGCACGGTCTGCCTCTGTGGTATGCCGAAAAAGCCGGCTGGCTGAAAGACGCGCCTTTTACCGACACCTTCATGCTCTTTGCCTCGGGCGCACCGCAGACCGAGGCCCTGGCGGCCGACCAGTGGGATATGGGCGCCATGGGCACAGTGCCTACCATGATGGCCAGCATGCGCTACGGCTACAAACTGATCGGCATCTCCAACGAAGAGGGCGCCACCAACGACCTTTGGGTGCGCCCGGATTCGCCGCTGCTCAAGCATAAGGGGGCCAATCCGGCGTATCCTGACATTTTCGGCACGCCCGAGGACTGGAAAGGCAAAAAGATACTGGTCACCACCGTATCCACCGGCCACTACGCCCTAACCGCCACCTTGGAACGGCTCGGCCTGAAGGACAGCGATGTGGACATCGTGCACATGGAGCAGGGCCAGGCCATGACCGCCTTCAATGCCGGCCAGGGGGACATCCTTCAGCTCTGGGCTCCTCTGAGCTACGTGGCCGAGGCCAAGGGCTGGACAAGGGTTTCCTCGGGTGCGGCGGCCAAGGTGATGATTGCCGGCGGCATCGGCGTGCGCAAGGAATTCGCGGAACAGCACCCCGACCTGGTGGTGGCTTGGCTCGACCTGTACATGCGCGGCGTGGAAGGCATGAAGGAACATCCCGAACAGTACGTCAAGCCGCTGCTTTCCTATTTTAACGATTATTGCGGCCTGGAGCTGAATGAGGACCAGGTCAGAATGGAATTCAAATACCGCCCGCTCTTCAATGTGGCCGAGCAGATCGAAGCCATGGAAAATCCGGACAAGCTTCCCGCCTGGGTGCGCGGCGTGGCGGACTTCATGCTGGCCCAGGGACGAATCAAAAAGAAGGAATATGACCGCTACGTCCAGGCCAACTTCAATATCGATCCTTCGTTCATGAAGAAGCTCGCGGCCCTGCGCGCCGCACGCGGCCAGAAATAGGTCCTGGCCCGGCGCCTTCCATAATCCGGCGTCCTCCACACGTCGCCGTCCGCTCGACCATTTTTGCCGAGCGGGCGGCGGCCGGGAGAAAAAGGAGCCCTTATGCGCCAAGATACGGAAAAAAAAGACGCGGCCGATCAAGAATTGAACCTTGAGATTCAAAAAGCCAATTATTTCGCCACAGCCGCCAGAGAAAATTGGATATCCATCGTGAGCTTTCTGATTTTCCTGGTGGTCTGGGAACTGATTTGCCGCTTTGATCTCATCGGTCCTTACCAACTGGTGCCCCCCTCGGAAGTTATCACGGTATTTTTTGAAAAGTTGACGGACGCCAACCCTGACGGAACGGTATTGCAACAGCACGCCGTAGCGAGCCTGGCCCTGGCTTTGGCCGGATTTCTCGCCGCCGTGGTCATCGGTGTGCCTCTGGGCTTGTTCATGGGCTGGTATCCCAAGGTCAATCTGCTGGTACGCCCGCTTTTCGACGCCATCCGACCCATCCCGCCCATTGCCTGGATTCCCATTGCCATTCTTTGGCTGGGCATCGGCATGACGGCCAAGGCTTTCATCATTTTTCTCGCTGCCTTTGTGCCCTGTGTGATCAACTCCTACACGGGCATCCGTCTGACCAATCCGGTCCTTATCCGGGTGGCTGAAATTTACGGGGCCTCCAATTTTGAGACATTCCGCAAAATCGGCGTGCCATCGGCCATTCCCATGATTTTCACCGGCATGAAACTCTCTCTCAACGCCGCCTGGACAACCCTGGTGGCCGCTGAGCTGCTGGCCGCCTCCGTGGGATTGGGCTTCATGATCCAGCAGGGCAGACGCCTGGCCCGCCCGGATATTATCATTGTGGGCATGCTGACCATCGGTTTTCTGGGAGCTCTGATGTCCTGGATTCTGACCAGAATTGAAGCCCGCTTCGCCTCGTCCAGGAGGCTTGCATGAACCGCTTCATTTCGCAAAATGCCCGCTGGCTCGCGCCCGTGGCTTCCATCGGCGCTTTTGTAGTGCTCTGGGGCCTGATTTCGCTCAACGTTGACCCTGATTTTCTGCCCTCGCCCCTGAAAGTCTGGCAGGAATTCGTACGCCTGTTCAACCATCCGGTGGGCGGCACAACCATTCTCGGCCATGTGGGATTCAGTCTCAGACGGGTTCTGATCGCTTTTGGCCTGGCCGTTCTGCTGGGACTGCCCCTGGGTCTGTTGATGGGCTGGAACCGGACCTGCGAAAAAATCGTGGCCCCCATCTTTGAAGTACTGCGTCCCATTCCGCCCATTGCCTGGATTCCCATCGCCATTCTCTGGCTGGGCGTGGCTGAAGGTTCGAAAATTTTCATCTGCTTCGTGGGCGCATTTGTAATCATGATCCTCAACTCCTATACCGGCATGCGCTACGTGGACCCCTTGCTCATCGACGCGGCCAGATCCTTCGGCGCGAGCCGCTCCCAGCAGTTCTTCAACGTGGCCGTGCCCGCCTGCATGCCCTCCATCTTCGCCGGGGTTCAAAACTCCTTGTCCATGGCCTGGATGTGCGTACTGGCCGCCGAAATGGTCGGCGCACGCGAAGGCGTGGGCTACATCATCATTCAGGGCATGGATCTCAACAAATCATCCATGATCCTGGTGGGCATGGTTCTTATCGGCATCGTGGGTTCCCTGCTGGCCGCGACGTTGCGTTGCGCCGAGCGCCTGCTCTGTCCCTGGAGGAGGGAAATGGTATGAAGGAGAGGAGCGTCAAAATAGAATGCGTGAACGTCTCCAAGACCTTCCACGTACCCGGCCAGAAGCAGTTGCTGCATGTGCTGAACAAGGTCTCGCTGAAGGTCTATGAAAACGAATTCCTGGTCATTCTCGGTCCGGGCCAGAGCGGCAAGACGGTTCTGCTCAACTGCATGGACGGATTGATTGAGCCCACGGCCGGAGAAATCCGCATAAACGGCAAGGCCATCAGCGGGCCGGGACCGGATCGCGGGATGGTCTTCCAACGCTATGCGCTTTTTCCCTGGAAAACCGTGGAACACAACGTGGCTTTCGGCCTGGCTGTGCGCGGCGTGCCCGTGAAGGAACGTCTGGCCGTGGCCCGGCGCTACATTGAGCTTGTGGGGCTGGCCGGTTTTGAAAAAGCCTACCCGGCCCAGCTTTCCGGCGGCATGAAACAGCGCGTGGGCATTGCCAGGGCCTATGCCAATGATCCGGACATCCTGCTTATGGACGAACCGTTCGGAGCGCTGGATGCCCAGACCCGCTACGCCATGGAACAGGAATTGCGGACCATCTGGGAAAAGGAAAAACGTACGGTCTGTTTTGTCACCAACAATATTGAAGAAGCCATTTATCTCGGGGATCGTGTGGTGGTCATGTCCGCTCTGCCGGGCCGGGTCAAGACAGAATACGGCATAGATATTCCCTCGCCACGTGCGTATACGCATCCGGATTTCCTGACCCTGCGCAAACAAATATCCGAAGACACCGACCTGGTGCTCTAGAAGCGTTTTGATATTGAAAATATCTCAACGCTCTGTGCGGATTTCCACGGAAAATCCGCACCGCGAAATTATCGCAAGGCGAATTTGCTTCGCCGTTACGCGATAATTTCAAGCGCAAAATACTCTAGGAGGATGATCATGCACTTCGGAGCCAAGGAAGCTTACGCCGGGGGCCGGGAAGTCAAGGTTTCAGTGACTAATCTTACCAAATGCTATGACGACCTGCTGGTGCTCGACGACATCAATTTCGACATCTACAAAGGCGAAATGCTTTGCATCGTAGGCCCCACGGGCTGCGGCAAAACCACTTTTCTGAACTGCCTTTCCCGCTTCATCCCCATCACCAACGGCTCCATCATGGTGGACGGCAAGCCGGCGGACCCGAAAATCCACAATATCGCCTTTGTATTTCAGGAAGTTTCGGCCATTCCCTGGCTCACTGTGGAGGATAACATCCGCTTCGGCCTGCGCATCAAGCGGTTGCCCGAAGTGGAAATTGAAAAACGTGTGGAGCGGATGCTCGATATCGTGGGCCTTGCCAGATACCGCACCTATTATCCCCAACAACTTTCCGCCAGCATGGAGCAACGGGTCGTCATCGCCCGTAATTTCGCCATTAATCCCGATCTGCTGCTCATGGACGAACCTTACGGCCAGCTGGATGTAAAATTGCGCTATTATCTGGAAGACGAACTCATGCGCATCTGGAAAGAATTGGGCAGCACGGTGGCCTTCATTACCCACAATATCGAGGAGGCCGTGTACCTGGCGGAACGGATTTTAATTCTCTCACCCAAGCCTTCGACCATCAAAGAGGAAGTCATCGTGGATCTGCCGCGCCCCAGGCAGTATGACGACCCGGAATTCGTCAAAATCCGCGATTACGTCACTGAACGCATCAAGTGGTGGTAACGGAACGCGAGCCCTTCAGACTCCACCGTCAAGCAAGATATCCCAATTACACTATCTAAGCACAAGGAGACTCAGATGAAGATGACAAAAACACCGGCTCTTTTTCTCGTGGCTCTGATGCTGACCCTGGTGGCCTCCTTTCCGGCTGCCGCCGCCTATCCCGAAAAACCCCTGAACATGATCATCGTCTTCACCGCCGGCGGCTCCAGCGACGTACAGGCCCGGATCATGCAGAAATACTGGGATAAATATGTGAAACAGCCTTGGGTATTCGTCTACAAGCCCGGCGCAGGGGGCATTCTGGGCTCCACGGAACTCGCCCGCAGCGCGCCGGACGGCTATACCATCGGCGGTCTGAACGTGCCCCATCTCGTGTTGCAGGCTCTGGCGCAGAACGCCCAATTCAATCCCGACAGCTTCAAATTCATCGCCCAAGTGGTCAACGACCCCCAATGCGTGGCCGTGCTCAGGACAAGCCCCTACAAAACCTTTCAGCAAATTCTGGACGCGGCCAAGGCCAGGCCCGGTAAACTCAAGGTCGGACTGGTCGGCCCTTTGAGCGGACATCACCTTATGTTCCTGGACTTCAACAAAAAATTTCCCGACGCCAAACTCAGCCGCGTGTTCTACAAAGGCGCGGCTGACCAGAACGCGGCCCTGCTCGGCGGTGAAGTGGATCTCATTTTCGGCAATATCAATGACGTAATGCGTTCCATTGATGAATTCCGCGTGCTCAACGTGGCTGCCGAAAAGCGTAACGGCTTTCTGCCCGACGTGCCCACCTTCAAGGAACAGGGCATTGATATTGTCTCCGATATCCGGCGCACCTTTGCCGCCCCTAAGGATATCCCGGCCGAAAAGCTGGCTTGGCTGCGTAAAACCTTCAAGCAGATCTGTGAGAACCCCGATTATCTGCGAGACATGAAAAAGGCTGGTCAACCGGCGGAATATATGGATGGCGAGGCGCTCACCGCCTATATCGAGTCCCTGCAGGCCCGTGAAAAAAAGACGCTTGAAGAGGCAGGGCTGATTCCGAAGAAATAGCGTGGCCGGATCCGGCGGGGCAGGAAAGACCAGCCCCGCCGTCTTTCAGGGACTAAACATCTGGTCCGTCCCATATACAGGAGTCGCGGATGACTGAATTTATTCTCCCCTCCCTGCAAAACCTTGCTGACCCCCTGAACCTTTTTCTGATGATCGCCGGCCTGACCGGCGGCATCGTCATCGGTGCCCTGCCGGGCCTTTCCGCGACCATGGGCGTGGCGCTGATGGTACCGGCCACCTTTGCCATGTCCCCCACGCACGGACTCGTGATGCTGGGTGCCATCTATGCCGGAGCCATATACGGCGGGGCCAATTCGGCCATTCTGATCTGTACGCCAGGCACGCCGTCTTCCGTGGCCACCACCTTCGACGGCTGGCCTCTCTGCCAGAACGGCCAAGCGGATACGGCGCTCTACACCTCCCTGCTTTCCTCGGCCTTCGGCGGCATCATCGGCACCTTTTTTCTTCTGTTTCTGGCGGGCGCGCTGGCCCGCTTCGCCCTGAACTTCGGCGGACCGGAAAATTTCTGGCTTTGCCTTTTCGGGCTAAGCACCATCGCGGTCATGACGCCCGAGAACATGGGCAAAGGCATTGTCTCCGGCGCCATCGGCCTGCTGGTGTCCACCATCGGCCTTGATCCCAACACGGGCATTCCCCGTTTTACCTTTGACATATACGGGCTGGTGCAGGGGGTATCCGTCATTCCCTGTATGATCGGCCTGTTTTCCTTTTCCCAGGTGCTCTATCTCATCGGCACGGACAGAACCTTTGTGGCCGCGTACCACCCCCGTAAGGGCACATTCGGACGCGTGGCCGGTTATCTCGCCTCCCGCTGCAAAAAAGTATTGCTACGCTCCTCCGTCATCGGCACCTGGGTGGGCATGCTGCCGGGCGCGGGCGGTGAAATCGCCTCTATCATCGCCTATAATGAATCCAAACGCTGGGCCAAGGACCCCTCCATCTACGGCAAGGGCAGCATTGAAGGCGTGGCCGCCTCGGAAAGCGCCAACAACGCGGTTATCGGCGGCTCTCTGATTCCCATGCTGACTCTGGGCATTCCGGGCAGCGCAGTGGCCGCAGTGATCCTCGGTGCACTCATGGCCCACGGCATTCAGCCGGGTTTCAAAATTTTCACCGCCACCGGTGAACTGGCCTATACCTTCATTTTTTCGCAATTTCTGGTGAACCTGCTGATGATCCCGATCGGTTTCGTTCTCTGCCGCTGCATGGCCAAGCTGCTCAATATCCGACTGACTTTTGTGGCCATCGGTATTGTGGTGCTGTCCTACATCGGGGCCTATGCTATTTCCAACAGCCTTGTGGATATCTGGATCGTCCTAGTCTTCGGCTTCGTGGGCTTTTTCGGCGGCAAACTGGGCATGGATACCGGAGCCATGGCCTTGGGCGTGATCCTGGGACCCATGATTGAGGAAAATCTCGGCAAATGCCTCGATCTTGCCCATTCCGTTGACGGCGGACTCCCGGCTGTCATGCTTGGCGGCAGCATCAGCAAAGTGCTGATCGCGGCATTATTGCTCTCCTTCGTGACTCCTTGGCTGCTACAGTTGAAGAAAAAACAAACTGAACACCAGGAGAAAAACCATGCGTAAAAGTATGTCGGATATTTTGTGCGGCGCGAGTTTTCTGGCCATCAGCGCGGCTTTCGGTCTGCAGTACGAAGGGCTCACGGGCGTAAGCCGCGTGTTTCCGGAAAGCCTGATACTCATTATCGCCGTGGGTGGATTATGGTTTGTGGGCAAGGGGCTGTATAAACGACGCGGGGAATCACCCACAGACGCGGAACAAGTCGCCTGGAGAAAAGTTGGATATATCGCCGCGATGGCGGCCGTCTACGCCGCGTTGATCGGCACTCTGGGCTTTTTCAGCAGTACGGCGCTATTCATATTCTGCTCCTCCCTGCTGCTGGGAGACAAAAGCCGGGGTCTGGGACGCCTTGCCGTTGTCGGACTGCTGTACAGCCTTTTCTTCAGTCTGGCCGTCTGGTCCAGCTTTACCAAGCTGCTCAATGTGCCGACGCCCGCAGGCTTTTTATTCTGAACCTCACATGGAATTCATGCTATGCGCCATACGGTGAAATACGGAAAAGGCAACCTTGCTTTTGACCTTCCGGACGACACTTCCGTCACGGTTTTTGAGCCACGGCATGTTCCGTCCCTGGTTAACCCCCTCGGCGTTTTTGAGCGAGCTCTTGACGCTCCGGAAGGCTGTCCGCGCCTGGAGGACTTCCCCGCGCCCGCTTCGGTCGCCATTGCCGTACCGGACGAAACCCGGCCTTTTCCAACCAGCTTGCTTCTCCCGCCCCTACTTAAAAGAATTTTCAAAATCTGGCCCGCTCTCCCGCCGAACCACGTATGCGTCGTGGTAGGCGGCGGCCTGCATGAGCCCCCGGATGCCGCGCAACTCAAGCGCATTCTGCCCGACGATCTTTACGGTTGCCGAGTCGTCTGCCATGACGCCCGAAAATCGGAACTGACCCGCCTCGGTACAACCGCCAGAGGAACCCCTGTGGAAATCAACGCGGCCTATGCCAGAGCGGAATTGAAGATCGTCATGGGCATGGTGGACGCCCACCAGTTTGTGGGCTTTACAGGTGGGGCCAAGGGCGTCGTCGTGGGGTGCGCCTCGGCGGCCATGATTGAAAAAAACCATTCCATGCTTAAAGAACCTTGCGCCTTTGCCGGAAGCCTTGAAGAAAATCCCGTCCGTATTGATCTCAATGAAGCGGGACGCATTGCCGGGGTAAAACTTGCCGTCAATGTCTCCCTGGACGCACAGAAAAATATCGCAGCTCTTTTTGTGGGCGATCCGCCGACCATCCTGCGTTCTGCGGCCGGGAAAACACGTGAGCTTTACGGCATGGAACTACGGGAGACATTCGACATTGTCATTGCTTCCTGCGGAGGCAGTCCCAAAGACATCTGTTTGTATCAGGCCCAGAAGGCGCTGGATGCCGCCCGCCGCTGCGCGGGTAAGAATGGAAAAATACTGCTGGTTGCGGAATGCGCACAAGGCATCGGGGACGAGCGCTATCTGGAGTATGCCCGGAACTTCGCGGATCATGCATCGTTACTGCGGGATTTCGAAAGTCAGCCGTTCAGGATGGGCGCTCATAAGGCATATCTTTTTTCACGGGTGGCAGCCACACACGAGATCGTATTACATACCGCCCTTTCCCAAGAGGATCTCGCCTCCTGCCTGCTGAAAAAAGGCGACCTGCAAGTTACCCTGTGCGACTGGCTTACCGCTGAGCCAGAGGCCCGCATCGCACTCATCACCAATGCCAATGCAACCTTTTTCTTTTAATCGGATAAATCCATGGACAGCGCACGCTATAGAATCAGACAACATATCGAACGCCCGGATTCTTTGCTGCTGCAATGCTTCCGGGACCTAGCCGTGGCCGACATCTGCGACGCCCTGGGCCGCAACGCCGCCCTGCCCTCGGCCATCAAGCCTCTGGGCGTCGCGCGCCTGCTGGGCACGGCCTACACGGTCAACCTGCCCGCCGGTGAAAATCTGCTGCTCTACTATGCTGTGGACAATGCCCGGCCCGGCGACGTGCTGGCCGTGGCCTGCGACGGTTATGAAGACCGCGCCGTGTGCGGCGAGATAATGGCAGCTCTGGCCCGCAAGCGGGGCCTGGCCGGTTTTGTGGTGGACGGGGCGGTGCGGGACGCGGACGCCCTGCGGGCCATGGACTTTCCGGTCTATGCCCGCGCGGTTTCGCCCAACGGCCCGTACAAGGACGGCTGCGGCGAAATCAACGCGCCCATTGCCATGGGCAATGCGGTGATCAGGCCGGGCGACATCCTGGTGGCCGACGGCGACGGCATTGTGGCCGTCAGCCGGGACGAAGCCGAAGCCGTGGCCGTACAGGCCCGCGCCATCCGGGATACCGGCTTGCGTAAGCTCAAAGCCATCGAAAAAACCGGCAAACCGGATTTCAACTGGCTGTACGAAAAACTGGCGGCCAGTTCCTGCGCCATCTTTAACTGACGCCAGCAGAGTCTTCCCGCCTGGTTGGAAGCTGGGGGGAAACAGCCCTCAACAGCAGGCCGGTTTCCGCATGATACGGAAACCGGCCGTCGTTTTTTACAAAGCGACATCAGCGAGCCGTCTCCCGCTTCTCTCATTTTCTCTTGTGGCCCTTCCCGCCGGACAAATGCGATTCGAAAACGCCGATATTATCCGTACGGTCGCGGCAGCCACTTGCTTTCTCTCTTACAGGATACATTATATAGAAATTATAGTCTTTTTGACTACCCGGCCTGAACGGCCTGAGGACAGACTAAAAGCCGTTTTCTTGAGGAGCTTCAGAACATAACCCGTCCTGACGCAGGCGTGTTCAGGCAGTTTTCAGATAAAAAATTTCCCGGAGATTCAGATGGATCAGGCCATGGTGGATTCACTTGTTGTGTACGGAAACATCGCCGTAAAACTGGCCGTGGGTTTAACCGCTTTTATTCTGTTGTTGCGGACGACCAATCGCGGCCAACTGACGCAGATGACGCCTGTGGACCTCATCGGCAACTTTGTGCTGGGCGGCATTATCGGCGGCGTTATTTATAATCCGGACATCCATATCATAAAATTCATCATCGTGCTGGCGCTGTGGGAGATTCTTGTGATTTCCGTCAATTTATTGCGCATGCATACCGAATCCGGGCGGAAGATGATTGTGGGCTTGCCCACCCCCCTTGTGATCAAGGGAGAATACCTGCAGGACAAATTCCAACAGGCCGGGCTTGATATTGGCGACTTTGCGACCCTGGCGAGAATGCAGGGCATTCATTCACTCCATGACATATGGAATGCGCAGCTTGAACCCAACGGCCAGGTCACCATCCAGAAAAAGGATGAACCCAAAAGGGCAACCATCCTCGTAAGCAACGGCGTTATCGATGAAAAAGCCATGGAGCTGATCGAAAAAGATGAAGAATGGCTGAAAAAGGAATTAAACAAAAACGGCTGTGATTCATGCAAAGATATTTTCTTTGCCGAATGGAACGAAGACACGGACGCTGAAGGGAAAAAATCCGGAAACCTCTATATAATTACATGCGAGAAAAAAGAAGGAAAATAAAATGGGCATTATATCCTGGATTATTTTTGGACTGGTTGCCGGCGCCATTGCGAAATTCATTTTGCCGGGACGTATTGAACGCGGCTTTATTGTGACATCCCTGTTAGGCATCGTCGGCGCATGCGTCGGCGGATTCATCGGCACCTGGCTTGGTTTCGGCACGGTAACCGGATTTAACCTGCCGAGCTTTTTTGTGGCCGTACTGGGAGCCCTTCTCGTCCTGATCATCCACGGCAAGCTTACATCGCGCTAATGCGGGCGGAATACCGAAGCACTGTTAATGAGCCTGTATAAAGTCGTCGGAGATGCCTCTACATGACGTCAGGCGCGCTTTGGAGGAGGTTTTTGCCAATGCCGGGGCCGGCGGCTACGTCGGCTATCCGGCATGTCGCCTGGCGCCGCCCAGCGGCCGGATGAACGACCCCAACGGGCTCATTTACTACCGCGAAAGACTTACGCTGCGGCCTGTATTGACCACACGTCGGTGGAAGTCTTTGCGGGCGACGGGCAAACAGAGGGCTGCCACAGCCTGAGCAGCAGGTTCTGCTTTGACGGCATGGAAAAATGTATCGATTTTTATGATTGAGGGTGAAGTGCGGCTTGAGCGTCTGAGCAGTTGGGGACTGGAGGCCGTCAACCGCGACAAAGTAAATTTCAGGGCGTGAAATGCCTCCCGTAACAAAGGCAAACGCCCCGTCAGTCCACGGGATGGCCCAGGGAACGGTATTCGTTGAGCTTGTTGCGCAGGGTGCGCACCGAGATGCCCAACAGTTCGGCGGCCTGGGTGCGGTTGCCGGAGGTGGCTTCCAGGCCCTTGATGATCATGATCCGCTCCATTTCGTGCAGCGGAATTACCGGCCCGGCAAACTGCTCCGCCGGTGTGGTGGATTCCGGAGCGGGTGCGGCTACGGTAGCCGCCCGGTCCGCGGGCGACGCGGAGGCGGCGGAGATTCCGGCGGTTCCAACGCTCCCGTCCTCCGGGAGGCTGTCTTCCTCAAACAGGGGCCAGGCCTCGTTTTCCAGCAGAAAATGGCAGGGCTCCACCGGACGGCCGTTGGCCAGCAGTACGGCGCGCTCCATAAGGTTTTGCAGCTCGCGCACGTTGCCGGGAAAATCGTAATTTTTCAGCCAGCTCACAGCGGCTTCGGACAGGGATACGGGCGGCAGCTTATATTCGCGCACATACAGGTCCACGAAAAAGCGGGCCAGTTCCAGCACGTCGTCGCCGCGTTCGCGCAGGGAGGGCAGGCGCAGGGGAATGACATTGAGCCGGAAATACAGATCCTGACGGAATTTGCCCTGCTTGACCCAGTCTTCCAGATCGCGGTTGGTGGTGGCAAGCACGCGCACGTCCACCCGCACGGTTTCCGCGCCGCCCACCCGGTCGATCTCGCCTTCCTGAAGCACACGCAGCAATTTGGCCTGCAAGGCCAGATCCATTTCGGAAATTTCGTCCAGCAGCAGGGTGCCCCCGCTGGCCAACTCAAACTTGCCGAGTTTGCGGGCAATAGCTCCGGTAAAGGCTCCCTTTTCATGGCCGAACAATTCGCTTTCCAGCAGATGTTCAGGCAGGGCCGCGCAGTTCACGGCCACAAAGGGACCGCGCGCGCGTTTGCTCATGGCGTGCAGATAGCGGGCGAACATTTCCTTGCCCGTGCCCGACTCGCCGGTGATCAGCACCGTGGCCTTGGAAGCTGCCACCTGCCGGGCCAGCTGCAAGACCCTGGCAATGGCCGGATGCCGCCCCACGATGCGCGGGCCGCCCTGGCCTTCGGCATACTGCGGCCGATGTCCGCCAAAGGTGCTGGAAGCAGGCACGGACGCGGCTTTGCGCGGCTCGCGGGCCACGGCCATGATCCGTTCCACATCCAGAGGTTCCAACCAGTAGTCGCGCGCGCCCAGACCGAGCAGGCGTTCGGCTTCTTCCGGGCTGCCCTTGTCGGTGGTGACGATGACCGGCGGGAAATTGGGGTCTTCCGCGCTCACGGCCAGCAAATCCTCCACCCGGAAACCGGGCAGGGAAGGCCGCGCGAAAATCACGCCGGGACCGGACTTGCGGATAAAGACCGAGGCCCCTTTGAGATTTTCGGCAATGCCCAGCTCATAGCCCGCATCCCGCAGAGGCGGAAAAATGCCGGTAATGGCCTGGGCGGGAGCGAGAAAAAGCAGACGGCGGGTCGACATGGGCCTTTTTGTACCGTGTCGCGTGCCACAATGCAACAGCGCGGCCTGAAAACGCCCTGATTACTGGAAAAAAGCTGACAACGCATCCGGCCTGACGTATACAGGCTCCATGCAGAAAAGCGTGATCAGGCATATTCTGACCCGAGTAGCCGAGGGCGGCCTTTCGCCGGACAACGCCTTGGATCAATTGAGTTTTGAAACCGCGCAGGATGCCTTGCACGGCCTGAATCTGGATCCGCAGCGCGAACTGCGCAGCGGGCTGGGAGAGGTTATCTTCGCCCAGGGCAAGAGCGACGAGGCCCTGCTGGCCGCCGTGGATGGTCTTTCCCGCCACGGGCCGGTGCTGGTCAGCCGCGTCAGCCGTGAGCAGGCCGGGCTGCTGCGCCGCACGTTTCCGGCGGGTCTGCACTGGCCTGAAGCCAGGCTGTTTTCCCTGGGCGGTCCGGAACAGCTGAAACAACGGATGACTCCGCCCTGGCCGCAATCCGGCACGGCCCTGGTGGTTTCCGCCGGGGCCGCCGACATGCCCGTGGCCCTGGAAGCCTTCGGCGCGCTGGCGTTCTGGGGCTGCGACTGCGCTTGCGTCACGGATGTGGGCGTGGCCGGGCTGCACCGTCTGAGCCCGCATCTGCGGGCTCTGCACGAAGCGCGTGTGATCATTGCCGTGGCCGGCATGGAAGGAGCCCTGCCCGGCGTGCTGGCGGGCCTTACCCCGGCTCCGGTACTGGCCGTGCCCACTTCGGTGGGCTACGGCGTGGGCGCGCACGGCTTCGCGGCGCTCTCCACCATGCTCTGCACCTGCGTACCCGGCGTGGCCGTGCTCAATATCGACAACGGCTTCGGCGCCGCGGCCTTTGCGGCCAAGTTGCTGGGAAGGAAGTAAAAAAGACCGGTTCAGGCACAGTGCGACGGCCCGGACTGCCCATGCGGATACACAGCCTGAAGCACAAAAAACTGTCTTTAGCCCATTGTCGTGGAATCGGAAATCCCTTGCTGCGCCGCTGCGCCGGGAGCCTGTTGCGGAGCGTCCAACATCACCGATCTGTTTTTTCCGCTTGTTTTCGCCTGATACAGGGCTTTATCGGCAATCCGGATACATTCAGAGAGCGAAGCATCAACCGTGCTCTGTATATGGCACATGCCGATGCTGACTGTTACCACGCCGCCTTCGGCATCCGGCAATGCCTCATTCTCCACCAGACGGCAAATCTTGTCGCCCAGTTCCAGAGTGAGCTTGCGTTCAACCAAAAAAACGACAGCAATGAATTCTTCCCCGCCATAGCGTATGACATAGCCGTTATGGCCAGCAAAGGCTTTTTTAAACGTGGCGGCTATCCGGCGCAGGCAGTCGTCCCCTTTCAGATGTCCATAGAAGTCGTTATATTTTTTGAAATTATCAATATCGAGCATAAACAGCGCCGCTTGCCCGGAGGCCCTGATCGGGTACTTCCATTCCTCGGCCAGGCCGGTTTCAATAAAACGGCGGTTCAGTAAACCGGTAAGGGCGTCATGATTGGCGATGATCTCCAGTTTTTTATTGATTTCAGCACTTTTTTTCATGCTGGAGATAATCCAGTAAATAATCAATGCAGTGAGCAGAAAAACCACGGCAAGACAAATTTTTAACGCGGGCCCCTTGGAAATGGAAGCAAAAAAGACGGATTGCGTCATGGCAGCAAGTTCTTCTTCCCGCAAACCGCCAAACAGCACCCACCCCACGGACGGGATAGGTTCATATATCACATAGACCAAGCCGTTTTTCCAATAATACGTTCCGATTCCCTTTTTGCCGTCAAGTCCTTTCCGCTCCAGCTCCAGAATGGAACGCGTCGTCGCATCCTCCTGTCCGCCGAGTATTTTTTTGGCGTTATATTGTGAAGTGACCCATTCCATATGGTGTGGATCACTGACCGCGATATCCGTCCCTTCCGCATTGATGATGTAGGATTCTCCGCTATTGACGAAGCGGATGCTTTGAATCAGCCTGCAAAATATATAGCCGTTTTTTTCAATGCTCAGCACGCCGACAATTTTGCCGTTCCGTATCACCGGCGCTGAATAGCAAATCACAAATTCATTATCCTCATTAAAGTATGGTCCATAGACGGCGATATCCCCGTCAAAGGCGACACGGATATCCGGCCGGTCATTTATGATCCGTTTTCGGCCGTCTGATGCTATGGTTTGTGCTTCCGAAACATAAACCATGCGCATGACATCCTTACCGGGGGAAAAACGGCGAGGACGGGACCCGGATCTCTGGAAAGCATCAGCAACATCAAAAGAAGCGGCGGACATGGCGGCTTCCTTGCGTCCGATTTCCAACTCGGACTCCACCATGTCCACGCCCTGCGCCACCATGGCTTGTACAAGTTTTATTGTATAATCGGTCAGAAGGGTCTGAAAATTACGAGAAAGAGTATAATATGCCGCAAAAATAATAACAATTACGGTCAGCAGAAAAATAGATCCGACCCGTATTCCCAAAAATATCGCCTGATTTTTATCTCTGATTTTCATTTTCATAGCGTTTTCAGGCAGCCAGAAAATTTACAAAATGGTGAAGAACAGTTCATTAGACCTGCTCATAAAGCATACTCGTTGTGCATTTTCCCGTCAAAACCAAAAAGAACGTCCAAAAGAGGACGTTCTTTCAGACTGATGACAAACCTCGCTTCGCGTGGTTTGCGCCACCAACGGCGGCTAGACCGCCGGGTGGAAAGGCACGAAAATCAGTCGCTTAACGGCGCGGCAAAGCCGCGACCTGCTCCTGATTTTTGGGGCTGCCGACTTTGTCAACAGCCTCAAAGAACGTCCCGAAAAGGACGTTCTTTTCTTGTCGAGTTCTGTCCGGAGCGGCCCGCATTGTACACATGTTCTAACTGTACGCGCTGACCACGTTGCCCATATCCCGCATGTTTTCCGCCGCGGCCCGCCACTGATCCTGCATGAAGGAAGCCGCGCTGGCCGCGTCGGCCAGTTGCGCGGCGGCGGCCGTGCTGTCGCTGACTTCGGACGGCGTATAGGAAATCACCAGGGCGTCGCCGGGCGGCGTATCCTGCACCACGGACAGACCCCGGGATATGGGATCAAAAAAGATCATACGGCCCTCCCACGCTTCTTCCATGAAGCGGTCCGGCCAGACACAGACATTGCCCGGCATGACGCCTGTCTGCGTTGTCGCAGATGTCTTCTCTTCAAAATACAGCGTATTGTGTTTGAAATGCATAACATTTCAAACGTGAACTGTTCCGGAAAGCCATATTTCGGAAAGTCTAGCTCCGACGGCGGCGCTTTTTGGGTTCCTCCGACTTTTTTTCCTTTTCCGCATCCGGTGCATTGTCGGTAGACACGGCATTTTCCGGCACCACACTGTCCACCGTATATTCGGCCAGGGGCTTCCGGCCTTTCAAATAGGCCAGTTCTTCGGCCACAACCTTTTCAAAGGCGGCCATGCGCCTGGAAGAAACCGGCGCGCCGCGCGGGTTGATGGCCTTGGTCGGATTGATGAACTTGCCGTTCTGACGCAGGCGGAAATCCAGATGCGGTCCGGTGGACAAACCTGTGCTGCCCACAAAGCCGATAACCTGGCCCTGACGCACGCGCTGGCCCTGGCGCAAACTCCGGGCATAGCCGGAAAGGTGCGAATACATGGATTCCAGCCCGGCCACATGCTTGATGATGATTTGATTGCCGTAGCCGCCGCCCCAGCTTCTCTTGGTGACCACGCCTTCGCCCACGGCCTTGACCGGCGTGCCGGTGGGCGCGCCGTAATCCACCCCCATATGCGGACGGCTGTAGCCCAGAATAGGGTGCTTGCGGCTCGACGTGAAGCGGGAAGTCACGCGGGTAAAGGCCAGAGGAGCCTGCAACAAGGTTTTACGCAGGTTTTCGCCCTTGCGGTTGTAATACTGGGCCCGGCCCGAACCGTCACGAAAGAGATAGGCTTCGAAGGTTTTGCCCTTATTGGTGAAATGCGCGGCCAGAACGCGGCCGTAACCTTTATATTCCCCCTCGCGATAGCGTTTTTCCACCAGCACGGAAAAACTGTCGCCTTCCTGCAGATCGCGGATAAAGTTGATTTCCGCGCCGAAAAGATCAGCCAGTTGCAGCGCCATTTGCGGGCTTTCGCCCACATCGGCCACGGCCTGGAACAGATTGTCGCTGATGGTGGCTTCCACCGTGTTGAGCAGGGTGACGTACTCAATGGCCTCAACCCTGGCCACGGGCTCTTCAACGCCCTCCACCACCAGACGGCGGCGGCTGTCGATTTCGTATTCAAAGCGCTTGACCCGGCCCGAAGCCGAGTCCGTGACGATCACATAGGGCTGGCCCTCGCGGAAGGAACGCATGGAAAACACCTGACGGGCCGCGCTGATATACTGGTAGATGCCTTCGCTGCCCGTGTTTTCCAGAATTTTACTGATGGTGTCGCCCTTTTCCACCGTGCCTTTGACTACCTCATCACCAAGGGCGCCGCCGGGTTGGGCCTCTTCGGCCAAATCCGTGGAAGGCGTCTGCCCAGCTGCCTGTGCGGTTGTCTGCGCACCGGGCACGGCGGTGTCCGGCGGCAATGACGTCCCTTCACCGGAAACGCTGGCGGAAACATCCGGCCGGGCCTCCGGAAGCCGGGACCCGACGGCTGGATCGGAAGCGGGAGTTTGAAGGGCTTCGGGCGCGCGTCCGGCCTCTTCAGAAGCAGCCGCGCCCGTCCCGTTTTTATCAGCCAGCGGCGGGCCGGGCTGCGCGGGCGGAACAGACAAAAGCGCCCGCCCGCCCGCATCCGCGCTTGGGCCTTGCCGGACTTTCTGGTCCTGTTGCTTCTCCTGGTCCGTTATCCGCGTCGATTGTTCCGAGACCTGTTCAGTCACCTGTCCGGGTGTCGCATCGGTCTTAAAGCCGGTTCTGCCGGCGTGCTGCACCAGCACGCCGCCCACCAGCAAAATCAAAAAAACTCCCACCAGCCAGAGTCGTTTCATCGGCAACTCCATTCAACCACTATATCCGGCCCTCAGGGCCTTGTCCAGTTGACCCGCTCGGCGAGACATTCACCTTAACAATGATAAAAGTTCTTCAATACTACCATTAACTCGGAATCTTTGAAATAGTGCAAGAGATTTGTTCAACATATCAAGAGA
>NZ_JAGZUV010000121.1:0-3749 GCF_018379785.1 Desulfovibrio sp.
GCTCTGGGGGACGGTCTCCTGCATGCGTTTCTCCCTGGCGCGTCCGGCGCCCATGAAAAGGTAGAAAAAAAGCCTCTCGCCCCGTCAGGGTCGAGAGGCTTTGCGACGAAAAATGTCCGGCGCTTACTTTTTGTCGTCCTTTTTGGAACCACCGGCCTTGTACAGCTTGTTCACCTCAGCCAGCACGTCCTGGGTCAGGTCCATGGACTGATCGGCATAGAGCACGCCGCCGGCCGTGACGTCCACTACAAAGTTGAAGCCCTTGGCCCGGGCCACTTCATAGGTGGCGCTGAACACCAGGGTGACCATGTCCTGGCGCAGCTTGACTTCGTCCTGTTCCACCTTGCGCAGGAAATTGCGGGTCTTTTGATCCAGTTCCTGCTTGGCGCGGATAAAGGCCAGCTTCTTTTCCTCGCTGGCTTTGGGATTCTTCAGGTCTTCGGCTTTCTTCTTCAGCGCTTCGCCCTGTTTTTCCAGGCTCTGGCGCTCTTTGCCGTATTTGGATTCCATCTGTTTTTTGGCGGCCTGGGCGGGCTCGCTCTGCGTGGCTACGGTCTGCATGTCCACCACGCCGATTTTAGCCGCGGGCACGGCGCTTTCATCAGCGGCGAAAGCCGCTCCGGCCAGCAGCAGGCAAGCCGCAAGGGTCATCAACACAACATTACGCATGAAAGTTCTCCTTCCCCAATTGCTGAAATTTTATCCGCCCTTGCGGAACAGGTATGCCCACGCGCCGTAAGAAGCTCGCCGATAAGGATTATTCCGGACGGGCCGATGCAAACGCGAGGAGCGCAAAAAAGCCCGGTCCGCTTGTTGCGCACGACTTTGCGACGGTCGCGGCGCAACTGTGAAACACGGATTTCACATAGCACCGGGGCCGTTGGGCGTCAAGGAATTCTGCGCGGTCTGGCGCTTGAGAAGGCGGTCTTTGTAGGCCAGGATGCCCTCGGCCAGGCCTTCGGCCAGAGCGTGGCGATATTTGGGATCAGCAAGATTGCGGGCCTCGGCCGGGTTGGTGCAGTAACCCAGTTCCACCAGCACGGCGGGCATTTGCGCGCCGAGCAGCACGTGAAAGGGCGCGGCCTTGACGCCGTTGTTCCTGACCGTGAACTCCCGCCGTTTCAGACGGAACATGGACAGGCGCTGAATGTCTCCGGCCAGGCGGCGTGATTCCTCCACCCGGGCATTGAGCATGACGTCGGCCAGCATGTTCTGCATGTCGCCGAGACGGCGATCACTGCCCGCGTTTTCCAGAGCGGCCACCCGCGCGGCCTGCGGATTGCTGGCCAGGTCCAGATAATAGGTTTCCACGCCGCTGACCCGTGGGTCTTCGCTGGCATTGACATGCACCGAGACAAAAAGATCGGCGCGCGCCGCATTGGCTCTGCGCGTGCGCTCACTCAGGGAGACGGCCGTGTCGCGGGTACGGCTGTAAACGACCTCCAGGCCGTTGGCCTCCAGCAGACGACCCAGAGTCATGGCTACATCCAGCGTGACCAGACGTTCCAGCACCTTGTTGTGGCTGGTGCCCGGATCCCGGCCGCCGTGTCCGGCGTCGATGAACACCGTGTGCACGGTCAGGCCGAGCTGGCTGGCCATGTCGCTGACCTGGCGGCTTCTGATGCCTGTTTTGGACGCGCGCGGCGCGGGCGTGTCTTCATCGCCGGCGGCAAAGGCCGCCGCCGCTCCGGCCTTGCGCGGCAGGGGAGTTTTGCCCGCGGCCACGCTGAGCACGATGCGGCACGGGTCATCCTCTATGCGGGCGTCGAAACGCCGCACCTCGCGGAAATCGAACTGGAGGCTGGCCCCGCCTTCCTTGCGGTCGCGCACGCGCACGGCCTGCAAAAGGCTGCCGCGCACCGTGACGCCCTTGCGCACGTCACTGACCACGGCGGCATTTTCCAGGTCCAGGTACAGCCGGGCCGGAGCGCCTTTTCGGGCCTTGACCAGACGGGTGGAATAGCGCGTGGGGCCGCTCATTTCCAGAACGATCTCCACGCTGTTTTTGTTCAGGGAATCCCAGGAAAGCACCTGCACTTCCGGCGTCTCATGCCGTTCAGCGGCCCTTGAGGCCGAATCCGCGCCCCCGGCGTCCGCCAGAGTGCCCCTCCACTGGGCCCGCAGGCTG
Organism: Desulfovibrio sp.; assembly: GCF_018379785.1. Lineage (GTDB taxonomy): Bacteria > Desulfobacterota > Desulfovibrionia > Desulfovibrionales > Desulfovibrionaceae > Desulfovibrio. The sequence goes on from NZ_JAGZUV010000121.1 coordinate 2,129, forward strand.
CGGGCCTCCGCAGCCATGTCGCCGCGCGGGTAATTGGCGGCGATTTCGTCCAGCAGGGCGAGACCTTCACTGGTTTTGCCCAGGCGCGTGCTCTGGATTCGAGCCGCGCACAGCAGGGCGTCATCGGCCAGCGCGCTCTTGGGAAATTCGCGGGTCAGGGCCAGATAGAGCTCCAGAGCACGGCGGTAATCACTTGGCAGGTGGGAACAGTCGGCCAGGGCTTCCTGGCTCGCGGCGGAACGGAACAGGGCTCCGGGCGCCACGGCCCAGTCTTTGCGGCTCTCGTAGATGCGCTGGAACTCTGTCTGCAGTTCTTCCCAAGGCTGACGCCAGCAGGATTTGATCTTGTCCGCCCGGAGGGCTTCCATACGGGCCTTGGCCGCGCGGTAGCGGGGCAACAAGCGGTCTTCCGAAACCGAAGGCGGAACAGCCTGTGAGGAGGAAGATTTTTCCGGCGCGGCGGGTTGGTCCTCCACCGCTTCCTTCCTGTCCGCGGCCGCCACCTGGCGGGCCTCCGGCGCGGTCCGGCCGCTGACCGAGGCCTTGAGGGCCTTTTCCAGAGCCAGGGCTTCGGACAGCATGTCCCCCTTGGGGTACTGGCTCTTGATCCGGGCCAGCAGCGCCAGCGCGCCCTTGTCGTCCTTGAGCCAGGCCGCGCGCATCCGCGCCGCGCGGAACAGGGCGTCGTCGGCCAAACGGCTGTCGGCATGGCGCAGGGCCAGGGATTCATAACATTCTATGGCCTTGCGGGCGTCCGCTTTGGCGAAGGAGCGTTTTGCCAGTTCCTCCAGGCTTTCGGCGGCACGGAACAGCGCGGCCGGGCGGTTGGGCCAAGCGGGATCCGTATCGTAAATGGCCCGGAATTCCGTAGCCAGTTTTTCCCACGGTTCACGCAGATTGCCTTTTTTGTCATCCAGTTTGAGACTGGCGATATCCGCCTTGGCGGCGGCATAGCGCTTTTCCGTGGGCGGCAGCGCACTGTAGCCGGCATCATAGCAACAGATGACCAGCAGACAGAGCGCCAGCAAAAAGGCCAGCGGCGGCGCGAGCCGCCTGACCAGGGCTTTGTCCGTCTGTTTCCGTTGCTTGCTTTTTCCGGCCACTGTTCTTTTCCATTCCTGAGAGAGTCTGCTGTTGCCGTCAGTTTTCCGACACCGGCGCAAGCCGGGCTGTTTATGTTATCGGCCGCCCGGCCGCAGTCTTAAGGGCTTGCCGGTTCGCGGCGGCATGGGCGAAGCCCGCTGTTGGAAAATTACTGCAGATTTTGTGCCAATAGCGTAATTCACGTTTGAAATGTTCCACATTTCAAACACACGTGCCGCAGAAAAGCCGCCGCGAAACTCGTGGCGGCTTTTCTGCTCATATTTTATTGAAATTTTTTGTCGCCAACAAGCCATATGGCCCTGGAATTCGGCTCCGAGAAGAAGAATTCTTGTTTCCGGCAAAGAAAAAGGGCGTTCCAGACCCGGAACGCCCTTTTGGCGTCGCTCAAGGAGCAAAAAGCGCTTTTCGGAGCCGGATTCTAGGCTCAGGACTCATTAAAGGTAAAAAATGACAATAGCTGCGATGCAAATGGCGGAGAAGAAAGTGTGGGCACACCGATCATAGCGCGTGGCAATTC
>NZ_JAGZUV010000037.1:0-28825 GCF_018379785.1 Desulfovibrio sp.
ATCCGGCGCGGCCCTGCAGGAAATCGTGGCCACCGTGGAAGCCACGGCGGACCAGGTCAATGCCATTGCCACGGCCAGCGAGGAGCAGTCCGCCGCCAGCGAGGAGATCAACCAGTCCATCGTCCAGGTCAACGACATGTCCAGACAGACCGCCGAGGCCATGGCCGAAGCGGCCAAAGCCGTGTCCGACCTGGCCGCACAGGCACAGGGGCTGACCAATCTGATCCGGGAATTGAAAGAAGCGTAGCAACAATATCGCGGCCGGGGCGGCGCATCCCCCGGCCGCAACCGGGCGTCGTGGCAGAGCCCGGCTTCCTTCGTTTCAAAACAGTCCGCTGCCGAAAAAGTCGGACTGCGCCGTATTTCCCCTAATACCTCGCCGTAGAAGGCTTGCAGCCGCCCCCCATCCACCGCCGGGCACGGCCCGTGCGGCGGAAATGCCCGAAAGATGCTCCTCCTTGCATTGCCAAGCATAACATAATGACTTATTTTCAGGAGATACCACGGCAGTGTGAGCGCCCTGCCGTCCACTCAAGCCTGACCCGTAATTCGCCGGTGCCGCGAACGGCCCGTCCGTGTGAAGCAGAGGAGCATTCATGTTCGGCTTTCTTTTCAAAAAAATATTCGGCAGCAAGAACGAACGGTATCTGCGCCGCCTCCGCCCCCAGGTGCAGCGTATCAATGCCCTGGAACCCGAAATGCAGCAATTGGACGACGCGGACTTCGCCGCCCGCATCGCCCGGTATAAAGAAGAAGTGCAGGAAGGCGGCAAAAGCCTGGACAGCCTTCTGCCCGAAGTTTTCGCCCTGGTGCGCGAGGCATCGCGCCGTGTGCTGGGCATGCGCCATTACGACGTGCAGCTCGTCGGCGGCATGGTCCTGCACAAGGGCAAGATCGCCGAGATGAAGACCGGCGAAGGCAAAACCCTGGTCGCCACCCTGGCTGTTGTGCTCAATGCGCTGTCCGGCAAGGGCGTGCACGTGGTCACGGTCAACGACTACCTGGCCTCGCGCGACGCGGCCTGGATGGGCAAACTCTACTCCTTCCTGGGCCTGAGCACGGGCGTCATCGTGCACGGCCTGGACGACGACGAGCGTAAAACCGCCTATAACGCGGACATCACCTACGGCACCAACAACGAATTCGGCTTCGACTACCTGCGCGACAATATGAAGTTTTACGCCGAGCAGCTCGTGCAGCGCGGCCACAACTTCGCCATCGTGGACGAAGTGGACTCCATCCTCATCGACGAAGCCCGCACGCCGCTGATCATTTCCGGCGCGTCCGAGGAATCCGTGGGCATGTACCGCACGGTGGACGACATCGTGCGCCAGCTCACGCCCGAGCATTTCACCATTGACGAAAAAGCCCGCACGGCCATGCTCACGGATGCGGGCGTGCTTCGCTGCGAAGAGCTGCTCAAGCTGGACAACCTCTTTGACCCCGCCAATATCACGGCCCAGCACCACGTTCTGCAATCCCTCAAGGCCCACCAGGTCTTCAAGCGCGACGTGGACTACATCGTGCAGGACGATCAGGTGGTCATCGTGGACGAGTTCACCGGCCGCCTCATGGCCGGGCGCCGCTATTCCGACGGCCTGCACCAGGCCCTGGAAGCCAAGGAACATGTAACCGTCGCGGCGGAAAACCAGACCCTGGCCTCGATCACCTTCCAGAACTATTTCCGCCTGTACGACAAACTTTCGGGCATGACCGGCACGGCCGACACCGAAGCCGTGGAATTCCAGCAGATCTACAACCTGGAAGTCATTTCCATCCCGCCCAACAAGCCCATGATCCGCAGGGACCACCCGGACCTGATCTTCCGCAGCCGCAAGGAAAAATTCGACGCCATTGTGGAGGCCATCGCCGAGCTGCACCAGAAGGAACAGCCCGTGCTGGTGGGCACCATCTCCATTGAAACCTCGGAAATGCTCTCCCAGCGCCTGACCAAACTGGGCATCCCGCACAACGTGCTCAACGCCAAACAGCACGAGAAGGAAGCCGAAATCGTGGCCCAGGCCGGTCAGAAGGGCAAGGTGACCATTGCCACCAACATGGCCGGACGCGGCACGGACATCGTGCTGGGCGACGGCGTGGTGGACCTGGGCGGCCTGCACATCCTGGGCACCGAGCGCCATGAAAGCCGCCGCATCGACAACCAGTTGCGCGGCCGTTCGGGCCGCCAGGGCGACCCCGGCTCCTCCCGCTTCTACCTCTCGCTGGAAGACGACCTGATGCGCCTGTTCGGCTCGGACCGGATCAAGGGCCTCATGGAAAAGCTGGGCCTGCGCGACGGCGAAGCCATTGAAAACGCCATGGTCACCCGCGCCGTGGAAGGAGCCCAGAAACGGGTGGAAGCCCACCACTTCGAGATCCGCAAAACCCTGCTGGATTACGACAACGTCATGAACCAGCAGCGCGAGGTCATCTACACCCTGCGCCGCGAATTCATGGTCGAGAGCGATCTGGACCCGGTGCTCAACGAGTTCCTGAGCGACGTGCTGGACGACGCCTACGGTCCGCTGGACAACGCCGCGCCCGACGATCTGGCCGATACGCGCAAGACCATCATGGCCCGCCTGCGCGAAGTCTTCAATCTGGACCGCGTGCTGCCCGAAAACGCCCCCCTGCCCGAGCGGGAAGAGTGCGAAAAGCTGATACGCGGCATTCTGGACGAATTGAAGACCGATGCCGGCGAAAGCTACAAGGACATTCAGCGCTACTTCCTGCTGGAAGAGCTGGACCGCTGCTGGAAAGAACATCTGCGCAACATGGACGCCCTGCGCGACGGCATCGGCCTGCGCGGCTACGGCCAGCGCGACCCCAAGCTGGAGTACAAGCGTGAAGGCTTTGAAATGTTCCAGGAAATGCTCTTCCAAATCCGCGAGAGCGTGTTCCGCGCCCTGACCCGCGTGCGCGTGCAGCGGGTCAGCCCGGAGGAGGAGCAAGCCCGCGCCGAGGCGGAAAAAGAAGCCCTGGCCCGGGAATTCCGCCACCGCGAAGAACCGGCGACCGAGCTGTCCTACTCCGGCGGCGGCGAATCCGAGACCCGGCCCGCCAGGAACAAACCGGCCAAGGCCGCGCCGCGCGTGGGCCGCAACGATCCCTGCCCCTGCGGCAGCGGCAAGAAGTACAAGAAGTGTTGCGGCCAGGACAAGTAGTGCCTACTTTTTTAAAGTAGACACACAAAACCTGTAGGATTTTGCGGCGGCGTAGCCGCCGTGCGTCAGCGAAAAACCACGTTTTTTCGCTGACGATCCTGCGAAAATCGGGAGTATAACTATGCTCGGAATTTTCGCAATCAGACAGGCGACGTAGCGCGGAACAATTATGCAGAAGAATGATACGATCGCGCTGCAAAGGCGAATGCGCATGCTGGCCTTTGCCGTGCATTCACAATTGCTGGAAAGCGAGCCCCTTTCCAAAGCCGAGGCCGCCCGCTTGGAACGTATGGTACGCGACGGGCTGGCCCCGGATGAAGGAATCGCTGTGCTTAAAAAAACTCTGGGCATTGCCGATGCACAGGTATGCGGCCGCGCCTGATCCCTATATCCTGCCGGGAAGCGCCGTCCTTAAAAACATTCCCGGCCTCGACGAGGCGGAGCAATTAGCCGCATTTGAACGTAACGCGGTGGCGTGGCGTTCGCTGTCGATCCCTACCGGGCACTATGATGTCGCACACCTCAAGGCCATTCATAAGCATCTTTTCCAAGACGTTTATAGCTGGGCCGGGGAATTCAGAACCATCCCCATGGCAAAGGGCGCAAGCCGCTTTGCGCAACCGCAGTATATCGAACAGGAAACCCGGAAAATTCTGGGGCGGATCGCGGTAGCCGAGATGCGTACAGCGCCTGTCGACCGTTTCACTGCGGCGCTGGCGGAGATGATCTCGGAGCTCAATGCCGTGCATCCTTTCCGTGAAGGCAATGGTCGTACCATCCGGGCTATTGCGCTGTTGCTGGCCGAGGACTGCGGCCATGCCTTCGACCTGACCGCCGTTACCCCCGCTCTGTGGACTGAAGCGTCAATCCTGGCTTTTCAAGGCAACAATCACGCTCTGGAAGTTCTTCTCCATGATGCGCTCCACCCCCTGCCCGTCCCGGATCAGAAGTAATCCGAAAAATACGGCTTCTCCGGCGGGATCAGGCTCTCCAGAGTGGGCAGCAGATAGTAGTCCATGCGGATGCGGTCATTATTGTACAGATAGGTGGGCCGCTTGTAGCCCATGAGCATGGTGGTCAGCGTCTGGATGTCCATTTCGATGAGCGGAGCCGCGCCGTGGCTGTCCACCTTTTCGCAGAAAGTCTTGCCGTCCTTCCAGGTAACATGGAAGATGCCGTTGTTCCATTCCGCGGCCGGGTCGCTGATCCGGAAATAGAGCTTGAGTTTCTCGTCCTCGAACTGGAAGGAATATTCCTCAAAAAAACGCTGCACATCCACGATACGGGCCATGACGTTGGGTTTGATGGTTTCGTCGATTTCACTGTCCTCGAACTGAAAGGCAATGGATTCGCCGGTGTAGTTGGCTCCCTCCACCTTGGTGATCATGGAAAAGTGCGCGCTGATGTAATTCCAGATGCCGTACTTGGCCTCCTGGGTCAGCCAGATCATTTCCTTGATCTGAAAGACCTCATTCTCAATGTAGTAAATAACGTAGCCCAAGGGCTTTTCCTCGGCGGTGTAATACACGGCGGCCATGATGTCGTCGGATTCCCAGCGCCAGTATTCCTCCCACTCCAGATCGCCCCGGATCAGCGCGCCGTGCTGTTGCAGGGCAAAATACTTGTAGACCCGGCGAATATCCTCATGCTCCACGGGCACGCGCTCAATCTGGCCCGGCACGACATGGTGCTTGGGCAGTTGGGTGTCCCTGATGGAAAAGGTCATCTTGTCCGCCACGATCTCCCAGCCCTGCTTGCGGTAAAAGGGGATGGAGTACGGGCAGAGAAAGGAAATATACTGCTGCTCCCGGCGCATGTGCTCCAGGCTTTTCTTGATCAGGGAATGCACCAGGCCACGGCCCGTATACTCCGGGTAGGTGGCCACGCCGGTGACGCCGCCCATCTTGCAGATCCGGTCCCGGATGTTGACTTCCATGGAATAGACCACGATCTGCGAAGCCAGATGTCCCTTGTAGAACCAGCCCAGCACGTAGGAGGCGTCGAAAATCGGCTTTTTGGACTGCTTCATCTCCTTGTCCGACCAGCCGATCCGCGACATTTCATAAGAACTGACCTGAAAAGCATAGCGCAGCAGGGCTTCAAATTCCTCGAAGTCGTCGGCATCCAGTTTTTTGAATTCAAACTGCTCGTTGTTTTTCATCCGGATGTACTCCTTGCGCCTTGCCGCCATGCCGGGCAACCCGCGCGCGTCCCGTTATGCGTCACAGGCTCCGTCCAGGGAGCAGGCCCCGCCCGCAACGAAACTGTCGCTGTTGCCGCTCAGCGCCGCCGCCAGCCGGGCGGACACCGAGGCGTAGGAGGCATAGCCCCGAGCCAGCAGGCGGCGCTCGTCGCCTTTCACCAGATAGAGCGTGGGATAGAGCTTGAACTCGCCCATCAGGGCCGCGACTTCGCGCCTTTCTTTTCCGGCTTCTTCCCGCACGGCGGGATCGGCCAGGGCGCGCTCCAATCGGATGGGGTCCACCTGCCAGCGGGTCGCCATTTCCTCGCGCACCTCGGCGGAAAACACGTCCCGGCCCGCGCCGTAGAGGATCTGCTGCAAGATCTCTATCTGGGCCAGCTCATGCCCCGGCGCAAGCCGCTTCAGGGCCGCCAGCAGCACTGCCATGTCCGGCGAATACATGCGCAAGGGCCGTTCCGCGTCCAGGGTCGCCAGAAAACCGTCCACCGGCCGAGCGGTGGTTTTCGCCAGGCGGATGAAAAAATCCCGAATGTTCGGAGAATGGGCTTTCATTTCCGCCAGAGTCGTGGGCTCGTCCATCAGATCGCCGCCGAGCACCCGCACCGGCAGTTCAGGATGCTCGGCGGCAAGGCGCTGCATGACGGGCGCGAAGCCGTAGCACCACGGGCAGAACACATCGGAAAGATATAAAAAATGAGACATGAGATTGCGCTCCTCTTCTCGCTGTTGTTCACGATAGGGCCGGAAAAACCCATCGTCAACAGGCGCGGCACGGCATGCTTGACAAGCCGGTGCGGGGATGCAAGGTGTTGCATAGAGGTATCCAGGGACAAGGGAAATACGGCATCCCGGAAAACGCCGGATCACACCGCAAAGGGGAGCGACGATGCGCGAACACGGCCTTATCCGTCTGTACAAAAGGCTCGCCACGCCAATCCTGGCACTGGTCATGCTGCTGGGCGCGGGCTGGGGCGCGCGGCCTCTGGCCGCCGCCACGGTGGACACGCTCTACCACAACGGCAAAATCTACACTCTCACCGAGAGCATGCGCGAAGCCAAAGATCCGCGCAAAGCCAACACAGTGGAAGTCGTCGCCACCAGGGACGGCAAAATAATCTTCGCCGGGTCCGCTGCCGCGGCGCGGCATCAGGGTCTCTTCGCCAACGCGGCCCGCATTGTGGACCTGCACGGCAAAACCATGCTGCCCGGCCTTATCGACGGGCACGGGCACTTCCCGCTTCAGGGCGGCTATGATCTCTTTCAGGTCAATCTGAACAGCTTCCCCCTGGGCGAAATGCGCTCCATTGAGGACTATAAGAAAGCCCTGGCCCGGCGCTGCCAAAGCGCGGGCAAGGACGCCTGGGTGCTGGGCTGGGGTTACGACGACACCCTGGTCACGGAAATGCGCCATCCCACCAGGGCCGATCTGGACGCGGCCTGCCCGCGCAATCCCGTCTTTGTGCGGCATGTCTCCGGGCATATGGCGGTGGTCAACTCCGCCGCTCTGGCCAAAGCCTCCAGGGACGAACTCAAGACCGTGGGCGTGGACGCGCAGAGCGGCAAGCTCACCGAGCCCCGCGCCATGCAGGTGGTCAGCCGCCACTTCCCGCCCGCCGGGCCCGAGGCGGCCCAGCGCGGCCTGGCCCGCGCCAATGAGATTTACGCGGCTGCGGGCGTGACCACGGCGGATTGCTCCAACATCCGCATGCTCACGGAACTGCCCAAGATGCAGAACGGCATTCTGCGCGGCAATCTGGACCTGCGCGTGGTACTGCATCCTCTGGGCTATTATCCCACCACCCCGGCTTCGGGCAAAACCGTGGACAGCGCGGGCTGGATCAACCGCGCGGCCCTGGGCTGGACCAGCGCCGGGCTCTCGCTGGCCGGGGCCGAAACAGCGGCCATGACCGAAAACAACGTCCCCTTTGCCGACGGGCGCAAGGCCGTGCCCAGCGGCAGCGACATCACCCGGCTGTCCATGCCCGCCTACACGGCGGACAAGAACGCCGGCGGCGCGCCCGTTGCGGCGGCCAAAGGCACTGTCGCGCCGCCCGCAGGGCTGTCGGCGGACAACCGGCTCTTCCTCGGCGCCTGGAAGTTCACCTTTGACGGCTCGCCCCAGGGCTATACCGCCTGGATGAAAAAGCCCGGCTTCTACCGCTGGGGCAAATACACGGCGGCGGACAGCTTCAATCAGGCCGGTTTCTTCAACGGAGCCGTGGGCACGGACAACATGCCCACGGCGGCTCTGGAAACGCTGATCGCCATGTATCACGGCAACGGCCAGAGCACCCAGACGCACACCAACGGCAGCGCCGCCGCCGAGCACTGGGTGACGGCCCTAGAAAAAGCCGTGGTCCGGCATCCCCGGGTCAGGGATACCCGCGACACGTCCATCCACGCCCAGACCATGGAGTTGCAGCACATCCAGCGTCTGACCGGCAACTATCAGGATCTGCCGGGCACGGGCTCCATGTACACCGAGCTGACCGGCGCGTTCAAGGACGGCAGGCTCTCCCCGGCGGAAGTGGGAGCCGGGGACATCGGGCAGTTGAGCCGCCTGATGCGCGACCAGCATTTCTTCAATTCTTATTTTGTGACCCATACCTATTTCTGGGGCGACCGCCACAACCAGATATTCTTCGGGCCGGGCCGCGCCCGGAACATGAGCCCCGTGGGCTGGAGCGCGGCCTACAATCAGCCGTTCAGCTTCCACAACGACACCTACATCACGCCCATTTCGCCGCTGCGCAGCCTGCAATCGGCGGTCACGCGCACCAGCGCCCATTCCGCCGTTTACGAGGGCGGCACCCTGCTCAGCGGCCAGGGGCACGATCTTGGAGCCAAGGCGCTCTTCCCGCCGCGCGATCCCGAGGAAACCGGCGACAAGACCACCTTGGCCTTCTGGAACTATGACCACCGGATCAACGCCCTGCAGGCTCTGCACGCGGTCACCCTCATGCCTGCCTGGCAGAACAAGCTCAGCGACCGGATCGGCTCCATCGCTCCCGGCAAGCTGGCGGACTTCACCATTCTGGCCGAAGACCCGCTGGCCGTGGCCGCCGCCCGGCCGCAGTGCCTGGCGGAGATGCGGGTGATGACGACCATCGTGGGCGACACGCCGGTCTACGGCTTCGCGCCCGGCTCCGGAACGCTGGCCGACGCGCCCCGGGGTTCCTATATCCAGCCCACGGAAAGCGTGGTGGCTCTGGTGACCGAGACCAGCCCCATGACGCCCGCCGGGGGCCGCGATGACGCGCGGGACAAAACGCTGGGCGCGCATGCCTTCAAGGCGGACGTGCGCAACGGCGAGCTGGCCGCATTTCAGATGCGTTTTCTGGGCAACGGCGGGCCGGTCCGGGACATGACCCTGCTGGACGGCGGAAGCGGGGCGTCGGGCACGCGCCCCCTGCATTACAGTCCCGAGGCAGCCATGGCCGACGGCAACTGGTGGATCGCGGCCCTGGACGCGCCCATGCTGCCGCTCAAGGCCGACGACGCCCTGACCGAGGACAAGATGTACGCCGCCTTCTTCGTGCTCAAGGATAACGGCCCGCGCGACAAGGACGCGGCCAGTGGCCGCCTGGCGGGCCAGGTGGTTCTGCTCACGGACGGCCCTCTGCCGGGCAACAGCGGAACAACAAAATAAGTCTTGGGGTCTGCGGATTTTTAGAGGGTGCCGTCATGAGATGAATTTTCGTGTTATCTCAAGGAGAACGAGCCTGTTAGCGCTGCTGTCTTTGCGGCAGCCGCTGGCCGAAGGCCTTGCCTTAGCCGTAGGCGACAAAGGAGCCGTACGGATAAGGACAGCAGAGCCATAGTACTCGACCGGAATAAAAGACGATGTTCGACGCGGAGAGAACTGAAAAGGCACTCGTGACGTCCCCCTCTAACGCGCATAGGCCGCATGCAGGGCGGCAATACGCTCCCAGGAAGCCCGGATGCGCTCGGGCGTGATCTTGCCGCTGTCCACCAGACGGCGCAGGGCCGCGTGGGCTTTTTCCGGCAGATCGGGGTCCCATTGCAGATTGTTGCCGAAGACCAGGATGTCCACTCCGGCCCGCACGGCCAGCAGAATGGCCTGCTCCAGGCCGTAATGGTCGGCAATGGCCTTCATCTGCATATCATCGCTGATGACCACGCCCTGCCAGCCCAGGCCCTGGCGCAGCAGACCGGTGACCACCATTGCGGACAGCGTGGCCGGATGCTCGGGGTCAAGCCCGGCGTGGAACAGATGCCCTACCATGACCATGCCCGGCCAGCCCTGGCGGAAGGCCTCCGCATAGGGCAGCAGATCGCTGCCGCCGTCCCAGCAACGGCTGATGTCGGTGAGGCCCAGATGCGAATCGCGCAGCGCGCCGCCCTGGCCGGGAAAATGCTTGAGTACGGGAATGACCCCGGCCCGGGCCAGCCCCTGTCCGAAGGCCAGGGCGTGTTGGGCGGCCAGCCGGGGATTCGGGCTGAAACTGCGCCCCAGCCTGCCGATGGCCGGATTGTCCGGATTGCTGTCCACGTCCGCCACGGGCGCGAGGTTCACGGAAATGCCCAGCGAAGCCAGCTCCGCGCCCAGACGCCCGGCCAGAACTCCGGTGGCCGCCGGGCTGCCCTGCCCCATCCGCCGGGCAGAGGGCAGATCCATGAAACCCTGCTGCGGCTTGAGCCGCCGGACGCGCCCGCCCTCCTGATCCACGGCGATGAACATGGGACCGGGCGCGGCGGCGCGCAGCACGGCCGTCAGACGACGGAGCTGCTCCGGGGAGCGGATGTTGCGCTCGCCTCCGCCGGGCAGATCGCGGTCAAAAAGCAGCACATGCCCCACTTTCCCGGAGCGCACCGCCGCCAGAAAGGGATCGTCCGGCGTGAGTTCCGCGCCGCGAAAGCCCAGCATCAGCATGGAACCGAGCATGCGGTCAAGAGAGGGGAAATCGGCAGGGGGAGATGAAGCGGCCGGGGCCGCTTGTGCCGGTGCGTCCGCGTGGGCCGTGAAAACGAATATCAGCACACAGCAGAGCAGAACAGACAGGCAGCGACAGTGAATGCGTCGCCGCGAAATATCGGCTGCTAGCACGGCAGCCCTTGCGCCCGGCGTTGCGCCTCCAGCTTTTCCAGCACATCCAGAGGCACCCGCAGGCCGCCCCGGCCCACGCCCAGGCGGATGCCGGGCTTGTTGCCGCCGTGGTAGTCCGAACCGCCGCTGAGGCCCAGGCCGAAACGCCGGGCCCATTCCACGCATTGACGCGTGTCCGCGTCCGAGTGCTCGCTGTGCCAGGCTTCAATGGCCGTAAGCCCGCAGCCGGACAGATGTTCCACAAAGCCTTCCAGCCAGGGCAGGGGATATCTCTGCAAGAGGGGATGGGCCAGACTCACCGTGGCCCCCAGACCGGCCAGCAGGCGCACGGCCGCTTCGGGCTCCAGCACTTCCTTGGGCAGATAGGCCTTGCCGTAAAAGCCGAGATATTCCCGGAAGGCCTCGCCCACATCGCGCACATAGCCCTTGGATACCAGCACCGCCGCGATGTGCGGCCGTCCCACGCTCTCCTTGGCGATGGCGCGCACCTCTTCCAAGGTGACGTCCAGCCCCAGGGCGCGCAACTTCTCCACAATAGCCCGGTTACGCTCACAGCGCTTGCGACGCAGGTAGCCGAGCTGATCCTGAAGAGGGGCGGCGTCACGCGGCAGCCAGAGCCCCAGGATGTGTACCTCGCCGTGCTCGGTATGGGTGGAAAGTTCACAGCCCCGGATCACCTTGATGCCCAGGTCACGTCCGGCTTCCTCGGCCTCGTCCAGGCCGGAGACGGTGTCATGGTCGGTAACGGCCACAGCGGCCAGACCAGCGGCATGGGCCTTTTGCACCAGGGCTGAAGGGCTGTCCGTGCCGTCCGAAGCCAGCGTATGGGTATGCAGGTCGATCAGTTTCATGCGGGAATTCATCTCTTCTCTTCAAGGTAAGCCAGTGCCTGAAAAATGCAAGCGCGGCCGGACCTCCGGCCAGGGCAATCAAATGAACGCCTCACTCATCGATATTCATTTGCTTCCATAAGTGAGTCTTCCTTCCTCATTCCCGCGAACGCAGCCGACACAGTCGGCAAATGAGCGGGGAGCTGGTGTTGCGGGAATTTTACAAAATTGGTGATTTTTTCGTGCAGGCAAGGCAGCGGCGCGCACGGAAAAGGCGGATTTTGTAAAATAACCGCAACGCTACAGAAAAGCTGACGTAAGAGTATCTTTCTTTTTCGCTCTATTTATTCGATTACCCTGGACCTCCGGCCGCCCCTTGAAGCCTGGGGCGCATCAAGGTATGCTGCGCCCCGTTCTTATCAAAAGGAAAATGACATGCCCATGAATACCGAAGAATTATTGCGTATCCTGGCCTGCCCGCGCTGCCTGGGCACATTGGAAGCCCTGACGCGGGACGGGAGGACCGAGGGATTTGCCTGCCAGGCCTGCCGGGTGGTCTATCCGGTGCGCGACGACATCCCGGTCATGCTGGTTGAGGAAGCCGTGCCCCGCGCGCAGTGGGACCAGGGCGCACGGGAAAAATCAGCCGCGGGACATGCCGAAGAGCGGGCCGGAGAGCGCGACTGATGCGTTTGCTTATCGCCTCCGACCTGCACGGCTCGCTGGAAAGCCTGCGCTTTCTGCTGGGCCAAGCCCGCGAACTGCAACCGGATCTGCTGGTGCTCCTGGGGGATCTGGTCTACCACGGCCCGCGCAATCCCCTGCCCGAAAGTTACAACACGCCCACGGTCCTCAAGGAAATGGCCGACCTCAACGCCCTGCCCTGCCCCATCACGGCGGTGCGCGGCAATTGCGACGCCGAGGTGGACCTGGCCCTGCTGCCCTTTCCGGTGACGGAAAATGCCTGGATCAATGCCGACGGCCTGCGCATTTTCGCCAGCCACGGCCACCATCTGCCCGAGCGCCCGCCGCTGCCGGGCATGCCCCAGGACACGGTAATTCTGCGCGGGCACACCCATGTGCCGCGCGGCGAGACCTTGGACGGCCTGCATTTCTGGAATCCCGGTTCCCTTTCCCTGCCCAAGGGCGGTTCGCCGCGCAGTTACGGCCTGTGCGAGGACGGCGCCTTCCGCGTGCTGGACACGCACGGCCGCGAAGTCCTGCGGCATCAGCCGGGCGGAGCGTAAAGCCCGTGTCCGCCGCCCAGCCCTCCGCGTCCGCGCCGGAAACCGGTTTTCTTCCCCAATTTGCTCCCTTGTTCCGTCTTGCGCCGGATGTGGAGCTGGTCCTGGCCTCGGCCTCACCCCGGCGGCGGCAGTTTCTGGCGGAATGGGGCCTGCCCTTTGCCGCGGCCCGGCCGCGGGGCGTGGAACCGCGCCCCCAAGCCGGAGAAAATCCCGCGTCCTATACCCGCCGCGCCGCGCAGGCCAAAGCCCTGGCCGTGGAAAGCGCCCTTTCCCCGACTGCCCGCGCCCGCAGCCTGATTCTGGCGGCGGACACAGTGGTGGCCGTGGACGACGGCATTCTGGGCAAGCCGCGCGACAGCTCCCATGCCCTGGACATGCTCACGCGTCTCGCGGGCCGGGGGCATGAGGTCATCAGCGCCGTCTGCCTCCTGCTGCCCCACGGGTGGCCCGGCCGCCCCTGCGAACTGTTCAGCGACGTGAGCCGGGTTTTCTTCCACGCCTGGCCCGAATCCGTGCTGGCCGCCTATGCCCGCACCCATGAGCCGGACGACAAGGCCGGGGCCTACGCCATTCAAGGCCAGGGGGCATTTCTGGTGGAGCGGGTGGAAGGCTCGTGGAGCACGGTGGTGGGCCTGCCCGTGACGCCCTTGGTCCAGATCCTGCTGGAGCGGGGCCTGATGTCTCCGGCGGACGCCAATCCGCCTCCTACAGCATTTTGCGTTTGAAATGTTACATATTCCAAACCTGAATTGCTCTGATCAGCTTTCCCGCTGAATACGCGGGACCAACCTTTCAACAGAGACGGGATGTGGACGGGACAAAGCCCATGTCGCATCTCTCTGCAGCCATGCGGAGCTTTTGCCGGAGTTCCCGGCGCATCCGGTAAAAAAATTTTTCAGCGTTTTGTGAAAAAATTCCCTATACTCCACCGCCTCCGACCAACTGTTTCTCTATGAAAAACAACGCTTGCGCCTCACGCTTGTGCCATTTTGCACAACTATGACTGAAAGAACAAACAATTACGGGTGCTTGACGCGCAAAGAGAATCCCTTTACGCCAGTAACATGGCTGGTGTGCCAACTTTTTTCATAACGTCCACACTAGGAGGGAGGGCGCGACCATGTCCCAGGAACGCATTACCACATTGTTGACCGAGAAGCGCAGCTATCTGCCGCCGGAACACGGCAAATCCTCAGCCTGGATCTGTGGCCAGGAAGAGTACGACGCCCTGTGCCGCCGCGCACTGGAAGACCCCAGCGACTTCTGGGGGGCTCGCGCCTCTCAGTTGATACATTGGTTCAAGCGCTGGGACAAAGTTCTGGATGCCGACGAGCAACGGCATAAGTACAGATGGTTTACCGGCGCAAAACTCAACGCCTCCTTCAACTGCATCGACCGCCATCTGATTTCCGGCCGCCGCAACAAGGCCGCCCTGATCTGGCAGGGCGAAGATGAAATGGACGTGCGCTGCTACACCTATCAGATGCTGTACACCGAAGTCTGCCGCATGGCCCACGCCCTGAGCTCCCTGCATATCCGCAAGGGCGACCACGTGGCCCTGTACATGCCCATGATTCCGGAACTGGTCATCGCCATGCTGGCCTGCGCGCGCATCGGGGCCATTCACACGGCCATTTTCTCCGGGTACGCCGAGGGCGGCGTGCGCAGCCGCATCCAGGGCTCCAAGGCCAGGGTGGTGATCACCGCCGACGCCACCGTGCGCGCGGGCAAGTTCAAGCCGCTCAAGGCCAACCTGGACCCCATTCTGGAAAAATGCCCCTCCGTGGCCCATGTGGTGGTCGTGCGGCGCGCCGGGTTGGACAACGTCACCATGCAGCCCAACCGCGACATCTGGTGGCACGACCTTATCGACGACTTCACCCTCAATGCCGACTATCCCTGCGAGCCCATGGACGCCAACGACACGCTCTTTCTGCTGCACACCAGCGGCAGCACGGGCAAGCCCACGGGCATCATGCATTCCACGGGCGGCTATCTGACCTACGCGGCCCACACCACCCAGTGGTGCTTCGACATGCGCGACGACGACGTCTACTGGTGCACCGCCGACATGGGCTGGATCACCGGCCATACCTACGGTGTCTACGGCCCCCTGGCCCTGGGAGCCACCACCATGATGTTCGAGGGCGTGCCCACCTGGCCCAAGCCCGACCGCTACTGGCGCATTGTGGAAAACTTCCGGGTCAACATCCTGTACACCGCGCCTACCGTGATCCGCTCCCTGATGCGCCTGGGCGAAGCCTGGGCCGAGCGCTATGACCTGCGCAGCCTGCGCATTCTGGGGTCAGTGGGCGAACCCATCAACCCCGAAGCCTGGCAGTGGTACCACAAGCACATCGGCGCGGGCGAACTGCCCATTGTGGATACCTGGTGGCAGACCGAAACCGGCGGAGCCATGATCAGCCCCATGCCCTACGCCACCAAGCTCAAGCCCGGCTCGGCGAGCAAGCCCCTGCCCGGCATCGACGCCGCCGTCATGGGCAGCGCGGGCCGCGACGGCGAGGAAACCACCGGCGCGGGCCATCTGGTGATCCGCAAACCCTGGCCCGGCATGATGCTCGGCGTATTCAACGATGAGGAAAAATACCAGTCCTACTTCTCGCGCTTCGGCTGCTACGAGTCCGGCGACGGCGCGCAGGTGGACGCGGACGGTTATTTCTGGATTCTGGGCCGTATTGACGACTCCATCAACGTCTCCGGCCACCGTCTGTCCACGGCGGAAATTGAAGCCGTGCTGGCCGCCTGCCCCGAAGTGGGCGAAGCGGCCGTGGTGCCCATGCCCCACCGGCTCAAGGGCGAGGCCATCTACGCCTATGTGCTCACCCGCGACGAAGTGCCCTGGAGCGAGGAGTTGCGCAAGAAACTGCGCGACACCGTGCGACGCGACATCGGCGCGCTGGCCAGCCCCGAATACATCCAGTTTGTGGAGGCCATGCCCAAGACCACCTCGGGCAAAATCATCCGCCGCATGCTGCGCAAAATCGCCGGCGACACCTATGAGGATATGGGCGACACCACAGCCCTGGCCGATCCCCATGTGCTGGAGGCCATCATCATCGGCCACCAGAATCTCCTCCAGGGCCAGCACGAAACCGCCACTCCGGCCGGGGATGAACCGGTTCCGGACGCCAAGGAAGCGGCCCCTGCGGGCGCATAACTACCGGTCATAAGCATTGCAAAAGCGGAAAAGGAGGGCCACATGCCGCTCCTTTTCCGCTTTTGCAAATCCGTCGCGGATACGCCTCCGGCGGGCGGCCGCCGTCTCGCGCGGCGCGGAATGCTACAGGGCCTTGCGCCGGGTCCAGACGTGGCGCGCGGCCAGCAGGCCGAAGGCCGTACCGGCCAGCAGATGGGCGCGCCCGTTGCCCGTGAAGCCGAGTACGATGCTCAGGCCGCAGGCGGCCAGCAACGCGCGCAGCTCCAGCTTACGCGGGCTCAGCCCCAAAGAGGCAGATTGTCCCCGCCGCAGCAAACCGGACAACGCGGATGCGCCGGACCGCGCGCTCCGGCAGCGGCAGCCATCCGCCGGGCGGCACAGCTCCGGCAGGGCCGTCTCCAGATCCCGGCAGATGCCGTCCAGATCCGCATCCGGCGTCAAAAGCAGCAGAATGGAGCCTGAACCTGGACGCGCTTCCAGCACGCCGCTTCTGCCGGACAGAGCAGCCAGAGCCCGTTCCTGTCCGGCGGTCCCGGCCAGGAACGGATGGCGCAGCCGCGCCCGGCCTTCCATAGCATGCACAAGGTATGTCGTCATGAATCCCCCTTTGTCGCCCCAGACTCTATTTGAAAATGACTTTCTTTTTTCTTGACCCATAATTAATTTTAGTGCAAGCTTTCTCCCGAGCCGGGATCCATATTCCGGCGCGGCGTCCGTCAAGACCGACCCCCAAACGGCGCGCGGGGTTCTCCGCGCCACGGGGCGCCGCGCCGGACCGGCACTGCCCGGCACCATCACAGTCAACCGGCACAATGCCGACGAGAGGGAACGCGCATGAGTCAGATTGTCAGTCTCCGTCAGATGCACGTGGGCCAACAGGGGAAGATCGCCACAGTGGAGGCGCTGGGCGAAATGAACCGGCGCATTCGCGACATGGGCCTGATTCCCGGCACCACCGTTTCCGTGGTGGGGCGCGCGCCGCTCAAAGATCCGGTGGCCCTGCGCCTTTCCGGGGTGACCATTTCCCTGCGCAACAGCGAGGCGGACTATATCAAGGTCGACGTATCCGGCGCGGCCCGCTAAGTTTTTATCCTGCATCAGTTGGGGCAGTTTTGTCCAATCTCGCCTCCGCCGCGCGGGCTAGCGACGGAGAAGGGGACGTGTTGTCTTCGTTCGGGGAGCATCGCCCGTCGGCGTCCATCGCGCGGGTTGCTAACGTAAAAGGGGGAATTATGAACAGCGGCATCAAATTCGGACTGATTTTTCTGGGCGGCATAGCCCTTGGCGCGCTGGGCGCCGTGGCCTTGAGCAGGGGCAAGCTGAACCTCAAGCCCGTGGCCGCCGACCTGATCAGCCGGGGCATGGACGCGAAGGACGCCCTGATGAGCAAGGTGGAAGCGGTCAAGGAAGACATGGAAGACCTCGCCGCTGAAGCCCGTCAGGCCTCGGAAAAGCGCAAGGCGGCCAAAGAGGCTCAGGAGACCGGGCAGGCCCAGGCATAGGCTCAGCCCTCATTAAAACACCGTCCGCGGTCATTCTATTCCCGGCCTTGCGGCGCCTCCCGCATGCGCCTCAGGGCCGGGACCGTTTTTTCCGGCCCGGTTCAGGGCTTTCTTTTTCAGACTGGAGCGCGCATGTCCTTTTCCATCGTCCATGAACTTCAGGGTCTCGACGGAGCCGCCGCCGGCAGGATGCGCGTGCGCGCCGGGCGGCCCCTGTCCCCGATTCCGGCCGCCGGCCTGGCCCGGAACCTGGAAGAACTGCCCGGCATCAGCGAGGTGCGTGCCAACCCCCGCGTGGGCAGCCTGCTCTTTTTTTACGCCGACCAGGAAAGCCGCGCGTCGGCCCTGCGCCTGCTGGCCGCCCATGATGTCGTGGACGCCTTGGACGGCGCGTGCCGCGCGGATCTCCCGGCCAGCATGGCTGCGCTCCTGCCCGAAGAGCCGCCGGCGGGCGGTCTGCTGCCGCTGGTGCGCTTTTTTATCATCCGTCCCTTTTTGCCCGCTGTCTGGCGCATGGTCACCTGCGTCGCCACGGCCGTGCCTTTTCTTCTCAAGGGTCTCGGCTCCCTGCTGCGCGGCAGGCTCAGTGTGGATGTGCTGGATGCGGCGGCCATCACTGTCTCACTGCTCATGCGCGACTTCCGCACGGTCAGCGTGCTGACCCTGCTGCTGGGGCTGGGCGAGGCTCTGGAATACTGGACCCGCCGCCGCTCTCTGGACAGTCTGACCGAAAGCCTTGCCCTGAATGTGGACAGCGTCTGGCTGTTCGGCGAGGACGGCACGGAAGTCTCCGTGCCTCTGGGTCAGGTGTGCGAAGGCGACTTGGTGGTGGTGCGCGACGGCGGCTCCATCCCGGTGGACGGCATTGTGGAGGACGGCTGCGCGCTGGTCAATCAATCCTCCATGACCGGCGAACCGCTGGGCGTGCCGCGCGGCAAGGGCGCGGCGGTCTTTGCCGGAACCGTGGTGGAGGAAGGTCGTCTGGTGATCCGGGTCAGCCAGGTGGGCGACGGCACCCGCCTGCGCCAGGTGGTCACCTTCATCGAACAGTCCGAGGCGCTCAAGGCCGGGATCCAGGGCAAAACCGAACGGCTGGCCGATCTGGCCGTGCCCTTCACCTTCGGCCTGGCGGCCCTGGTCTGGCTGATCACGCGCAATCCCATGCGCGCCGCTTCGGTGCTGCTGGTGGATTATTCCTGCGCGCTCAAACTGGCCACGCCCTTGGCCGTGCTGGCCGCCATGCGCGAGGGGGCGCGCCACGGCATGGCTATCAAGGGCGGTCGCTATCTGGAAGCCCTGAGCGATGCGGATACCCTGGTTTTCGACAAAACAGGCACGCTGACCAACGCCACCCCCAAGGTGGTTGCGGTCATTCCCGCCGCCGGGCATGAGCGGGACGAGGTCCTGCGGATCATGGCCTGCCTGGAAGAACATTTTCCCCATCCTGTGGCCCGCGCCGTGGTGCGCAAGGCCCAGGAAGAGGGCCTCCAGCATGAGGAAGAGCACGCCCAGGTGGAATACGTGGTGGCCCACGGCGTGGCGTCCTCCCTGTACGGCAGAAAGCTGCGGGTGGGCAGCCGCCACTATATTGAGCACGACGAGGGCGTGGACGTCTCGCCTATGGAGGCGGAGATCGCCTGCCAGGCGGCTCAAGGACGTTCCCTGCTCTATCTGGCCGAGGACGGCAAACTGGCCGGCATTCTGGCCATTGAAGACCCGTTGCGCCCCGAGGCCGCCGGAGTGGTGGAAACCCTGCGCGGCATGGGCTTCAAACGCGTGCTGATGCTCACCGGCGACGATGAGCGCACGGCACGGGCCGTGGCCGAGCGAGCGGGCATTACGGAATTCCGCGCCCAGGTCCTGCCCACGGACAAGGCCAAGGTGGTGCAGGAACTGACGGCCGACGGCTGCAAGGTGCTCATGGTGGGCGACGGCATCAACGACGCCCCGGCCCTTTCGGCCTCCCATGTGGGCGTGGCCATGATCGACGGCACGGATCTGGCGCGGGAAGTTGCCAATGTGCTGCTGACCAGGCCGGATCTGGGCGGGCTCATCGACGCGCGGCGGCTGGCCCGCAGCACCCTGCGCCGCATCCACGTGAACTTCGCGGCCACCCTGACCCTGAACAGCCTCTTTTTGGCGGGCGGCCTGTTCATGCTCTTGCAGCCCGGCGTCTCGGCCCTGCTGCATAACCTGACCACCTTGGGCGTGTCGCTCAACGCCATGCGCCCGCACCTGCGGAGCACCGAAGCCGTTGCCCCTGTGGAGGACAGCCCATGCTGAACAGCCTGCGCCTGCTCAAATACGTGACCAGTTTTTCGGACGGCCGGGTACGCATCCGTCACCCGGCCCTGCGCCGTGAAGCCGTGGCCGCCACGGCCAGAGAAAAACTGGCCGCCATTGACGGTGTGCTTTCCGTGGACTTCAATACCGTCAGCGGCTCGGTGCTGATTCTCTACGACAGCGCGCGCCTGCCCAAGGAGCGGCTTGTCGCCGTGGGCGAAGCCTGGGCCGATTATCTGGACGCGGTTCAGGCGGGCCGCCCGGCGCACGTGCCGGACTGTTGAAGCCGTTCAGGCTTGAAGCGGATTGCCCCGCGCGGATGGTATGGTTCCGCGCGGGGCAATCCGTTGTTAAAGGCAGGTCGCCGAGTCGTAGAGCAGATTACCTTTGGAATGCTCTAACGGCTCTGAAAATCAAAGGCGCAAGCGCCATCCTCGACCACCCGCCGGTACATGTCCGGTTCGGTGTCGCCCTCGGTGCTGATCAGCAGCACCACCGAGGATTCGTTCAAGCCCAGAGCCGAACGCATGGCGGCCGCCTCCGGCGCGCGCGCCAGATAATCCAGCAGGCCCACGCCCACGGCTCCGGATTCGCCGGAAACCAACGCCGGATCGCCGGGCAGGGGCGCGGCCAGCATGCGCATGCCGTTGGCCGCCAGGCCGTCCGGACAGGCCACTGCCGCGAAAGCGTGCTCCCGCAGAATCCCCCAGGCCAGGCTGCTGGGCTCGCCGCAGGCCAGACCGGCCATGATGGTGCGCATCTCCCCGGCCGCGGCATGGGCGCGGCCGTCCTCACTTCGAATGGAGCGGAAAATGCAATCGGCGCTGTGCGGCTCCATAATGACGGCCAGCGGGGCAGGACCGCCCTCTTCCGTGCCGGCAACGGCGAAAAAACTCAGTACGGCGGCGGCAAAGGAACCCACGCCCGCCTGCAACAGCAGATGCGTGGGCCGCGTGAGTCCCATGGCGCGCATCTGCTCCCGCGCTTCCAGAGCCAGGGTCGTGTAGCCCTGCATGATCCAGCGCGGGATTTCCTCATAACCGTCCCAGGCCGTGTCCTGCACCAGCACGCCGCCCGTAGCCCGCGCATGCGCGGCGGCATGGCGCACCGCGTCGTCATAAGCCAGATCCGTAATTTCACAGTATGCGCCCAGGGTGCGGATGGCCGCCGCCCTGGCCTCGGCCGAGCCTTTGGGCATGAAGACCACGGCCCGCTGTCCGAACTGCCGGGCGGCCCAGGCCAGGCCCCGCCCGTGATTGCCGTCCGTGGCCGTGACAAGAGTGATCTCTCCCAGCCGGTCCCGTGCCTCGGGTCCGCAAAGGGCCGCGCGGCTGAGACCGTCCGGCGGCAGATTCAGACGGCGAGCCAGAATCCGGGCCACGGCCCAAGACGCGCCCAACCCTTTGAAGGCCTTGAGCCCGAAACGGCGGGATTCGTCCTTGACCAAGACCCGGCCCAGACCGAGCCGGGCGGCCAGGCCAGCCAGACTGCACAGGGGCGTGGGGCTATATTCCGGGAAGCCGGCGTGAAAACCACGGACATTACGTGCCCGCGCCGGACCGAAAGCGGACGGCGGAACCGGAACGGCGGCATCCGGCTGTGCGGCATAGCGGGCGTTGAGCGCCAGTTCCACGGGACGCACGGGCTTCAATCCAGTTTGGCTTCGGCCAGCCAAGACTCGAACCGCGCCAGATTCTCTCCGAAGTTGCGGCGGCCGTAGCCCATGCGGAAATAGGGTTCGTCCATGCCGTAGACGCTGCCGGGCAGGAGCAATACCCCGGCCTCACGCGCCAGGCGCTCGCAAAAGCCCTCCATCGGGCCGTCGATATGGATTTTGTGGAAGCCGATGGGCCCGGCCAGGGGGCGGTTGTGGGTAAACAGGCCCGCGTGCCGGGCGAAAAAAGCGTCGGCCAGAGCCAGATTAGCCCGGACAATGCCCCGGTTGCGCGCCAGAATGGCCGGAGCGTGGCACAGGGCCACCAGGGCCAGCTCCTCCGAGGGCGCGGCGCAACAGATGCTCAGATAATTTTTGAAGCGGCTCATGGCCGTAAGCAGGCCCCGGTCGCGGCTGACGGCCCAGCCGATGCGCAGGCCCGGCAGGCCGTAGGCCTTGGAGAGCACGCCGATGGAAACGCCCCGCTCATACAGCTCGCAGATCGCGGGACGGGCATGCCAGGCGTTTTCATCCGAGCCGTCCGGGTCTTCCAGGCCTTTGTAAACCTCATCGGCGATCACATGGATGCCGCGCCCGGCCGCAAGGGCGCAGAGCGCGCGCAGTTCCGCGTCACTCAGAGCGTAGCCCGTGGGATTGTGGGGAGTGTTGACGACAATGGCCCTGGTATGGGGACGGAGCAGGGATTCCAATGCGTCGAAATCCAGGGCCCAGCCTTGCCCTGTCTGGCGGAAGCGCCAGAAAGACAGCTCGCAGCCCACGGCCCGCGCCACCTCATACAGGGATTGGTAGGCCGGGAACATGCAGATCACGTGATCGCCCTTTTCCAGCAGCACATTCAGGCAGGAAAAAATGCCTTCCTGCGCGCCGGTCTGCACCAACACCCGGTCATTGTCCGCATTCCGGTACAGACGGGCTATGGCCTGCCTGAGTTCCGGTTTGCCGTCATTTTCGGCATAGCCGAGCCGAGTTTGCAGAAAGGCCTCGCGCGCTCCGGCCGGGTCCGGCTCCAAGGCCAGCAGTTCCGCGATGCTCAAGGCCTCGCAGTCGGACTGGGCCAGAAGGTGGGGCGCGGAAAATTCATGCTTGCCGAAAAACACCTCCAGTTCAAAATCAGGAATCCGCATGCGCTCCCTCATCGTCCGGCGCGCCGCTCCGAAGGGCTTCGTCCGGGCGTTTTTCCAGACCCGGTTCGTAGACGCAGTAGCCCAGTTTGCCGCGCTTGGCCGTATACATGGCCACATCCGCCCGACGGATCAGCTCGTCCAGGGTCAGACCGGCTTCGTCGCAACGCACGATGCCGATGCTGGGGGCAATGAGCCGCAAGGCCTCTGAAGAGCGAAAGGCTTCACGCACCAGTTTCACCAGGAGCCGCGCCTTGCGGATCAGAAAATCCAGAGGCCGGTCGCCCCAGTAAAGGGCGAATTCGTCGCCGCCCAGGCGAGCCACCACGGCCTGGGGACAGGAGGCGCGCAAAAGCTCCGCCACCGTGACCAGGGCCTGATCGCCCGCCTGATGCCCCCAGCGGTCATTGACGCTCTTGAAATGGTCCAGGTCCACATAAAGCAGGCTTTCAGCCCCGTTCGTCCCTCCGGGCTGCGCATGCTCATAGAAATAGCGCCGGTTGTACAGCCCGGTCAGGACGTCGGTATTGGCGTGGCGCGACAGCCGCCGCTCGAACTCCCGCTCCAGCGTGACGTCGCGAAAAATTACGATGGCCCCGATTCTGTTGGAAAAAACATCCAGAATATCCTGTTCCTGGACATCCAGGACAATCTCCCGGCCGTTGAGTTTCCAGCGCAGTTCCGCGCGCTCTTCCTCCCGGACCAGCTGGCCTCCGGACATGGCATTTTCCCGCCATGCCCGGCAATCGCCGCCCAGCACATCGCTGTCGGCCACCGCGAAAAATTCCTTGAATTTTTCGTTGATATTGACGATGTGATCCTCCGCGTCGGTGATCATCACGGCAAAAGGCAGGCTGCCCAGCAGCAGCTCCAGCTCGGCGCTCATGGTGGCCAGGTTGGTCACGTCATGGGCCACGCCCACTGTGCCCATGATCCGTCCGTCATCGTCGAAAAGAGGCGACTTCCAGGTTTTGAACTGGCGCATGCCCTGCTTGCTCTTGACGAATTCGTCAAAAACGCGGGTCTTGCCCTCTTCCATGACCACGGTGTCTGTTTCCAGACAGACGTACTCGCCCTTTTCGTATTCTTCCTTTTTCAGATCCCAGATATAATAATGGCCCCGCCCTTCAATGTCTTCTTTGCTTTTGCCCACGGTCCGGCAAAAACTGTCGTTGACCTTGAGGTGCGCGCCCACCGCGTCCTTGAACCAGATCAGGGAGGGCGTGGCGTTGATGACCGCATCCAGATAGTAGTGCGTGAGGCGGGAATCCCGTTGCAGCTTCAGGCCGTCAAGCAGCCTTCCGAAACGGGCGGCAAGCGCCGCCGCGCCGCACGGCCCGGCCCAGAGATCGTCGATATGGTCCCAGATGCCGTCCGGCAGCCCGGCGGCCTCCGCCGGGTCAGGGGCCAGAAGGATGATGCGAGCGCCCGCTTTGGCCGCGCCGCGTATTTCGGGCAGGCAGGAAATCCGCCCGGCCTTCAGAAAAATGACGTCGTCCCGCTCCAGATCACGGCAGTCCGGACCGGGGCCGCCGCTGACGAAGACATGCTCGAAGCGCTCACGCGGCGGCACGGAACGCAGGGTATTTTCCAGCTCCGCATCAACGCCGCAGATTCTGATCCGTAATGTACACTGGTACATGCCGCCTTAGCCTCCTTCGCCGGAGCAGGCTCCGACGGACGCGCATCGTCTAGTATATTTCTTCGCTCAAAAGTAGGATTTAAGCAAGTATTCCAATCTGACGGAATAACATGTTTCTGAAAACCATACGGGATATCAGGGATAAATCAACTCAGGAACGGCGGCTGAGCAAGGCCAGGCGCGCGGCTCTGGCATTGCCGTAGCGCAGCCGCCACCAGAAGCGCCGCGCGCGCAGGCGGGCGCGGTCCAGGCAGAGGTAGACCACGGGCGTGGTGTAGAGAGTCAGCAGCTGGCTGACCAGCAGGCCGCCCACAATGGTGATGCCCAGAGGCTGGCGGATCTCCGCGCCGTCGCCCTGCCCCATGGCCAGGGGCACCGCGCCGAGAATGGCAGCCGCCGTGGTCATCATAATCGGCCGGAAGCGCAGCAGGCAGGCTTCGTAAATGGCCTTGTCCGGCGGCAGATGGCGGGTGCGGGAGGCCTCCAGGGCAAAGTCGATCATCATGATGGCGTTCTTTTTGACGATGCCCGCCAGCAAAAGCACACCGATCAGCGCGATGACGCTGAACTCCATCTTGAAAAGCATCAGGGCCAGCAGGGCCCCGCCGCCCGCCGAGGGAATAGTGGAAAGGATGGTCAGGGGGTGGATCAGGCTCTCGTAGAGTACGCCCAGCACAATGTACAGCGCGGCCAGGGCCGCCAGAATCAGAATGATCTGGCTGCTCATGGTGTCGCTGAATATCTTGGCCGTGCCCTGAAAACTGCCCACGATGGTGGAGGGCATGCCGATTTTGACCCGCGCCTCGGCAATGGCCGCCTGGGCCTGGGAAAGGGAGGCCCCCTGAGCCAGATTGAAGGAAATGGTCACGGCGGCGAACTGGCCCTGATGCGCCACGGAGAGCGGCGCGAAGGCCGGGCCCACGCCGGCCACGCTGAGCAGCGGCACCAGGCCGTCCTTGCCCGGCAGGCGCACCTTGTCCAGAGCCTGCGCGCCTTCCAGCCAGTCCGGCCCGTATTCCAGCACCACGCGGTACTGGTTTTTGTCCTGGTAGATGGTGGACACCTGGCGCTGCCCGAAGGCATTGTTCAGGGCCGCGTCCACATCCCGCATGGTCAGGCCCAGGCGGGCCAGAGCGTCGCGGTTCACCGTGAGCATGGTCTGGAGGCCGCGCTCCTCAATGTCGCTGTCCACGTCCTTGAACAGGGGCAGGGCCGCCAGGGCCTGCTGGAGGCGGCGGCCCCAGGTGCGCAGATCGTCCAGATTGTCGGCCTGCAGGGTATACTGGTACTGGGAGCGCGCGCTGCGCCCGCCCATCATGATGTCCTGGGCCGGTTGCAGGAAAATCTGCAGGCCCGGTTCGGACGAGAGTTTGCCGCGCAGCCGCCCGATGACCGCCTGGGCGCCGATTTTGCGCTCTTCCAGAGGCTTGAGCGAGATGAACACCCCGCCCCCGCCGCGCCCGCCGGAAATATGGGCCGAAACCTGTTCCACGGCCGGGTCCGCGCGGATCACGTCCACCAGCTTCGCCAGCTTGGTCTGCATGGCCTGAAAGGAAGCGCTCTGGTCCGCCCGGATGCCGCCCATGATCACGCCCGTGTCCTGCTGGGGGAAAAAGCCCTTGGGCACTATAATATACAGCCAGACATTTCCGGCAATGATCAGAAGCAGGGAAAGCATGGTCAGGCGCGGATGGCGCAGCACCACGGCCAGGCTGGCCGCGTAGCCGCGCTGCATGCCCGCCAGCATGGCCCCCCAGGCCTGCCCAACGCGGGTACACCACTGCCGCAGCGGTTTCAGAAAGCCGCCCCGGGCTTGCAGCAGGCGCTCCTTGCGCCGGGCCAGATCCGCGTCAAAAGGCCGCAGCAGCTTGGCGCACATCATGGGCGTGGTGGTCAGGGAAACCAGCATGGAGACCAGCACCGCCGTGGTGAGCACCACGGAAAACTCGCGGAACAGACGGCCCACAATGCCGCCCATGAACAGAATGGGCGTGAACACCGCCACCAGGGAAATAGAAATGGACACCACGGTGAAACCCACTTCGCGCGCGCCGCGCAGGGCCGCGCGCAGGGGGCTTTCGCCCATTTCCAGACGGCGGACGATGTTTTCCAGCACCACGATGGCGTCGTCCACCACAAAACCCGTGGACACGGTGAGCGCCATGAGCGAGAGGTTGTCCAAACTGTAGCCGCAGAGGTACATGACCCCGAAAGTGGCGATAAGCGAAACCGGCGCGGCCACGGCCGGAATGCTGGTGGCCCTGGCGTTGCGCAGGAACAGAAAGGTCACCAGCACCACCAGGCCCATGGCCAGCATGAGGCTTTTTTCCACTTCGCGCAAAGAGGCCCGGATGGTCAGGGAACGGTCCATGCGCAGTTCCAGATCCGCGCTTTCCGGCAGCCAGGAGCGCAGTTGCGGGATCATGGCCTTGACCCGGTCCACGGTCTCAATGATGTTGGCTCCGGGCGAGCGGAAGACGATCAGCAGGATGGCCGGTTTGCCGTTGGCCACGGCCATGTTGCGCACGTCCTGGGAGGAATCTTCCACGCGCGCCACATCCGAGAGCCGGATGGTTTTGCCGTCCTTCTGGGCCACAATCAGCGGTTTGTAGTCCTCGGCCTTCTGCAACTGGTCGTTGGCCCCCACCAGCCAAAAATTTTCTCCGTTTTCCAACATGCCTTTGGGCAAAAAGGCATTGGCCGCGGCCAGGGATTTGCGCACGTCCTCCATGCTCACGCCCGCGCGGTTCAGGGCGTCGGGGATGGCCTCCACCCGCACGGCGGGCAGGGCCCCGCCGCCCACAGTCACCTCGCCCACGCCGGGAATCTGCGAAATTTTCTGGGCCAGCACCGTGGAGGCCGCGTCGTACAACTGGGCGCGAGTCAGCACGTCCGAGGTGATGGACAAAATCATGATCGGCGCGCCCGAGGGATTGACCTTGCGGTAGGATGGGTTGGACGGCATGGTCGGCAGGGTGGAGCGGGCCGCGTTGATGGCCCCCTGCACGTCGCGGGCCGCGCCGTCGATATCCCGGTCCAGATCAAATTGCAAAATCACATTGCTGGAACCCAGGCTGCTGGAGGAGGTCATTTCCGTGACCCCGGCGATGCGCCCCAGGGCCCGCTCCAGCGGCGTGGCCACGGTGGCGGCCATGGTTTCCGGGCTGGCGCCGGGCATGCGCGCGCGCACCACCACCACGGGAAAGTCCACCTCCGGCAGCGGGGCCACGGGCAGCAGGCCGAAGGCCACCATACCGGCCAGGGCAATGGCGATGGTCAGCAGTGTGGTGGCCACGGGCCGCCGGATAAAGGGCGCGGAAATATTCAGGGGAATGAATTCCGGCCCGAAACGGCGGCGCTTTTCCGTGCCCGTCCCGCCGCCTTTGTCCGGCGCGCCGGGCTTGCCTGACGCGCTCATGCGCCCTCCTCCGCCCGCGTGTCCCCTGTTCCCGATTCCCTGGAATCCGTGGGCTCCGAGGATTCCGTGCCGCGCGTGGATGTATGGCGCAGGCGCAGGCTCATACGGTCGAACCAGAGATAGATCACCGGCGTGGTGAACAGGGTCAGCACCTGGCTGACGACCAGGCCGCCCACCATGGTCACGCCCAGGGGGCGCCGCAGCTCCGCGCCCATGCCCCAGCCGATCATCAGGGGCAGGGCCCCCAGCAGGGCGGCCATGGTGGTCATCAGAATGGGCCGCAGGCGCAGCAGGCAGGCCTGGCGGATGGCCGCCAGAGGCGGCTTGCCCTCCTTGCGCTCGGCCTCCAGGGCGAAGTCGATCATCATGATGGCGTTTTTCTTGACGATGCCGATGAGCAGGATAATGCCGATAATGCCCACCACGCCCAGTTCCATGCCCGCCAGCATCAGGGCCAGCAGGGCCCCTACTCCGGCCGAGGGCAGGGTGGAAAGGATGGTCACCGGGTGGATGTAGCTCTCATAGAGCACGCCCAGCACTATATACATGGTCACGATGGCCGCCAGGATCAGCCAGATCTGGTTGTCCGTGGAGGACAAAAAGGCCTGGGCCGCGCCCTGGAACTGGGTGCGCAGGGCCGGGGGCAGGCCCAGCTCCTTTTCCACGGCCTCCATCAGGCCCTTGATGTAGCCCACGGCGAACAGGTTGCCCTGCAGGCCGTAGCTGGGCATGGCGTCGTCCTCGCCGACCATGGTCGGGACGTGGTCCGGCCGTGCGATGCCGTCAAAGCCGACCTCGTAGTAGCAGCGCATGGCCTCGTACATGTCGGTCTTGCCGTCGTCGTGGAAGGTCTCGTGGAAGTTCGTGCGGTCGCCCTGCACGTCGCGGAAATGGACGAAGTAGATCTTGCCCATCTTGCCGAAGTGGCGGATGGCCGCGGGGATGTCCTCGCCCATGGTGGCGAAGCAGCCCTGGCAGAAGGTCATGCCGTTCATGGGGGCCGCCGCGCTGGTCAGAATCCGGCCGATGCCGCGCAGGGAGGGGACGGGCGGATCGTCCGGGTGCAGGGCCAGGCGCACGCCGAGCTCCTCGCAGAGCGGGACGATTTCGCGCAGGAAGGCCTCCAGCGTCTGCCACAGCCGCTCCTGCGGGACCTTGCCGGCCCAGGTATCCGCAACGCCCTCCATGTCGCGCTGGTCAAAGCCCGTGACGGTCGCGCCGCCGCGGGTGGGGATGTCCGTGCGCGTGCGGAACCAGCCCAGAACCGGCATCCAGTTGTAGCAGATGGTGCGGATGTCCAGCTTGGCGCAGTTGCGCAGCAGGTCCTTGAAGACCTCCAGCTCCTCCTCGGCGCCGGGCAGGCCGAGCTTGACCTTGTCCAGGGGCGTCGGGCCCTCGATGATGGAAAGGGTCAGCCCCTGGTCTGCGTACGCCTTCTTCAGGCATCGCGTTATAGATGCTCGCGCGCATGCCGCCCACGCTGCGGTGGCCCTT
>NZ_JAGZUV010000038.1:0-28255 GCF_018379785.1 Desulfovibrio sp.
CCGCAATGCGTTCATATTGTTCTTTGGATATCTTCATAGGGCAAAGTTAACCCATGAAGAACGTTTTGACAATTAGTGTTAACAGGCCCTAGAGCATTTTAACTTTAAAATGCTCTAACGCCGAATACGGTGAGGCGCGCCGCGAAGCGGCGTGGATTTGGGCAAAAATCGCATTTTTGCCCAAATGAACCCTTTGAAACGTGTAGCGTTTCAAAGGTACTCTGCTCTAGAGTACGCTCCGCGCAAAAAAACAGCGTTTCCCTTGACAGCACACAAAAATCTTATTTTTTGGGGATTCTTTCGGCACCAGCCATCCGCCTTCGCTGCGCTGCGGCGGAGCAGAGGTGGCTTCGCTCACAATATCAGCTTGTTATATCAAATAATACGTTGTGGGCGTTTACTTTTTCCTGTCGCGCACATAATCCGCCATCTGGCGCATGAGCTCGCGCTCCGGCCTGTCCGGCAGGGCGTCCAGGGAGGCGCGTGCCGTGGCCAGGTAGGCGTCGGCATCCAGGCGGGTCTGCCGGTCGTGCCCGGCGTCGCGGATGCGTCCGGCAATGGCGGCGGCGTCGTTTTCGGTCATCAGGCCGCAGCCGAAGGCCGCGTCAAAGGCCGCGCGCTCGCCGTCGGCCAGGCCCATGCGGTAGAGGCGCAGGGGCGGGGTGAGCTTGCCCTCGCGCACGTCGCCGCCCGTGGGCTTGCCGGTAAGGCTTTCGGGCGCGAAATCCAGGGCGTCATCCACCATCTGGAAGGCCATGCCCAGATTTTCGCCGTAAGCGGCCGCCGCCTCCACCTGCGCGTCCGTGCCGCCCGCGCGCAGCGCGCCCAGCTGGCAGGAGGCGCGGATCAGCCAGGCGGTTTTGCCGCGCACGATTTCCGCGTATTCCTCGGCGCTGGTGTCCACCCGGCGCTGGGCCGCGATTTCCAGAATCTCACCGGCCGCGGTGCGGCTGGTAGCCTCGGAAAAACAAAGGGAGAGGCGCGGATCGCCGAAGCCCGCCACCAGGGCGTTGGCCTGGGCCAGCAGGGCGTCGCCCGCCAGGATGGTGGGCGTCACTTCGAAAATGGTGTGCGCGGCGGGCTTGCCCCGGCGGCTGGCGGCGTTGTCCAGCACGTCGTCATGCAGCAGTGTGGCCGCGTGCAGCATTTCCATGGTCACGGCCAGATCGTAGATATCCTCGCGCTGATAGCCCAGCAGGCGGGCCGTGAGCACCACCAGCAAGGGACGCAGGCGTTTGCCGCCCGCTTCAAAAATATGCAGGGCCACGGGCCGCACGGGTTCGGGCAGGCCGCGGGCCGCGCGTTCCAGGGCCGCGTTGACGGGCGGCAGTTCCAGGGCGAGGCGTGCTTTGAGAAGGATGTTTGCCATGGCTCACAACAGGTTGAGTGAGGGCAGCGCCGCGCCGAGGGCTTGCAGCGCGCCCGGAAAATCCTTTTCCTCTTTTCTGCGCGGACCCATCTTGTTGGATACGCAGCGGATCTCCACGCAGGGAATCCCGGCTCTGGCGCAGGCATAAGCCACGGCAAAGCCCTCCATGTTTTCCAGCTCCGCGTGATAGCGGTTCCAGAGCTCGCGGGCCCGGTCAAAGCTGGCGCTGACTCCGGCCACGGTCAGCGAGCGGCACCTTGTAAACGCATCCATGCGGCCGGGCTTGAGAGCGAACTCCGGCAGGGCCTCCGGGCCGGACAGGGGCAGGCGGTCATAGACCTCCGCGTCTTCCGCGCCGTTCACGCCGCCGCGCCGCCAGAGCGGAAAGCTGAACGCCCTGGCCGTCACATGCCGCCCGTCGTGCAGGCCGTATTCCGGCCAGATTTCCTCGCGCACCAGGCAGAGCGTGCGCAGGGGCAGCGCGTCCAGATCAAACGCGCCCGCCAGACCCGCGTTGAGCACCGCTGTGACGGGCCGGTTCTCCGCCGCCGCCCGGCCCAGGCAATGGCCCATGGCCAGAGCCGCATTGAGCGGACCCACGCCGGTGACGCAGGCCAACGCCTTTCGGCCTTTGAGGCGCACGGGAATGAGGCGCATTTCCTCCAGAGAGTCCGCTTCGGGAAAGAGCGCCGGGGCCAGGGCGGCCAGCTCCCGGCCCGTGGCCGCGCAGAGCAGCAAACACACCGGCTCTACAGCCTCCAGTAGTCGATGCCCGCCGCGCGCATGGCTGCGGGATCGAAAAAGGCCTTCACGTCCAGCAGCACGGCTTTGTCCGGATCCGCGAAGCGTCGCTTGAGTTCGCCGGGCGTCAGGGCCGTGTACTCCCGGTGGGACACGGCCAGAATCAGGGCGTCCAGATTGCGCAGTTCGTCCAGGGGCGCCAGTTCCTGCCCGTATTCGTGCAGGGCTTCCGCCGGATCGGCCTGGGCGTCGCTGACCAGCACGTCCACGCCGTAATCCCTGAGCTCGCGCACCACATCCACCACGCGGGTATTGCGCAGGTCCGGCACGTTTTCCTTAAAGGTAAAGCCCAGAATGCCCACCCGCGCGCCGCTGACGACCCGTCCGCATTTGATCATCCGCTTGACCGCGCATTCGGCCACGTATTTGCCCATATTGTCGTTGATCCGGCGCCCCGCCAGGATCACTTCCGGATGGAAGCCCAGCTCCTCGGCCTTGAAGGTCAGGTAATAGGGGTCCACGCCGATGCAGTGCCCGCCCACCAGGCCGGGCCGGAAGGGCAGGAAGTTCCATTTGCTGCCTGCCGCTTCCAGCACCTCCAGGGTATCGATGCCCAGGCGCTCGAAAATGACGGCCAATTCGTTCATCAGGGCGATGTTCAGGTCGCGCTGGGTGTTCTCGATGACCTTTGCGGCCTCGGCCACCTTGATGCTGGAGGCGCGGTGGATGCCCGCCCGGACCACCGAGCCGTAGATTTGCGCCAGCAGGTCCGCCGTGGCCTGATCCGAGCCGGAAACGATTTTGGTGATGGTTTCCAGGGTGTGAACCTTGTCGCCGGGATTGATGCGCTCCGGCGAATAGCCCACCGTGAAGTCGCTGCCGAAGCGCAGGCCCGATTCCTTTTCCAGGATGGGCACGCAGATTTCTTCCGTCAGGCCGGGATAGACCGTGGATTCATAGACCACCACGCAACCCTTGGACATATGACGGCCCACGGTGGTGGTGGCCCCCACCACGGGCGTGAGATCCGGGGAGCGGTGGTCGTCGATGGGCGTGGGCACGGCCACGATGATCACGGCGGCCTGCGCCAGATCCGCCGGGTCGCTGGTGTAGCGCGTTGTGGCGGCCCTGAGCCCCTCGTCGCTGACTTCACGGGTGCGGTCGTGGCCCTGGGCCAGCTCCGCGATACGTCCGGCGTTGATGTCGAAACCCAGCACGTCCATATGCCGCGACAGGGCCACGGCCAGGGGCAGGCCCACGTAACCCAGGCCCACCACGGCCAGGGGTTGACGGCGTTCCCGCAGCGCTTCAAATGTGATCATGGTTCTTTCCTTTACAAAAGCCTGATTTTCCGTCACCAGAAAACATGCAGTTTGATCTTGCCCTGTTTCTGCGCGCCCTGGGCTTGGCCTTTGTGCTGGAAGGCCTGTGCTGGGCGCTGTTTCCCGGCGGCATGCGCCGGGCCATGGCCAGTCTGCTGCCCCGCCCGGAGAGCCAGTTGCGTCTGGCCGGCCTGGCGGCGGTGGCGGCGGGGCTGCTGGTCGTTGCACTGGCTTGTCTGTAAAAAACGTCTTTTGTCCCCTGATCTGCGTCAGCGGGCAATCGCCCGCTTCCTTATGAAATTCTCTCTATGGTGAAAATGCCCGGCCTTGGCCGCCGTTACGCGGAAATCTCAAGCGTAACAGGCTCTAAAGAGAACCCCCGGAACCGTTTATAATGATTGTTGACGGTTCCGGACTTGTCTTTTTCCCGGGTTTGTTATCCCTTCTCCCCCACATGCAGGCAGACGATGCCCGAGGTCAGCTTGAGATGCCAGGCGCGGGCGAATCCGGCGCGCAGCATTTCCTCCTCCAGTTTCCGGGCTGTGGGAAAGGCACGGATGGTGTCCGCCAGGTAGCCGTAAGCCGCCGGGTCTTTGGAAAACATCCGGCCCACGCGCGGCAGGATCCGGTTCAGATAAAAATTGTACAGCCCGCCCCAGATCCGTTCCTGGCCGGAACCGAACTCCAGGATGCAGGCCCGGCCGCCGGGCCGCAGCACGCGCAGCATTTCCGCGAATGCGGCCTCACGCGGCAGAATGTTGCGGATGCCGAAAGCCATGGTGATGCAGTCCACCGAGGCGTCCGGCAGGGGCAGCTGCTTGGCGTCAGCGGCCACGGGCAGGATGCGCCGGGCATTTTCGTCTCTGAGCTTGCGGCGGCCCAAAGCCAGCATGGGCGGGCAGAAATCCAGCGCGGGCACCAGGGCCGTGGGGTAGCGGCGGCGCACGGCCAGGGCCACGTCCAGGGTTCCGGCGGCCAGGTCCAGCACCACGCCGCCCTGGCCGAGGCGCACGTTGCGGGCCAGCACCTTGCGCCAGTACTGGTCCACGCCCAGGCTCAGCAGCCGGTTGAGCAGATCGTAAAAACGCGCAATGCGGCCGAACATGCCGGCCACGGCCGCGTCATGGGCGCGGGACTGACCGGAAGCCGGACCGGATGGGGAAGTAGGAGAGGCGCTCACGCCTGCGGCCCGCCGGTTTCATCCGCGCTGTCGCGAATGGCTTCGTAGACCACCCGGTAGACGGCGGGAAATATTTCCGCGAAATTGCCCGGCGAAACCGTGCGCGTTTCAATGAATTTGGCGGTCAGTTCCTTGGCCACCTGCAAGGCTTCCTTGCGATCCTTATCCATGTCTGCCTCAAAAGTCCGTATCCGCCGGGATCAGTGAGCCGCTCCGGCGAAAATAAAAAACCCGTCCCTTGGGGAATGGCCGGATGACCCACAGCGGGTTCGTCGCCTGGACGGGTAAAAGAACGGAAACTCAAGCCCCCGCCCCTTTTGTTCGTCATGAGCGCATTTCAACATTGAAATGCCTTGCCGCCGCATGGGCGGCAGCGATAATTTTATTTTCCCGAAAGGAAGCGACAGCGCCGCAAAACAGGGCAACAGCATATGCGTTCCGCCGGACCTTGGCAAGAGCGCGTGCCGGGCGGAGGCGTGCGGCGGCTCGCCGACGCTCTGCGCTGTCTGGACGGCGGCAGGTCCATCATGCGGGTCACCGCCATGCTG
Organism: Desulfovibrio sp.; assembly: GCF_018379785.1. Lineage (GTDB taxonomy): Bacteria > Desulfobacterota > Desulfovibrionia > Desulfovibrionales > Desulfovibrionaceae > Desulfovibrio. The sequence continues at coordinate 5,161 of NZ_JAGZUV010000038.1, forward strand.
ATATGCCTTGTCGTCCTGGGCGCCGGGAGCAGATGGGACGGCGCGCGTGGAGACGGGACGAAATACAGAACATTAGCGGAGTCCTCAAAGGATGCGGGGCATAGGACAATCGTACAGGAAATCAAGGTCGTTTACCGGTCGGCACCAACATATAGCAATGTGTTATCATCAGGGAACGCCTACGTTTATTCAGACGCCTTGTTCAAGGGGGTGCGCGCCGCCGCAGGCGGCATGGCATCCCACCGGGCTCGGTCCTCATCCAAACGCGTTTGTGCTTCCACCGCCCGTGTGTCTTGCGCGGTATAAGCGGCCGTCGGATTTTTGTTTTGCCGCGAAGCAGTTGCGAACAGGCGTGGAGAGGGAACCGAGAGCCGTGACAGGATTCTGCCGGAAGGCGGGTATGCCGACAGCAGGCGGCTGTCAGAGCGTTTCGGCGAAGGTGTGAAAGGTCAAGGCCCGCGACATGGCTGTCCTGTATTTTTTCGCGATCTCACGCAGATCAGAGACGCCCAGAGCCTCAAAGAGCCGCGCCGCTTCGTCTATGCTGCCCGCCTCAAGACAGAGCACGGCTCTGAGCCAGGGATAAAAACCGCCTTCCTGCGAGATAAGCGCCTTTTTCACCGCTTCGTTCAGGGAGGCCCGCTCAAAAAGATTTTCAAAGGACGTGCGGTACATGGCGTCCAGGGTGGAAAAAAGCCCCAGCGCGAAAAGCTGCTCCGCATAGGAGGAGCCGATGGAGTCTGCCATATCGCGCAGGAAATGCGCGCGGAAGATGCACAGTATGGACAATTCCCGTGCGGTGTCGGAAGTGTGGCTCTGATCGGCGATGAGCATGGCCGAAAGCCAGCGGCGCAGCCGGTCCACGCCCATGAGCACGATGGCTTGTTTTATTGAATCTATTTTTTCCCGGAAAGAAAAGGCGACTGAGTTGACAAAATTGAGCAGCCTGAACGCCAGTTGCGGACTACAGGAAAGGAGAGTGAACAGTTCTTTCCGTTCTATCTTGCCTGAGGCCAGATAGTACAATATCCGTAATTTGGTGTGCGCGTCGGGCGTCAGCCTTTTGGCGGAGATCAGCTCGGGACGCTGAAAATAAAAGCCCTGAAGCAGTTCGTACCCGGCATCCCCGGCCCATTCCGCCTCCTGATGGCTTTCCACTTTTTCCGCCAGCATCGTGACGCCGCGCTTGCGCAGGCCTTCCGAGACGCCCGCCAGCCGCCGGGCGGGCGCGCTCTGGAAATCCACCTTCACGATATCCACAAGATCAAGAAACCCTTCCACTCCCCGCTGCCCCCTGTAATCATCCAGGGCCAGGGTGTAACCGAGGGATTTCAGATGCCGCAGAACGGCAATATTCTCCCGCGTACAGGGAACTGTTTCCAGGATTTCGAGAATGCACATGTCCGGCGACAGGGATTCAAGGATCTCGCTGCGCAACAGTTCATCAGGTATGTTTATAAAAACTTTTGTGCGCGCGCCGGAGTGGGCGGAAGCAAACGAAATTCCGTCGACAATGATTTCCGAGGTCGCCTGGCTGCCGTCCTGAATATTGGCGGCGGCCAGATTGGACTGATCCCGAAAGAGCAGTTCATACCCGTATAGCGTGCCGCGTACTGTGAATATGGGTTGTCGTGCAAAAAATAGCATAATAGATGTTTTTTACGAGGAATACGAGGTAAAATTATTTTACGGAGGCAGCATATTTGACAAAGCCTTTCTGTGTCAAATACACGAATTGAGATGACCGACAGAGAATAAATTTTATGAAACCTGTTCACAATAACATATTTTTACTTTTTACGGACAATATGCGGCGCGTATTCGCGTTTTTCTCCCCGTGGAGGCCTGCGCACGCGGTCCGCTTACGACCGGTCAGCCCATCTTTTTTGCCGGGGCAGGCTGACGTTGGAAACATTTTCATGCGATCAGCTCTTCCTGTTGAGGGTTGCGCATCGACCGCCGTTGATTTCCGGAAATACGCCGCATGGCCGACCTGATCAGTAAGCCGACAGGCTGAAATCGTCGCTGCCGCATCGGTTGTCGTGTTCTTTCCCTTGCCAGTTCCGGGCCGCGCGGCGGATGTAGTCCCGCCGCATTTTTTTCTTGACATTTGACGCTATTTTTTAATAAACGATAATTAATAAATGGCGGCACAAGAAAAACCGCTCGGCATCCGGCCCGCCCGCTCACCCCCAAATCGGAGGAAACCCCTATGGCATCCGCCTTTCAACTCATGGCCGACACTGAAACCTTTGCCGTCTCCCTGACCCGCCTGGGACTCATTGTGGTTCTGTTCTGGATCGGCGGCCTGAAAATCGCACCCTATGAGGCGGACGGCATTGTACCCTTTGTGGCTGAGAGTCCCTTCATGAGTTTCCTGATGAACGAACCCTCGGACTATAAGGCGCATATGAATCCCGAAGGCAAGCTGGTGCCGGAAAACCGCCGGTGGCATCTGGAGCACGGCACCTATACGGCTTCGTACATCCTCGGCGCGATCATCGTCAGCTTGGGCATTCTGCTCTGTTTCCAGCCCTGGCTGCCGCAGGTGGCTGCCGTGGGCGGCCTGCTGGTTTTCGGCATGTCCCTGGTCACGCTTTCCTTTCTGATCACCACGCCCCAGGTCTGGGTACCCGACCTGGGCGACGCGGAACACGGTTTCCCCTACCTGAGCGGCAGGGGACGGCTGGTGCTCAAGGATGCCGTCATGATGGGCGCGGCTCTGGTCTGCATGGCCGATTCGGCAAAAAAATATCTGCGCCGCCGCGTCGCGGCCAACTGAGCGGGAGAATGATATGAACAGCTCTGAATTCAAATCCGGCGGCATCGCGTCTTGCCTGGCCCTGTGTTGTCTGCTAGCCCTGTTGTACACAGGCATTGCCTCTGAAACTCAAGCCAAGGACATCCCCATGAATGATATGCAGAATGGTCTGATGCGGAAAAAGGCCCACGGCGATCTGGGCACGGTCTGGAAGCGCCTGCTCGACACGCTCACGGCGGCCAAAGCCCCGGTGTTCGCCATTGTGGACCACAAGGCCAACGCCCAGGGCGCGGGCCTGGACATGACCGGCGCGCGGGTGGTCATTTTCGGCAATCCCGCCGTGGGCACGGCTCTGATGCAGGCCGCCCCGGAAGCGGCTCTGGATCTGCCGTTGAAAATTCTGGTCTGGGAAAGCCCGGACGGCGTCATGCTGAGCTGGAGTGACCCGGCCTGGATTGCCGCCCGCTATGGTGCCGACCCTGATCTGGAAGTGGTGAAGAAGATGCGCGGCCTGCTGGAGAAGCTGACCAATGCCGCCGCCGGCATGTAGAGCGTTTTGATATTGAAAATATCTCAACGCACCGCGAAAGTATCGCAAGACGAATTTACTTCGCCGTTAAGCGATAATTTCAAGCGCAAAATGCTCTAAAGACCTCGCAGAGATATCCAGCGTAAAAGAGGCCGCGATTCCGCGGCCTCTTTTACCGTACTGTCCGGGAAAAATTACTGCGGCCTGGGCTTCTTGCGGGTCTGCTTGGCGGCGGGCGCGGGTTTGGACGCGGTTTCGGGCTTGCCCTGCGCGCGAAGCACGGCCTTGGCGTCCGGGTCGCCGTTCTTGGCGGCCAAACGGTACCAGCGGGTGGCCTCGCTCAGATTGCGGGGCACGCCGGTGCCCTGGTCGTACATCAGGCCGAGGCTGTACTGGGCCGCGGGCTCATTTTGCTCGGCGGCCTTGCGGTACCATTCCACAGCCTTGTTGTAGTCCTGCGGCACGCCCCGGCCCTGCTCGTACATGAAGCCCAGATTGTACTGGGCCTCGGCGTAGCCCCGCTCGGCGGCGCGGTTGTACCACTGCACGGCCTTGACCGGATCCTGGGCGTAGCCGCGCCCCTCGGCATACATATAGGCCAGGTTGTTCTGGGCCTTGACGTTGTCCTGCTCGGCGGCCTTTTCGAACCAGTGCACGGCCTTGGTGTCGCTCTGGTTTTCGCCCTTGCTGTTCAGATAGGTCCAGCCCAGGGAATATTGGGCGTCGGCCAAACCCTGGTTGGCGGCGCGGCTGTACCAGTCGATGGCCGTGTTTTCATCCTTGGGTACGCCCCGGCCGTAAGCGTAAAGATAGCCCAGATTGTACTGGGCCATGGCCAGGCCTTGCTCGGCGGCCTTGCGAAACCAGCGCGCCGCCTCACGGTAATTGCGGCGCACGCCCTGGCCCGAGGCCTGAGCCGTTCCCCAGGCATTCTGGGCGCTGATGTCGCCCTTTTCCGCCGCCTGGCGGAAAAGCTGGGCCGCGCGCTGCTCGCTTTTTTTGACGCCCTTGCCGTCCAGGGTCAGGCGGCCCAGCACATAGAGCGCTTCGGCATTGCCCTTGTCGGCCAGAGGGGTGAGCAGGGACACGGCTTTGCCGTAGTCCGCCTTCTCAATGGCGGCCTGGGCATTGCGCAGGTCGCCCGCCTCGTCGGCCAGAGCCGCGGGTACCAGGGAGGGCAGTCCCGGCGCGGCCGGGGAGCAGAGCAGCCCGGCGGCCAGGAGGAAAAACAGGAAACAGCGGGAAGATAGCTTCATAGTTTCGTCAGGGTTTGGGTCCAGTAGGGATTTTCGCTGCCCTTGACCATCATGGCCTGAAGGGCGCAATAGGTACGGCGCGCGGCCTGCACGGCGGCGCTGCGCCACCAGGAAACCGGGTCTTCCCAGACCTGGTTGACCTTGGCGGCGGCTTCCTCGGCGGTGCCGAACCAGATTCCGGCCCGCGCCAGCACGTCCAGCAGGGCTTCGCTTTCCGGCGTGAGCGGCCAGGCCTCGCGCGTCCAGAACATGACTGTGGGCACATTGGCGGCCAGGGCTTCCAGCATGGTGGTGCCGTGATGGTCCAGGACCAGCAGGCGGCAGGCCAGCATCTGCGGGGTGAGCGGGCCGGTGCTCAAGCGTACGCGGGGAAAGCGCGGCAAGAGCCATGTGGCGTCCTGCAGGGCGCCGGGCACGTCGAAATAGGGGCGGTAAAAGGCGCGGGATTGCAGCGAGCGGCCCAAGGCCTCGAAGAACCACTGCTTGTCCTCGCGGTACTGGATCATCTGGAGCGGCGTGGGATGGGCGTCCAGGCGGTAGCCGTAGGCGGGCATCTCCGTGCCCACAAAGAGCAGATGGCGGCCGTTTTTACCGTGCCAGCGTCCGGCGATGCGCGCGATCTGGGGATAGGGCAGGGGGATGAAATTGCCCCGGCTACCCGCGTGCTCGCTCCAGCCCCAGGTGCCGAAGGCATGTTGGCTGTATTCCACCAGGGCCGTATCGCAGGTGACCCGCACCTGTCCGTAGTTGCCGCCGTGCTGCACGTACATCAGGCGGTTGCCGTGGGCGCGCCAGACGGCCAGGCGTTGGCGGTAGGCCGCGTCCTCATAGGCCGCCACGCTGGCGACGCGCAGGCAGGGCGGGAAGAGGTGCTTCTTGAGCCGTTCCGGGTGGCGTAGCCGCGCCAGGGATTGCGGCAGGGCGGCCAGAAAGAGGGGCAAGGGGTCCAGGGGCAGGTCGGCGCGCGCGCCCGTGGCCCGGCTGCCGTAGGTTTCGGCCAAAGGCTGGGAGCGGTCCGGACCGTCGCTCACATGCACCAGCGAGAGGGAAAAACGCAGGGCCTGCCGGATGCTCATGCCTTTGAGGCGCGGGAAGAGCAGGCGCAGTTGCGTGCGCCGGGCCCACTGCCGCAGACGGCTTTTCAGATCCGCAGGGGCCTCGTCGCCGTAAGCCTCGCTGAGCGGGGGCAGCATTTTCTTTTGCCAGGCCCGGGGCCAATGGGCCTCCAGCAGGCGGGAAAGCAGCCAGTGGTTGAAGGTCTGGCCCAGCGCGCCGTGCAGGGTGAAATCGTGCTCGCCGTGGAAGCTGAAGGTGCAGTTTTCCGGCAGCAGGGGCACGCGCAGGGGCAGATGCCCCCAGGCCTCGGTCATGGCTTTGACCCGCTGCCAGCGTTCCACAATCTGCTTGGCGACGTCGATGGCCCAAGGCGTGAGCAGGGTTTCCCAGTAGGGGGACGGCAGTTCCGCGCTGTGCGGGCAGAGTCGGGCGGCCAGGGCGGGCAGGCTGTCCACGCACAGCGCCTGGGCCTCCTTGGCTGTGCGCTCCAGCACCTTGAGGTCGCGCAACGGTTCCGGAGCGAAGACGAAACGGCCTTCCCAGTCCGGGAAGAAATCCTCCTCACCGGCAAAGCACCATGGCCCGGCGGCCCAGTGGCTTTCCGGCTCGGCTCCGCGCGGCATGGCCCCCAGCACCAGGCTGACGCCGCCGCGCACCGCGCCGGACGCCGTATCCACAGGCGTGAGCGCGCTCATGCCCGGTCCAGATCCGCCCAGGTCAGCACCGTGTCTTCCGGCAGGCCGCGCCGGGCGCGCAGGCCGAGCACTTCGTCATAGTTGCGCGGGGAAATGCCGTGGGCCGGACGCTTCCAGGTCAGGTCCGCCGGAGTCAGCGCCTGACCGGCGGGCACGGCGCGGGCCGTGACCAGGGACCGGCGGGCGTGTTGCCGGGCCGGTTCCTCCGCGGGCAGGGCGCGCACGTCGAGATCGCCCACACTGTCCAGCGTGCGCCGGAGCCGGGCGTGAAAGCGCTTCAGGTCTTCTTTGTCCATGGCGTGGTAATGGTCGTTGCCGGGCAGGGTCTTGTCGTGGCTGAAATGTTTTTCCAGCACGCGCGCGCCCAGCAGAGTGGCCGTTTCGAGGATATGCATGTCCTGCGGCAGGGTATGGTCGGAATAGCCGATGACGTGCTGCGGGAAGTGGCGCTTAAGCGCGGGAATCATGCCCAGAGCCGCGTTTTCGTCGGCCGTGGGATAGTTCAGCACGCAGTGCAGCAGGGCCAGCTTGTTGCCCTTTTCCTCGATCCATTCCACGGCCTCGACGATTTCGTGCAGATGGGCCGCGCCCGTGGAGAGCAGGATGGGCTTGCGGAAATCGCAGAGAATGCGGATGAAGGGCTTGTTGGTGATGTCGGACGAGGAAATCTTGAACACGTCCATGAGATCGTTGAGAAAATGCGCGGATTCCACGTCAAAGGGCGTGGACAGAAAGGCGATGCCCGCCGCGTCGCAGTGCTTCTTGAGGGCTTCGAATTCATTTTTCCAGAAGGAATCATGCCGCTTGAACAGCTCGTACTGGCTTTTGGTGGGTTCTTTGCTGGTGTCCCAGTAGGCGGGCGAATCCTTGGAGGCCAGGGTGGCGGCCTTATACGTCTGGAACTTGATGGCGTCGGCCCCGCCCTCGGCGGCTTCGTCGATGAGGCGGCGGGCGATGTCCATGCTGCCCTCGTGGTTCACGCCCGCCTCGGCTATGACGTAGGGCACGGGGATGCGCTGTTCCGGCGCGGGAATATCGAATATATCTGCAATTTTCATACGGATTTCCTCTCTCTTGCGGATGAAGCGGGTATTATACTCGCTTGGGGCGCAAAAGAAAAGCGCGGGGAGCGAGGGCGAGCCGGCGCCGGGCTCCAAAAGAATCTGTTAACATCTGTTCTGAGCGGGCTACAACAGCAGCACGTCCACCACGCTGCCCTGTTCCAAACCTTCCAGGGCGGCGTCAATGCGTACCAGACCCTGGGCGTCCAGCAGGGTGCGCAACAGGCCGGACAGGCCGGGCACGGGCACGGCCAGGGGCAGGCCGCCGGTGGAATCCGGGTCGGCCGGGGCTTCCAGGCGCACCCGCAGGTAGTCCTCGCGGCCCTGCTTGGAGGCCATGTTGCGCGACAGCACGGCCCGGCGCGCGGGCCAGAGGCTCTGGTCAAAGGCGCGGGCCCGCCCCGCCAGATGGCGCAGAAAGGGCGCGCCCAGCACAAACATGACCACCTGGGCCGACGCCACCTGGCCCGGCAGGCCCCAGACGCATTTTTGCCCCACGCGGGCCAGAATCAGCGGCTTGCCCGGCGAAAGGGCCACGCCGCGGCAGAAAATTTCCGCATCGGGCAGGCGTTCCAGGGCCGCGACGGTAAAATCGCGCGCGCCCACCGAACTGCCGCCCGAGAGCAGCAGCACGTCCACGTCGGCCAGGTGTTCCCGCAGAGCGGCGGCAATGGCTTCCAGGTCGTCGGGCACAATGCCCGGCAGGCGAGGCTCGGCCCCGGCCTCGCGGCAGATGGCCGCCAGGGCGTGGCTGTTCACGTCGCGCACCTGGCCGGGCCGGGGATCGGCGCTGACAGGAATGACCTCGTCGCCGGTGGAAAGGATGCCCACCCTGGGCCGGGCGCGCACGCTCACGCTTCGCGCGCCGCAGGCGGCCAGCAGTCCGATTTCCTGCGGGCGGAGCGGAACGCCGGATCTGAGCGCCGGGCGGCCCTCACGCGCGTCGTCGCCGCGCCGCAGCACATGCGTGCCCGGGGCCACAGGCCGCCGGATTTCCACCAGGGTCTCCCCGTTTTGGCCGTCGGCCAGTTCGGCACTGTGCTCCACCATGACCACGGCATCGGCCCCGTCCGGCAGCGTGCCGCCGGTGACGATGGCCGCGCATTGGCCCGGTTCCAGGCTGAAGTCGGCCGGGCGGTCCACGGCGATGCGGCCCGTGAGGGCCAGGTAGACCGGGTTGCCCTCGGACGCGCCGAAAACGTCCGCCGCCTGCACGGCATAGCCGTCCATGCCGGAGCGGCTGGTCAGGGGCACGTCGTCCCTGGCAATGACGTCCGCCGCCAGCACCCGGCCTTCCAGGCCGCGCGGGTCGGTCAGGGACGCCGTTTCGGAGGGCAGAGGGGCAAAGGCCGCCAGGCGGCGGATCACTTCCGCCACGGGCAGGACCACAAAAAAATTCCGGGACATGGTTCTTCCTCCCACCCGCCCGTGTACAGCATCCCCGGCGGCCCGGCAATACGGGGCCGGCATTGCTTCATTCCAGCCGGACAATGTATTTCGCCACATAGGCCGCGTCCGACCCGGTCAGCAGGTGGCTCATCAAATCATAGCTGTAGGCGTCGCCGCGCATGCGCAGCCCCGCGTCGGCAACAGCCCTGACCATGTGCCCGAAAGCGGCGGCCTGGCTGAACACCTCGCCCTTGTGGAAAAAGGCCGCATAGCGTCCGGCGGGGATTTCCCGTACGTCGCCCGCGTCGCCCGCCTCCGCCCGGGTAAAGAAAAAACAGGGCCGGAATTCTCCTTTTCCGGCCTGTTCCGCCGGGATGATCATGCCGAGCGGGGCGTCCGTGCTGTTGCCGCGCTCCAGATCATGCGCCAGACAGGCGGAGTAGCATTCGACGCTGCCCGCGCCGCTGAGAATTTTTTCCGGGTCCGTGGGCACGGCAATGATCTGTTCCGTCTCCTTTTCCTCAAACAGCAGCCTGTCGAAGTCCGCGTCAATGGTCTCTTCGGTCAGGGCGATGAGCTTGCGCAGCATGGCTTCGCGCCGGGCCAGACGCGCCCGCTCTTTTTCGAGGATTCCGGCGCGCTCGCGGAGCAGCCGCAAATAGGCGCGGGGATCGTGCATTTCCCGGCAGACCCGGATTTCTCCAAGCGTGCTGCCGGTTTCTTTCAACAGGGAGATCATGTCGAAATCGAAAAACTGCTCCAGGCCGTAACGGCGATAGCCGTTGCCCGAGACGTGCCTGGGCTTGAGGATGCCCTCCCGGTCGTAATGGAAGAGCGTTTCCTTGGTTGTATGGCACAAGCGGGCGAATTCCCCGGTTTTCAGAAATTTTTCATTTTTCACGCAATGCTCCTTGACCCTTGTCTTACCCCATAGTTTATAGTGATCCGTTCCAGGAGGGAAGTCCGCGCGCGGAGGGCGCCCGGACCGCATCCTCCGGGCATTTCAGGGCAGATTCCCTTTGAAGGGCGATCTGTTTCAAGGAAGTGACGTATCATGAAATGGTCCGAGTTCAGCACGGCCCGCGCGGCCTGCGCGTATTTCTTCATCTGTCCCGGCCTTGTCTACGGTCTGTTGACCGCGCGCCTGCCCGCGCTCAAAACGCAGACCGGAGCGGACGATGCCCAGATAGGCCTTATCCTGCTCTGCCTCGGCGTGTCCGGTCTGGCCGCGCTTTGCGGCAGCGCCCGGCTCATCGCGCGCTGGGGCAGCCGTGCGGTGCTCCGCCTCGGCTCCCTTGCGCTGCTTTTTTTCTCTTCCGTTCTGCGGGCTGGCCTCCACGCCGCTGTCGCTCGCTTTGGCCTGCGTGCTGGTCGGCTGCGGCACTGGTTTGGCCGATGTCGCCATGAACACGCAGGGGATACAGATTGAGCGGCGTTACCATGCCCCGTGCATGGCGCTCATGCACGCCTCTTACAGCCTCGGCGGCGTCATGGGCTCGCTGGCGGGAGCGCTGTTTGCCGCTCTGGGCTTCAGCCCGCTTGTCAATTTCATCGGCGTGCTCGGGGGCTGCGCCTGCTTCCGGCCGCTGGCCGTGCCCCGTCTCCAGCCGGACGGCACGACGGAGCAAACGGCGCGGAAAAGAGCCTCCCGCGCTTTGCCGTTTTTCGTTGTCGGCTGCGGCCTGCTTGCCATGTGCACTTACGCGGCCGAAGGCTCGGTGGCGGAATGGGGCAGTCTGCTGCTTTTCAGCGTGAAAGGGGCCGATGAACAGACCGCCGCCCTGGTTTACGGGGCCTTTGCCGGAACCACAGTGCTCTGCCGCATTTTCACCGACCGGCTGCGGAGCCGGGCCGGGGATTTCCCCCTGACCTGCGGCGGGGCGCTGCTCGCGGCCTGCGGCATGGCCCTGGCCCTGTTTTCTCCCAGGGCGGGCGTCTGCCTTCTGGGCTATGCCTGCATGGGCGCGGGGCTTTCTCCCATTGTCCCCATTCTGTTCAGCCGCGCCGGGGAATATCCCGGCGTCACTCCCGGCGAGGCCAGCGCGGCCGTCTCCGTGCTGGCCTACGGCGGTCTGCTGTTCTTTCCGCCCATCCTGGGCTGGCTTGCGCACAGGGTCGGGCTGGGCAACGCGCTGCTTGTGGTGCTCGGGCTCTGTTGCTGTCTGGCCCTTGGGACGTTTCTGCTCCGGGGCGGTTCCAGGAGCGTAACGCGGGCATAAGGGCGGCATATGGCGCAAAGCGGGAAGCGGAGCACCGTCGGTCGATGGCGGCTGTGCTCCGCTTCGGCTGTGGCCCGTTTTTGCCTTTGCCCCAGGAATCGGCTATGCTGCCTGACCGCGCGGCGGCTTGTTCCCTTTCATTCCCCCGGCCGCCGTCCGGCAAAGGACGATTATGCAGCAAACCGCTTTGGGCTACGGCAGCGCCCTGCTTGCCACCGTCATCTGGTCCGGCAATTTTGTGGTCGCCAGGGCGCTGGCAACCCTGATACCCCCGTGGCAGTGCAATTTCTGGCGCTGGCTGGTGGCCCTTGTGGTGCTTCTGCCTTTTGCCCGGCGGCATCTGAAGCGGGACTGGCCCGGCATCCGCAGGCATTGGCTGTATCTCTCGCTCATGGCCGTGCTGGGCGTCACCCTGATGAACACCCTGATCTACAAGGCCGGGCAGACCACGGAAAGCCTGAACATGGCCCTGCTGGTGCCCACCGCGCCCATCGTGATCCTGCTCTTTTCGCGCGTCATCTACGGCGAGCCCATTACCCCGCGCCGCCTGGCCGGGATGCTGGTGGTGCTGGCGGGCGTGATCATTCTGGTCAGCCGGGGCGACTGGCAACGCCTGGCCGGACTGCGCATCAACAGCGGCGACTTCTGGGCTCTGGGCGGCGCGTTCTGCTTCGGGCTCTACTCGCTGTTCATGCGCCAGCGCTCCGGCGATGTGTCGCCCCTGGGCTTCAATGTGGCGACCTTCAGTCTGGGTCTGCTCTATTCCCTGCCTTTCACCGTGGCCGAGGCCTGCCTGCTGCCCCTGCCCACGCTTTCCCCGGCCCTGGTCACGGGCATTCTGTACGCCGGGGTGGGCTGTTCCTTTTTCTCGTTCTGGTTCTGGACCCTGGCCGTGGACAGAATCGGCCCGGTGCGCGCGGGCATTGTTTACTACAGCCTGCCGGTCTTCGCGGCCGTGGCCTCGGTGCTGGTGCTGGGCGAAAGCATCGCCCCGGCCCAGGTGGCGGGCGGCGTGCTGGTCATCGGCGGCATCCTGGTTGCCACGCTGGTCATTCCTCATCATCGCAGGCAAGTCTAACGCGTTCCAAAAGGAGCTGACATATGGCGGAAGAAAAACAGCGCATCGTCCTGGCGACCCATAACGCGGGCAAGGTGCGCGAACTGGCCGGGCCCCTGGCCGGGTTCGGCGTGGAAGTCATCGGGCTGGAAGCCTTTCCCCTGATTGAGGACATTGAGGAAACCGGTACGACCTTTGAGGAAAACGCCCTGATCAAGGCCCGCGCCGTGGCCGGGATCACCGGCCTGGTCAGCGTGGCCGACGATTCGGGCCTGATGGTGGAGGCCCTGGACGGCAGGCCCGGCGTCTATTCGGCCCGCTATTCCGACGACTGGCAAAGCCTGTCCGGCGAAAGCCGGGATCAGCGCAACATCCGCAAGCTGCTGCACGAACTGGCCGACGTGCCCGAGAGCCGCCGGGCCTGTTGCTTTGTGAGCTGCATGGCCGCCGTGAAGCCCGGCGGCGGGGAGATGGTGGCGCGCGGCATCTGGGAAGGACGCCTGCTGGCCGCGCCGCGCGGAGAGAACGGCTTCGGCTATGATCCGGTCTTTTTTGATCCCCTGATCAACAAAACCGCGGCCCAGCTTTCCCGGGAGGAAAAAACCGCCCGCAGCCACCGCGGCAACGCCCTGCGGGCCTTGCTGGCGCGCTGGGAAGCGTTCATGGCCGGGTAAGCGGTCCTCCGTCCTTTTTCGAGTGCGGTTTTCGAGCGCCGCGCGGCCGCTGTTTCCGGTGGCCGCGCGGCGCTCGGCGTTCCCGCTCTAAACTTTTTCACGTTCCGGCCGTTAGAAAAGGAGAACGGAAGATCCCGGTGTCCGGTGGCGCGGCAGCGCGCCTGTCCGCACCCGGCAAAAAATTCTTTGCACGCATTTTGCATGAGTTTGTGCGCACCGCTGTTTTTTTGTGGCGGGCCCGCGCCCCGGGCGCGGCAGAGATCTTTCGCAGTGCGAGGCGCATATGGCAATCAGCATTTCCGGCTCCAACGCCATCTCCGGTCTGAGCGGCAACGACACCAATTTCGACAAGGTGCTGGAGCAGCTCAAAAAGATCGAATCGTCGCAGCTGAACCGGCTTGAAGCCTGGAAAAGCGACTGGAATCTGCGCTATGAGGCCTTCGGCAAGATCATCGAGCAGGTGCAGGCCGCCAGCAGCATGCTCTCCGCGCTGAGCGACAAAAACAACTTCGTCACCAAGAACGTCAGCAGCAGCAACGAAAACATCATCACCGCCGTGGCCAATGCCTCGGCCCAGGACGTGCAGCACACCATCAAGGTCAGCCAGATGGCCAGCAACGCCATCTGGGCCAATACCGGTTGTGTGTTCAATTCCAAGACCGACGTCATCAACGACACGGGCGACGTGCAGTACTTCCGCTTCAATTACGCGGGCAAGGACCACAGCATCAAGGTTCCGGCCGGCACCACGCTGGAGTCGTTCGCCAGCATGATCAACAACTCCACGGAAAATCCGGGCATCAAGATCAGCCTGATCCAGACCGGTTCCGGCTATGTCTACCAGGTGGCGGGCAAGGATACCGGCGCGGACAACAACCTGATCATCTACAACAACAATCTGAAGGGCATGGGGGCCTCGGGCACGAACTCTACCTGGCTGACCAACGGCAGCCTGGATACCGGCCGGACCCTCACCGATCCCACGGAATATACCTATGACCTGGTATTGCGGAACGGCGCCAAAAAATCCGTGACCGTCAAGGGCGATGCCAGCGCCGCCGACCTGGTGACGGCTCTCAACGCCGCCGCCGGGGGCATCAATGCCCGGCTGGACACTGACGGCAACCTGCTTATGGACGGCGTCAAGTCCTTCAGCCGCCGCAAGAGTTCGGACGAAGCCTATACGCCGCCCTCCACCTGGGTAGGGGTGGGCAGCGGCAACCTGAATGACGACAAGCTGAATGCCGCCGGCGGCATGGCCGAGGGCAAGGGGGACAATGACCTCCTGACCTTCACCATGACCATGGAAGACGGCGGCACGCGCGAATTCAAGATCAAGGCCGGGGCCAGCAAGCGGGATCTGCTGGTACAGATGGCCCAGGCCACCCAGAGCGGCGACAGCGTGGACATCGGCCTGAACAGCGCCGGCTCCTGGGGCGTGAACTTGAGCGGCGTCACAAATGTGGCGTGCGCCGACCTCACCGACGCCGGCAAGCTGCAGAGCAATCACACGCCCGCCAAGGGCGTCCGGGACGAGTTGGGCGGTACGCTGGACTCCGCCTCCGCCACCCTGACCTTTGCTGCGGGCAAGCTGGGCAAGCGCATTGACGGCAAGGACGACGAAACCCCGCCGCCTCCGGGCTCCGAACTTGTCTTCACCATCACCAAGAAGGACGGCAGCGTCGTTTATGTGGATCAGCTGGCCGACGGCACGCCGCTGACGAGCAACATGACCAACCAGCAGTTGCTGGAGGCCGTTAATGCCGCCTATCCCGGAACGCTCACAACGGGCACCGACGGCAACCAGGTCCTGAAACTGGACGACGTGAAGGATTTCAAACTGACCACCGGCGCCAGCGGAACCGCCGGTTTCACGACCACGTTTGAAGCCAGCACCAAGGTGCCCAAAACGAATACTGCCGGAAATTCCCTGTTCTACACTGACGGCACGGGCACCTACCTGGAAGAGCCGCCGGATCTGGTCTACACCGTCACCACCAACGACGGGAAGACCGGAACCCTGACCCTGACGTCTCCCCAGACCATGAAGGATGTGCTGACAAAACTGAAAGACGGTACGGGTATTGTCTGGAAGGACAAGGACGGCAATTCCACCTCTGCGCCCGCCGACTGGGGCGTGGCCTATACGGACGCTGACGGCAAGGAATATGTGGCTGCCGACGGCACTCCTCTTGGCTTGGATGCTATTGACGGTCCTGTCTACCTCCAGCTCAAGAACGTTCAGAACCTCGAAGGACCGGCCCTGCAGGGCCAGGTAGCCACGTCGGACAACTGGACCATCCAGCGGTCGGCCAACGCCCGCTATACCGTGGACAACTGGCCCATGGAAATGGAGTCGGCCTCCAACAGCGTGAGCGACGTCATTGAGGGCGTGGTCTTCAGCATCCAGAATACGGGCGACGCGCACATCAGCATAAGCACGGACATTACCTCGGTGGAGCAGTCCATCCAGAATTTTCTGGACGCGGTCAACTCGGTGCTGCTGACCGTCCGCGACTATACCTCCTATGACGAGGACAAGGAGGTCACCTCCAACGACCCCGATGATATTAAAAAGGACAACTATAGTCCGTCGGGCCTGACCAACCAGAAAGGCGGCCTGTTGCAGGGCAACTACGGGGTGCAGTTGTTCAAAAGCCGCTTTTCCAGCGTGCTCAGCTCCTCGCCGCCCGGCTTCAAGAGCCGCCAGTCGGCGGACGACATTCTTTCCGGCGACGTCCTGGCCAGCCTCGCCAATCTGGGCATCAAGACCGACACGGATGAAAGCAGCGAGACCTACGGCCTGCTGGTGATCGCCCCCAAGTCCGGCATTGCGGAATTGCAGACGCTGGATAAGGAAAGCTACAATGACATGATCACCAACAACCTGGAAGCCGTGGTGGATTTTTTCTGCGCCAGCGGCACGGGTTCTTCCACCAGCGCCGATTTCCGCTACGGCAGCCATGTCGAGGGCATTACCAAGGCAGGCAATTACGAAGTAAAGTACCATGTGGAGACGGGCAGCGACGGCAAGCCCCAAATCACCAATGTGACCGTCGGCGGCGTGGAGGCCACGCGCGACGAGAGCATGCCGGGCAATTATTTCAGCGTGGCCAAGGGCGACGCGCGCGGCCTGTCCATCCAGATTGACGACCTGAGCCTCGGCGATCATCCTCCGGCCGGCGAAGAGCCCATGTACGTACGCATCAAGCAGGGCCTGACGCAGACGGTAAACAGTTTTTTCAAGGACGAACTGAGTTTCACGGCCGTGAATATCACGAGCAATATGACGCAGTCTGAAATAGACGACGCCATTGCCCTGAAGTCCAAGAACGGCGCCCTGATGTCTTTGCGGGACAACTACAAGAGCATCATGGAGAATATCGACAAGAAGATCGAGCGTGAGCAGTATCGCCTGGAAACCTGGGAGGCGCGGCAGAAGACGATTTTCGCCAACCTGGAAACCCTGCTCAAGAATTACAGCGAGCAGCAGAAAACCCTGGAATCGCAGCTCAAGCAGTTGAGCGGCAACGACTAGGGCCTGTTAACGCTATGCCTTTTTGCCCTCCTGCCGCGTCAGATTTCACCTGCTTTTTCGGTCGAGTACCAGAAGAGTACACTCCCTCAAAACAGGTTTATCTTTCTTGCAGGCGAACAAAAATTCTATAGTGTTAACAGACCCTAAAGCGGGTCAATTTTAAAAAGTTACCCGCACTGAACAGTGCTTTCCGTTCCGGCACGGCGGACCGGCGCGGGCAACGAGAAGGAACAGCCTATGAACAAAGCGGCGCAAGCATATTTCCAAATCAAGGTCAGCACCACGGATCAGGGGCAGCTTCTGCTCATGCTCTACGACGGCGCGCTCAATTACCTCCAGCAGGCGCGCGACAAGATGCTGGCCAGGGATTTCGCGGGCAAAGGCATTCTGATTTCCAAGGTCATCGACATCGTCAATGAACTTTCCGCCTCCCTGAACATGGACAAGGGCGGCAGCCTGGCCGTGAACCTCAACAATCTGTATATCCTCTGTACCGCGCGGCTCCTGCAGGCCAATCTGAAAATGAACGTGGAGTCCCTGGACAGCGTGGTGCACATTCTCTCCGGCCTGCGCGGCGCTTACGCCCAGATCATCGAAACTCCGGAGGCCCGCCGCGCGGCGGCGGAAATTGCCGGGCGCATGCAGCCCGCGGGCTCGGCCATGAAAACCGCCCAGCCCATCATACAGGCGCCGGTGACGGCCGTGCCGCGCGCCCATGCCCGTGCCGCCTACGGCAGAAACGCCATGCAGCCCGGCATTCCGGCGGCCGCGCCCGCCGCTCAGTCCGCCGCTCCAGCGGAAGCGGCGGCGCGGGCCCATGTGCGGAATTTCGCGCCGCCCGCCGCGCCGGTCGCCCCTGTCGCCGCCCGCCTGCCCGGAGCCTACGCCAAGCCCGACAACAGTTGAGCTTCCCGCTCCGTCCGTTTCTTCCCGCGCCGGTCTTCGCACAGTCGAAGCCCGGCGCGGTTTTTTTTACCTTTTGCAAAAAACTGTGATTTCAATCACAGTGAACGAGGTGGGTTTGTGTTGTATATGGGGACACATCCTCCACCGAGGGAGGAAAAGGAGTTTTACCCCTATGTTTTGCAATCAGTGTGAACAGACAGCCAAGGGAACGGGCTGCACGGTGGCCGGTGTTTGCGGCAAAAGCGCGGATGTGGCGGTCATTCAGGATCAATTGATTTATCTTCTGCGGCGTCTGGCGGCCCTGGTCCTGCAGGCCCGCGCCGCGGGCATTGCGGATACGGAGACGGACGACTTCATGGTCGAGGCCCTGTTCGGCACCCTGACCAATGTGAATTTCGACCCCGAGGCTCTGCGCAAAATGCAGGCCGAAACCCTGGAGCGGGCCAAGGCCCTGGCCGCCCGGCTGGGGGAAAAACCCGAGGATCTGAACGTCTCCCTGGACGAATATCTGGCCCGTCTGCCGGAAAGCGTGGTGGGCATCGACGTGCTCAGCGCGGACGCGGACGTGGCTTCGGCCATGCAGATGCTGCTTTTCGGGCTCAAGGGCGTGGCCGCCTACGCCGACCATGCGGCGCGGCTCGGTCAGCGCGATCCCGAGCTTGCGGCCTTTGTCTGCAAGGCTCTTGTGGCCGGTACGCTTTGGGACGGGGAAGTCCGCGATCTGGGCGGCTGGTTGGAACTGGTGCTGGAATGCGGCAAGGCCAATCTGCGGGCCATGGAACTGCTGGAAAAGGGCAATACCGAATCCTTCGGCGATCCCGTGCCCACGCCGGTTTCCCTGGGGCACCGCAAGGGCAAGGCCATTTTGGTTTCCGGCCATGACCTTTTGGATCTGCAGGCCCTGCTGGAACAGACCGAAGGCACGGGCATCAATATCTACACCCACGGCGAAATGCTGCCCGCCCACGGCTACCCCCGCCTGAAGGCCTTCAAGCATCTGGCCGGACATTTCGGCACGGCCTGGCAGAACCAGCAGAAGGAACTGCCCGACTTCCCCGGCGCGGTGCTCTTCACCACCAACTGCATTCAGAACCCCCGCGCCTACGGCGACAAAATCTTTACCAGCGGCAACGTGGGCTGGCCCGGCTGTGTGCACTGCAAAGGGCGGGATTTCGCGCCGGTCATCGCCAAGGCCCTGGAACTGCCCGGCTTTGCCGAGGACGAGCCCGGCAAGGAAATTCTGACCGGCTTCGGCCGCCAAACCATGCTCAATGCCGCGCCCAAGGTGCTGGAAGCCGTGGCCCAGGGCAAATTGCGTCATATCTTCCTGGTGGGCGGCTGTGACGGGGCCAAGCCCGGCCGCAACTATTACACGGAATTTGTGGAAAAAACTCCGCAGGACACCTTGGTGCTGACTCTGGCCTGCGGCAAGTTCCGCTTCTTCGACAAGGACCTGGGCAAGCTCGGCGACCTGCCGCGCCTGCTGGACATGGGCCAGTGCAACGACGCCTATGCGGCTGTACAGGTGGCCCTGGCCCTGGCCGACGCCCTGAAATGCGACGTCAACGATCTGCCGCTTTCCCTGGTGCTTTCCTGGTATGAGCAGAAAGCCGTGAGCATCCTGCTCACCCTGCTGGCTCTGGGCATCAAAAATATCCGTCTCGGACCCAGCCTGCCCGCCTTTGTTTCACCGACCATTCTGAATATCCTGGTGGAGAAGTGGGGCATCCGTCCCATCAGCACTCCGGATGAGGATTTGGCGGCCATTCTGAACTAGGGCGGATTACTTTTGAAAGGCGTTGCGTTTCAAAGGTTCATTCAGGAAAACCGTGTGTTCGGCTGAATCAACGCCGCCTCGCATGCCGACTTTTCAACGTTGAAATGCTCCAACATCGACAATTGCCGGGCGGCTCCCCGGAGCCGCCCGGCAATGATATAAAGATTGACGCCATGCCGGAATCACCCTTGAAAGAACCTGCACAACAGGCCGTTCTGACGGCTCTCGGCAGCGGCCTTTTCAGCGTGCTGCGGCCGGAGGAGCGCCTGGCCCTGGCCGGGCACGCCCGCTTGCGGGCCTTTGCCAAGGACGACGTGCTCTTTCGGGAAGGCCAGGAAAGCGCGGACCCCGCCTTTCTGCTCTCCGGCCTGGTCAAATTGTCCCGCAGCGCGGCCCGTGGACGGGAATGCGTGCTGCATCTGGTGCGGCCCGGCCGCCTTCTGGACGCGGGCGTGCTGTTTTATGAGGGCGGTTTGCCCGCTTCGGCAATGGGCGTCCGGGAGGGCCGCCTGCTCTGGCTGGACAAGCGCGCCCTGCTGGCTGTCCTGCGCGGCAACGCGGCGCTGGGCCTGGGCCTGATCGCGGCGCTTTCCCTGCGCCAGCGCCTGTTC
The DNA here is from genome assembly GCF_018379785.1 of Desulfovibrio sp. GTDB lineage: Bacteria > Desulfobacterota > Desulfovibrionia > Desulfovibrionales > Desulfovibrionaceae > Desulfovibrio. The sequence continues at coordinate 24,690 of NZ_JAGZUV010000038.1, forward strand.
ATCAACAAACTGGCCGGTTCGCAGGGGCGGATTTCCGCTTCCCGCCGGGTGGCGGCCTGGCTGTTGCACCGGGCGAAAATGGAAAAGACCGACGTGCTGGATCTCGGCGTCAGCCGTGAAATTCTGGCGCGTCTGGTCGGCATCAGCCGCGAGAGCCTGAGCCGGGAACTGAGCCGGCTGGCCGCCAACGGCCTGATCAGCGTTGAACGCCGCCGCGTGCTCCTGCTGGACCGGGCGGGGCTGCAAAAATTGGCCGATAGCTAACATCCATGCGCTACGCTGCGGGAACACAGAATATGAAAAGTTGCATCATTTATTCCTCAGTCACGGGCAATACCCGTAAGGTGGCTGAAGCCCTGGCCGCCGCTTCCGGCGCGCCCTGCTTCCCCGTGCGTGAGGCGCCGGACCCTGATGATTACGATCTGCTGGCCCTGGGGTTCTGGGTACGCCTGGGCCAGGCCGACGCCAGGACGCAAGGATACATGCGCCGCGTGCTCGGCAAGAAAGTCTTTTTTTTCGGAACCCTGGGAGCCTGGCCGGATTCGCCGCATGCCCGGCGCTGCGCGGAAGGCGCGCGGGCCCTGCTGGAAGAGGGCGGCAATACGGTGCTGGACGGCTTCCTGTGCCAAGGCCGGGTCGATCCGAAAATTCTGGAAATTTCGCGGCAAAAAGGCCGCCATCCCATGACGCCGGAACGCCGCGCCCGGCTGGAGGAGGCCGCCCGCCATCCCGATACAGCGGATCTGGCGGAAGCCGGGCGGCGCTGGCAGCGGTGCCTTGCGGATTGATTGCATGTCGGGCCGGAGCGTTTCAGGTGTGAAATGCTCTGCCGAACGAAGCGCAGGCGTGTTTTGCGCGCGCCGTTACACAACTGTTTGAAGCATTGATTCCCGTAAAAGGAGAGAGGTATGCGCCTGAGCAAACGCGAGTGTTCTGAACCGGCTTTTTTTGACGAGGTCTTCGCCAAGGCCGAAGAACTGTTTCTGGCCCTTAACAATGGGGACTTCCCCTATCTGATTCCGCTTAATTTCGTGCGTCTGGACCAGCGCATCTATCTGCACAGCGCTCCGGAAGGCACCAAGTTGGATTTGATCCGCAAGGACGGCCGCGTGGCCTTCAGCCTGGCGGCGGACGTGCGGATCGACCGCGAAAAATCCTCCACCTACTACAAATCCATCTGCGGCACGGGCCGCGCCTCTCTGGTCGAGGACACGGAGGAAAAGCGTCTGGCCCTGGACAGCCTGGCGGAACGCTATGCCGCCCGTTGCCCGCGCCCCGCGCCGGACGCCAATGTCCGCCGGGTGGCCGTCATCCGTATCGACATCCTGTCCCTGACCGGCAAGCGCTGTCTGCCGGAGGGAGCGACGAGCCCCGAGCCCGTTTAAAACCGTCCTGACGCACTGCGGGCCCGCTTGAGGGGCTACGCCAAGGCCTTTGCCCGCTGCCTCCCGCCGACCCGTTTCGGCAGGGATTCCGGCACTGCGCCTTGCGCGTCGCCTCAGCACGCCGGGCTGGAATTTCAGTCAAGGAGCTGTCCGAGATGTCCATGACCGCAAGCGCCCGTCTTTGTCCCTTGCCCGCAGCCCTGGCGCTGCTGCTGGCCGGTGCGCACTTCTGGCGGGCCGGCCTGCCCGCCCTGACCCTGGGCTGCATTCTGCTGGCCCTGCTGGCCTGGACTCGCGGGGCCTGGGTGCGCCGGGTCCTGCTGCTGGTCCTGCCCTTGCTGGCTGCCCGCTGGATCTGGACCACAAGCCAGTTCGTCCAGGTACGCCAGTTCATGGACCAGCCCTGGCACCGATTGGCCGCCATTCTTCTGGGCGTGGCCCTGTTCACCGCCCTGGCCGCCCTGCCGTTGCTGAGCGAGCGGGCGCGGGCGCGCTATGCCCGCCGGGAAAGCAGCGCGGGCGCGCAACTGGCGGCCCTGGGACTGACCACCGGCATTCTGGCCGCGGCCTGGGCTCTGGCGCCGGGCCTCTTTGTGCTGGAGCGCTTCGCGCCCGGCTGGGGCTTGGCCCAGGTCTTTTTGCCCGGCCTCTGGGCGGCCTGGGTGGCGGGGCGGCTGTCTGACCGGCACACGGCCGTTGCCGCCCGGCTCTGGACCTGGCGGCTGTTTTCCCTGATCTTTTTCGGCCAATTGTTGCTGGGCCTCACCCTGGACGGGCGTTTTCTGCTCAGCGGCAACCTGCATCTGCCCGTGCCCGGCGTGATTTTGGCCGCGCCGTTGTACCGGGGCGGGGGCTATTTCATGTTGATTCTTTTCGGCGTCGCCGTGCTGCTGGCGGGCGCGGCCTGGTGCAGCCAGCTCTGCTATTTCGGCGTCTGGGACGCGGGCACGGCGGCCCGGGGGCGCGTGCGCCCGGTACCGGCCTGGCTGCCCCGGCTGCGTCCGGTCGTGCTGGCGCTGACCCTGCTGACGCCCGTGTTGCTTCGCCTGGCCGGGGCTCCGTTGGGGGTGGCCCTGGCCTGCGGCCTGTTGCTGGGCCTGCTCTTGCCGTGCTGCGCCGGACTGTTCAGCCGTAAGCTGGGTTTAGGAACCTATTGCCTGGGCGTCTGCCCACTGGGCCTGGTCGCGAGCGGGCTGGGGCGGCTGTCGCCCTGGCGCGTCCGCCGCACGGGCGCGTGCAACCGCTGCGGAGCCTGCGCGCGGGCCTGCCGTTATGGGGCCATGACGCCGGAACGCCTGGATCAGGAGGCGCCCGGTTCCGCATGCACCCTCTGCCGGGACTGTCTGCCGGCCTGCCGCCGGAACGCGCTTTCTCTCGGCTTGTACGGCACAAAAAGACACGGCCCGGCGGTGGAAAACTCCTTCATCGCCCTGCTGGCCTCGCTGCATGCGGTGTTTCTGGCTCTGGCGCGGGTATAGAGCAGTGTTCATACGCATGAAATGCGTCACAGCTCCTGGGGAGGGGATATGACCGGAATGACACGGGTACTGAGCCGCCTGGGCGGCGCGCGGACAACCTGGAGCGACGTGGGCTGGGCCTGGTTGGGCAGCGCCCTTTCCATTGCCTGCCTGGCCTGGCTGGAACGCGCGTGCGCCCAGGAATGGAATTTGCCCTTGCTCATCGGCTCGTTCGGGGCTTCGGCGGTCCTGGCCTTCGGCGCGCCTGAAAGCCCGCTGGCCCAGCCGCGCAATCTGGTGGGAGGACATCTGCTTTCGGCGCTGGTGGGCGTCAGCTGCCAGCTGCTCCTGGGGCAGGAGCCCACGGCGGCCGCGGCGTTGGCCGTGTCCACCGCCATTGCCCTGATGTGCGTCACCAAAACCCTGCATCCACCCGGCGGGGCCACGGCGCTGATCGCGGTCATCGGCGGGGCGGACATCCACCGCCTGGGCTACTGGTATGTGCTTCTGCCGTGCGGCGCCGGGGCCTGCGGCATGCTGTTGCTGGCCCTGCTGACCAATAATCTGGGCGCGCGGCGGCGCTATCCCCAGAAGTGGTGGTGATAACCGGGAGTGACGGGTGCATTAGGTGTTTAGTCCCTTTGAGTAATGGTATATGTTATAGCCAACTCGGGAGGGAAGATTTATGGGCCATATGCTCCATGCTCGCGCCAGAACGACTCCG
>NZ_JAGZUV010000039.1:0-27772 GCF_018379785.1 Desulfovibrio sp.
CCCGGTGGAAAGATAAAACAGTGTGCTCATGACTTACCTCGGGCGTTATAAATACACTGATATAAAATGGTTGGCAATTAACGAGTCCTGAACCTAGAGCCTGATGCGCCATGAAACCGGCTCCCTTGTCCTCTGCTCGGCGCAGGGCTTCCAACAGTTCTGGGGCGGAGATGCTTTTGATGGGCCGCTTGCCGAGCGGCGGAAACACGTATTTCTCCATACGACGCCGGATGTGGCCCTTGTAAGCAGCCGTCCAGTTGACCGAGTATTTTTCCAACCACTCCAGGGCGATTGCCTGAAATGAGTTTTGAGCGGCGCTGGCAGCGATCGCTTTGGCTTCCTGTTTGGCAGTGCTGGGGTCTATGTTGTCCAGCAGCAGTTTCTTGGCTGCTTCCCGGCGTTCTCGCGCTTCTTTCAGACTGACGGCTGGATACGGCCCAATGACCAGCAGTTTTTGTTTGCCCATGAATCTGTAACCAAACCGCCAAGATTTGCTTCCCTGCGGCGTTATGTAGAGATACAGCCCGCCGCCGTCCGAATGCTTTTGAGCTTTGCCGTTTCCTTGCTTGCGTTTTACGAAAGTATCGGTCAATTTCATGCTTACCCTCCCAAGGTGATATCTCTTTATTTCCAACCAGTTTACGACAAAATGAGCGCCAAAAACGTACCAGCAGATGTACCAGCAATAGGCGTGTATTTTGGCGGACAGCATTCAATTCCCATGCAGTTAAAATAGCATGCAATATTTTGAATATACTGAATAAATACACTTTAACGAACTGCTTGAAATCAGAAGTATCATTTTCCGCCTTGTTCAGCATTTCTCTGGCGGAACTGGCGATGAAGATATGGGCCTTGTCGCCACCAGCGCTCTCAGGGAACATTTCCTTCAGGAGCTTTTCATGCGGCGCTTCCACCATTTCCTTGAACAAGTCCTGGATGGTGCGGCTTGCATCGGCCAACATGCAGGAGAGGTCATAGAGCGTGGCCGTGCGGCCCTGGCTGCTCCGGATCATGATGCAGCAGTGCAGGATCGCCCCGCCCAGCATGGCGAAGGCCGCCTTGCTCCAGTGATCCTCCAGGCCTTTGCCGTTGGGATCGACCAGCATTGCGGCCATGTTCTGCACATCCGGAATCGCCATCATGGTGTCGATGCGGAGTTCTTCCAGGGGATTGAAGGCGGCGGACGCGCCGGAGGGATCAGAGGGGTCAAAGCGCAGCACCACCTGATCTTGGGATTTGCGCCAACCGCCCGTGAGCGACCAGTTTTCGCCCTTGATATCCAGAACGATGCTGGAGCCTTCCCAGGCCAGCAATGTGGGCAGAATCAGGCCGACACCTTTGCCGGAGCGCGTGGGCGCGAAAACCATGATGTGTTCCGGCCCGTTGTGCCGGAGGTAGAGTTGCACTTCGTCAGGTTTGCTCCGGAGTGCCCGGAGCATGGACGAAATACCGGCGTATTTCTTGAGCCAGCCACCGACATAGACGCCTTTGCTCTCAAAATAGCCCATGGTGCGGATTTCTTTTTCTTCCGCCCAGCGGGCCGAGCTGTGCAGATTGGCGTTGGCCTTCAGTTTCTTCATGAAGGCCATCCAGTAGGCAATGACGATGAATTGCGGCACCAGGAACAGCGCCTGGCTGTGTGTTACAGCCTGCTCAATGAAACCGTAGGTATCGCCGGGGCCAAACTGCTCTTGCCAGGCGAACACCGACCAGGGCGCATACCAGGGAATCCCCCAGAGCACGCCCCACGGCTCGCCAAGTGCCGGATGATAGCTGAAGAAGGCGGCAATGCGCTGGGTGGCCAGCGCCAGGCTGCCGATGCCGAGCAGGAGCATAAACGGCAGATAGAGCCAGCGCAGGCCGCTTTTCTTTTTCTCCGTGCCCAGGCCGTATTTTGCGGGCATGACATTCTCCGATGGAGGCCGTCATGCGGCGCGGGGTTGGGGCTCGTGGCTCTCATTACTCCAGGGGTTTATTCAGAAGGATCTTGATTTATCCCTCAAGAGGGATTACCCTAAATTCAGTCATAATTTTTCCCCTATGGAGGACATATGCAACTACATTCAGACATCAAGCCGATTTCCTGGCTCAAAAATAACGCCAAGCAAATGGTGGAATCCGTGGCGGAAACCGGCAATCCGATGGTTATTACTCAAAACGGCGAAGCAAAAGCCGTTGTGATGAACGTCCGCGAATATGACCAGATGCAGCAAAGCCTGGCTCTTCTACGTATGCTCGCGGATAGCTCCGCCGATGTAGAGGCCGGTAATCTCCGTGACTCAGATGAAGTTTTTGCCGACATCCGTAATATGATCGCGGAGAAACGCAATGAGCGCGGCTAAAGCCTGGCGGGTTGCATTTACCCGCCGAGCCGAAGAAGACATTAAAGGTATTTTCGCCTTCATTGCCGACCGGGACGGGCCTGATATTGCTGAAACGATCCTGAACAGGTTTATTCAGGCGAGGGACAGCTTGCGTGAGCTTCCCGATCGTGGCCGTATTCCTCCTGAACTTAAGCGAGTAAACATTCTTTCGTATCGGGAAATTCAAGTTTCGCCGTACAGGGTTGTCTATCAGGTCAGCAAGGCTGCCCATGAAGTACATATTCATGTGGTGGCGGACGAACGGCGTAACTTTACCGAACTTTTGAAAGACCGGCTGTTGAATATTCCTTCCAGCGAAGACGCCAGGCAATAGCCGCATTTTCTACCTCCCCACCCGGTACGGCTGCTTAAAAACAATATCTTTCGTCACTATGACGTTGAACTGGTAGCCGGGCCGGATTTCCAGCGTGGGTTTGATGTTCAGATTCTTTTGCAGGAGTTGGAGCGTGGCCTGTCCGAGTTGCGAAGCTAGGGCCGCGCCCATTTCGTCCTGGAGTTTGGGATTGTCGCTATCGCCGCCGCTGTCCAGGGAATCCATACTGTAGGACATGCCGCCCGTGATCATGCTCATGAGAATGGCCGAGCCGAAGATACGCAGATAGTGGTTGTTCACCTTATCCGTGTATCCGGCGTTGCCCGCCATATCCGAGCCGGGCATGGCTCCCAGCGTGACGGCGGAACCATCCGGGAACATCAGGCGGTTCCAGGCCACCAGCACACGTTCCTGACCGTAGATCACGCGGGAATCGTACACGCCAAAGAGCTTTGCACCTTGCGGGATAAGCAGTTGCCGCCCTGTGGCCGTGTCAAAGACGTTCTGCGAAACCTGTGCGATGATGTTGCCCGGCAGATCGGAGTTGATGCCCGTCACCATGACGCCGGGAATCACCGCGCCGGTTTTCAGTTCAAGAGGCTGACCGGCGGTGCGGGAGTGCGGCAGAATCCAGCTTGAGTCTTTTTCAGCCCGCCCGAAAAATGCTTCCTTATCCTTGTCGGCGGCGGGATCGTAGCCGTTCTCCCGCAGGGCGGACAAATCGCGGTTCATATCCGGAGCGGTATCTCGTCGCTGATCTTCCCGCACCATTGCCACCTGTTGGCCAGATTGCGCAGAACTGTCTGCGTTTTTCTTCACGCCCAGCGGCGCGGAAAGTGCCGTGAGTTGGGCCTGCGCTTTCATGCGGCGCAGATTTTCCAGTTCCTGCCGGTACTGATCTGGCTGTTCCTGTTTGCCTTGCACCACAATCAACGGCTCGCGTGAGCGCATTTCAGCCGCTTTCGGTTCCGGCCCGGCAATGGCCGGAGAGCCCGCTGGCGGGGCCAGAGCAAGGCCACGGCCTTCGCCCATGAGCAAAGGCCGCTCCTCCTCCTCCTCCTCCTCCTCCTCCTCCTTGATGTCCACTTTTTGCGTTCCCGCCTGTTCTTCCTCCTGGTTGTGCGCGAAATTCACGCTGTAAACCAGGATGCCAAGCAAAAACAGACCGGCGATCAGCACGGCATAGATCGGCCAGCGGCTCATGCGAGCCACACTGACCTTTTTTGTTGGTTCCAGGCTATTTGGGGTTTTGTCGTTCATGCCTCCCCCTAATTCAGCGTGTCTTGCACGAAGCTTGAGCCGGAATCCCAGGCATGACGGGCTTTTTCTGTTGCTTTATCTACGATGGAGCGCCGGAATTCCTGTTCCGTGCGGCTCTGGCCAGCTTCCGGCTGCCCGCTGGCTGTATACGACCGGGCAAAGGCCTTGCCATCAGAAAGGCGCAGTTGCAGATACCAGGCCGATTTTTCATCCAGCGCGTCCAGGGTATAGGCCACGACAATTACATCAGCCGACTCCGCAGCGGCCAGGGTAAAGCCTTGCGAGCGCAGATCGGATTCAAAGGCGGCAGCAAAGTCATTAGTGGCGTCTTCCGCCTGGAGCAGATGCAGGGAAGTATGGCCGGGCGGGTACCGCTCCGAGAGGCAGGCAACGGCATCGGCGGCAATGGCCGACACCGCGCCGCGCTCCGGCAGCGGGCCGCAAAAGGAACCGACCAGGCCAGGCTTGGCGCAGCCGGAAGCGAACAACACAGCGAAACAAAGAACGAGAAGGGTTTTACGCATTACTTGTCCCCCCTTATGACTTCCACCTTTTCCTGATCGCCGCCTACGCCGATGACCAGGGCGATACGGTCAAACAGCCCGTCCACGATCATGGCGGAATCTTTAACCCGGTAGTTTACCAGCCCGTCCTGTTTGCCTTTGCGCACCAGCAGTATGGGCATTTCGCCGGAGGCGGATTTTTCCGGCAGCCGGATGAAGGTTTGCTGACCGTCATCATAAACGCGCTCTGGCTTCCATTTCGCCTTGCCCTTGACCTCGTAATTGAAGTTCAGGGCCGACAAGTCCGTGGTTCTGCCGTCCACACTGGTGGAATTCCATTCCCGCTCCTTCGCCTCCCTGGCTTGCCGCCAGGCGGCTTGCTGCTTCAGGCCTTCCGAGTACAGAAAGCCCACATACGGCGTATGTCCGGAACGCTGGGAAACAAGACGCAGGTGATACACACGGCGGTCAGTCGTGACCACGGCGGAACTTTCCAGGCCGGAATCCACCGGCTTGATGAACAAATGCGCGGTAGCACTCGCGCCGGAGCCTGCCTTGCCGGAGTCCACCATCCAGCGCGAGGAATCGCCCACCACAATTTCGTGCACGGTTTCTCCGGCCTGGAGTTCCACATCGCAAACCTGCATGGGCGCGGCCACAATCGTGGGCAGGCTTGCGCCATGCACATAGACCACCTTGCCGCCCCCCGTAAGAACCGGCTCAACACCCTGGCGCGACCAGGAGCCGGAAAGGCGTAGCGCCTTTTTTTCCTTTTCGGTCAGGGGCACCGTCTTGGGATTCAGGTAATCGATCTCAGGCATGGCAACTGGGGCCGGGTTTCCCGCTTCCGGTTGCAGCGGTGGCGGGTACCCTGCGGGTATGGGGCTGGCCGCGAAAGCCGGAACGGCGTATAGCGTGAACACGCAGACAAAGATCAGTATCTTTTTCATGAATGACCTCATTCCTGATTGTTTTGGGGTTTGGCCGGGGCGGTCGCGCCAACAACTTTGCCCGCAGAGAGCGAAGTGATGTAGACACCGCCGGGGTTGCGCAGCAGAACCGCGTCCACAGTCGGCGGGTTGATCTGGATCGTCACGGTTGCTTCATAGGCGTGGGAATCAAGTAGAACACCCGCATGGCTACGCACGGTTTCCACCCATTCCACCCGGTAGGAATCGGAACTGACCGGCAGAGGCAGGCCTTTGATCTCCACATGCACCAGCTTGCCGGACTTGGCGATTTCATAGGGATTGTTGGCCTCGTACCATTCACGCAGAACGCCTTTGGCACTTCCGGCCATGAAGAAAGACAGCCGCTCGATCATCTTCTGCTGGAGCTCCACGTCCGCTGTAACCGTGCGCCAGTTACTGACGCAGGCGGCGATCTCGGCCTGGATCAGGCGCTGCGGCGTGGAACTGGCCTGATCAGCCCGTGCCACCACGCTGGATTTGCCCAGCTTGTCCACTTCAATGATGTAGGGAACGGTTTTGACCTGGCTCGCCTGAATGCCGTTGCCGGTAATGGAAACGGCGGTGAGAAGAAGACAGACAAACGCGACCATGCGCCATTGCGCGGCCCGGCTGATGTAAGAGCCGTACCGCTCCAGCCATTCTTCCCGTCCGTTGAGGTAGGGATTTCCGCCTTTGTCCGGCATGGAACCGGGCGGGGATGTTTCAGTTTTTTCCTTGAAAAAAGTCATAGATACCACCATCGGTTAAGAGCTTTCGCCCTTGTTTTCTTTATTTTGGCCCATACGGGTACGCTCCAGGCGTTCCTGCATTTCAGAGCGGGTACGGGTGCTCAGAGCTTTCTCGCCGGAGCTTTTTGCGTCCTGCCTGGCTCCCCATGATGCGTTTTGTCAAGTGTTATTTTTGTTTATTGACGCAAATATCCTGTTCTTTGGGAGAGGTCGGGGGCGCGGGGGCAGAGCCACCGCAAAACCTAACGGTAGCCACCGCACCAGTGGAGCCGGTTTTGCCGTAGAATGAAGCTGGCGGCGGCGGGGGTAGGATTTCTATATCCTGTTCCCCGTTGTCGGCAGCGCAATGACACGGCAAAAATCCAGACTGTCAATGGTTCAAGGGTGGAGATTTTTTTGCGTCATTTGCAAAAAAATACTACCCGTCCATTGTCGGTCTGGATAGGCGGAACGGACGGAGCGATTTTATTGTTTTAGATGGGCGAATATGGTATAATCAAAGCGCAATGACAAGCGAAGATTTTGAGAGGAACAATAGGCTATGAAAATGCCAAACGAAAATATTGATACGAATATGTATGCTCCTTGCGGAATGAATTGTATGGTTTGCTATAAGCACTGTTATCATAAAAAACCATGTGCCGGTTGTTTGAATAGCGACAAGGGAAAGCCGGAGCACTGCCGCAAATGCAAGATAAAAGATTGTATTAGACAAAAGGGCTTGACTTATTGTTTTGAGTGTTCCGCTTATCCCTGCAAGTTGATTAATAATCTTGAAAAAAGTTATAACCAAAGGTATCAAGCAAGCCTTATGGAAAATAGTGAATTTGTCCGGCGATACGGTTTAGAGATGTTTATGGAAAAGCAAAAAGAGAAGTATACTTGCTTAAAATGCGGCGGCGTTATTTCCATTCACGATAGGGAATGTAGCGGATGTCAAGAAAAAATGAAATGAGTTTGTCGGATTGACAAATCGAAATTTGTGTAGAAAGGGTAGAACATGGAAAATCAATATATACAGCTTGTACCGGCAGACCTATCTCTTGTAGAGAAAGTGGTTGATTACTACAAAAGGAACAGGGATTTTTTAGAGGCATTTGAGCCTGTGCGAAACGAAGAATTTTTTTCACTTAAATATCAGCGAGAGGTCTTAAAAAAGGAAAAACTTGAGTATGAAGAAAAGACAGCGTTTCGCTTTTATATTATACCAGCAGAACAACCCACGAAGATTATAGGCATAATAGGATTAAACAATGTGGTATGGGGAGCCTTTTGTTCTGCTTTTTTGGGATACAAATTAGATAAAGATTTTCTCAATAAAGGTTATATGTCTATGGCAGTAGAAATGCTGACAAAATACGCATTTGAAGAATTAGATTTACATCGAATAGAAGCAAATGTAATGCTGAAAAACAAGGCTTCTTTAAGAGTTTTAGAAAAAAATAATTTTATGAATGAGGGAATTTCAAAGTATTATCTAAATATAAATGGTGTTTGGGAAGATCACATTCATATGGTAAAGATAAATTATGCTATGCACTAAATCCCAGTTTGTAGGGCGGCGGGGTAGGCTAAATTTATCCCGCCGCCGGTTACGTCTACAATTCAGCATTTTGTTCTCTTCGGGGGTGCTGTTCGCGCTGTTCTTGCCGCAGGATACTGTAAACGCTTTTGCGGATTCGCTCGGCTTCTTTTACCTCATCTTTGAGGGAAAGATACTGCTGATTGAGCGTTTTCCGTTCGGCGGTCAGCTTGTCGCGCTCGGCTTTCCATGCCTTTGTCGGTAGGGTGGTCTTGCCGTTCAACACGCCTTTGAGATAGCTGTGCGCCGCCGTGAATAGGGCTTGTTCCGTGTCCGTTAGCGGCTTCTTGCCCTTATATTTTAGATAAAGGTCAACTTGCTGGATATGTTTTTCCAGAGTGGTCAAACGCCGTTCAATGGGTTTCAATTTATCCCGAATATCCATCTGCCTGTCAATCATGCCGCCGAAGTGTTTATCAAGCCCCGCCATATCCATGATGTTGTTACGGGTGAGGAAGTTCAGCATATTCGCCGCGTCTTTGAGGTTATAGAGCGATTGCGAAACGTCCGATTTGCCCGCCTGTGCTTTGCGCTTTAATATGTCTTGAATGTAGTCCGCAAGGGTGGTCGGTGCGGTGCTTTCCTGTTCCTCTTTCAGCCAATCTTGCAGTTTGGAGATACGCGCCCTTGCTGTAAAGCAAGGGTAGGGGCGCAAGCCCGTTACCCTTGTGTCGCGTCCCCGTCTGCGTCCCCGTCCTCGCGGCTCTCCTGCGCTGTATAGGCGGTTTTTGTGGTGGGGCGGGTGTCAGGACTGTGCCGCCGGTTCCGCGGCCTTTACGGCGGCTGTGGCGGCGTTCTGCGCGGTCAATTCGCCCAGTATGCGGCGGCTCGGTTCGGCGGCTACGGTCTGTTCTAAAAAGGTCTTGAATTGCTCGTCCGTCAAAGTGATGGTGTCGGGTAACATACTTTCAAAAAGCCCCATGCGCCGGCATAGCCGCTTCGTCCTGTCCTTGCGCTCCTGTGCTTTCTGTTCCTGCACTAGCTGTCTGCGCCGGTTTTCAAGCTGCCGGATTTCTTCTTCAATGCTCGTGATTTTCTCGGTCTTGGTCTTTGCCATGTGTCAAACGCTCCTTTCAGTTTTTGAGAAGTGAATGGAAGGGATAGGAATGGAATAGAACGCAAAAAAGCGACTTGCCTTTCTTTATGAACAAGCCGCTTTTCGCGTTTCGGTATTCATGTCGTTTCCTCGGTCGCTATCACTTTCAGCAGCTTGTCCCCGAATGTGTCGTTGCTGTCGTGGTTGAAGAATATCTCGGTGATAAAGGTCTGGTTGTTTATCCGCGTTGTCAGAATACCGTCCGGCTTTCGGGGCGCGTCCGGCGTTTCGGTGGTCTTTGTCATGCAATCTCTCCTTTTGATTTTGGCGGCAAAAAAAGAGATTTCCCATGATTAGGAAACCTCTTGTTGCGGCGGGTATTTGGTTTTATTGTGCGGGTTGCAAGGCGGTCTGTGCCTTTTTCCTCGCTCTGTACTCCCGCGCTTTCATGCGGTCATACTCGCGGAGCCTTTCAATATTTTCGGCGCGGTATTCTTTGTAATAAGCCCGATGATAGGCGCGGCATTTTTCTTTTTTGGCTTCTTCGATTTCTTCCCTCATGCGCTTGCATTCCTGTTCCGTTGGCTCCATCTGCTCGGTCAGTTTGTTTTCAAACTTGCCGATGTAGTTAAAATACACCTCCACGCGCTGGACGGCATATCTCGCCCCTTTTACATCACGCTCATGCACAACAATCTTACTGATAAACTCGTTGATGGCGGTGGGGGTGACTTCCTCAAAATCACAATAGCTTTCCACCAGACGGATAAACTTTTTTGCCCGTTGGCTCTGGTTTTCGCGCTCCGATAAATGCGTCTGGATTTCTTCCAGTTCTTTTTTCAGCGGGTAGTATTCCTCCGCGTACTTTCGCGATAGCTGTTCATAGCGATCCGGCTCGATGGCTCCGAGGGCGTTGTCCTCATACAGCTTATCCATGACCTTTTCAATCTGTTCCAGCCGGTGCGTTATCTGCGGGATACGTTTCTGCTGTTTCTTCATTTCTTCCGTCTGCCCTTTGGCAAGGCTGTTTTTCACCAACGCTTCAAATCCGGCTCTGTCGGCTAAGGAATACTGTGCTATCTTCCGTAAAACTTCCGCTATGTTCTGCATGACAATATCCACATCAACGCGGTGCGGTGAATGACATTTAGGGTGTCTGGCTTTTCCTTTGGCGTATTCACTGCAATAGGTGACATAGTGATTACCGTCACTTTTGCGGATAGTGCGAATGTGCATTTTCGTACCGCAATCTTTACAATACATCAGACCGGAAAGCGGGTGAATGTAACCGTCCCCGTTGGGTCTTTTCACTGGGGCGTCTGCAAGTATGCGCTGTACGTTTTCAAAGGTGGCGCGGTCGATAATCGGCTCATGCACGTTTTCGATTATCTGCCACTGGCTTTTATCTACATAGCTGGAATGCTTATCCCTGTAATGCTTGGCGGTCTTGAAATTGACTACATCGCCGCAATACTCCTGTCTTGTGAGAATGTGGGTCAAGGTAGCCTTGTTCCAGTTATACCGGTTTTCCTCATTCAAAGGCTTGCTTTTCGCCGTCCCCCTGTCGTGCTGTTTGAGGTAAAAGGTCGGGGTAAGGATTTGCTCATTTTTCAGATAAACGGCGATTTGGTTTCGATTTTTCCCGTCCATGAAAAGGCGAAAAATCAAGCGGACAACTTCGGCGGCTTCTTCGTCAATCAACCAAAAATCTTTATTGTTTGGGTCTTTGACATAGCCGTAAGGGGCTTCGGTGGCGATTGGCTTTCCGCTGGTTCCTTTCGTCTTAATGCCTGTTTTCACTTTTTTGCTGATGTCCCTTGCGTACCACTCTGACATGATATTGATGAACGGCGCAAACTCCAATGTGCTTGGCTCCGCGCTGTCTATGCCGTTATTGATTGCGATAAACCGCACGTTGTTTCTGCGGAATATTTCCATAGCGTTTCCCACTTGGAGATAGTCGCGCCCCCATCGCGTCATGTCTTTCATAATCACAATACCGACTTTGCCGTTTTCTACATCTTCCATCATCTGCACATAGGCGGAACGGTCAAAAAATCTGCCGCTTTCATCGTCGTCAATGTAGTGTTTGACGCTCGTCAATTTCTGCTCTTTGGCGTATCGCTCTAAAAAAATCTTCTGGTTCTGAATGCTGTTGCTCTCGCCACCGTCCCTGTCCTCGTCACCAACTGAAAGGCGAGAGTATAGCGCGGTTATCTTGCTGTATTGGTTCATGGCGTTTCCTCCTGTCGTCTATATAGTTTGCCTTACAGTTGTTATTATGCGCTCCACAGGGATTTCGCCATGCTCGCCGCCACCCCCATACCTGTTGCCCCATCCATGCCCGCGATTTTCGCCGCGTCTTTCACATTCTGGATGCTGTTCGTCCCGGCCACCATCGCGCCGATGGCAGCGCCGCCCACAGCGGCGGCGGAAGCGGTAAGCGCCGCGCCGCTGGAAACGTGCGAGCCGTTGATGATGCCCGCGCACACGTCCGGCAGGGATTTGACCAGGGCCAGCAACACGACCGACGCGCCAATGACCACAAAGATGTCCTGAAGCTCCGCTGTGGAAGTGGAGAATCCTTCAATGAAGGCGATGCCCACGCCCAGGACGAGCTGCATAACGAAGAGTTTGAAAGCCACGGCCAGCACATAGCGAATGGCGTTGACGGCGTAATCCTTGAGAAAGGAGTTGCCGCCGAAGGCCACCAGGATCAGCGCCGCCGCCATGGCAACCATTGCTTCGCATTTGATGAAGACCACCTGCGCGGAAATGAGGGCAAAACAGATGATGATGACCAGCGCCGCGATGAGCAGCGCGATGGAGTTGCCCGGCGACCAGACGGAGAGTTTGTCCAGCACCAATTTGACGAGTTGCATGCCCGTGAGGAACGGCGATTCCGAAGAGTATCCGCCCGGCGTCAGCTCTCTGCCGATGCTGCCGAGGCCGTTGATCAGGTTCCAGGCCCATTCCTGGTAATAGTTGATGACGGCCAGGAAGAACCCGGCCATGAGCAGGAGCATAACGAACTGTTTGAAGATGTCCGGGATCTGATCGCGGTTGAGCGCGGCCTTGATACCCAGGAAACACACTTCCAGAATGACCAGCCAGCGGAACACGATCAGCGCGTACCGCTTCAAAGTCGGTTCCCATGTGCTTGTCTTGGTGTAGAACTCGCGTACCAGCTTCGACACAAAATCTTCATCAGCGGCAAAGGCTTGCTCCGGCAAGAGCAGGAGAGCCATTGCCGGGAGGCAGATTGCGGCCAGAAGCAGAAAATGCTTTTTCATAGCCGCCGCCTAAAAGGGATCGGGCTTGGCCTTTGCCTTGCCGATCCGATCCGTTTTGATGGTTTCGCGCCAGACTTCCTCCGACATCTGGCTTTCTTTTTCCGCCTTCATCTGGCTGGAAAGTTGCGACTGCACCTGTGTGGCCATCAGCTCACGCAGTTGCCGAGCTTCCTGCACTTGGAGCGCGGAGAGCTGGTTACCCGCCATAATGGCCTTTTGCTGGCCGTCCGGCGTGGAAAGCAGATCATCAATGTATTGCTGGAAACGCGCCGGATCGCGCTGCAAGTCGGCAAGCTGCTGACCGGAGAGCTGGAACGTGGCCTGCGAAGCCTGGTCAACGGACTCCGCCCATTTATCCCATTCCTGACGGTAGCGGCGGTTGGCCTCCTCCACCTGTTCCGGGCTCGCTCCGGCCAGGGTGCCGAAGAGCGCCTGTTCCGGAAACAGGTTGGTGAAAATCTCGCCAAGGGCCACAATGTCACCGCGTTGCGTCCGGAGCGTACTGGAAAGGCTGGCCAAGCGCGTGATGCTGTTTTTCAGCTCATTGACCAGATTGGCCGGGAGCATGGCCGTGTTCTGGAGCATGTTTTCATACTGCTCAATGTTCTGCCGCACCATGTTGATCTGCTGGCGCGTCTGCTCAACTGCCTCCTGGTATTGCTTGATGGCGTTGGAAAGCTCTTCCACATTGGTGATGCGATCCAGCAACTGAATCAGATTGGTGCTGCAATTCGTGCAGGTGACGGTAAGAGCGTGGGCGGGCGTGGCGAACAGAACCAGCACGGCCAGGCTCAAAAGATACTTTTTCATAAAGGCTCCATGAGTAAGGCCGGGGAGCCGCAGCCCCCCGGCGTTTGGGTTATGCTGCGTTCCGTTCGCGCAGCCAGGCCTCCTGCCAGGCATCCGGGCCGTATTCCACGGCCAGTTCACGGATACGAGCGATACTTTCCTTGTCCGACGCGCCGACAAAGGCCAGCGCCTTGTTCTTCAGGGCGAGTTGCACCTTGCGCCGCCCCTGCGGACTGACAATGTAGTAGTCCCGCTTAGGCTCGCTGGTTTTGAGGATGTTGATCTGTTTGTCGTTGAGGCCCATGCCCACATAGAGTTCCTTCTGACCGGCATCTTCAGCGGCGCTGTTGGGCAGGAAAATCTTTGTGGGGCAGGACTCGGTGAGAACGTCCAGGATGCCGGAGTTTCTGGCGTCGGAAAGGCTCTGCGTTGCCAGAATCACTGCGCAGTTGGCCTTGCGCATGACTTTCAGCCATTCGCGGATCTTGGCCCGGAACACCGGGTGCCCCAGCATGATCCAGGCTTCATCCAGCACCAGAATGGTGGGAGAACCGTCCAGCGCCTTTTCGATGCGCCGGAACAGGTAGGTCAGCACCGGCACCATGTTTTTGTCGCCCAGGTTCATCAGGTCTTCGATCTCGAAAACCATGAAACGGGAGAGGTTCAGGCTGTCCGTGTCCGCGTCCAGCAGCCGCCCCATCGCGCCCTGCGTGGTGTAGTGCTGGATGGCCTCCTTGATTTCCCTGTCCTGCACCACATGGTAGAAATGCGTCAGGGTACGCAGGTTCTCCGGGCTTGCGGCCAGGGTTTCCATTGCCGTGTGAATGGCGTTGCGATGGCTGGGCATGACCGTGAACTGCTGTAACTCCATGAGGGAAGCGATCCATTCTTCCGCCCAGGCGCGTTCTTCTTCCGAGTCAATGCGCTGGAGCGGCGCGAAGGCCAGTTCATCAGCATTGCCGATGTTGAAGTGATCGCCGCCCGCCCCGAAGCAGAGCGGAAACAGGCTCATACCCTTGTCAAAGGTGAAGATACGGGCGTTTTCATAGCCACGGAACTGCGCGGCAATGAGCGCCAGCAAGGTGGATTTGCCCGCGCCGGTCGGCCCGAAAATGAGCGTATGACCGAGATCGCCCGCATGAATGTTGAACCAGAACGGCGTGGAGTTATCCGTCATCAGCACGGCCAGCGGCCTGGAGTCCGGAGGATAGAACGGGCACGGATTGACCGGAGAGCCCGTCCAGACCGAAGACAGCGGCAGCAGATCCGCCAGATTCAGCGTGTTGACCATCGGACGCCGCAAATTGGCGTAGCTGTTGCCAGGATGCGTTCCCAGCCAGGCTTCCAGAGCGTTGATGGATTCGATACGGCAGCCGAAACCCAGCGTCTGCATCGTGCGGCGCAAATCCCGCGCCCAATCCTGCAACCGCTCCTGATCTTCGTGCATCAGGACAATGCAGGAAGTCAGATAGCCCGCGCTGACGTAGCCCCCTTGTACTTCCGTGAGCGCGGTTTCCGCGTCTTCGGCCATGAGCAGAGCGTCACGGTTGGCGCGGGCATTGGGATTGTTGAAGAACTGATCCAGGAAGCGGTAAACCTGCTGCCGCCAGCCCTTGCGGTAGGAATTGATCTCCTTGGCCGCGTCATATTGATCCAGGCAGATAAAGCGGCTGGAGAAACGATATTCCAGAGCCAGAGCGTCCAACTCCCGAAGCATGGCCGGGTAGGATTCCTGCGGCAGGCCGTCCAGCGAGATCACCGCCAGATTCCGGTTGCCCAGGCGCGGAATGATGCCGCCCACCAGGTCTTCGCTCCCCAGGAGTGCATCCAGATACATGGGAGTGCGCGGCACCCGCATGGGCTGGAGTTCGCCGCAGACGCAATACTGTAAATGGGAAAGCAGATCGGATTGGAGCCAATCGGCATCGTCCGTGTCTGCCACCGGATATTCCAGCAAC
Source organism: Desulfovibrio sp. (assembly GCF_018379785.1). GTDB lineage: Bacteria > Desulfobacterota > Desulfovibrionia > Desulfovibrionales > Desulfovibrionaceae > Desulfovibrio. The sequence goes on from NZ_JAGZUV010000039.1 coordinate 14,821, forward strand.
CGCTGCATGGAGAGGACAGCGGAAAGCGCGTCTTCCAGCTCTTCCAGCATCCCCTGAAAGTATGACAACGCCTTTTCCAGAGCGCCGGAAGACGCAACCCCCGATTGCGCCTTTCCGGCCAGTTTGGCCGCCTGGAAGTTCGGTTTATAGGTGACGGTCAGAATGGCGCTGGTGCTGAAGCACCTGTTACCGCTGAAGTGCTCCCTGCGTTCCTCGTCAATGAGCCGTGTCACCGGATCGGGGAAGTGCCCCTTTTCCGGGGCCGGGAAGGCCTTGTGGGAACTGCGGATTGCATCCATGTGCAGCATCCAGCCGCTCCCCAGGAGCTTCACGGCGTTATTGAAGCGGCTGGATACCAGGGCCAGATCGCTTTCCGTGGAGCTGGCCGTATCCTGGCCGCGTATTTCCCAGCCCGCCAGAAACGAGCCGTCTTTGTTCAATATGATGCCGGGTGCGATGAGCGCGGCATAGGGCAACAGATCCGGCAGGCCTTTGGTTTTGGTGCGGTAGTCAAGGAGTTTCAGCATTTGAAGCCTCCTGCCGCTCGCCATCGGCCCGCCTTGGCCGGGTAGAATTCCTGTTGTTTGACATGGCGCAGCCAGACGCGGCTCATGATTGGGTCTGCCTTGGCCATGCGCCGGAGCGCGAACACCGCCGTGATCCAGAACACAATGGCCGACACGATGGAAACCGCCGTGAGCCCGCCCACGCCCACAAGCAGCGCGATCAGGGCGCTGGTCATGACCAGTTCCCGTTCCGCGCCAAGCACATGGGCATGGCGGTGCAAGGATTGATGAATGGGGAGGAATCGCCTCATATCACCGCCCCGGAGAAGGAAAACACCGAGTTCACGATGCTGGCGGCAAAAGCGATGAAGGAAATGCCGAACACCACGGACAGGAGCAGCTTGAAACCGCCGCTGATGTCATCCTTGTTCATGATAAAAATTATGCCGCACAGCGCCATTGCCACAATGGAAATCCATTTACCGGCAGGCCCGGTAATGGTGTTCACCACCCGTTCCAGGGGGCTGGAGAATTCGGTGATGCCACCGGACGCGGCGGCGATATCAGGGAAGCAGAGGTAGAAAGCCAGAAAACCGAAAGCGGCAAGCGCCTTCAGGGAAAAGGAAGGATTACCGGCGGGAAGAAGGAATTTCGCTCTCATAACGGTCTCCGAAGAGGCCGTCATGCGGCGCTTGGCTGGGGCGCGAGGCCCGCAGATGTACGCGGGTTTTGCAGCGGGGGCACTGAAGCTCTATTTCACCGGCTTCAAGGGCTCCCCGTGCGAGCAGTCGGTTGCAATCCCGGCAGCGGATCTCCGGGCTGTGTTTTACAGGCGCTTTCATATGATTCTTTCGTCCTCCTTATGCGGCTGCGGTGTAAAGGGTTTCGGTCTCATACAATCCCTCCTTGTGGTTGAACCTGTTGACCTTGATGATGCTGGAAATCTGCCGCCGAGTGTCCGGCGTCTTTTCCATATAGACGGCCAGATCCACGGCCCGCCCGATCAGCTTCTGCTTGGGGCCGAGCCCGGCTTCCTCCACTAGTTCTTCCAGGCGCTCCAGCGCCTCTTCCGCGCTGTCCGCGTGGAAAGTGCTGATGCCGCCCGGATGGCCGGTGTTCCAGAGTTTGAGCATTTCCAGCGCGGCGGCGTCCCGCACTTCGCCCACCAAAATGCGTTTGGGCGCGTAGCGCATACTGACTTTGGCGAGCTTCCTCATATCCACTTCCGCCAGAACGGACGTGCGAAGAAACACCGTGTTGGGGCTTTTGGATTGCAGTTCCGCCGTATCCTCCAGAATGATCAGGCGGTGCGTGGGCGTGAGCCGGGAAACGGCGTCAATGACGGCGTTCACAAAGGTGGTCTTGCCGCTGGACGTACCGCCGACAACGACGATGTTCGGACGGTGCAGCACGGCGTCTTCAATGAGGGCCACCGCTCCCGGCGTGATGGAGCCGGAAAGCATGTATTCCTCCAGGGTGAAAACCCGGCTGGCCTTTTTACGCAGCGAGAAAGACGGCCCCGGCCCGACAATGGGCGGGAACGTGCCCTCAAAGCGGGAACCGTCCAGCGGAAATTCCCCCTCCACAATGGGATTCTTTTCATTCACCGTCAGATTCAGGCCGCTGGCCACCTGCGAGAGAATGAGCCTGCTTTGCGCAATGGGGATAACGCCGATAGGCTCATGATCCTGGCCGTATTTTTCGATCCATAAGGAGCCGTCCGGATTGAGCATGATCTCGATCACGTCCGGATTTTCCAGAGCGTCCATGAAGAGCGGGCCGCAGGCGTGGTGCAGGCCTTCCAACAGGCGCAGATCGTCACCGGGGCGCATGAGCATCAGCGCAGCCCTCCCAGCACGAACACCGCCACATTGAGCAGCGCCGACACCGCCACAATGGCGGCGAGCCAGGTTGTGCTGTTTTTGAATGACTGGAGCCTGGCCGCGTGATCGTCAAAGACTTTGCGGATACCTTCTGCCGAAGCGGAAGAAAGGCTGTCCGTCAGTTGTGCGACCGCCGCCGCCACGCCGGACACATAGCCGTCCGTTTTATCGGCCATCAGCCTGCCCAGGCCTTCCTTGTGCCGAGCGTGGAGTTTTTCCACTTCAGCCAGGTGCGCGTTGAGCATGGTTACGACCATGAGAATGGGATCGTGGTAATCCACGACCTTTTTATGCGTTTGGGCGAGCAGGCTTTGTACCTGCTCCAGGGTAAGACCGATGCCGTCAGGCACGGCGTCTTCCGGCTTGGGAGGCACGGCGGGGATTTCTGACTGTTCCATGTTTTCAGTGTCAGACATGGCTCCCCCTATGCGATGGCGGCTTGTTCCACCAGGGACACAAGCTCATTCCAGTACCGGGACAAACGCGAGCGCATGACAATGGACTGGCTGGAGTTGATGGCCGTGGCAAAGCTTTGCCGCTTGGCGAACAGGATTTCCAGATCCTTGTCCAGCGTGGCCTTGTTGCCTTGGGGAATGGTGATAACGGCGTAAAACTGGTTGCCGAATTCCTGATAGACTTTGAATTCCTCAAAGGGCCGGTCATCCATGCGGATTTCCCCGAAATAGGGGTTGAGCCAGACCACAATGGGGGAATCGGGGAAACCGAGAGCCAGGGAACGCAGACCCAGCGCCGTGTCCGCAACGGCCTGTCCGCCCGTGATGACTGAATGGAAATAGACGCTGTGCCCGCTCTCTGTGAGGATGCCCAGCACATCATTTTCCTTGATGTAGCTGTTGAGCGCGAGAAAGGAGGATGCGCCGTTATCCACGATCACATGCGTTTCGCCGGGCAGTTCAGCGATCCTGTTGATCAGCCCGTCAAATTCACGCGGATCAATATCGCCGTTTTTCAGAATCTCCAGGCGGACAACTTCAAACTCTTGAAATCCCTTGAACGTGGCGTTTACCGGGTCGGTGTCAAAAGCCACGACCTTTTTGCCCAGGTGGCGCAGCACCTGATACAGGATGGCGGCAATCATGGACTTGCCCACGCCGCCTTTCCCCTGCTGAATGAAATGGATGGTTGCCATACGAATGATGTCCTTTGGTTAAATGGCGTCTTCAGGGTTCATGTCCCGTGGATTGGGGAATTGGTTGCTGGGCGCTGCAATGTGCCGTGGCCCGCTATTCTGGCGCACAGGCGGAGCCAGCGCAGCCTTCGGTTTGACTTTAGGCGGCGCTTCACCCGGACGGTGTTTATCCAGTGAAAGACGGCGCATGTGGTAGCAAAACGCCCCGTAAGACATGGTGATCTTGCCTTCCTGCTTCAGGTGGCGATGAATCTGGGAATGCTTCCAGCTTTTCTCCAGAAATTCCTTGATAACTTCTAGACACGCCACAAACTCAATCCCAGCCATGTTGTTTGATAGACGGCTTCGCTCAGATTCCATGCCGGTTCCCTTTGCCATCGCCTTTCCGCAAGCAGTCTTTGTAATGCCTGTCTGCTTCAAAGCATGCGGATAAACTGCAAATTTCTGTATGCAGTTTATTCAAACCTCGCCAATAATTGTGCATTTCCTGTAACCTCCTTTAATAGAATTCAAGGAATTTCTTCGATTTATTAGCAGGAATTTTTGGATAGACAACAAAGGAATTTCCGGTATATTGCATCCAACAGGAGGAAGCTCATGGCAACAGAATACAATTTCGCCACCGCCCTTGAGCGGGCGTTTGTGGAGCTTGTAGCAGGTAGGGTGAAAGCGAAAGGCTGGAAAAAAGGCGAATTCGCCGCCAAAGTCTGGCCGAGTGATACGCCGAAAGCGGCGGCAGCCAGATGGACAGCCATGCGCAGCAAGGCCTCCAATACCGGAAAACCGCAAGGCGTCCTGATTTCAGACGCGCAGCTTATGGCTGACGTGCTGGGAGAAGATCTCAGCTATCTGATGGCTGTAGCTAAAGAGCAGGCCAGAACACAGCCGGAGGAATAAAAAAATCCAAGAAGTAATTTCTTGGAGTTTTTACTGTATTTTCCTTTTTAGGATGCTATGACTTTTTATGAGAGCGCCCAAGCAAATTACCGTAGCCGATCAGGATATCGACCTTGAGAAAGCAATCGCCAACGCCTTGGAGAAAATCCTTGCGCCGGTTGTTGAGGTGATCTGCGAGATGGAGCGTATCCGTCGGAAAGAGTATCTGACGGAAAAGGAGGCGGCATTATTGTTCTCGTTGTCGGCAGCGACTTTGAAGACGCAGAGGAGTCGAGGAGAGGGTGCTCCTTTTATTCGGCTTGGTTCTCGTGTGCTGTATTCGCGGAAAAGTTTCATTGCCTTTTTGTACCATGCACGTGGGGGGAGAGAAACTGAAAAAAATTAAGCGCTAAAAGACTATGCAAGGTCGGAAGAGAGAAGTGAGCGGAAATTACTCCATACATTTTTTTTCACGTCATCAAATGGAAGGCTGTGAATACTGGATAATCTCTCTATGCATAATTCTATATTAGATAGCTGGTCAAATCGTTGATCATCACATGTAAACGGAAAATCTGTTTCTGTTAATATTCTTTCTGGAGGCAGCCAAGAAACCAATTGCATCGCACTTTTAGATGACAACATTTTTAGATTTATGGAAAAATAACAACCAAGATCGATAGCGCGGAAAATGTCCGTTTTAGTGCCTGAAAACCAATGTAAAATGATGGCGTTTTTTTGCCTTGATAAATCTTTCTCTATAATGTCGAGTGTCTTTTTTGCAGCTCTGCGACTATGAACAGAGAGAATTTTTCCTCCAAGCGTAGAGCAGTAATTCAATATGTTTGAAAAAATTTCACATTGAAGATCAAAGGAATATGCATTTTGTGAAGTTCCATCAAGTCCAACTTCTCCTATATATCTAGCTTCTCCAATGTGTTTTTTGAATAACTCAAACTCATTAGCCTCGCTTGAAATCAATTGTGGATGAATTCCCAACGCAGCGCGGACGTAGCGAGTTTTTTTTGTCATTTCCATATTGCGAGTCCAAGCTCTTGGAGTCGTTGTTACAGCTATAGTATAAATTTTGTCACGTTCGCTTTTTTCAATCGCCTTTTGCATATCTTTGAGTAAATCAATATGACAGTGGCAATCAATAAAATACATTGAAGAACATCCTACTTTGATATCGTTTTAACGTTTGTGAGCAATTTATCAATCTCGCTCATTCCGCGAACATAAACATTTTTTAAATCGTCTATTTCCCCTTGCACATCAGAAAGGGGGCCTGGTTTATAAATTAAAAACCGTGCTGCCCCTGGATTCATGCGTAATCTCTCTATCGCCAGTTGAAATGACCTAACCTGTTTTCCTTCCGACTCTAACGCATTGAGCGGTTTCTGGAGCAAGTCCTTAGAATAACTTGTGGTGTCCTCATTTTGCAGGCCTGCTAATAGTGCAGCCCTCCTGACCAAGCATGGTAGGCAGTAGCCGCAATGCTCTTGCCCCTTACCCATCCACCGTCCTTTTGTAGGTGAGGAGCAAGACATACTCGTATTTACAACTGATTCAAGGAAGGACATGTTGGAACAGTTCTTAACCATTTCGCCTTTTGTATAATGCCTATAGGGGTTTTCGACTTGAACATCAGTACCTAGCGTAGCCAAAATGTCATTCCATCTATCGAGATAAAACGGGTGCGTTGTCCTAGTGCTAAGGGCTCCCAGTCGCATAGGATCTAAGGGCACATTTAATGCAATGAAGCCGTTCTCTGGAATTCGCAATTTTATGGGTGCTCTGAATGCAGTTCCCACCAAAGCGCCAAGCGCTATAAACAAAAAAGAACGCCCGCGAGTTGTTTCTTCGGCTCCAACTCCAGGAATTAAATTGTTTGAGAATGACATCCAAAGCCTTAACGCATCAATTCTCTGTTTTCCGTAATGTCGCCTTAGTTGTGCCAATAGGTTTCTTTGTGAAGAGCTAACAGCCCCTTCAGCAGAGTGACTAATAAAGAGTGGCGTTTTGCCTTCTTCAAGGACATTTATCGAATCAATGAGGCTGTCTAGACCACCAGAAAATAGGCCTAGGCTGTTATATTTATCTCCTAAAAGGCTTGGTGTCGTTGGTTTTGTGAGATTCAAAAATTGTGTTGGCCTTAACGTGAATGCAAACGACCAGCGATCCCCCGTCAAAAAATTCAGCATTGTTCTGAGTTGAGGAGCAGCTTCTTGCCAGCGCTCCACGTTGCTGACGGGCACTACTAGCTGTATTTCTCTCGTCCAATTATCTTGAGATTCAGAAGCTCTTGAAATTCTTGTATCAGCAGCATAGACCAGTGACGCAAATACTAATAAATCAATTCCGATTTCAGACGGCTGTAAGTTGAATTTATATAAACCCATTAGGGCGTCTGCAAGGCCGTAATTCAAATGTTTATCGTTTTTTGCATAATTTAGAACTGCTGAATGCGATTTGTTAACTAAATTTGCATTATACTCTTCTTCTCCAAATACGCCTACAATAGAATGTTTTGTCATTTTTCATCTCCAGCGTATTCACCTAGATACTCCAAATAAGAGAATGCTTTTTCGTATATTTCTTGAACATATCCATCAAATTTATCCCTATTGACCGTATTTGAGATAGCTCCAATACTGTTTGTTGCCATAGAAACGCTAGTTCTTATAAAGTCAAAGAGTTGCTCTTGTATTTTTTGAATAACATGGATATCGCTTGCAATTTCTATAGATTTATTTCCAATATCATTACATATCCTTGCTTCAATTGTCTTGCATAAATATATTTCAAAAATAGCTTGTAGCTGCTCTTGGGATATTTCATCAAAAGAAATATCACCATCCTTACTGAGTGAATCAATGGTTTCAACAAAGGCGTCTCGAGCAATTCCCTCATCAACGGATCCACCTGCGGGGCAAACCTCATCCATAAGCCCAGTCAAAACTTCAGATAGATTTCGGCCAACTAAATATGATAAATTAAACCGCTTCAGAGCTTCATGCGCCCCATGACCAGATGCAACGGATAAAAAGCTGGCTAACTTGGCGCTAGTTGTTTTTGAAGAACCCATACGCAGAGCAGCTCCACCTGCACCGCCAGTTGAACGTGAAACATACCCCGACAAAGCTCGCCCGAGTTTTGCTCTATTTTCCCCACCAGAACGAACGAACTGGGTAAAGTTTACTCTTGGCCCTCTAAAGCGGTTCGGATCGGGCTCTGATACTGACGTTTCACGCGGCTGGTTCGGGGCCATACCATCTGTAGGCGGAGTCGGCACTGGCCCGTCCTGGCCTTGAGTAGGGGCATCATCTGCTCCATCAAGCCAAGAGGGGATTAAGGGATTTCCGCCGGAGGGGCCGCCGTATGAGCCAGATGTGCCCATTTGGGATTCTCCTTTACTTTAAGAGTGAAGCTAACGTCGCCTTTAGCTCTTTCGATCCTTCGGCGTTCCATTTCTTCAATAAGTTGTTGTATCGTTGAGTATTGGCTCCACTGATGCTGACCCCTAACCCGGCAGCCCAAGGCCCGAGTTTTTTTGCAGGGAGACTTTCAAGAAAATCCAATAGATTATTCTGTAGTGCAGGAAAGTTACGCACAAGAAACTTCATCCCCTCGACGCCAGGAGGGGTTGTCGAGAGGTTCTGCCCCAAGGTTCTTTGCCTTATCTCTTCAAATAAAAGAGTTGCTTCTGTCGGCTGGATCTTAACAGATTCTTTTCCGAGTGAAGCGACCGCGAACTTACCTCCCATAAGTTTGTCTACAACGTTTGAAAGATGTCCAAGAGCGGACAATGGCCCGAAATAGTCCTTCCGGTCTTTGACAAGAAATAAATACGGCCTTAAGTCGATTTTACCCAACAGCGGTGAAATTTTGACCCACCCGGAAATCGCTTCTGAATTCTGGAAAGTTTGAAACATTTCTGCATCTTGGCTGGTTAAGTCAGCGGTTGCGTCTTCTGTTGACGCGCCTTCGAGAAAATGCTCTTCCAATTTTTGCACAAAAAGACAGCGGCCCTCATCACTTGATGCAGAGGTTGAAGCAATTTTATCAAAAAGACTTGAGTAAAATCTTTCAGCAAGCATTATTTTAGCTAACACTTGCATATTAATATCACTTTCAAATCCTCTTGCTTGCGCAATACCATATCTCAATAGAAGGGAATTCAAAAACCTTTTTACCTGGCGTGGATTACCGCTCGTCCCACTGGCAAGCATTGGTGAAATTTGTTCACTTAAAAGAATATTATCCTTTATCAAGTCGTATTGATCTTGAAATATATCCCTTATGGATTCTCTATCCAGCGCACCAGAAATCCATGGTTTTTTTAGGTTTTCTTTTGCGCTAAGAGCAAGTTTTTTAAATGCAGAACTGTGTTGGCCTACAATTGCTTCAATTAATAAAAGGGTGACATAAATTCTTGTTTCAGTATCTCCTAGCGATGGAATGCGAAATGGAACCTGTATTAATTTTTCTAAGTAGTTTCTCGCGTATGACTGTGAACTTGAGCTCTCTTGCAGATCAGGAAAATGCTTTCTAACTGCATACTCTATCATCCCTTCATCAGCAGCTACAATAAATGCTGTTTTATTTGTAAGCAGAAATAATCTAATTGCCTCAAGAGTTTCGATGGCAGTATCTGGCAAGCATCTGTCTAGATCGTCAATCAATACAACTAAGTGTTTAATTTTTGCAGCGTCCAACAGTTCGTCAAAAGCTTTTTGAAATTCTCTAACCTCTTTGGGTACATTTGTACCTTCGCCAGCAGGCTTCAGAATGTCTAGGCAGCTTGAGCAGGTTTTTTCGATATTCTCTTGAGTAAGAACTGTCGAAGGCGAGCTAATTAGTTTTTTAAGAATATCTGTGGCATCTTTAATTTGTTCTGGTAAGGGGATGCCTGTCAGGGTTGTTAGAGCAAGACCGCCAGCTTTTTTTGCAACCTTAAGCCAATCTATTCGCTTAAAAACATTCTGGATTGCCTGCTTCGCTTGCTCAGGGACTGATCTTTTGTTGAGCAACTCATCGACAATCCCTTCAAGCAAAGCTATTTTGGCGTCTTCAAACCCCTGAAATCTCCAGCCATTAAATTTGAGGCACAAAAAATCACGTTGTGTATACTCCTCGGCCAGAAGAGTCTGCACTTCTAGGTCTTCTATTTCAAACTCTGTGGTCAATTTGGGATCTGGCAACCAGTGAGCGTATTTATCAAAATTTTTATTAAAGCCAGCCTCAATCATTTCTAAAATACTTGATTTACCAGCCCCCCAGTCGCCGTGGACGCCAATTGTGATTGGCAGCCCTGGGCGTTTCAAGATCAGCCCAATGATAGTATCTGCAATCGCCTGATTATTGAGCAAGTCATTGCAAGTTTCACAGTCCGACAATATCATTGTGACCTCCAAAGCCAGAAGCGTATTTAAATGAAGAATATATAAGCACAATGTTACAGCCGTAAAACAGATAACGCAAGGCCCGCCTGGGAAAGGCCGCGAGCAATAAAAAAGACTTATGGCATTCACCACAAGCCTTTTTTTTATTAAGGTGCGAAGGTAACCTTCACTCTCTGAAGTTCCAAATGTATACGAAGCTCGCTATTCCTCCACCTGCGCCCCAATCCGTTCAATAAATTCCATAACTTCCTCCGCCCGCCAGACCGTTGTGCGCGGGCCGAGCTTGACCGGTTTGGGGAAGCGGCCTGTTTTGCAGCCTTCCCACCATGCGCTTTTGCTGATGGGTACAAGTTGCAGGACTTGGGGGAGTCGAAGGAAGCCCACTTTGGGTATGTTCGTCATAGCAGTCATGATTACACCTCCTGATGTGTCTTTGACTTTTGCTGGAAGCGTATCATGGCTTTTTTGACGAGCCGTTTTGTGTGCGGAAAACTGTGGGCTGAGGGATTATTGGATTGCATTGTGTAGTACCCCGTTGACACATTTTTTGTTGATAGGGTTTGGAAAATCCCTGGCTTCATTACTTTTGGATGGCTCAAGGGGTAACAAAATCGGTTACAAAAAAGCGGCGCATTACTTGATAGCAATGCGTCGCCTCGATGTTGGGGTACTACTTTTCTATATCTGGCCGTGTCCGCTATGTGTCTGGACGTAGGCTTTCAAGACCGCATTCATGCGGCTTTGATAGCCGGAGCCGGAAGCGCGGAACCATTCCAGCACATCTGCGTCTATGCGCAGGGTTATCTGCTGCTTGGCCTCCTTGAGCAGAGCGGAAGGGGGCAGACGGCGGGCCGTTTCAAAGAAAGGATCATCCAGCGGCAGGTTATCTGGATCGGTTTCGGCAGCGCTGGTGACAGCTTCGTCCGGCATATCGCGCAGGCGTTGCCAGTCCGTTTGTGAACCGGCGTCCTGAGCTTCACGCAACGTCATGCGCGTGGGCGGCTTCTTATGCGGTTTGCGATTCATAAAACCTCCTTTCTCTGGAGTTGGCGCGGCGGGCGGAGATGATGCGAAAGGCTCCGTCGCGGAGAGTGAAGGCCACGACGAAAAGCAGGCCGTTCATCTCTCCAAAGGCAAGGCAGCGTTGTTCTCCATAATCACGCCGGGTATCTTCCAGGATAAGCCGGGCGTCAGCCAGAACCTGCGCGGCGTCCGTGAAATCGACACCATGCTTGGCCAGATTGCTCCGGCGCTTGGCTTCGTCCCATTCGAATTCCATATTCATAGTAACTCCATTTTGTAGCTACGTCAATTTGGGACGAGTTATTTTTCTGCTTTCAATTTGTCCAGATAGTCAGCCCATTCCTGCATCATTTTAGTGCGTTGCGGCAAATACTCAGCATAGTTGTACGCCGCCCGCACATCGTTGCGCTCGCCGTGGGCGAGCTGGCGCTCAATCCAATCCCGGTTGTAACCGAGTTCGTTGACAGGGTGGACGCCAGGGAACGGAATCCATGCGTGCTCATTTCATCCTTGGCATAGCCCATGCGGCGTATGGCATTGAGTACGGTGGCATCGGAGAGCGGGCGTGTTGCCGTGCGGATTGAAGGGAAGAGAAGTTTTCCGCTGCCGGAAAACTGTTGCAGCTCTTTCAGGATTTTCACAGCCTGTCTGGAGAGCGGCACGATGTGCATCTGCTTCATCTTCATGCGCGTGGCCGGGATGCGCCATTCATTGGTCTCAAAATCGAACTCCGTCCATTCTGCGGCCCGAAGTTCGGTCGGGCGCACAAAGACCAACGGCCCCAGCTTGAGGGCGCATACGATGGGGAAATAGCCCTCATAGCCATCAATATTGCGCAGAAGCTGGGCTACCTTTTTCGGTTCGGTGATGGCCGCTCTGTGGGTGACGCTTCTGGGGCGTATAGCGCCGTGCAGGTCTGTTACCGGATTCCGCTTGGCCCGGCCCGTGATTACGGCGTAGCGGTATATCTGCCCGATGATTTGCAGCAGGCGGCGGGCGGTTTCATTCTGGCCTTTCTTCTCAATGGGCAGGACAACCTTCAGGATGTCCTGGGGCTCCATCCGGGCGATATGTTCCTTGCCTATGACCGGGAAAATATACTTCTCCAAGCGGTACATGACCGTGCCCCGGTGTTTTTCCGTGAAGTCGGTTGTCCGGGCCTCGAACCATTCCAAGGCGATGCTCCGGAACATATCCTTTACCTCTGAAACCTGTTCTTCCTTGGCGGCTTTTTTCACGGCGGCTGGATCAATGCCGTCAGCCAGAAGCTGCTTGGCCTCCATGCGCTTCTCACGAGCCTTTTGCAGGGTGACTACCGGGTATTCTCCAAAGCTGAGCACTTTGGCCTTGCGCTCAAAATAGTATCCCAAGCGCCAGAGCTTCTTGCCGGAAGCGGACAGGTAGAGGTATAAACCGCCGCCGTCAGCAATTTTCATGGGTTTGCCAGAGTACTTCAAATTCTTGATCTGGATATCCGTAAGAGCCATCCGATTCTCCTTGGTTTAAGGTGGATTTCAGGATACCCGAATGGACAAAATATCTTTCAATTTTAAGATATTACGAAAAAAAGCGGGTATCGAATTACTACCGCATTTCGATATCCGCAAAAATACCCGTATTACTCTTGGATGAACCAGGATTTGGATGGATTCGGGAAAGAGCCCGAATCGCTAAAAAGCAAGAGCGGCAAGGTATTTTGTACCTTGCCGCTCTCTAATATCCAAAAATTGGCGTCCCCAAGGGGATTTGAACCCCTGTCGACGGCGTGAAAGGCCGTTGTCCTGGGCCGGCTAGACGATGGGGACGCATGTGTTGGCTGGGCTGCAAGGACTCGAACCTTGATTAGCGGAGCCAGAATCCGCCGTCCTGCCAATTGAACGACAGCCCAACACGAGGTGGAAAAATAGATGAGGTTGGGGTGATTGTCAATAAATTTTTGGTCAAAACGCAGAAAGTTTTCCGGGGACGAGATAGACAACACAATTCCGTGAGGCCAGGGACTTCAAAGATGAGACATCAACTTTTTCAATGACAGATAACTTCATATATGCTATCTTCTTTGTAGAAGGAGGAAAGCAATATGAAATGCCGAAAATGTGGTTCCGAAGC
>NZ_JAGZUV010000001.1:0-106058 GCF_018379785.1 Desulfovibrio sp.
TCTTCGGGCAGGGTGGAAAGCAGCGTGCCGCCTATGCTCACCGTCGCCATGGTGGAAAAGAGCACCATGGAAATGGCGTTGGTGGGACCGGCGGCCAGATAGCGGGCCGAACCCCAGAGCGCGGCCACGATCACCGGCAGCATGCAGGCGTAAATGCCGTATTGCGGATGCACTCCGGCAATGAGGGCGTAGGCCATGGCCTGGGGAATAGCCATGGGCGTCACGGTCAGCGCGGCCATGAAATCCGCCCGGAAATCGCGGGCCGTGTAGGTCTTCAGGGTATCCAGAAAGGGAAAGAATCTGGCGGCGCGCATAGTCACCTCGCTGTGGGGGAAGGCCCGGAGGCCGTTTTCCGGGGCTGAGCGGCGGACGGCAGCTCGCAGGCGTCGCCCCGGCAGGTGATCCGTTGCAGCAGGTTGGAGGCCAGTTGCAGGCCCTGATCCATGGTGTCGGCCACGAAACCGGCGCTCAGATGCTCCAGGATGCCGGTGCGCCGGAGAATATCGCGCACGTTGCGGCTGCCCACCACCAGAATCACGGGCAGGGAGCGGGCGTAGCAGCGTTCCACGAATTGTTCCAGGGCGTGGGCGCCCGAGGCGTCCAGCCAGAAGACCCTGGTCAGGCTCAGGACCACCAGGCGGGCGGGCTCGAGATCTTCCTCCTCAAGCTGGCGCTCCAGTTCGTGAATGGCCCCGAAGAAAAGCGTGCCTTCAATGAGATAGACCGCGATGCCCGGCGGCATGTCCGGCGGCGCGTTGCGCAGCAGGGGGTCGTCGGGCCGCAGCCGGAGCACGCGCGGGTGCGAGGTCTTGTAAATATAGAGCAGCAGCGAAACCAGTACGCCCACGAAAATGGCCTGTTCCAGATCCAGGAGCAGGGTGGCGGCAAAGGTCAGCAGCAGCACGGCGCGGTCCACACGCGTGGCCACTAGGCAGAGGCGGATGGCGCGCGGGTCAAGCGTCTGCACCGAGATGAGCAATAAGACCCCGGCCAGGGCGGGCATGGGCAGGCGGCTGATCATGGGGGCCAGCACAAAAAGCATGGGCAGGGCCAGCAGGCCGGAAAACACGGAAGCCATGCGGGTACGCGCGCCCAGCGCAACCATGGGCGCGCTGCGGGTAAAGGAGCCGCAGCCCGGAATGCCCGAGGTCAGCCCGGCCGCGATGTTGGCGAGGCCCTGGCCGATGAGCTCCTGGCTGCCGTCGAACTTGTCTCCCCTGATGCCCGCCATCTGCTTGCCGATGGCCAGGGATTGCACGGCCCCCAGCAGGGCGATGGCCAGGGCGGGCATGAACAGATCCCTGAACAGGCTGAGGCTGAAGGCGGCCGGCAGAGAAAGGGGCGGAATGATGCTGGGAATGGCGCCCGCCAGGGCCACGCCCTTGCTCTGCACGTCCAGAACCATGCCCGCGAGGGTCGCCAGAGCCAGGGCGGCCAGGATGGAGGGAAAATGCCGCGAGAGCACGCGGTTGAGGATCAGGATCAGGGCAATGGTCAGCGCGGTCAGCCCCAGGCTCCACGGGTTTACTTCCCCGAGATGCTCGATGACCAGCCAGAGCTGGGGAAAAAAACCGGAAGGCTGCGCGCCGGGCAGGCCCAGGGCGGTTTTGAGCTGGCTTCCGGCGATCAGGAAGGCCAGGCCCGAGCTGAAGGCCACCATGACCGAATGAGAAATGTAGTTGGCCAGATCGCCGATGCGGGCAAGGCCCATGCCCAATTGGATCAGGCCGCAGAGCAGGGCCAGGGCGAAAATATAGGGCATGCGCGCCGCTTCGGGAAGGCTGGCCAGGGTGGCGCCGCCCACGCTGACCGTGGCCATGGTTGAAAACAGGATCACGGAAATGGCATTGGTGGGTCCGGCCGCCATGAAGCGCGAGCACCCCCAGAGCGCGGCCATAATTACCGGCAGCATACAGGCGTAAATGCCGTACTGCGGATGCACCCCGGCCATCAGGGCATAGGCCATGGCCTGGGGAATGGCCATGGGGGTCACGGTGGCGGCCGCCATGATGTCGGCCCGCAGATCCCCCCGCGTGTAGCTTTGCAGCGTGGGCAGAAAGGGGAAAAAACTACGGGCGCGCAAGTGCATCTCAATCCTCGTGGCGGATGTCGTCTTCCAGTTTGAGCACGTCGTGGCCCAGGGCGTAGTGCATCAGGCGGGGCCGTTCCACGGACTTTTTCAGGGAATTGATGATCCTGGTCATGCGCCGCGTGCCCTCCAGCACGCCGCCCAGATGCCCGGCCAGTTCCGTGAGGTCCGCGCGGGCCAGGATGCTTTCCAGCTCCAGGGCCAGGCGGCGGCCGCGCGAATCCGAGGGAAATTCGGCCATCAGCTCGCGCGAGATGCGCAGGGCGCGGGTCAGGTTGGCGTCGATGTCCTCCACCAGCTCGCCGCAGTATTCGGCCTGGTTGCGCATGACGTTGAGGGCGTTGTTGCCGTAATGGGCCATGGCCCCGGCGGCTTTTTCCAGGGTGTCGCGGGCCACGGCCACGCGGCGGCCCACGGTCAGGGAGACGATGCGCGCGCACTTGGCGAGAAAGCGCTCGTCATAGGCCTCGAAGCCGTATTCACGCTTGGTGTAGAGCTGCACCAGGCCGAAGGCCGGGCGGTTGTTGCGTTCGCGCAGCACAAAGGCCAGGCGCGAGCGGTAGCCTTCCTTGTAGACCACACAGTCGAAAGAGCCGCCGCCGCGCTCCAGTCCCTGAAGGTTGTTGGAAACCACGTAGCGGACATGCCCTTCCATGATGGCGCTCATGACCGGGTGCCTGCGCAGGTTCTCATCCAGGTACGGGGCCACGATGGGGATGCTCTTGCCGTTGACGTGGTTCGCCGCGCGGGTCACCCATTCGCCCCTGGAATTCCTGAGGCGGCAGACGTACATTTCGGCATGCAGGGCGTGGACCAGAATTTCCGCGCTCTGGCGCAGCACTTCGTCGGGCGGGGCCATGTGGTCGGCAATGCCCAGCAGATCGTTGGAAACCCGCAGCAGGGTTTCGGTATCGCTCTGCATGGAAGCCACGGAGGAGAGCAGATGCAGCAGGCAGCGCCAGCTCTTGAGCGGCACCCCACGCACTTCCGGGCGATAGCCGGAGTCGAGGGTGCGCTTGGCCGCTGGCATGACTCCCAGTACGGCGACGCGCATTTCAGGGGGGGCGTATTTTAAAAGACGCCCGATCTCCTCACGAATGGCTTGCGGTGAATGTTGCGACACGATCAGCCCGGCCTTTTGCCACCGGCATGGTTTGCCGCGCCGCGCCCCCGCGCCCGGCGCGGGAGCGGAACAGCGGACGCCCGTTCCAAAGGTCAACAGTCTAGTCCTGAAAACGGAGCAGGTCAATGGGATTCATTTTTTTGACCGAAAGGTTGTGAATTATTTTTCTTCATAGGCAACATACTGGAAAAACAATCTTTTTTAAGCATGGCAAAAGAATTGCAGAAAGGAGATGCAGCTCCGCCGCGGCGGTTCCCGGGCCTTCATGCCAAGAGCCGTTCATGTAAGAAATTTTTCAATGCCCCAGCCAGGATATTCATTATGCTGCGCCGCAAAACCCTTGTCATCCTTTCGCTGAGCCTCGGAAGCGCCCTGCTTCTGCTGGGCCTGCTGGCGGGTTTTGTGCCCCAGAGCGAGGGACCGGAGGTGCGCCGCCGGGCCAGCGCGCATGTGGTCAGCCTGCGGCCCGAGGATTTGCCCGAACCCATTGTGTCGCGCGGCGACGGCACGCGTCTCTGGGCCGTGCGCCTGCCCGCCGCGTCTCCGGACGCGGTGCGACGAAGTGGAGCGGACGATCCGGATCCCTCCGGCCGCGCCGGGCAGACCGACACGGACCAGATCATCAGCTTTGAGAAAAGCGGCGTCCGTCTGGATACGGGCGACGACCTGCTCTTCGGCGAGGAGGCCGCGCCGGCGGACCTCGCTCCCCTGCTGGCCCTGGACGGCGTATCCATGCCGCTGCTGGTGACGGCCCAGCCCCGTCAGTACGGCGACGCCCTGGACACGCGCGGCCGCCCCCTGCGCTGGCAGGCGGCGGAAACCCTGCTTTCCGGCTACACGCCCGTCAATCCGCGCCCGACCGACAGCGGCCGGAAGGCGGCGGAGGCCATGCTGCCGGAAGACACGTATTTTGACGGCGGCGGCCTGTTCGCCCGGGCCCGGCGCTACCAGCAACTGGTGGAAAACTTCGCCCGCCGCTATAATCTCAGTACCGAACTGGTCTACGCCATCATCCACAGTGAAAGTGACTTTTCACCTACCCTGGTCAGCGACAAGTCGGCCATGGGCCTCATGCAGCTTCTGCCCAGCACGGCCAGCGACGAAGTGCACCGTTTTCTCTACGGTCGTCCCGGCGACGTGAGTTTTGACGAGCTGCGCGTGCCCGAAATCAATATCCGCTACGGCACGGCGTATCTGCATATCCTGCTGACCCGCTACTTCCGGGACGTAAGCGATCCCCTGGCGCGCGAATACTGCGCCGTGGCCGCCTACAACATGGGGCCCAACCGTTTTCTGCGCCTTTACGGCAAAACCGGCGAGGAGGCCGTGGCGCGGATCAACGCCCTGAGCGCCGAGCAGTTGTACGAGGATCTGACCGCGCGCCTGCCGGTGCGTGAAACGCGCTTCTATGTGGCCAAAGTGCGGCGGATGAAGGGGCAGTACGCGGAGCTGCGCTGAGGGCCGTCCCGGCGGACAGAAAGCCCGCGCGGGTAAAAAACTGTTGAGCTGGGCGCGAAAAACACGTATCCAGAGGCAACAACGTTTTGAGAGGAGTGCTCATTACCATGCGAATCCGTCTTTTTATGCCGCTGGTTTTTGTGTTGAGCTTCATGCTGCTGGCCTGCCAGCAGACGGAAACCAAAGACGCCCAACCCAAACTGGCGGTCGTGGATATGGCGCGCATCATGCGCGACAGCGAGCCGGGCAAGGCCGGCGTGAAATTCCTGGAAGGCCTTCAGGCCGGGATGCAGGACAAACTCAATGCCATTCAGGCCCGCCTGGAAAAAGATCCCAAGGACGAGGCCGCCCAGAAAGAGCTGCAGAGCGTGTACATGACGGCGCAGCAGCGCATGCAGGCTGAACAGCAGAATGTGGTCAACCTGCTCTATGACACCATTCAGCGCGTGCTGAACACCTACCGCGAGCAGCAGGGCTACGACGTTATCATCAGCGCCGAAGTGGCCGCCGCCTTCAATCCCAAGGCGGATGTGACCACGGCCGTCATCGCGGAAGTGAACAAGCAGAAGATCGACTTCAAGCCGCTGCCCGAACCCGCCGCGCCCGAGGCCGCCCAGGCTCCCGCGCAGCAGGACAAGGATCAGGCCGCGGAAAAGGCGCAAGATCAGTCTTCTAAGGACCAGTCCAAGGACAAGGTCGCCGCGCCCAAGAACGGCAAGAAATAGTTTTTGACGCGCATCCGACATAAAAGCCCCTTTTCCCATGCCGGGAAAAGGGGCTTTTGCTGTTTGTTCAAGATGGTCTTATGCGGCCCAGGGCAGGACCAGGCCCGCCACTACGAGATAGCGGGCCAGTTTGGCCAGGCCCACGATCAGGATGAAGGACGCAAAGGGTTCCCGCAGCAGCCCGGCAACCAGGGTCAGCGGATCGCCGATGACCGGCGCCCAACTCAGCAAAAGGGACCAGCGGCCGTACGCGCGGTACCAGGCCCGGGCCTTGCCCAGCTTTTCTTTTTTGACCGGAAACCAGCGTTCGTTCTGAAAGCGGGCGCAGCAGCGGCCCAGCAGCCAGTTGACGGCCGAACCCAGGGTATTGCCCGCCGTGGCCACAGCCACGAGCAGCCAGACGGGTTTGTGCCCGGCGGCCAGCAGTCCCGCCAGGGCCAGCTCTGACTGGGCGGGCAGCAGGGTGGCGGCCACAAAGGCGGCCAGAAACAGGCCCCAGAAAGCCATGAGGCTCACGGGCGCGCATCCTTGCCGTCATGTGGCCGCCGCACTACTTTCCTCAATACCACATTTTTTTCAGTTCGGCGTCGGTCACGCCCAGGCGGTGCATGCACATCTCGAAATACGAGCTCCAGAACGGATTGCTGGAATTGTGCGGGCCTTCGCTGTTCATGGCCGAGGCTTCCTCGCTGCATTGCTGTTTGGCCGCCAGCGCCTGCTGTTCCTCAAAGGTCAGGGGCGCGCTGTGGCGCGGGGCGCAGGCCGTCAGTCCGGCCAGACACAGGGCCAGAAGCAGGGCGGGGAGAATACGTTTTTTCATGTGCGACTCCGTATGTAAAAAGCCGCGCCGGTTACTCCGGCGCGGCTTGTTGAAGGACAATGCGCAGGCCGGTATGGCCTAGTAGGCGTGGTCGTCCAGGTCTTTGGCCGTCACCGGATGCGAGAAGAGCCGGTAAGCCCAGAACTGGTACACAAGCACAAGGGGCACCATGACCAGGGCGACGCCCAGCATGATCTTCAGGGTCAGCGGGCTGGAAGAGCCGTTGAAGGCCGTCACCGTGGCGGCGGGGTCCAGCGAGGAGATGATCATGCCCGGGAACATGCCCATGACGCCGAAGAAGGTAACGCCGAGGATGAACAGGGCGCTGCAGCCCCAGGCCAGCCACAGCTTGCCGTGCTTGAGCATGCAGCGCGCGCCCAGCAGGCCCGCCAGTGCCAGCAGGGGCAGGATGAAGAGGGCCGGCATGGCCAGGTAGTTGTCGTACAGTTTGGTGTAAAAGGCGGTCAGAACCAGGAAGACCACCAGCAGAGCCAGCATGATGGGCCAGACGAAGGTGGCCGCGGCCAGGGCGCGGGTCTGCAGGTCGCCCTCGCTCTTGACGGCCAGCCAGATGGCCCCGTGCAGCACAAACATGCAGACGAAGAACACGCCGCCGGCCAGGCCGTAGATGTTCAGCAGGCCCAGCAGGCTGCCGTGGTAGACGCCCTGGGCGTCCACCGGAATGCCCATGAACAGGTTGGCGAAGGCCACCCCCAGCAGCAGGCTGGGTATCAGGTTCGCCAGAAAGTGCACGCCGTCCCAGAGGGAACGCCAGGCGGCGCTTTCCACCTTGTTGCGGAATTCAAAGGACACGGCGCGGAAGATCAGGGCGAAGAGCAGGATCAGCAGAGGCGCGTACAGCGCGCTGAACATCACCGCGTAGGCCTTGGGAAAAGCGGCGAAGGTCACGCCGCCGGCCGAGATCAGCCAGACTTCGTTGCCGTCCCAGAAGGGACCGGCCGCGTTGTACATGATCCGGCGTTCCTCTTCGGTTTTGCCGAGGAAGGGCAGCAGGGTGCCCAGCCCCAGGTCAAAACCGTCCAATACGAAGTACACTGCCCAGAGGAGGGTCCAGAGCACGAACCAGATGGTTTCCAACATGATTATGCCTCCTGGGCGTCGGGGCCCTTGATCGCGTATTTGCGCAGCAGATAAATATCCAGGACGCCCAGCAGCGAGTAGACCACAATGAAGGCCCCCAGCGAAATGGCCACATTCTCCGCCGGTACCGGGGAAACTGCGTCGGTGGTGCGCATCAGGCCATGGACGATCCAGGGCTGGCGGCCGATTTCCGCCACGGCCCAGCCCAGCATGATGCTGATGTAGGGCAGAGGGATGTTCCAGACAAGGGCCTTGAGCAGTCCCCGGCAGGGCATCTCCCGCTTGCGCTGCAAGGTGGCGGCCAGGGAAAGCAGCAGGAAAAGCATGCCCAGAGCCACCATCAGGCGGAAAGACCAGAATACCGGCGTAACCGGCGGCCGGTCCTCCTTGGGAAAGTCCTTGAGGCCTTTGACTTCCGCGTCCGTATGTTCGTAGGCGATCCAGCTCAGCAGGCCGGGGATGCCCAGAGCCTGCACGCTGTTGCGTTCGTTTTCCGGGTCAGGCCAGACCAGCAGATAAAACGGCACGTCCCGGGCGGTTTCCCAGTGGGATTCCATGGCCGCCAGCTTGGCGGGCTGGTATTCGGCCACGGCCTTGCCCTGCTGGTCGCCGGAAAGGCAGAGGATGATCGTCAGAATCAGCGTATAGGGCGCTATCATTTTGAAGGAGGCGCGGAAGAAATCCGTATCGCTCTTGCGCAGCAGATGCCAGGCCGAGACGCCCAGCACAAAGAAGCCGCCCAGCGCCCAGGACGCCAGAACGGTATGGGCGAACATGCCCCAGGCGTAGCCGTTGAAGACCACGTCCCAGAAGTTGGAAAGCTCGGCCCGCCCGGCGGCCTCGTTGATCACATAGCCCACGGGATGCTGCATGAAGCCGTTGGCCAGGATGATCCAGAGCGCGGAAAGGTTGCCCGCGATGGCTACCAGCCAGATACAGGCGCAGTGGGCCTTTTTGCCCAGTTTGTTCCAGCCGAAGTGCCAGACGGCCAGAAAGGTGGATTCCAGAAAGAAGGCCACCGTGGCTTCAATAGCCAGCAGCGAACCGAAAATGTCGCCCACGTACTCGGAGTAGCGCGCCCAGTTGGTGCCGAACTGGAACTCCAGGGTGATGCCGGTCACCACGCCCAGAGTGAAATTGATGAGAAAGAGTTTGCCCCAGAATTTGGCATGGCGTTTCCAGATTTCATCGCCGGTGCGCACATAGCGTGTTTCCATCCAGGCGAGAATCACGGAAAGCCCCAAGGTGAGGGGAACGAAAATAAAATGGAAAAAAACGGCCACAGCGAATTGCAGCCGTGAAAGCATCACGACGTCCATAAGCCCTCCTTAAAGACTTCTTTTAGGCTGATAGCCCGATCCCGGTTAAAAGGCAAGGAGTTACCAATATCGGTTTGCCCTTGACGCGGTCCGGACCGGCCTTATGTTACGGGTAATTTTCTTCAGGAGGTTCGTCATGGCCGAAGCCGGCAAAAAGACCCGTCAATTCCGCGCCGAAGTGCGCAAAGTTCTGCATATTCTCACCAACTCCCTCTACACCAACCGGGAAATTTTTCTGCGCGAGCTTATCTCCAACGCGTCGGACGCCCTGGACAAGCTGCGCTTCCGCATCAACCGGGGCGAAAGCCCGCGCGAACCGGAGCTGCCCCTGGAAATCCGGATCAGCATCGACAAGGATGCCAAAACCCTGACCATTGCCGACACCGGTCTGGGCATGACCGCCGAGGAACTGGCCGACAATCTGGGCACCATCGCCAAATCCGGCTCCGAGGAATTTCTGGCCGGTCTGGCCGCCGAGTCCCGGACCCGCAAGGAAATGAGCAACGGCAAGGGCGACGGCGCGGCTGAAGCCGAAGCTGCGGCGGCCGACGCGGCCAACATCATCGGCCGTTTCGGCGTGGGTTTTTACTCGGTCTTCATGGTGGCGGACAAGGTGGAAGTGACCTCGCGCCCGGCCTTTGAAGAGGGCGCCCAGGCGTATGTCTGGATCAGCGACGGCCTGGGCTCGTACAGCGTCGCGCCCTCCGACGCCGAAGAGCCCAGGCGCGGCACCGTGGTCAAGGCCCACCTCAAGGACGACGCCGTGGAATTTCTGGAAAAATTCCGGGTGGAGTCGGCCATCCGCAAGCATTCGGCCTTTGTGCCCTTCCCGGTGTTTGTGGACGGCGAGCGCATCAACACCCAGCCCGCGCTCTGGCGCGAGCCCAAATCCGGCGTGACCAAGGAACAGTACGACAATTTTTACAAGGCCCTGACCTATGACGCCAAGGATCCCCTGGACGTGCAGCACATCGCCGTGGACGCGCCGGTGCAGTTCAACGCCCTGTTGTACATTCCGGACTCCAGCCAGGATTTCTTCGGCGCGGACCGCGATTTCTGGGGTCTGGACCTCTACGCCCGGCGCGTGCTCATCCAGCACCGCAACAAGGAGCTGATCCCCGAATACCTGGCTTTCCTCAAGGGCGTGGTGGATACCGAGGATCTGCCCCTGAACATTTCGCGCGAAACGCTGCAGGAAAACGTGCTGCTGCGCAAGATCAACCAGGTCATCGTCAAGCAGACCCTGAGCCATCTGGAAAAAATAGCCGGGGACGACGTGGAGAAATACAACCGCTTCTGGCGGCTGCACGGCAAGATCTTCAAGCTGGGCTACCACGACTTCCCCAACCGGGAGCGGGTCAGCGCCCTGCTGCGCTTCAATTCCTCGGCTCTGGCCGACGCCGAGGCCCTGACCAGCCTGGACGAATATATGGCCCGCGCGCCCGAGGGCCAGAAAACCTTCTGGTACGTGGCCGCGCCCAACCGCGAGGCCGCGCGTCTCAACCCGCACATGGAGCTCTTCCGCAAGAAGGGCATTGAAGTGCTCTATCTTTTCGAGCCCGTGGACGAGTTCGTCATGGAAGGCCTGGGCAAGTATAAGGAATGGGACTTCAAATCCGCCGAAAGCGCGGCGGACGACGCCCTGACCTCCTTCGCGGACAAGGAAGCCCCGGAAAAAGAGAGCGCCGCGCCCCTTTCCGAGGAGGACAACGCCTCCTTTGACAAACTGCTGGCCCGGATGAAGGAAATTCTGAGCGACAAGGTCAAGGACGTGCGCGTGTCGCACCGCCTGGCCGACAGCCCGGCCGTGCTGGTCTCGGCCGACGGCGGCATGAGCTCGTCCATGGAAAAACTGCTCAAGGTCATGCAGAAGGACGACTCCCTGCCGGTCAAGATTCTGGAGGTCAACCGGGATCATCCCCTGCTGCGCAACATGTTGCGCATGTTCAAGGCCGACGGCCGGGACAGGACTCTGGCGGAAATGACCCAGGGCCTCTTTGACACCAGCCTGCTGCTGGACGGCTACCTCAAGGACCCGCAGGCTCTGGCCGCGCGCACCAACGAGCTGCTGGCCGAGGCGGCGGCCTGGTATACGGAAGTCAGAAAGATCTAACGGACGCGGCTGGTTTCGCCGGAGCGGGCGAAGGATCCGGGGCTGTGGACGCTCGGGATCCTCCGCCCGCTTTTTTATTGCCTGACGGCGCGGCGCCGGATGGTCAGCGCCCGCCGTCGGCTCCTCCCGCGATCCATTCCCGCACTTCCCGCCCGGAAGGTACGCGCCCGGCGCAGATGACCCTGCCGTCGATGACCACGGCGGGCGTGGAAATGATGCCGAGCAGCATCATTTCCTTGAGGTCCGTGACCTTTTCCACTGCGGCCGTGCCGCCCGTTTCCCGGACGGCGGTGGTGACGACGTTTTCCGCTTCCGCGCACCGGGCGCAGCCGGTGCCGACGACCTTGATGATCACGGCGCTCTCCTTGCCTTAAAAAACGGTTGTCTGAAGGGCATTGAACAGCCAGCCCGCAAGCGTGAAGATAACCAGCAGCAGGCCCAGAAAGACCGCCAGCAGCTTCCAGCGCATAACCTGCTTGAGCATGAGCACTTCCGGCAGGCTGGCCGCCACGGCGCTCATGCAGAAGGCCAGCGTTGTGCCCAGGGGCAGGCCCTTGAGCAGCAGGCTTTCCATTATCGGAATGATGCCCGTGACATTGGTGTACAGCGGAATGCCGATAGCCACGGCCGCGGGGACGGACCACCATTGGCCCGCGCCCAGGTTTTCCGTAAACCACCCCTGCGGCACAAAACCGTGCAGCGCGGCGCCGAGGCCCACGCCGACGACAACCCACAGCCATACTTTTTTGAAAATATTGCTCGTTTCGGCATAGGCGAACACATGGCGTTCCATGAGGCCCATCTTCGGAGCTTCGCCCGCTTCCACAGCGGCTGCCCGGGCAGACGCATTCTTCATGGCATCCAACAAAAAGGGTTGCAGCCAGCGTTCCGCACGAAGCGCGTCCATGATGATTCCGCCCGCAATGCCCGCAACCATGCCCACCACCACATAAATGACCGTGAACTTCCAGCCCAGAAGTCCCCACAACAGGACCACGGCGATTTCATTGATCAGCGGCGAGGTGATCAGGAAGGACATGGTTATGCCCAGGGGAATCCGGGCCGTGGTGAAGCCCAGGAAAAGAGGGATGCTGGAACAGGAGCAGAACGGCGTAACAGCCCCGAATCCTGCCCCCAGGACATAGCCGATGCCCCGGCCTTTCCCCGTCAGATAGTCCCGGACCCGCTCAACGTGCATCGCGGCCCGCAGCCAGCCGATAACATAGACCATAAGAACGAGCAGCAAGAGGATCTTTGCCGTGTCATAGAAAAAGAATTCGACGGAATCACCCAATGGCGTTCCCTTGCCGATAGAAAAAAGATCATAGGTCAGCCATTGCGAAAGAGGCATAATGACGGAATAGACCGCCCACCACAGCCCAAGGGCAGCAATGCCGATTCCGAAACAGCATGCTCTGTTCACTTGCGACGGGCTGGAAGGGGATTGCGGTGCTGTGGGCTTTTGACAAGCGCACTGGGCAGAGGGAGGGAACATCTGTTTTTCTTCTGGTGCGCCCGCACAGCATTTTGACATTTTGCTATCCCCCTTAATTTTCTTTATTGGCAAAATTGCCAATATTGTGAGTAAAAAAATTACCCTTTGTTCAGCATATCCATTTGCGCCAGGACGCGTTTTTCCACCAGTTCGCCGGTGCATGACAGAAACGTTTCCAGGCAGCAGATCGCCAAGCGGTAATAGATGTTTGTGCCTCTTTTATCGGAGGCCACCACGCCCGCTTCCCGGAGCACGGAAAGATGCTTGGAGACCGTGGACATATCGTCCCCCACCAGGGTTTGCAGGTCGCAGACGCATTTTTCGCCGTCCCGCAGGGCGTCCACCATGAGCAGGCGGCTCGGATGCCCGAGCGCCTTGAATATTCTGGCTTGCGCCGCAATGTATCTTTTATGTTTGTCCATGCTATATTTTTGGCTTTTTAGCCAAATAGTCAGTTCTCTCTCTTCCGTCAAGATGCAAGCGCCAATCCGACGCGCGTCCGGGCGGCAGGAACGGCCATGTCCGCCGGCTCCGGGAGGCAAGATGCTCTCGACAGGCTCTCCGGCCGCCTCGGAGCATTTCAAATATTACATGCTTCAATGATGCCCGGCGGTGCTCGCCGGTCTGTGCGGCGCGAGGTGGAACGACAGGGGCCGGTACACGGAAATCAGGCACATGGACAGGATGACCGTCAGCTGCAGCGCGCCTTCCCACATGCTTTCCGGCAAAATGCAGGCCCGCACGAAGCGGAGCGGCCCGTCCAGGCCCAGCGGAACGAGCACGGCGATGAGATCGTCGCCCCACGGCCCCCAGAACATGGTGCCCCAGAAGCCCGCGCAGAGGCTGATCAGCCATTTATAGCCGATCCAGGCGAACTTGAAGAAGCCGATGGACGTGCAGGTGGAGTAGAACAGGCCGCTCAGCAGACAGCCCGCAAGCCCGGGCATGACAACCCAGGTGTCCACGAAATGCAGGCACCGGGCCACCTGTGCGGCAAAGGCCGCATTGTCGGTGGAGAGCCGCAAAAAGCTGAGCGCCTGCATGGAAAGCGCGCCGCCTGCCCAGGCCGTGGCCGCGAGCAGATGCAGGGCCTTGGTGCCTTTGATGATGATATTGTCGCGCGCGCTGAAGCCTTTGCCCAGCTTGCCGTAATTTTTCACCATTTCATTGAGCATGCCGATCCCCCACAGCTGCGAAGCCCAAAGCCGGCTTTGCCCTGGTTCTGGATATGTCTGTTACGCGGTCACTCCTGCCGCCTGGCTGGAGATTTTGAGTATAGACGCTTCATGGGTATCGGCAAGTATTGTTTGTTTGATCAAACAAGATTCTGCTGGACAAGGCGTCCGCTTGGAGCCATGATTCCCGCCGTTGTCCGGCTGCCCCACGGAGTGCGGCAGCCGGGTTGCGCGACGCGCAAGCGGCGCGACGGAGGACTGTATGCTGGAAGCCCTGTTCGCGGTTGTTCCCATTTTTCTGATCATCGGCATGGGCGTGCTGCTGCGCGCTCGGGACGTGCTGCCCGAAAGCGCGGGCCCGGTCCTGGGGGTCTATGTGCTCAAGCTTGCCCTGCCGCTGCTGATTCTGCACATTCTGGCCGGCGCGCATCCCGGCGACCTGGCCCACGGCGGCTTCTGGGCCGGGGTCATCGGCTCGCAGCTGATCGTCTATGCTCTGGGCTACTGGGGCGACCGCCTCTTCTGCCGCCGGGGCGCGGGCCCGGCCGTAATTTCCGCCCTGAGCTGCAGCGCCTGCAATACCGCCTTTGTGGGGCTGCCCATTGTGACCAATCTGCTGCCCGGCAATCAGGAGGCCCTGCTCATCGCGGGTCTGGCCACCCTGACCACCAACATTGTGATGATCATGGGCCAGGCCCGGCTGGATATGCTGGCCGGGGCGGCGGCCTGGGGCGGCGGCTCCCGCTCCGGAGCCGTGGCGCTGCTGCGGGTCTTCATCCTGGGCAATCCCATTCTGCTCGCCACCCTGGCCGGGGCGGCCCTGTCCTTGTCCGGTCTGGGGCTCTGGGCCCCGCTGGACCGCACCGTCAGCCTGGTGGGTTATACGGCGGCCCCCTGCATGCTGCTGGCCCTGGGGCTGGACTTGCGGCAGAAACTGGCCCTGGCCATGCACCGGGCCGAAGGGCATGCCGTGCTGCGTCAGGTCTGGCTGATTTCCTGCAAGCTGCTGCTGCATCCGCTGCTCTGCTGGGCCATCATGTGGCTGCTGGGCATTTCCGGAGCCTGGCTGGCTATCGGCGTGATCATGAGCGGCACGGCCACGGCCCTGATCGTTACTGTCCTGGCCGAGGTCTACGGCGCCGTGCCCGAGGAGTCCGCGCTCACGGCGGTGCTGTCCAATGCCCTGAGCATGTTCACGCTGACCGGCTTTGTCTGGCTGTTCATGCGTCTGGGCATGATTTAGGGGCAGCCCTCATTGAACCGCCTGCCGCAAAGCCGCCTTTTTCGTGCGGCGGCGTTGCACAGCGAAAATTGACCTCGCGGAGTACACAACAGCGTCGCCCGATTTCCGTTTCGCGCCTTGCCGCCCGAAAAAATTCAGCTTTTCGCGGACGGCATGTCAATGAGGCTGACCCTAAGGACGTATCGAACGGCGCGGCGGGATCAGAGGCGCGCCTCCTGCGAGAGATAGATCAGCTCTTCCGTGATGGTCAGCAGTTCCTCAATGAGGCCGCCGCCGTGCATGGGGTGCCCGAACAGGGCTTCGCGCTGATTGTCGAGGCCGCGTTGGTCCACGGCGTCGGGCAGGGTGGGAGAGAGGGTTTCGGCCAGGCGGCAGGCCAGCAGATAGCCTTCGGCCCCGGCGGCGAACAGGGCGCTCAGCTCCGCGAAACGGACGCAAACGTCGTGCCAGTATTCCAGAGCCTCCCTAGAGGGCGCAAGATTCACGGCCGTGCAGAGGGCCGCGTGCAGGTTGTTGCAGGCCGCGCCGGGCAGGCCCGTGCGCCAGCCCCAGAGCCAGGGCGCGCGCCGGAAAAAGAGGTGATGCTCAACCGCCAGGTCCAGCAGGGCGCGGGTCCGGCGCAGGGCGTCCAGCAATGGCATCGCCGTCGTGTAGTCCGGCCAGGCCGGTACGGGTTCGCCCAGCTCCCAGCCCGGCACCATATCCCGCCGGGGCTCCAGAGCCGCCAGGCGGCGCAGGAGATGGGTCAGCCAGGCGTTGGCGTCCGGACTCTGCGGAGTTTCAAGATGCGAGTAGCTCAGCACGTAGCGGCCTTGGCCGTATGCGCCGCTGACCACCAGGGGCTGATCCGTGAGGAAGTCCGCCGAAAGATTGATGCCGTACAGGGCCTGCCAGGCCTCGAAGACGTGCGCCGGAATGCGCTGCAAGGGCAGATCCGCCAGCCAGAAATCCGCGTCCGGCGCGTCATAGGCCGCCAGTACCCGCACTCCTTCCGTCCTTTCCGGCGCGAAACGCCCCGGCCACCAGACCGGCAGGGAAAGGGCCGCGCCGTCCATGCTTCCGGCGGTTCCCGGCGGCGAAAGTTCTTCCCCGGCGCAGGCCCGCACCCGTACATGGCCGGAAATCAGATGATGCAGGCGCTGGGGATAGGCCGCGCGCGACCAGGGGCAGAGTTGCAGGCCGTCGCGCGGGTCGCGGTGGCTGAGGGCCAGGCCCGCGCCGCCGCAGAAGCCCAGATAGCCGCCGCCCTGCTCCAGATAGGCGCGCACGGCCGTGCGTCCGGCTTCACCAAGGGCCAGGGACTTGAGCTTGGCGTTGCCGCCCGGCACCACCAGCAACGGGGGCGGGGCGGCGGTTTCGTTTGCCCGGCAAGAGCCCGGCTTGCCTAAAAGCGCGCCTTCGGCTATTTCTTGGCCCTTAACCAGGCGGCAGGACAGCCCCAGGGCGCGCAACGCGCGCCAGGCCATGAGGCCCCAGATGTGGGATGCGTCCCATAACATGTAAATCGGCTGCGCGGGCTGCATAGGCGCGCAGTATCGCCGCCTTTTACGGAGAAAGCAAGATGGCCGATACCCTCCCCAAGGGCTATGAGCCCCATGACGTGGAAGCCCGGTGGCGCAAGCACTGGGAAGAGGAAAAAACCTTCACGCCCGACCCGGACGCGCCCGGCGAGCCCTATTCCATCGTCATTCCGCCGCCCAACGTCACCGGAGCCCTGCATATCGGCCACGCCTTGAACCTGACGCTCATCGACGTGCTCTGCCGCCACGCCCGCCAGAAGGGCAAGAATGTGCTCTGGGTGCCGGGCACGGACCACGCGGGCATCGCCACCCAGAACGTGGTGGAGCGGGCCCTGGCCAAAGAGGGCAAGACCCGCCGGGATCTGGGCCGCGAAGCCTTTGTGGAAAAAGTCTGGGAGTGGCGGGCGGACTACGGTCACCGCATCCTGGATCAGATCGGGGCTCTGGGCTGCTCCGTGGACTGGACGCGCCTGCGCTTCACCATGGACGAAGGGCTTTCGGCGGCGGTGCGCAAGGTCTTTGTGCAACTCTATGATGAAGGCCTGATCTACAAAGGCGACTATATTATCAACTGGTGCTCGCGCTGCCACACGGCCCTGGCCGACGATGAAGTGGAACACGAGCAGAGCAGGGGCAGGCTCTGGAGCGTGCGTTACCACCTCACGGACGGTTCGGGCTCCATCGTCATCGCCACCACCCGGCCCGAAACCATCCCCGGCGATACGGCCATCTGCGTGCATCCCGAGGACGAACGCTACGCCCGTCTGGTGGGCAAGACCGCGCGTGTGCCCGTGCTGGGACGCGAAGTGCCGATCATCGCGGACAGCTATGTGGACCGCGAGTTCGGCACCGGCGCGCTGAAGGTGACGCCCTGCCACGACCACAACGACTGGATGCTGGGCAAAAAGCACAATCTGGAATTCGTGCAGGTCATTGACGAAAACGGCGTCATGAAAGCCGAGGCCGGGCCCTATGCGGGCCTGACCAAGCAGGAGTGCCGGGACAGGATCGTGGCCGACATCGAAGCCGCCGGGGATCTTGTGGACGTGGCGGAACTGGAGCATGCCGTGGGCCACTGCTACCGCTGCCATACGGTGGTAGAGCCGCACGTCTCCACCCAGTGGTTCGTGGCCACCACCAAAATGGCCCCGGCCGCGCGCGCCGCCGTGCCGGAACTGACCAGAATTTTCCCGGAATCCTGGCTCAAGACCTATTATCACTGGCTGGACAATATCCGCGACTGGTGCATCAGCCGTCAGATCTGGTGGGGACACCGCATTCCGGCCTGGACCTGCAAAGCCTGCGGCAAGCTGATCGTGGCCGAGGAGGCCCCGGACGTCTGCCCCGTGTGCGGTTCGGATCATCTGGAGCAGGACGAGGACGTGCTGGACACCTGGTTCTCCTCGGCGCTCTGGCCCTTCTCCACCATGGGCTGGCCGGAACAGACCAGGGAGCTGGCGCGCTGGTACCCCACCTCGGTGCTGGTCACGGGCTTTGACATCATCTTCTTCTGGGTGGCCCGGATGATGATGATGGGCCTGCACTTCATGAAGCGGCCGCCTTTCCACGACGTCTATCTGCACGCCCTGGTGCGCGACGCCACGGGCCGCAAGATGTCCAAATCCACGGGCAACGTCATCGACCCGCTGGTCATGATCGAGAAATACGGCTGCGATTCCCTGCGTTTCACGCTGACGGCCTTCGCGGCCATGGGCCGCGACATCCGCCTGTCCGAAGAGCGCATCGAAGGCTATCGCCACTTTGTGAACAAGCTCTGGAACGCCGCGCGCTTCGCCCTGATGAATCTGCCGGAGGAAGCGCCCGCGCCCGTGAGTCTGGAAAATGTGCGGGGCCTGCACCATCAGTGGATTTTGCACCGTCTGGAAATGCTCAAGCTGGACATGGATCAGGCCCTTGCGGACTACCGTTTCAATGACGCGGCCCAGCTCGGCTACAAATTCCTCTGGAACGAGTTCTGCGACTGGTATCTGGAGCTGATCAAACCGGATATGGGGCCCGACATGCAGTCTGACGACCCCGCGCGCAAGGCCGCGGCCCGGTATGTGCTCTGGCTGGTGCTGCGCGAACTGCTGGTGCTGCTGCACCCCATCATGCCCTTTGTCACGGCCGAGATCTGGCGCGCCCTGCCCGTGTCCGCCGGGGAACAGCCCACGGATCTGGCCCTGGAGCCCTATCCGCCGCTGCGCCCCGGCTGCGTGCGTGAGAGAGAAGCCTGCCGCATGGAGCTGATCCAGGGCGTGATCGTGGCCGTGCGCACCATCAAGGCTGAACTGGGTATCAGTCCCGGCCACAAGGTAAGCCTGCTGCTCCATCCCGTGGACGAGGAACAGGGCGCTTTACTGGAGGAAAACCGGGGCCTGATGACGACCCTGGCCCGTCTGGAATCCCTGGAACAGGGCGCGGAAGTGCATGCGCCCAAGGCTTCGGCCTCGGCCGTGGTCCAGGGCTGCCAGGTCATCGTGCCCCTGCGCGGGGCCGTGGACCTGGCCGGTGAGCTGGCCCGCCTGGACAAGGAACTGGCCAAGCTGGAAAAAGACGTGACAGCCGTGAACATGAAGTTGAGCAACGAGAGCTTTGTGAGCCGCGCTCCGGCCGAAGTGGTGGCGCGCGAACGGGAGCGCGCCGGGCAGTTGCTGGACGCCAAGGCAAAATTGCAGGCTTTGCGGGCCCGTTTCGCCGAGGCCCTGGCCGAAGAATAATCCCGGCGGCCCGGCCCTCGCGAACCGGACTCAGACTGATGACACAAAAATCAGTCGCCGCGCTGCCGCTGCCTGTTTCCCTAACCCACGTTGCGGCTAAGGGAAATGCCCGGGGCTGCCGGGCATCCTTCGGGCAGCTGACGGCACGGCAAAGCCGTGACCTGCTCCTGATTTTTGGTCGCGTTGACTTTATCAACGTTCCCTGCGGCCCGGCCCTCGCGGACCGGGCCGCTTACCTTTTTTCCGCGGGCGCGCCGCACGCTTCCGGCGCGCGTCCGGAGGCCGCATGCCGCGTTTCGCACGTTGTATCCCGATTGTTTCCCTGGTCCTGATTCTCTCCCTGGCTTTCATGCTGTCCGAGCCCGCGGCCGCCGTGCCGGGCCGGAGCGCACAGGAAACCGCGCATCCCGCTCCGGACTGGGACAAGGAGGGCGCGCTCGCGCCCGATTCGGCTGACCCCGCTTCCGGCCTGGAAGACGGCATGGCTCCGCCGTCCGTCGAATCCGGCGGCCGTCTCTCTCCCGCCGCCGTGGTCAAGAAAATGCGCCCTCTGCTGGACATCCGGGCTCTGCGCCGGAGTCTGGACGACATCGGCCTGCTCAAGGCCGCGGGCTTTGCCTATCAGGAGGGCCTGACCCTGCCCGGGGACATCTGCCCTCAGCCCGGCGACCGTGACCAGGCGGCGGTGCTCAGCGGCATGGCGGCATCGGATCAGGCCTACGCCCTGTTTTTCGGCAAGGCCGAGGACGCGGCGCGCGAAAACCGCCTTTTGCGCAAACTGAGCCCCAAGACCCATTTGCCCGGCCTGACCGCCAAAGAAAAGAACGTCTTGGCGAAAGACCCCACCGGCCCGGCCGGGCGGGAGATCATTGTCCGGCGCAGCGAGGCCCAGGTGCGGGCCATGCTGGCGGCCGCCTCGCAAAACGAGGCCAATCTGCGCCTGCTGGGCGCGCATCTCTACGGCCTCTTTTTGGAGCGTCTGTATACCACGTCCGTTATGGTGCTGGCCGCCGCTGAAAGCGACACCCTGGAACCGCTCCACAAGGTGCGTGCGGCGCTGAGCGCCAGTCAGGGCAAACTGGTGGAGATGCTGGCGCGGCGCGGCCTGCTCGGAGACGCGCGCTTCGCCGCGACCCGTCTGGAGACCGTGGACAGCCTGCTGCGCCTGCTGGCGAGCAACCACGGCCGTCCGAGCCTGGCCCGGATGGAGGAAATTCTGGGTATCGTGCGCGAGGAGCGGGCCTCGTTTTTGACGCCCTGCCTCTAGGCTCAGCCCTCATTAAAACGCCGCCCGCAGCGGCGCACGAATCCTTACGGGTTCGCGGCATGCGCCGCTTGACGCGACACCGGGCTCAGCTTTCATCCGTTTTTGAACTCCTTGCCGGGCATCGGTCCTGCGGGAAACGGGGGTCACGGCAGCCATTCTCCGTACGCCGTTTTTTCCGCTCCACGCGCCATTTTGGGCCGGGCGTCCCGCGCATTGACAAAGCGGGCTTTAGCACTATGCTACAATAAGGTCTTTCGGCACAGCAACGGGATGTTCCGATGTGGGGCGTCCCGTTGCGTCGTTTTCGCGGGGATTGCGTATATGGCCCCGCCAACCGAAGCCGGCCCCGCCGGGGCTTTTACCGGAGCGTCGCCGCGTCCAGCGCGGGATGGCCGCCGCAGTCAAGGGTTTTTGTGAACGCGAAACTAAAGGATGCCACCTCCACCCTCCGTAACCGCCTGGTCAGCCGGGCTCTGCGCTTGGCCGACCAGGTTGCGGGCATCCCCACTCTGGCCGCCATCCGTTCCGCGCTTATCGTCATGCTGCCCTTCATGTTTCTGGGCTCTCTGGCGATTTTGCTGAACAGCTTTCCTCTTACCGCCTACAGGGACTTTATGGCCCACGTTTTCGGCCCGCGTTGGACCCTGTTCGGCGAGACGCTCTACAGCGGCACCTTTGCGATCATGTCCCTGAGCCTGGTCTTTTCCATCGGCCAGCATCTGGTGGACCAGTTCAACAGCGCCAGCCGGATTTTCCGGGCTAATCCGGTCATTGCCGGGCTGGTCAATCTGGCGGCCCTGTTCTGTCTTTTCCCGCAGTCGGCCTCGCCGGACAATCTGCGCTGGTTCGGCGTTTCCGGCCTGTTCGTGGCCCTGCTGGTGGGTCTGGCTTCCACGCGGCTCTTTCTGTTCTTTTTTTCCTTCAAGCAGCTCCATCTGCACTTGCGCGGCGGCGCGCCGGACATTGCCCTGCCCCGCACCTTCAGTTCCTTTTTGCCCGGCATCCTGACCCTGCTGGTCTTTGCCGCCGTCGGCACCTTGCTGCACGGCGCGGGTTCATCCATGCACGAACTGGCTTATCATTACATCCGCCTGCCTTTCGACGCCTTGCACGACGGCCTGGAGCGGGGCCTGCTCTACATCCTGTCCCTGCATGTGCTCTGGTTTCTGGGAATCCACGGAGCCAATGTGCTGGATCCCATTACCCACGACATTTACGGCGCGGCCATGCTTGCCAATGAAACCGCCGCCGCCGTGGGCCTGCCCCTGCCGCACATCATGACCAAGAACTTCATGGATGTGTTCGTGTTCATGGGCGGTTCGGGCGCGGGCATCTGCCTGGCGGGCGCGCTGATTCTGTTCGGCAAAACCCGCACCAGCCGGGGCCTGGGGTTTTTGTCCCTGCTGCCCGGCGTGTTCAACATCAATGAAATTCTGCTCTTCGGTCTGCCTGTGGTGCTCAATCCGCTGATGCTGATCCCCTTTGTGTGCACGCCACTGATTCTGGCGGGCGTCAGCTATCTGGCGGCGGGCTGGGGCCTGGTGCCGGGCGCGAGCGTGGCCACGGAATGGACCACGCCCGTATTGCTCAACGGCTATCTGGCGACCGGCTCCCTGAACGGCTCTCTGCTGCAACTGGTGAATCTCTGCCTGGGCATCTGCATTTACGCGCCTTTTGTGGTGCTGACCAACAAGGTCAACATCCGCCGCACCAACGCGGCGTTCAGCACTCTGGCCGGGCGGATCTGCGGCGGGGACGGCGGCCCTTACAGCCGTCAGCAGGACGATGCGGGCACCCTGGCCCGCAGCCTGATCGTTGATCTGGAAGGGGAGAGCCGCAACGCCCAGGGACTTTTTCTGGAATACCAGCCGCAAATCTGCGCCCGCAGCGGCAGAGCGGTGGGCGTGGAATCTCTGTTGCGCTGGCGGCATCCGGCCTATGGGTCCATTCCCGCGCCAGTGACCGTGGCTCTGGCCGAAGAATCCGGGCTGATCCGGCCCCTCGGGATCTGGATTTTCGAAACCGCCTGCCGCACGCGCCGCCGCTGGCTGGACGCGGGCCTGGCTGATCTGACCGTGGCGGTCAATGTTTCCGCCCTGCAACTGCAGGACTCGCTGCCGGAGCGGTTTATGGAGATAACCCGCCGCTACCGCGTCCCGCCCGCGCTGATGAGCGTGGAAGTGACCGAATCCAGCGCGCTGGATTCCGGCTCGCCGGAAAGCCGGGTGGTGGCGCGCCTCCATGATCTGGGCTTTCCCATCGCCATTGACGACTTCGGCATGGGGCACAGTTCGCTGAAGTATCTCAAACAGTTCCCGGTGAATTATGTGAAGATCGACGGCGAAATCACCAAGGAACTGGTCACCAATCCCATCTGCCGCGATATCGTCTCCTCCATCACCCGTCTCTGCCGGGCACGGGGCATGCGCTGCGTGGCCGAATTTGTGGAAAACGACGAACAGGTCGCCATCCTGCGCGAGGAGGGCTGCGATATCTTCCAGGGCTGGCGCTACAGCCCTGCCCTGCCGGAAGCGCAATGCCTGGCGTATCTTCAGCAAAACAGGGCCGAAGGCGAAGACCGCGCCGCCCCATCCGGCGCAACGCGGCCGGGGCCCGCCGTCGGGGAGCGCTAGCCCGTGGCGGAACGGCAGCACCGCCGGGTTCGGGGCGGTTTCCGCACCCTGCGGCTGCTTTGTCTTCCGGCGTTGTTCTGGGCATTGCTCTGGGCGCTGTGGCCCGTGCACGCGGATGCGGCGGATGTCGCGGACAGTCCCGACAAGGG
The DNA here is from genome assembly GCF_018379785.1 of Desulfovibrio sp. Classification (GTDB taxonomy): domain Bacteria; phylum Desulfobacterota; class Desulfovibrionia; order Desulfovibrionales; family Desulfovibrionaceae; genus Desulfovibrio. Next base: position 22,951 of record NZ_JAGZUV010000001.1, read on the forward strand.
CAGCCCGGCCCGGACGCTCCTGCCCGAGGACAGTCCGCTCAGCCCCCTGGTAAACGACGCCCATCTCAGCGGCGGCCTGTACTTCTTCGGCCGGGACCGCCAGCGCTACGACGTGGACCGCAAAACCTACCGCACCAACCTGCGCCACGGCTCCCTTCAGGCCAATCTGGATCTGGTTTCCGGCTATGCCTGGGATCATCTGGGTTTCGATTTCGGCGCCTTCACCTCCCATGATCTGTTCAACTACGGCGCGCCGGACCATGAAATGGGCTACGTACCCTGGCAGGACCCCTGGCACCCGGACTGGAGCAGGCACTTCACGCTGAGCGGCGTTTCCATCTACAAGGCCGCGCTCAAGGCCAAGGCCGGTCCGGCCTGGCTGCACGCGGGCTGGTTACAGCCCGAAGGGCCCGGCGTGCTGGGCGTGAACTGGTCCATCATGCCCGGCTCCTGGCGGGGAGTGAACGCGGGCCTGGATTTCGGCGGCTTTTCCGTGGCCGGTATGGTGGCCGACACCTATAAGGCTCCCTGGTTTCTGGACGAATACAAACTGATGAAGAACGACGGCGAGAGCCATGTGCCCGGCGTCTGGAGCCTGGGCGCGCGCTATGCCTTTGACAACGGCATTACCCTGGAGGCGGCCTACGGCCAATCGCCGGGCCATCTGCACAACGCCCATTTCAAGAGCAGCTGGGAACTGCCCGCGGGGCCGGGACGGCTGAAGTTCGGCTACCATCTCTACGCCATGGCCGACAGCGACGACGGCGGCGGGGTCAATAACAACTTTGACGGCCTGGCCTTTCAGCACTATCTCTTCGGCTTGTACGAGCTGGATATGTGGACCTTCCGCCTGGAAGGCACCTATACCGCCGCGCCCATGTCCGGGCCCTGGAGCCAGGGACAGTTCGCCTACCGCCTGGCGGACCGCAACGGCGGAGCCAAGGGCGCCTATGAGGTCTGGTGGGATTCCCGCTCGGACTGGAACGCGGACGACGAAAAGGCGGTATTCGCGGGCGTGGAGCGCCGCCTGGACGACATCCTTCCCGTAAAGGGCTTTTACGTGGGCGTGAGCGGGGCCATGGGCTGGGACGGGCGGGGCTGGGGAACGTCCGAGCGCCTGCGCGAATGGGCCGTGAACGGCGATCTCGGCTACGTCAAGCCCGACGGCCCCCTGGAAGGCGCTTTCGTCAAGCTGCATTACACGGAATATCGCAACGGCACGGACGCGCCCAGCTGGTCCGTGTACAAGAACGGTTTTCAGTCGGAACACGATTTCAAGATTCTGATCGGCCTGCCGTTTTCGTTTTAAGCCAAAAAATATGCCGGACAGGGCTAATCCCCGGACAAAGTCTGCCGTAAAGCTGATCAACAGGATCATATATCGGCCGCGCACCGCGCGGCCAACCGTGCGACTTTTTCGCGGGAGATACGAGTATGCGTTGGCGAGATATCCGGCTTGTGTACAAATTGAGCCTTGCCTTCGGAGTGATTTTTCTGTTGTTCGGCCTGTACACGGTTTATAATTTCAAAGTTATCGGCGACATCTCCGGGGTTTCCGACGACCTGGACCGCAGCAGCGAGTCCGAACTGACTCTGCTCAAGGCGGAAAACGCCCATTTCATCTGGGCGGCCAATGTGGCGGCCTACCTTCTGGACGATACGGTGACCAGGCTCAATGTGGTTACCGACGGACATCAGTGCACGTTCGGCAAATGGTTTTACGGCGAAGGCCGCGAGGAACTGGAACAGCGTCTGCCCGCCGTGGCTCCCATTCTGGACGCCCTGGAACAGCCGCATCTGGCCCTGCATGCGGCTGTGCCCGGCATTGTGGCCGCCCATGAAAAAGGCGACGTGCAGGGCATGCAGAAGCTCTACCGGGAAGGGATCGCCACCAATCTGCTGCTGATCCGCGAAGGCCTGACCAAGGCCATCAAACTGGTGGACGAAGATCTCATGCGCTCCAACACGGCCCTGGCCAGGACCCTTGTCCAGAGCCGGAATGTGGCCCTGGCCATGAGCGGCGGCATTCTGCTGGTCTGTGTGCTGCTGGCCGTCTTTCTCACCCGCAGCATCGCCGGGCCGTTGCGCCTTCTGGTGCTCTACGCCAGGGAAGTGGCGGGCGGCAACCTGCGCGAGCCCCGCATCGTCCAGAACGACGAGGTGGGCCAGTTGAACGCGGCCTTGGGGGTGATGGTCGGCACGCTCAAACGCAAGATCGAGGAGGCCCGCGAACAGACCGATATGGCCCTGGCTAAAAGCCGGGAGGCCGAGGAGGCCTTGAGTTCGGCCGAGGTGGCCGCGCAGGAGACGGCGGCCAAGAATGACCTGATTCTGGGGGCCTGCCAGCGCATCGAGGACGTGGTGAGCAATGCCAACCGGGCTTCGGGCGAGCTTTCCGCCGGTATTCTCCAGTCCAAGAAGGGCGCGGAGGTTCAGGCCCGCAAAATTTCCGAAACCGCCTCGGCCATGGAACAGATGAGTGCCGTGGTGATCGAGGTGAGCCGCAACGCGACCTCGGCGGCGGAACTTTCCGCCGGCGCCCGCCAGAAGGCGGAGGAGGGCGCGGATGTGGTGCTGGAAGTGACCCGGAGCATCCGTAGCGTGCAGGAGCAGTCCCGCAGGCTGAAAGAGGATATGCAGACCCTGGGCCAGCATGCCCAGGCGGTCAACCGGATCATGAGCGTGATCTCGGATATCGCGGACCAGACCAATCTATTGGCGCTGAACGCGGCCATTGAAGCCGCGCGGGCCGGTGAATCCGGGCGCGGCTTCGCGGTGGTGGCCGACGAGGTGCGCAAGCTGGCCGAAAAAACCATGGCCTCAACCACGGATGTGGATAACGCCGTGCGGGCCATCCAGCAGAGCGCGGACAAAAATATGCGCCAGGTGGATGAAGCCGTGCAGACCATCGAACAGGCCACGGAACTGACCGGCAGGTCCGGCGAGGCCCTGCGCGAAATCGTTTCCATTGTGGACGGCGCCGCCACCCAGGTGCGGGCCATTGCCACGGCCAGCGAGGAGCAGGCCGTTTCCAGCCGGGAGATGGCCGACGCCATCAACGAGGTGGATACGGTGGCCGGGCAGACCGCCCAGGCCATGAACAACGCGGCGCGCTCCGTGGCGGACCTGGCCGGGCAGACCCGGACCCTGCACGCGCTGGTCATGGAAATGCGCGGCAAGGAGTAAGAGCGCGCGTCTTTTTTCGAGCTGCCTTGGCCGCCGGATAGCCGTCCGGCTGGACAAGCGGGTCTTTCAGCCTTATTCCCGCAGCGTTACGGAAGGCCGGTGAAAGAGCATTTTTTTGCTTTGGACACAAAAAATGCGCGTCCTGTTCATGCGTCTGCCCTGCGCGAAAGCGCTTCACCCCTTGACAGCCCCGCCTTGCCTGGGCTATGTCCAACCCCTTGGAGTTTTCCCTGTCTAACTGTTCCTTATGGAGGAATACATGCCCACGATCAATCAGCTCATCCGCATTGAGCGGAAAGCCGTGGTGAAACGCAAGAAGACCCCGGCGTTGCAGGCCTGCCCGCAGCGTCGCGGCGTATGCACCCGCGTTTACACCACCACCCCGAAAAAGCCGAACTCGGCCCTGCGTAAGGTCGCCCGCGTGCGTCTGACCAACGGCATCGAAGTGACGGCTTACATCCCCGGCGAAGGCCACAACCTGCAGGAGCACTCCGTGGTGATCATCCGCGGCGGCCGTGTGAAAGACCTTCCCGGCGTCCGTTACCACATCGTGCGCGGCACCCTGGATACTTCCGGCGTGGCCGACCGTCGCAAGAGCCGTTCCAAATACGGCGCCAAGCGTCCCAAGTAGGCTTCCGGCATTTCAAAACCTTTTGCCAATCCGCCCGGCGTGCGCCATGCGCCGCGCCACGGCCGCCCGCTTTGCTCTGGGCGCCGGCGCGTCGCGGGGTTGGTGACGCCGCAATACAAGCATGAAGGAGAAACCCCATGCCCCGTAAAGGTCCCGTTCCCAAGAGGGAAGTGCTGCCCGATCCGCTGTACTCCAGCCGTCTGGTCACCAAATTCGTGAACCGGCTGATGTACGACGGTAAAAAAGGCGCGGCCGAAAAGATTTTTTACAGCTCCCTGGAAACCCTGGCTGAAAAAACCGGCGAAGACCCCATGCGCGCCTTTGAAAAGGCCCTGGACAACGTCAAGCCGCATATGGAAGTCAAGGCCCGCCGCGTGGGCGGCGCCACCTACCAGGTGCCCATGGAAGTGCGTCCCGAGCGCCAGGTCTCCCTGTCCATCCGCTGGCTGATCAACTATTCCCGCTCGCGCGGCGAAAAAGGGATGACCGCCAAACTTTCCGCCGAACTGCTGGATGCCTACAACGGCCGGGGCGGCGCGGTGAAGAAGCGCGAAGACACCCACCGCATGGCCGACGCCAACAAGGCCTTCTCCCACTACCGCTGGTAAGGCCGTTCCGATTTGAATCGCATGCCGCCGACGCCGCGTCCGTGAGGAAGCGGCGTCGGTTTGGTACCACACCTTCCGCAGTATGGAGGAAATACCGTGTCCCGCACTGTTCCCGTAGACAAACAGCGCAATATCGGCATCATGGCCCATATTGACGCCGGCAAGACCACCACCACCGAGCGTATCCTTTTTTACACCGGCGTTTCCCACAAGATCGGCGAAACCCATGACGGCGAATCCACCATGGACTGGATGGAGCAGGAGCAGGAGCGCGGCATCACCATCACCTCCGCCGCCACCACCTGCTTCTGGAAAGACTGCCGCATCAACATCATCGACACCCCCGGCCACGTGGACTTCACCATTGAGGTGGAGCGCTCCCTGCGCGTGCTGGACGGCGCCGTCTGCGTGTTCGACGCCGTGGCCGGCGTGGAGCCGCAGTCCGAAACCGTCTGGCGTCAGGCTGACCGCTATCACGTGCCGCGCATCTGCTTTGTGAACAAGATGGACCGCATCGGCGCCAACTTTTTCCGCTGCGTGGGCATGATCCATGACCGTCTGGGCGCCAAGGCCGTGCCTTTGCAGCTGCCCATCGGCGCGGAAGACAAGTTTGAAGGCGTGGTGGACCTGGTGCGGGGCAAGGCCATCCGCTTCGACAAGACCACCAAGGGTGCCGAATTCGTGGAAGAGGACGTGCCCGCCGACATGCAGGATCTGTATGACGAAAAGCACCACGAATTGCTGGAAGCCGTGGCCGAGGAAGACGAAGTCCTGCTTGAGAAGTACCTGGGCGGCGAAACCCTCACGGAAGAGGAAATCATCTCCTGCATCCGCAAGGCCACCATCGCCCGGAACATTGTGCCGGTGCTCTGCGGTTCGGCCTTCCGCAACATGGGCGTGCAGCCCCTGCTGGACGCCACGGTGGACTATCTGCCCTCGCCCGTGGACATCCCGCCCATGATCGGTCACGTGCCCGGCAAGGAAGACGAGATCATCGAATGCCCCTGCGACGACAAGCAGCCTCTGGCCGGTCTGGTCTTCAAGCTCTTTTCCGATCCCTTTATCGGTCATCTGTCCTTCTTCCGCATCTATTCCGGCTTCCTGGAATCGGGCACCAGCGTGTATAACGCCAACACCGGCAAGAAAGAGCGCATCGGCCGCATTCTCAAGATGCACGCCAACAAGCGCGAGGACATCAAGTGGGCCGGCGCGGGTGACATCGTGGCCCTGGTAGGCCTGAAGAACGCCTCCACCGGCGACACGCTCTGCGACGAAAAGCGCGAAGTGATCCTGGAGTCCCTGAACATCCCCGAGCCGGTCATTGAAGTGGCCATCGAGCCCAAGACCAAGGCTGACCGCGATGCTCTTTCCGCCGCGCTGAACAAGCTGGCCAAGGAAGATCCCTCCTTCCGGGTCAAGGGCGACGAGGAGACCAACCAGACCCTTATCGCGGGCATGGGCGAACTGCATCTGGAAATCATCGTGGACCGCCTGACCCGCGAGTTCAACGTCAACGCCAATGTGGGCAAGCCTCAGGTGGCCTACCGCGAAACCATCTCCAAGCCCTCCAAGTCGGACATGAAGCACGCCAAGCAGTCCGGCGGCCGGGGCCAGTACGGCCACTGCGTCATTGAGGTGGAGCCGAATCCGGGCAAGGGCTACGAGTTCGTCAACTCCATCACCGGCGGCGTGATTCCCAAGGAATACATCCCGGCCATCGACAAGGGCATTCAGGACGCCATGAAGTCCGGCGTGTTGGCGGGCTTCCCCTGCGTGGACCTCAAAGTCAACTTGGTGTTCGGCTCCTACCACGAAGTGGACTCCTCGGAGCAGGCTTTCTACGTGGCCGGTTCCATGCCATCAAGGACGCCATGCACAAGGCCGGTCCCGTGCTGCTCGAGCCCATCATGGACGTGGAAGTGGTCACGCCCGAGGAATACCTGGGCGACGTCATGGGCGATCTCAACGGCCGCCGCGGCCGTGTGCAGAGCATGGAAGCCCGCGCCGGAGGCGCGCAGAGCGTGCGCGCCCAGGTGCCTCTGGCCTCCATGTTCGGCTATGCCACGGATCTGCGTTCGCGTACCCAGGGCCGCGCCACCTTCACCATGCAGTTCGACCATTACGAACGCGTGCCGGCGGCCTTGGCCGAGGAAATTCAAAAGGCCAAGTCGTAAATTTGAGCCTTTTTGCCGCTGGCTGCGTCAAACGGCGCTTTTTATCCCGGTCGAGTACCATGAGAGTACACTCCCTGCATAAAAAGCTTGTTTTCCTTGCCGGCGAACAAAAAATCTCAGATTTACAGGATAGTTATTAGTAGTCGCGGGAATTTCGCAGCAGTGTGAAATTCCCGCGATTCGCATATGCCCCGGCTGGCCGCATCGTGCCGGGCGGGCACAGCGGAATAGGGGATGTTATGATTGACGATCTTCCCAAGGGGTTCAAAGCCGGAGCCGCGGCGGCCAATTTCAAGAAGGCGGGCCGCGACGACCTTGGCCTGATAGTTTCCGACCGGCCCTGTGTGCTGGCCGGCATGTTCACCCGGAATCTGTTCAAGGCCGCGCCGGTCCTGGCCTGCCAGGAGATTCTGAAGACCAGCGGCACGGCCCGCGCTGTGCTGGCCAATTCCGGTCAGGCCAATGCCTGCACCGGCGAGGAGGGACTGGACAACTGCCGGGCCACGCAAAACATGGTGGCCGAGGCCACGGGCCTTGAAGCGCAGGAGATTCTGCCCATTTCCACCGGCGTGGTCGGAGCCCACCTCAAGATGGATCTCTGGCGCAAGGCCGTGCCCGCCCTGACTCAAAGCCTGGGCAGCCGCGACGCCGAGGGCTTTACCCGTGCCTTCATGACCACGGACGCCTTTCCCAAGTTCGCCATGCGCGAGGTGACGCTTTCCGGCGGCACGGTGCGACTGACAGTCATGGCCAAGGGCGCGGGCATGATCTGCCCCAACATGGCCACCATGCTCTGTGTGGCCCTTACGGATGCCGCCGTGGAGCGCGAGCCCTGGCAGGCCATGTTCGGCCGGGCCGTGGACAAGACCTTCAACCGGGTCAGCGTGGACGGCGATACCTCCACCAACGACACCATCCTGGGCCTGGCCAACGGCGCGTCCGGCGCGGCCGCCCGCACTGAAGCGGATCTGGCCCTGCTGGAAGAGGCCCTTACCGCCATTCTGGGCACGGTTTCGCACATGTTGGTCATGGACGGCGAAGGCGCAAGCAAGGTCATCCACATCAGCGTGAGCGGAGCCCGCAATGACGCGGACGCCGAGCTGGTGGCCCGCAGCGTGGGCCATTCCCAACTGGTCAAGACGGCCATTTACGGCGGCGACGCCAACTGGGGGCGCATCGTCACGGCCGTGGGCTACAGCGGCGCGAGCTTCGACCCCGCCAAGGTAGGCCTGCGCCTCTGCGGCGTGGAGCGCTTCCGCCTGGGCCGCCCGGTGAACGATGATCAGGAGGAAAAGCTGGCCGAACTGCTCAAGGCAAGGGATGTTGATGTGGATATCAACCTGGGTGACGGCCCCGGCAGCTATACGTTCCAGGCTTCGGACCTGGGCCATGAATATGTGACCCTGAATTCGGATTACCGCTCCTAGGCTCAGCCCTCATTAAAACGCCGTCCGCGAAAAGCTGAATTTTTCCGGGCAACAAGGCGCAAAGGAGAAATTGGGCGAAGCCGTATTGAACATACCGCGAGGTCAATTTCTTTTTTGCAACGCAGTTGCACGGAAAAAGGCGGCTTTGCAGCAGAAACTGGATGCTCTGCTGATTCGCCCTGAAATCATATATACAAACGCCCGTTCCTTGCCGAAAGGAGCGGGCGTTTTACATACACGATGCGTCTGAAGCCGCGCGCACATGAAATGCGTTAATTGCTCTGCAAGGATTTGCAGACAAACTCTTGTCGCGAAAGTAGGCGCGCTTCGCTCGCCGTAAATGAGCCTCTCAAGCGGCAAATGCTCAGATGTCTTCGGTCACCCAATCCACAATGGGGGCCATGCGCTTGAGCATGTACTGGTTGGGGCCGGACTTCTGGGCAAGGTCGTCGAACTGGCCTTCCACCCGGTAGATGCGCCAATCGCCCTCGGGCAGGCGGCCCGCCGCGATTTCGGCGTTGAGAGCCGCCCGGGCGTCCGCGGGCGCGCAGAAGAGGGAAAAGTCCTGCGCCATGGGGTCGAGCACCACTTCCGCGCCGCCGGCGATGTCGATAATGTAATTGCCCGGCGCATAAACATAGACAAAGGGACAGGGCGTGGGCTGGGGAGCGGGCGGCTCCTCCGGCGCGTTTTTGCCGCCGCAGGCGGTGAGCAGCAGAGCCAGCATGATTCCCAGCGGGACGCGTAGTTTCATAACCTCGACCTTTGTTGTGAAGCAGATAGCAAAACAAATCAGGGCATGTCACGCTTGAACGTATCACTTCGCGGCGAAGCAAATTCACTTTGCGATAATTCCGCGAAAAATCCACCCGGAGCGTTTTGATACTGAAAAATGCCACAACGCTCTAACGCCGGGCGGCGGCCATGGCCTGCAAACGCCGGATGCGCTCCTCCAGCGGCGGATGCGTGCTGAACAGGTTGGCCATGCTGCCGTCAATGCTGAACATGGGCGCCACAATGAACATTTGCTCCGTGCTGGGATTGCCCTCCTGCATGGGAATCCGCCCGCTGGCCGCGCCCAGCTTCGCCAGGGCTCCGGCCAGGGCCAGCGGCTGTCCGCACAATTCCGCGCCCGTGTCGTCGGCCAGGTATTCGCGCGAACGCGAAATAGCCATCTGGATCAGCCCGGCCGCGATGGGCGCGAGCAGCGCCAGCACCAGCGCGCCTATGGGATTGCCGCCGCCTTCGCCGTCGCGGTTGCCGCCGAAAATGGCGGTGAACTGAAAGATGTTGGCCAGGGTCACAATGGCCGAACCCAACACGCCTGCAACGGTCTGGATGAGGATGTCGCGGTTGACGATATGGCCCACTTCATGGGCTACTACGCCGCGCAGTTCCTCGGGCGAAAGCAGGCGCATGATGCCTTCGGTCACGGCTACCACCGCATGCTGGGGATCGCGGCCCGTGGCAAAGGCGTTGGGGGCTTCTTCCGGCACCACGCAGACGCGCGGCTTGGGAATGCCGGCATTGCGGGCCAGCTCTTCCACAATTTGGTGCAGGTAGGGAGCTTCCTCGGGGGCCAGCTCCCGGGCGCGGTACATGGAAAGCACGATCTTGTCCGAGTACCAGTAGCTGCCCACATTCATCACAAGGGCCAAGCCGAAGGCGATGATCACGCCGGTGCGGCCGCCCATCAGGCCGCCCAGCACGATAATGATGCCGGATAGCAGGGCCAGCAGAAGAACTGTTTTTATCTGGCTGGTCATAAAATTCTCCTTGTCTTCAAAATACGCCGGGGCGCGTCTTCTCTATCGCAACGACTATAAAATATAAGCATGGCATGTGCGCTGGCAAGGTTCGGGCCAAGCGAGTTTTTTTGTCGACGGCGCCACGAAGTCCAACGCCGCCGGGGCAAAAGGCTCAATTGTTTTTTCTGGCCTGCCACCAGAGTTGGAAGACCAGCAGCGTCCACAACGGCTTGCGCAGATCCGCCCGGCCTGAAATATGCTCGTCCATGAGCGCGCGCACGGCACGGGGATTGAAAATGCCCTGCTCGCGCAGGCGTGCTTCGCTGAGCAGATCTTCCATGAGCGGGCGCATCCGTCCGCGCAGCCAGGCCGCCACCGGAATCTGGAAGCCGCGCTTGTTGCGGTGCAGAATCTCCGGCGGCAGCAGGTCGGCAAAGGCTTTTTTGAGCAGATGCTTGCGCTTGAAGCCGTGCAGCTTGTGGCGCACGGGCAGCCGGGCCGCGAATTCGGCCACGTCCCGGTCAAGGAAGGGCGCGCGCACTTCCAGGGAATGGAGCATGGAGCAGCGGTCCACCTTGACCAGGATGTCGTCCAGCATGAACTGGCGGACATAGACGTGAAAGGCGCGTGCCAGGGGTGCCGCCGCGCTTTCCGGCAGCCAGTGCCCGTATTGCTCGCGCGTGGGAGCGAACAGCCGGTCGGGCCGCAGAAAGTCGCCGTGCGCTTCCAGCCAGGGCGTGTCCAGGATTTCGTGCTGCATCTCCGGGGTGAAGGCCGTGAGCATGGTCTGTACCCGCTGCCAGGCCGGGGCGTGCGCCCCGCGCAGAAACGTAGCCACGGCCAGGCGCGGATTGATATACCCGGCCGAGGCGGGCAGATGCCGGGCCAGGGGTTCGATGATCCCGCGCCGGACAAAGGCGGGCAGGGCGTTGTACCACTCCGCCGCCTTGAAGCCGATATAGTGCTCGTACCCGGCCCAGAGTTCGTCGGCGCCGTCTCCGCCCAGGGCCACGGTGACATGCTCGCGGGTGACGCCCGAGAGCAGCCAGGTGGGCGCTACCGAGGCGTCGGCCATGGGCACGTCCATGCGGCTGACGATGCCGGGCAGCTCGTCCGCGCATTCCTCGGCCGAGAGTATCCGCTCGTGATGGTCCGTGCCGAAGGCCCGTGCCGCGATGCGGGCGTAGCGCGATTCGTCGTAACTGGCTTCGGTGAAGCCGATGGAAAAGGTCTTGACGGGCGTGGCGGACTGCCGGGCCATGAGCCCGGCCACAATGGAGGAGTCAATGCCGCCGGAGAGAAAGACGCCCAGCGGCACGTCGCTGACCATGCGGCGGCGCACGGCGCGGGAGAGCAGATGGTTCAGCTCCCGGCAGAGTTCGTCTTCGTCCCTGGGATCGGCTTCGTTCGGCACGGGCATGTCCCAATAGCGTTCCAGGCGGACGTCGCCCTGCTCCAGAAGCAGCAGATGGGCGGGCGGCAGGCTGCGGACTTCGCTGTAAACGGTTTGGGGCGTGGGCACGTATTCGTAGGCCAGGTAACGCATGACGGCCTGCGGGTCCAGCGTGAAGGCCAGCTCCGGCACGCGGGTCAGGGCCGTGAGCTCAGAGGCGAAGTACAGGCAGCCGCGCTGGACGGTATAGAAAAAAGGCTTTTTGCCGAAGCGGTCGCGCGCGCAGAACAGACGGCGGCGTTCCGCGTCCCAGAGGGCGAAGGCGAACATGCCGTCGAAGCGCGTCAGGCAGTCCGCGCCCCAGCGGCGGTAGCCTTCCAGAATGACTTCCGTGTCCGAATTGGTCTGGAAGCGCGCGCCGCCCCGCGCCAGCTCGTCCCTGAGTCCGGCGAAGTTGTATATCTCGCCGTTGAACGTCACGCTCAGACGGCCGTCGGCGCTGTGCATGGGCTGGGCGCCGCCCGCCAGGTCAATGATGGAAAGCCGCCGATGCCCCAGACAGACCGGACCGGCCTGCCAGAGGCCTTCGCCGTCCGGCCCTCTATGGGTCAGGCAGTCGGTCATGGCCTTGACCCGGATTCCGGCTTCGGGGGAGAGCGTTTCCCCGCCCAGACGACAGATGCCCGCTATGCCGCACATGCTTTTTTCCAGTGGGCGTACCAGCTGATGAACAGCTCGGCCAGCCGCAGGTTGTTGGTATGGGGATCGAACATGTCCCGGGCCAGCAGCGCGCCGTTGCGCCCCATACGCCGGGCTTCCTCCGGATGCCCGACCAGCCGGAGCACGGCTTCGGCCAGGGCTTCGGAATCGCCGGGCGGTATGGCCAGGCCGGTGTCCTGATGACGCACCACTTCGGGCAGCGCGTTGACCGTGGTGCTGATTACCGGCAGGCCATAGGCCAGGGCTTCAATAACCGTATTGGGAATGCCGTCGCGACGACCCGAGGCATGCACCACGCAGGGGGCCACGAAAATGTCATGCTCGTCCAGAATGCGCGGCAGTTCGTTATGGGAAATCAGGCCCGGCATATCGACCTGTTTTTCCAGGCCCAGATCCTTGCGCATTTTGACCAGCTGCGCGCCCAGGTGCCCAAGACCCATGACTTTGCCGCCGCCTCCGGCCAGGGTCAGACTGAAGTTCAGGCCACGGTCCCGCAGGATGCCGCAGGCCGTCAGCAGCACGTCAAAGCCCTTGGTCACGTCGAAACGGCCCAGGGCCAGCAGGCGCACGGGACCCTGTTCCAGGCGTTGCGCTTTCCGCGCGCTGGCTCCGGAACGGGAAGCCATGGAATCCACGGCGGGCAGCGGCAGGGTCAGGCTGTTGTAGACCAGGGCTACTTTGCCTCTGGCCCGGCTGTGGTCAAAGGCTTCGATGCGGGCCTGGTCCGCCGCGTTGTTGGCGCGCACAAAAAGGGCCGCGCCCAGTTTGTCCGCCAGGTCCGGGTCCGCCGGTTCCAGATTGTCGCCGCGCGCTGACGTGGAAAAGGGCACGCCCGCGATGTCGGCGGCCACCCAGGCCGCCGTGGTCGCGCCGCGCGGCCACGGCGCATGGACCATGTCAATGCCGTCCTCACGGAACCGGCGCCCCAGATACAGGCCCGCGCCGAAAGCCCAGAGGTTTTCGCCGAAGGTTTCTAGGCTGCGCCAGCGCCGGAACAGGCTGCGACGGAAGAGGCGACACAGACGCAGGGGATGGGTCAGCAACTGACGCAGCAGTTCCAGGGCGAAAAGAGGCGCGGCTTTGATTCCGAAGGTGCGCACACTGTCCGCCGCCGCCCGCATCTCCGTGGAGCAGTGGCGCAGATTACGCGCATACAGGCTGTAGACGGTCAGAGGCAGATGTTCCTTGAGTCCTTCCACTTCGCGGAAAATGAAGGGCTGGGTGAAGAGCGGATACCACAAGAGCACATAGGCCACATGGGGCAGGCCGGCGGGCAGGGGTTTTCCGTTCCCCGGAGGGGATGGATTGATCTGTTCTGTCATGCGGGTTCTCCTCGGTCGCTTCCCCAAGTTGTCCCCCCTTGTCCGGATTCTTTCTCCTGTTCCGCCCCTGTCGTCCAGTCGCACGCGGCGTCCGGACGCGGGCAGGCCGCCGAGGTCCCCAACTCCCGGCGCAGGCCGTCCATGGTCAGGCAGCGCACCTCCCAATGCGCGTGCAGCCAGTCCAGATAGGCTTCGATTTTGGTCATCAGCCGTTCCACCGAGGCGACGTCGGGCAGATGCGGCGCGCCGCCGGGCAGCATTTCCGAGGAATGCCAGGTCAGCGACAGCACGCGTCCCCCCCGGGCTGCGAACAGACTGGTCACGGCCCGCATGGCCCAGAGCGGATGCTGGACGGGCAGCAGGGCCAGGGCACCCCAGTGCTGCAGGCTTGCCCGGACGGTCCGGCCCCATGAATCCGGCCCGTCGGGCAGAGCTCCCAGCGCTTTGGGCAGAGCCCGAAGCAACGGCGTGACCGTCAGGGGCACTTCAAAAATATGTCCGCCCTCCACCGGCACCCAGTAGGGACCGGCGGGCGCGTTGAAATGGTCCGGCCCGGCCGCCACGCCGTCCACGCTGGTTTTGGCGCGGTGCAGAGGGCGCACCGAAGCGTCGCACAAAACGCCCGCCCGCGCCAGCAAAGGCCAATGCGCGCGATGCAGATCCCAGCGCCCCATGCGGAAGGAGGTCAGGGGCGCGGACTGGAAATCCTCGCCCGCCCGGAACAGGGTGTCCAGCTTGGCCGCCATCAGGGCGGCGGGCACCGCCGCCGCGGGCACGCTGTTTGTCACGTCCGCCATATCCGGCTGTCCGCTCGCATGGCCGTCCAGACGCAGGGGCGGCGTGTTCCAGTGGTGCAGGTGCGCCCCGATTTCCGCGCCGGACGCGTCCCGCAGCCGGGCCAGGATCGCGCGTGAGGCCGGGTCGGCCAGCACGCTGTGCGCGCAGAAGAGCGTGGGCCGCACGCCCCGTTCCAGCAGGGGAGCCAGGCGGGAAAGTTGCGCGGTATTGGTCACGCGCGGCGCGCGGCGGGCATAGCGGCCGCCGAACAATCCTTCCTCTTCCACATCCAGGCTGACCACCAGGTACAATGTCTCGCGTCGGCGCATGGCTCAGCCCTGTTTCGCTGGCCGGAAGCGATCGGCCGAGAGATAAAGATCGCGCAGGGCCGTGATGTTGGTATCCCTGTCGAACATTTGTTCCACCAGCGCGCGGCCCGCTTCAGCCATGCGCAGGGCCTGCTCCCGGTCTTCCAGCATGCGCCGCACGGCCTGGGCCAGGGCGCGCGGGTCGCGCTGGGGCACCAGCAGGCCGGTTTCCCCGTCGCGGATCACTTCGGAGATGCCGCAGACGTCCGTGGCCACCACGGGCATGCGGTGGGAAAGCGCTTCCATGATCACGTTGGGAATGCCGTCGCGGTCGCCGTTGCTGTGCACCACGCTGGGCACCACCAGCATGTCGTGATTTTGCATGAATTCGCGCAGCCGGTCATGGGGCAGGAAGCCCGGCATGTCCACGCAGCCGGTCAGGCGCAGCCGCCGCCGCAGGGCCGTGAGCTTACGGCGCCAGCCGCCGTCGCCCACCAGGGTGAGCCGCACGGGCACCTGTTCGCGCCGCAGCCTGGCCATGGCTGTCAGCAGTTCGGGAAAGCCCTTGGTGCGCGCGAAGCGGCCCACGGCCAGCAGACGATAGGGGGGCCGCATGGGCAGGGCGCATTCCGTCCGCTCGGTAAAGGTCAGGCTGTTGTAGACCAGGCGCACCTTGTCCCGCTGCCGCGGCGGGCAGAAACTTTGCAGCCAGCCCACATTGGCCTGATTGTTGGTGCGGATGAACAATGCGTCACGCGCTTTTTCGCGCAACAGCCCGTCCTGGGGGTAGATGTCCCCGGCCCTGCCGGTGAAGGCGAAAGGAATGCCCGTCAGGCGCGAGGCCACCCAGGCCGCCGTGGCCGGGCCGTTGGCCCAGGAGGAATGGATCAGGCTGATGCCGTCGGTCCGGCACTGCTCGGCCAGCAGAAAACCGGCCATGAAGCACCAGAGATTTTCGCCCAGGGACTCCAGATTGCGCATGCGGCGGAAGCAGCCTTCACGCAGCAGCCGCCAGACCTTGCCCGGCTCCCGTCGCAGGGCGCGGAAAAACGCCGCCCAGATCCGGAAAAAGGCCGTCGCCCCCATGCGGCGCACCGGACCGGGAAAGTCCCGCATTTCCTGGGAACAGCCTTTCAGGGCCTTGCCGTACATGGTATAGACACGGACAGGCAGTCCCAAGGCCGTGAGCTGGACGATTTCCCTGAAAATGAAGGTCTCCGAGGACAGCGGAAACCAAAGCAGCACATAGGCCAGTGAGAAGGGCGGAGCGGCGTCGCCCCGCCGGGCCGAAGTCGCGGCGTCTGAGGAAGAGGATTCTGGGGGCGTGGCTGTGGGGGCCGCCTCGGAGAGGGACATGGTTTTCTCCGCAAGAAGTGCAAAAAGGCCGGACCGGTTTTGTGCCGGTCCGGCCGAGGCTGCTGTCAACGCCGAACAGGACGGCACGGACGGGGCAAAATACTGGAGGGTGTCGGCATGAGTGTCTTTTCGGTTATCTCTGCGTTGAAATTCGCCTTTTATTATGATCGGGTACCGGAGAGCACCCTTTCTTCATAAAAGGTTCTTTCCCCTTGATATAACACGAAAATCCATCTCATGACGACAGCCTCTAATCGCCCTGTGCTTCGTCCTGATGCTCGCGCCGGTATTTTTCCACAATGGCCTGGGCTTTGGGCAATTCTTCCACCACGGCGTCCAGGGTTTTGCGGACGTGTTCCTCGGTGTGGGCCGCGGAAATAAAGAAGCGCAGCCGTGCCGTGCCTTCCTTGACCGCCGGGAAGGAGACGGGCATGACGTAGATGCCGCGCTTGAAGAGCTGCTGGGACAGGAAGCCGGAAACCATGGAGTCGCCGACAATGACGGGCACGACGGCATAGCCTTGGGCCGCGCCGGTATCCAGGCCCTTGCTCTGGGCGTATTCGAGAAAATACCGGCTGATGCGCTGGAGCTTATGCACCCGCTCGGGCTCGCGCAGCATGATTTCCAGCGCTTTGCGGCAGGCCGTGGCAATGACCGGGGGCATGCCCACGCTGAATACGAAGCCCGGCGAACCGTACTTGAGAAATTTTATCAAGTCGCTGCGGCCCGCGATGAAGCCGCCGCACCCGCACATGGCCTTGGACAGGGTGCTCATCCACATGTCCACGTCCGTGGGGTCGATGCCGTAATATTCGCGCGCGCCGCGTCCGGTCTTGCCCAGCACGCCCAAAGAGTGGGCTTCGTCCACCAGGAGCATGCAGTCGTATTTCTTTTTGAGCTCAATGATCCGGGGCAGGTCCGGGATATTGCCGTCCATGCTGAACAGACCTTCGGTAACGATGACCGCGTATTTGTGCTCGTTGCGATGGGCTTTAAGCATCTCCTCCAGGGCATCGCAGTCATTGTGGACGTAGGAGTAACGCGCCGCGCCGGAAAGGCGCGAGCCCTGAATCAGGGAATTGTGGGCCAGGCCGTCGTGAAAAATGGCATCGCGCGGGCCGAACATGAAGCCCAGGGTGGAGACGTTGGCCGCGTGCCCGCTGACATAGACGATGCAGTCCTCCACCTCATACAGGTCGGCCAGAGCGCGCTCCAGGTCGTGGTGGGGCGGACGCTCGCCGCCCACCAGGCGGCTGGCCCCGGCCGAAGTGCCGAAAAGGCCGGCCGTTTTGGTCACGGCTTCGGTGATTTCGGGATGGGCGTTGATGTCCAGATAATCGTAGGTGGAAAAATTGATGAATTCTTTGCCGTTGATCAGCGTGGTGGCTTTGGCCGCCCGATCGTGGCAAACAAAGAGAGGATTATCCATCCCCATTTGGCTGGCCATTTCCACAAGCCGCTCGAAGGAGAGCTTGGAACGCATGCGGTTGAAGCCGGAAGCGCAGCTCTTTGGCGCAACGGCGCGCTGTTCCGCCGTTGTGGAGCCGGCCTGACAGGAATGGTTGTTCTTCATGCCTTATCCTCGCGAATTGTCCGGAATTTGCCGGATCAGGGGCCGGCGTGATGTGGTGCCGCTGATTCGGCACATCTTTGTAACGATTCAGTATAGCCGAAGCCGGAACGCAAGGCAAGCCCGTAATGCGCGGAAAGCGGCAGGAAATATCGCTCCGCCCGGCGGGTTTCGGCGATGTCCAAAGCTCATGCCCCGGGCTGGACAACAGCCTGGATATGCCCTAGGGTCAACCCTCATTAAACCGCCTGCCGCAAAACCGCCTTTTTCCGTGCGGCGGCGTTGCAAAGCGAAAATCGACCTTGCGGTATTTCAATACAGCTTCGCCCGATTTCCGTTTTGCGCCTTGCCGCCAGAAAAAATTCAGCTTTTCGCGGACGGCATTTTAACGAGGGCTGACCCAAGCATTTTTCGTCCGCTCCGCAAGACCCCGCCGGATGTTCCGCGCGCTTTTGCGGCGGCGCTTCAAAGGCCGCCATGCACAACGACGATGCCATAACCGCCTCCCTTGCCGCGCCTTCCGCGTCGCTCGCGCTGGAAACCTTCCGGCGCGTCCTTCTGCCCGTCGGCGGTTCGGAAGCGGATGCCGCGCCTGGCCTGGCCGCGCCCTGCCTGAGCCTGCTGCGCCGGAGCGCGGCGCGCGGCGCGTCCATGGCCCTCTGGGTCGGCATTGCGCCTTCCCGGTCTTTTTTCGCGGACGCTGCCGTTTTTTCACGCGCCCTGCAAGAGCATCTCGCCGGAGATGAAGCGGGTTCCGCCCTTATCGGCACGCCGCGCCTGCTGACAACGGATTTCAGTCCGGAACTGCTGGAAGAGGCGGACCGTTTTCTGGCGGAAAACGCGCATGCCCGGCTGGCTCTAGTGTTCTGTCGTCCGCAAGGGAACGAAGCGGGTGCCGGCGGCTGGATCTGTGAGCCGTTGCTTCTGCGGCGGTTGACGCCCGGGGAAACGGCGTCAGCCGCATCATCCGGACCGTCCCTGAGATCTCCGGACCGCGCTCCGGCCCTGGCCGGGGGCGTCGGCGCATTCGGCGGCGGAGCCGCGCGGGAGACCGCGGCGCCGGACGAACTGGTCTTGGACGGCGTGCGCTATGTGGATCTGCGCCAGAACGGCCTGGACTGGCGGCTGGCCGGAATCAACCCGCTCTGGCGGCAGGAGCTTCTGGGTCTGGGCGCAAGCCCGGACGCCGGGGCCGTCAGCGCCCTGGAGGCGCGCGGCCTGTGGCTCGTCCCGGCTATGCCGGCGCCGCCGCTGGCGGTCATGTGCTGCGGCCTGGGCGCGGTCTGGCCGGGCATGGGGCGCGAGCTGTACGACAATTTCCCGGCGGCCAGGGCGGCCATGGAGCGCATCGCGGCGGTGGCCGACTGGGATGTGCTCGCGCTCATGGACGAGACGGATGTGGAGAAGATCAGCCTCACCCGCTGGCAGATTCCTTACCTTTTTCTGCTGGAATACGCCCAGTGGAGCCAGTTCGTCTCGCTGGGGCTCGCTCCGGCCCTGATGTGCGGGCACAGCCTGGGTGAGCTCATCGCGCTCTGTTTCGCGGGCATTTATGAGCCGGAGGTGGCCTGGTACATCCTGGACACCCGCGCCGTGCACATGGCCGAGCTGGAGGCCAAGGCCACGCGCGAAACCGGCATGATGGCCGTGCACGCCGAAGCGGACGTCATTGAGGAGGCCCGCAAGACCTGGCCCGCGCTCTATGTTTCCAACTACAATACCCCCCGGCAGTTCATTCTGAGCGGGCCGCGCGAGGTTCTGCTGGAAGCCCGCAAACATTTGCGTAAGCGGCGCATCCCGGCCATCATGCTCAATGTCAGCCTGGCGTTTCATCATCCGAGCATGCGCGTGCTGCGCGACCTTTCCCAGCGGCGGCTGAATGCTCTTGAAATGCACGCGCCGCGCCTGCCCATGCTCAGCGACATCACCACCGGCTTTTATCCCCAGGACCAGCCGGACATCTGCCGCTACATCACGGATCTGGACGAAAATTCCGTGCGCTGGGTGGAAGGCGTGCGCGCCATGTGGGAGCGGGACGGCATCCGCCATTTTCTGGAACTGGGGCCGCAGGATACGCTCTGCGGTCTGGTGGGGGATATCGAGCCGCGCGCGCTGTGCTTTTCCGCCGGGCGAAAAGGCAGGGAAACCGAAGGGCTGCGCCAGGCCTGCGCCCGGCTGTATGCTCTGGGCCATCTGCCGTGGGCGGCCATCCGCGCCAGGGCCGTGGGCGGGCGAAGCGTAGCGGCGCGGGAGAGCACCGCGCCGTGCGGAGTTCCGGCGGCCTCGGGCACGGCCGCCCCGGAGCGCGCCGCGTCCGGCGTCACTTCCGGCCAGATGGACATTGTGCTCGAAGTGCTGGCAAAAGCCAGCGGCAGGCCTGTGGAGGAACTACGGCCCGAGATGGACCTGCGCTACGATCTGGCCTTGCGTTCGAGCCGCTTTCCCCTGATCCTCCAGGAGGCCGAACAGCGCCTGGGCCTGAGCGTCAATTTTGAGGACCTCTTGCAGGTGGCGACCATCGGGGATCTGGCCCGCGCCCTGACCGGCGCGAAGACCTGCGCAAAGGCCGACGCGGAACGGAAAGCCGGGGAGTCCTCGCCCGGCCCGGAACATAAGCCCGCGCCTGAATATGCCCGGAACCGCGCTCTGGCTCCCCTCTGCCGCTTCGCGCCCCGCCCGCCGCATGCGGACGGGGGCGATGCCCCATCGTCCGTGAAGCCCTGCCCGTCCCCTCTGCCTCTGGATCCCTGCGGCCAGGGACTGCCGTTGCGGCGCGGCGATGTGGTGGCGCTCTGCGTGTTTGACCGGGATCTGCTGCCGCAGTTGCTGAGCGGTCTTGCGCCGCTGGGCTGCACGCTGGCGCCGCCCCTGGATTTGCTGGACGCCTGCGCGCCTCTGGCCAGGGCGGGCGCGCGTCTCACGCCGCTGGCGTTTGCCGGTGCCGAAAGGCCGGACGCCGAAAGTCTGCGCGCTGCCTTCCGCCGCCTTGCCGCCGGGGAAGGACGGGTGGACGGCGTCTTTTTCGCGCCCGCGCCCGAGAGCAATGATGCCGCTCCGGCCCTGCTGGAGGACTGTCTGCGTCCGGCGCTGGCGCACGGGCTGCGCTACGCCTGCTGCTTCAATCGCGTGCCCCTGACGCCCGCCGCCGTGGAGCGGGCTTTTGCCGCCGGGCTCTCGTCCGCGCGCCTGTCCGACCGCCTGGGCGCTCTGGCCCGCGAGGGCGGCTTTGCCTGCCGCGCCGTTGATCTGCTGGATGACGGCCAACGGGCCGGATTGAATGAGCTGGGCGACATGCTGGCCCGCGAGCTGCTGCGCGGGGAGTGCGAAAGGGTGATCTGGGGCCGGGAAAATGCCCTGCGCCCGGACTGCGCGCCGCGCGCCCTGCCCCTGCTGGAAAGGCCGGAGTTTTTCCCGCTGGTTTTTCCCGATCCGCAGCCGCCGCTCCGGCCCACGGCCACCCTGTTCCAAGGGGCCTGCCAGTTTTCCCGTTTCGCGGACCCGGCGCTTTCCGCCCACGGCGGGCGGGGTTCCAATGCCGTACAGGCATCCGCGCCCTGGCTGCCGGTCAGCCGCGCCCTTCAGGCCCTGCTGGAAGGTTCCCGCCTGTTCCTGCCCTGGCTGGCTGTCACCGGCCTGTCCGACGTGCGCTTTCATGAGCCGCCCCTGCTGCCGCCCGGCATTACCCGTGAATGCCGCCTTACCGTGGAAGCCCGGCCCTGGCTGATGCACGACCGGGTCATGACCCGTATGTGCCGCGCGGATCTCGCGGTCCGTCAACTGACGGGCAACGGCCGCCACACGGAACAGTACGCGCCGGTGGCTGAAGGCATGGTGCTGCTGGCCGCTGCTCCCGCCGAAGTGCCCCCGCTCTGGCCCGCCGCCGGCGGCGTCAATGAAAAGCCGGCGGACGGAGAGGGCCGGGAGGAATTGGCCGTATTTTACGATGCGCTGGGGCTGGACGCTCCCTGGCGCTTGCTGTCCGGTTTTGCGGTTCTGCCCGAAGATATGTACCGGGCCGCTTTGTCCGCGCCGGAAGAGCCCATTGCCCCCGAAGGCAATTGGGGCTATACTGATTGCCTGTGTATGGTGGAGGGGATCGTGCAGGCCGCGTCGCTGGCCCTGGCCCGGCAAGGGAGCGGCCCGGTGCGCGCGGACGGTGTCGCCATGGCCGCTGAATTACGCCGCTGGCGGCTCAATGCGGCCGGTTTCATTCGTTTCGGCGGCGAGCGCGGGGCAAAGGGGCCCTGGCGTCTGCAATTGCGGCGTTCCTGGGCCGACGGCAGGCTGCAGCGCTTTGACGCCCAGATTTCCGACGCGCGGGAGCGCGTGTTGCTGACCCTCCATCACCTGGAATTTGACCGGCTGGACACGGCGTCTCTTGAACAGGAGCCGCCGTCCGCCGTCGTTGCGCAACCTTGACATGGCGCGGCGCCGCTTTCCGGCGCAAGCCCGCAAAGGGTCATCACCGATGCCGCATTTCGCATTACCCACGCCGTCAGCGCGCTCCTTTCTGCCGTTGCTCATGGCCCTGACCCTGTTTTTCCCGGCCTGCGCTTCCAACAAGGCCGGGCTCAAGTCGCCGGAACTGCCGGCCAGGCACTGGCTGGAAGAAGCGCCGGGCGTACCCGTGGAAAACAAGACCAAGCTGGAAGCCGCCGTGCCCAATCTGTACGACGCGGGCAAAACCTTCGGCTTTGAGGACTGCGTCTTTCTGACCATCCAGCAGTCGCCCCTGCTGGTCAACAGCGCCGTGAACCTGGAAATCAAACGCGTGGCCCTCACCGACGCGGTCTGGAAGTATCTGCCCGAGCCGCGCATGACGCTGCAGGTCTCCAACAACCTGACCCGGTTGAACATGGACAGCAAGGATACGCCCGGCGATTACGGGCGGACCAAGCTGCAAGTGGGCTTTTACGCCGCGTTTCCCAATCCGGTGGCGACCTATTTCGAGCATCAGGTGCAGAAGATCATGGTCAATCTGGCCATTTCCACGCACCGCAAGGCCATCGGCGAGGCCATTTACAAAATCGCCCAGGCTTATCTGAAGCTTCAGGCCCAGCGCAACATCGTGGCCGCCCAGAAGGAACTTCTGCCCGTGGGCAAGGAACTGATTTCCTACTGGCAGCAGGTGGAGTCCGTGGAAGGACGCCAGGGCGTGTCGCTCAATCTGGCGACCCAGCATCAGCGCGAGCTGGAACTGACCGTCGAAAAGACCACGATGGAAGAGATCATGCAGCGCACCCAGCTCAAGATTCTGGCCGGGGTGGAGCCGCAGCAGCGCCTGAACGTGGATACGGAAAGCGCCAACGGGATTTTGGCCGGTTTTGACGGGCACGGATTGAAGTGGGAAGAGCGCTGGCCCGCCACCGAGGATGACTTGCTGCTGCGCGCCCAGGTCAAACTGGGCGACTACAATATCATGGTGGCCTGGGCTCAGTATATCCCGGACATGTCCATCCAGATCAACAACAGCCCCCCGGCCGGGCAGTATCAGCCGGTCAGCGGCCAGGAAGACACCTTCCTGCACCTGACTTTTGACTTCCCGCTGCTGGACTGGGGCCGCCGCTATCGCGGCGTGCAGACCGCCCGCATGCAGAAGGCCCAGGCCTTCCACGAAATGGCCCGCAAACGCACGGATTATTCCAATACCTGGCTGCAGGCCGAGCAGCGCGTGGCTCTGGCTGAAACTCAGCTCAAGCTGGCCAAGACCCGCTTCGGCACGGCCGAACTGCAGTACAAGGAAGCCCGTATTTCCTTCAACGAAGGCACGGAACAGCTGCCCGTAGTGGCAGAGCGCCAGGAGGCCATGGCCAACGCCCGCATCGCTTATATTGAGGCGGAGCTGGAGTATAAGCTGGCCAATCTGGAATGGATGTACGTCGCCAATCTGCTGCAAGAGCGTTTCCTGGGCCTGCCCGCCAAGGAGTTCATGTGATGCCGTCCCTTATTTCCCCTTCGTGTTTTCTTCAGCGCGCGCATTGCCCGGGCCGCCCAACCCGTGTGTCCCGGGTCTTCCGTGCCGCACTGGTCGCGTTGGCCGCGCTGCTCTGGGCCGCCCTCTGGCCGGTCGCTTCCGGCCCGGCCCTGGCCGCCGAATCCGCTACATCCACTACCATTCTGACCGGCAAGGTGGTCACCACCGTAACCCGCGCCGTGCCCATTCCCTTCAACGCGGTGGTGGACGAAGTGCTGGTCAAGCCCGGCGACGCCGTGGAAAAAGGCTCGCCGCTCCTGCGCTACCATCTGCAGGAAGAGGCTGAACGGATTTTGCAGCGCGAAGTGACCATCGGCGCGGCTACCGAGAATCTCAAGGGCCAGGTGCTGGACTTTGAACGGCAGCTGGCCGAGACCACGGCCCAGCGTAACAAGGCGCGCCAGCTGGTGGCCTCCGGCCTGGGGTCCCGCCAGGCCCTGAACCGGCTGGAGGACGATGTGGATTCCCTCAAGCGCCGCATCGAGCTGTTGCGCACCACCATCCAGAAAACCGAAAGCAACTTCGCCTCCCGCCTCAAGGAGCTGGAAGGGTATTACGGCGTGCCCATCAAGGAGGGCGAACAACTGCCCGTCACTCTGGTGCTGACCTCGCCCATCAAGGGCTATGTGCTTTCCCTGGACTCCACGCTCAACCCCGGCACGGTGCTGGCCGCCGGCACCATGCCCATTCGCGTGGGTCAGCTCAATCCCGTGCTGATTCAGGTGCCGGTCTATGAGGCCGAGGTGAGCGGCATCAAGGAGGGCGACACCGCCGAAGTTGAAATTCCGTCCCTGGGCAACCGGAAATTCACGGCCACGGTCAATGAGATTTCCTGGGTCTCCAACGACATGAACGTCGGCAATCCTTCCTATTATACGGTGGAGCTGACCGTGCCCAATCCCGACCTTGAATTGAAGCCCGGCTTCAAGGCCGTGGTGCGCTTCAGCGGCGGCAGGTAAGCCGCCTCCATGAAGCTGAAAAGCATTCCCCGACGGCTCGGCTATATTCTGGGCGCGCAGTGGACGCGCGATCTTTCCTGGACCATTTTCACCATTCTGCTGGCGCGTCGCAGTCCGGACATCATGGGCCAGATCGTTCTGGCCCTGACCTACGGCTATCTTGTCAAAACCGTGGCCGACGTGGGACTCAATGATTTTTTGCTTTCCACGTTTGCCCGGCGTGAAGGGCGGCCCCGAGCGCTGCTGGGCGAGGTGAGCTGGCTCAAAATGGTCGTGCTGCTGGCCGCTTTGGGCGTCACCTGGCTGATCACCGGCTGGCAGCACTACACGCCGGAATTGCGCCTGATCGTGTTCTGCATTGCCGCCGGTCTGGGGCTGGACGCGCTCAGCGATTCCTTTTTCGCGCTCTGCCAGGCCCGTGGAAGGCAGGATGTGGAAATGCGCATCCGCGTGCCGTCAGCCCTCATCGGCATCGGCTACGGCATTGCCTGCGTGTTGCTGCACGCGCCGCCCATCCTCATAGCTCTCTACAAACCCCTGGAATCCCTGCTTTGCATCGCTCTGGCCCTGAGCGCCCTTGGCCGCAATCCCCTGGTCGGGGTGGGCACGAGCGGCATGCTGGATCTGGCCCGGCAGATGAAGAGCGGGCTGATCTTTACCTGCATGGCGGCCTGCGCCATGTTTTACAACAAGATCAACGTGATCTTCCTCAAACAGTACGGCGGCGACGCGGATGTGGGCGGCTACGGCGTGGCCTGGGAAACCGTGGAAGGCCTTTCCGTGCTGGTTTCCAGCGCGCTGCTGGGCAAGGTGATCTTTCCGTTGCTGGCCAAGTCCTGGCACCGGGACCGCGAAGCTTTCAGACGCCTGGCCGGGCAAACCGCGCGCACGCTCTGGGCGGCCTCATTGCCGGTGATTTTTCTGATCTGCGTGGAGAGCGACCGCTTTCTGCCCCTGATTTACGGCCCGAACTACGCCAGCGCGGTGACGGCCCAGCGCCTGCTCACGCCTTGCCTGGCAACGGCTTTCCTGCATAATCTGGCGGCATACGCCATGATCGGCATGCGTCGGCACAAACTTCTGCTGTGCTTTTATCTCAGCGGCCTGGTGCTCAATATTGTCTGCTGCTTCACGCTGATCCCGGCCATGCCCCTGGAGGGCGCTGCCCTTTCCCTGACCATTACCAAGGTTTGGGTGGCCATCCTGACCGTCAGTTTCTTCCAGTGGGCGGCCAAGCCCATGAGCCTGGCCCAGTGGGCCTTGATGCTGGGAGCCGCCACCGCCAGCGTCGCGCTGTGGTGGGGCGTGGGACTGGCTTTGCCGCGCGAACTGGCCGAACTGGCCGGTCTTGTGCCGCTGCTGGCCCTGTTCTGGCTCTGGCGGCCGCCGCCGCCCTTTGAAAAGGACGAGGTCGCGCCGCTGACGGTTGCCTGACTCCGTTCAGTTGACGCGGCGAGCCGCTCGGGGATAACTTGCTTTGTATGCTTGAGGTTGCCGCCGACGGTGCGGCCGGGCATAAGGAATAAAGGACTGTGGGGAAAAATCGTTTTTTTCAGCGCCGCCGCTTTCTTCAGGGCGCCGCGAGCCTGTTGCTGGGCGGAACGCTGCCGTCCGCGCCGACTCCCGTTGCGGCCAAAGCCGGAGGCCTTGCCGGTGAGCCGCTGACCACGCTTATTGACGTGGACGCCTGCGACGGCTGCGGGGCCTGTGTGCGGGCCTGCCGGGACCGTAATCTGGAGGGCGTGCCCCTGCCGGTCCGGCAGCCGCCCCAACCCTACCCGAGTTGGATACGCATCCAGGACTGGTCCGGCAAGCGTGACGTCACCGACCGGCTCACGCCGTACAACTGGCTCTACCTTCAATCCTGCACGGTGCAGACCGAGGCCGGGGCGCGCAAGGTCTTTCTGCCCCGGCGCTGTATGCATTGCATCAATCCCCCCTGCGCCAATCTCTGCTCCACGGGCGCGGCCCGGCAGCGCGCCAACGGAGCGGTGTATATCGACCACCGCAGCTGCATGGGCGACGGCCAGTGCGACCGCGCCTGCCCCTGGATGATCCCTCGACGGCAGTCCGGTGTGGGGCCGTATCTCAGCTTTGCGCCTCGCTATGTGGGCAACGGCCAGATGTTCAAATGCGATTACTGTCAGGATCTGCTGGCAGAGGGAAAACCGCCCGCCTGCATTGCGGCCTGCCCGAGTCAGGCTCAGCGCATAGGGCCGCGCGAGGACATGGTGCGTGCGGCCCGGACCATGGCGGAGGAACGCAAGGGCGATATTTTCGGTCTCAATGAAAACGGGGGCACCAATACTCTCTATGTTTCCTCGCTGGCCTTTCGCGACATGGAAGCGGGGCTGCTGCGCGAGGATCAGATCGGTTACGGCCGTCCCAGCCTGCGCCCGGCCGGAGCCAGCATGGACAAGGAAAACCGTCTGCTGGGCACGGTGCTGCTGGCCCCGCTGGCCGGAGCGGCCCTGGCCTGGCTGCGCATCTGGCGGGAAAAACAGAAAAGGCGGCGGCCGTGAAAGAAGATCCGCGTCTGTTCTCGGCTTTTTTCAAGCTGCTCTGGGCGGCCTGCATGCTGGCCGCCATTGTGAGCGGCCTGGCCCATCTGCCCTTTGCTTTCCGCTACGGGCTGATCAACACTTGGCGTGCCTCGCCCACAGTGGCGCATTACTGGTCGGCGGCAGCCCTGCTTCTGCTGGGCACGTACGCGGCGGTGGTCTGGGGCGCACTGGGGCGGAAGGACTACGCGCTGACTCGCTGGGGCGGCCTGCGGGTGGCTCTGCTGCTGGTCCTGGCCGTCACAGGCCTGCTGCTGATCCTGCATAATCTGCCGGGGTTTTCCGTATACGGCGCGACATACGCCGTCATCAAACTCAGTCATTTGCTCTGCGCCCTGGCCCTGCCCCTGCTTCTTTTGGTCCATGGCTGCCTGCGTCTTCTGGGACGCGGCCGCTGGGTCAGACTGTTGCCGACCGCGCGCAGGCGTAAATCGCGCGGGATCCCGGCGATACATTGAAACACGCCATACCGCTTCCGTGGCGGCTGAAACGGGCAAGTACAGTCTGTTGCGTTTGAATGTCACACACATATTTCAAACGCCGCGCCGCCTGAAACACGGTTTATCGCCGCCCTCGATGTCCGAAGCCCTTTTGGGTTAACAGACACGGCTGCCCGCCGTCTCCGGCCGCTTCCTTGCACTTGGGTTCTGGTGTCCGCGTATGCGGACACCAGAGCAATTCAGATTTGAAATGGGTGATTTGCTCCAGGAAAGGCAGAAGGCGGGCGGCGGCTTTTATTCCAGAGGGACGGTCAGGCGTCGCCGGTGGACGCCGCCTTGAGCTGCCCGCAGGCGGCCTTGATGTCCTGCCCCTTGCTCTTGCGGACAATGGCCGTGATGCGGCGCTTCCAGAGGCATTGCTCAAAGGCCAGCACGCGTGCCTCATCCGGGGCCGCGTAGGGCGCGCCCTCGGCGGGATTGTACACGATGAGATTGAGCTTGCCCCTGATGTCGGCTACCAGCCGGGCCAGTTCCTCGGCCTGCCCCGGTCCGTCGTTGATCCCGCCCAACAGCAGGTACTCAAAGGTGATTCGCTCCCGCGTCTTCAGCGGATAGGACTTGAGCGCGGCCAGCAGCTGGTCCAAAGGCCAGCGCGCGGCCTTGGGCATGATCCGGGCGCGCAGTTCCTGATTGGGCGCGTGCAGGGATACGGCCAGATAGGCAAGGCCGCTGGCGCCCAGCTCGGCCAGGCCCTTTTCAATGCCGCAGGTGGAAACCGTGATCCGGCGCGGCGAGAAATTGAGCCCCTTGTCGTTGTTCAGGCTTTGCAGGGCGCGCATGACCTCGCGCAGATTGAGCAGAGGCTCGCCCATGCCCATGAAGACCAGATTGCGCAGCACGGGCCAGTCGGGACGGTTGTCGCCCAGATGCTCGCGGGCGACCAGAATCTGGCCCAGAATTTCTCCCATGGTCATATTCCGCTCAAAACCCATGCCGCCCGTGGCGCAGAAGGTACAGCCCATGGCGCAGCCCACCTGCGAGGACAGGCACTGGGTCCAGCGTCGCACGCCTTCGCGGGAATCCGAGGGAATCAGCACTGTCTCCACCAGCGCGCCGTCTTCCAGGCGGAGCAGAAACTTGGTGGTGCCGTCGCTGCTTTCCTGCACGCGGGCCACTTCTGGCCAGCCGATGCGAGCCGTTTCCGCCAGGCGGGCCCGGCAGGCTTTGGAGACGTTGCTCATGGCTTCGAAATCGCGGGCCATCTTCTGCCAGATCCACTGCCAGACCTGCACGGCCCGGAATTTGGGCTCGCCCAGCTCGGTCTGCATCCAGTCCGTGAGTTCGGGAAGGGTATAATTGAGGAGGTTTGTCATTGGCTTGTCCTGCCCGGCGGCATGGGCTTGTCGCTCGGTCGGCTTTTATTGCGCCCGGCACGCCGTAGGCTCCGCGTCCGCGGGGCACGCGGCGCGACATCCAGGGGACAGGCCTAAAGATCCACTCTCCGGCAGGGGAAGGCCGTTACCCCACGGACTTCCGCGCATATTCCCGCACAAAGGCCACGGCGGATTCCAGATCCGTCACTTCGCCCGTGATCTGGGCCTGCAGCAACGCGTCGCGGATCACGCCCACCATGGGGCCTGGGGCCAAGCGGGTTTCGCTCATGATTTCATTGCCGTTGAGCAGGGGTTCCAGCATCTGTTCCGGGGTTTCGGCCCGGTCCAGGTACTTCATATTGTGGTTGAAAGACGTATAGCTGCCTTCGCGGGCCTGGAGGTCGGCACGGGCCATGGCGATAAGGCGTGGATATTCGTCCAGAGCCTTGAAGCGGCGAATACCCCTGTCGGTCATCATGAAGTGGAAGCGCATGTGGTGGTTCACCAGGTGGCAGAGTAGGTCGATGTCCTCCTGGGCGAAGTGCAGGCGGCGCAGGATCTTGCGCGTGACCTTGGCTCCCACCCGGTGGTGCTGGTAGAAGGTCCACTGGCCGTCGAAATATTCACCGGTGAAGAGCTTGCCCACATCGTGAAAGAGCATGGCCATGGTGCCCAGCCAGTCGTAGTGGAAACCTTCTTCCGGGTAGTGTTTCATGCATTCCAGGGTGTGGTCGAAGACATTCACCTCCACGCCGTCCCTGTCGCGCTCCTGGCAGACGCAGGAGAGCGCCGCCACTTCCGGGATCAGGCCTTGGAGGATATGGGCGTCGTAAAGCAGGCGCACGAAGCGGTACATGGATTCGGCGGCCACCTTGCGCCATTCGTCCATGATATCCGTGGCGGGCACGTAGTCCAGCACGCGCACCGAGGAGCGCACAATCGCCATCCAGGTGTTGGGATCAATGGGGATGTCGAAGTTGGCCGCGAAGCGCAAGGCCCGCACGGCCAGCAGGTAGTTGTGACGCAGGGTTTCGTCCGGCAGGCCGGTGAGCCGGATGGTGCCGCCTTTGAAATCCGCGAAGCCCTCATAGGCGTCGCCGGTGGGGGCCGGGCTGCCGAAACCGGTCATGCGCAGTTGCTCGCGTTCCTTGGGGTCCATCATGGCGGCCATGCTGGGCGTGATGCGCAGCAGCGAAAGCTCCGGATGCCCGGCGTCCGCCACTTCCAGCGGATAGAAACGGAAAAGCACCCCGTTTTCCTCCAGTTCGGCCAGCGCACGCTTTTCCGACTCCATGCGGGCCTTGGGGAAGAGTTTGACCAGGGTGTCCATATCCGGCTCGCAGGCAATGTCCACGGCGGGCTGCCGGGCGGCGCGCAGGAGTTGCTCCTGCAGGGGCGCGTTGATGACATGCGCGTCATAGCCGTTGCGCAGCAGAGTTTTGCAGATGGTAATGGCTTCTTTGAGCGCTTGATGCATCGTGGGCTCCTTGCGAAAGATGGGCACAACATCGTCCTCGCGGCCGGACGGACCGCAAGACGCGCGGAAGAGCAGCGGCGGCGCAACGGACGGGAAGCCGCCCTGCGGGGATTCCTTCTGAAAATCCGGACGGGTTTGCGGCGGGAGCGGCTTCCGTATTTTGCCGTTATACGCGTGGCTCAAGGGTAAAATGCGCTAGTTCAATTATGCACAGGAGGCGGCCTGAAAGTCAAGCATGCCGCTCTGTTGAGGGCGGGAACGCCGCGCCCCGCGCCGGAAAAGCGAAGGCGAAATGAAGACGCCCCGCGCCATAACGGCGCGGGGCGTCGAGGCTGCTGACAAAGTCGGCAGCCCCGAAAATCAGGAGCAGGTCGCGGCTTTGCCGCGCCGTTAAGCGACTGATTTTCGTGCCTTTCCACCCGGCGGCTTAGCCGCCGTTGGTGGCGCAAACCGCGCGAAGCGGGGTTTGTCATCATCTGGACGTCCCGCGCCGTTATGGCGCGGGACGTCGTTTCAGTGCGGAACAGGAAGGTTAGTCACTGAAATGATGAGCTTCCCGCTTGACGCCCAAGGCGATCTTCCAGAGCAGGGAGAGCACCAGCGCGCCCACGGCGTACACGCCGAGGGCCACGGCAATCTCCTTGGCCGTGGGCATGTAAGGCGTGAAGGCTTCAAACATGTTGGGCGTGAAACCGCCGATGAGCAGGCCCAGGCCCTTGTCGATCCAGCTGGCGGCCACCAGCATGACCAGCGCCAGGGGCAGCAGGGGGCCGGTCCGCCACTGCGGCGGAATCAGGATAGCCAGAGAGGCGAAGGCCATGATCACGGCCGCCCACATCCAGTAGCTCACCCAGGCCAGATGGCCGCCATGCCCGGAGAAGAGGAAGAGCATGGGCTCCATGTGGCCCGGAATCTGGCTGTAAAAGGCGGTGAAGAGCTCCAGCAGATAGAAGAAGACGTTCACGCACATGGCGTAAACAATGATGGTGGACAGGGTCTTGACGGCGTCCTTGCCGGGATCGAAGCCGGTCAGCCTGCGCACCAGGAAGAGCAGGAGCAGCAGGATGGCCGGACCGGAGCAGAAGGCCGAGGACAGGAAGCGCGCGGCCATGATGGCGGTGAGCCAGTAATGGCGGCCCGGAATGCCCGCGTACAGGAAGGCCGTGACTGTATGGATGGAGAAAGCCCAGAGAATGGAAAGGTAGATCAGGGGCTTGACCCATTTGGGCGGTTCCACGTCCAGGCGTTCGGCTTCCAGGGTGACCCAGCCGATGACGATGTTCAGGCAGAGATAGCCGATCAGCACGATCATGTCATAGAACATGACCGAATTGGGCGTGGGGTGGAGCATGACGTTGAGCATGCGCTGGGGCTGCCCGAGGTCCACCACGATGAACAGGGCGCACATGACCACGGCCGCCACGGCCATGAACTCGCCGAAGATAATCATGCGCTTGAATTTCTTGTAGTGGTGGAAATAGGCGGGCAAGACCAGCATCACGGCCGAGGCAGCCACGCCGACGAAATAGGTGAACTGCGAAATATACAGTCCCCAGGAGACCTCACGGTTCATGCCCGTGATGCCGAGACCGCTCTGGAGCTGGTCCAGATAGACAAGGCCGCAGCCCGCGATGACGCAGAGCAGAAAGAGCAGCCACACATAATAGCTCTTGGGACCGGAAAACAATTTTTCAAGCATGGCCTGTTCTCCCTAAATAAGGTAGTAGACGCCGGGCTGCGTGCCCAGATTGGGCTTGCGGCGAATACTGTAGTTGGCGGCCAGGGCCTGACGCACCGTTGAATTGGGATCTTCCAGATCGCCGAAGAGAATCTTGCCGCCCGCGGCTTCCACGCAGGCGGGCATCTGGCCCGCGGCCAGGCGCTCGGCGCAGAAGGTGCACTTTTCCACCACGCCGATCATGCGCGTGGGAAAGGTCGGGTTGGGCACGGGATCCGAAAGATACTTGCGCGGGTCCACAAAGTTGAAGGAACGCGCCCCGTACGGACACCCGGCCATGCAGAAGCGGCAGCCGATGCAGCGGTGGTAGTCCATGGCCACGATGCCGTCTTCCATTCTGTAAGTGGCCTGGGTGGGGCAGACGCGCACGCAGGGCGGATTGGTGCAGTGGTTGCACAGCAGCGGATAGCTGGCCTGGCGCGTCTTGTCGTTGATGTGGGCGTTCATGTCGTCCGGGAAAACGCGCTCGTACTTGTCCAGCCAGAACCATTTGATGTCCTGGTTGCCGGGAATGTGCGGCACGTTGTGGACCTTGTGGCAGGCTTCGATCAGCGGCTCGTAGTCTTCGGGGCCGCGGAAGAGGCGGGTGTCGATGACCATGGCCCAACGCTTGGCGGTCAGCGCATGCTCCCCTTTCTCATAACGGCCGGGCGCGATTTGGGCCCGCGCCGCGCCCGCCGTACCGGCAAGGCTTGCCATCCCGCTGCTCAGGGCAAAGGCCGAAAGCCCCGCCACTTTCAGAAAGCTTCTTCTGCTCGTGTTCATCACTTGCCCTCCGTGGGAATAATGTGGCAAGTCCAGCAATAGGGATAGACGCTGTTGGCCACGTGGCACTTTTCGCAGAATTCCTTGTAGTTGTTATGGCATTTCAGGCAGGTGTTCTGCAGGCTGATGACCCACTTCTTGCCGTCTTTGGCGGACACATAGATGCGGTTTTCCTTGCGCAGGGCCTCGTCGCGCCACTCGTTGAGCAGGCGCATATGCTGGGCGCGCATGAATTCCACGTCCTCGATGCAGTTCTTTTCATCCTTGGGCAGCACCACGTCGGTTTTCTTGTAGTCCTGTCCCAGATAGCTCACCCAGAAGGGAGAGCTGAACAGCACCACAAAAATGACGATGCCCGTGATCACAGCTTTGGCGTTATACATCTATCGGCCCTCCCCCTGCGCCTCAGGCGCATCCGCCGGGCTTTCCTCCGGCTCGTCCTCCGCCACGTTGGGCAGCTCTTCCTGGCGCAGGTCCATGGTGCGCTTGATCTCGCCCTTCATGACCAGGGCGTTGCCCACCAGCTCGTGCAGGCCGCTCACGCTCACGCCGGGCGCCCAGTAGTCGGCCAGCGGCGGCAGCGTGGCGCGGTCGATGGCGCAGACGCAGGCCATGTGGTTGACGCCGCCTTTCTGCTGCACATAACGCAGGGCGTTGCCGCGCGGCATGCCGGAACGCATGCGCAGCTCCATGATTTCCTCGGTGTTCAGACCCGAACCCGCGCCGCAGCAGAAGGTCTGCTCGCGAATGGTGTTTTCGGGCATTTCCACGAAGTTGTTGCAGACGTGCTTGAGCACGTAGCGCGGTTCGTCCAGCAGGCCCATGCCGCGCGCCGGGTTGCAGGAATCGTGGAAGGTGGTCACCAGATGGTCGTTGCGGCTCGGGTCGAGCTTGAGCTTGTTGTGGTAGATCAGGTCGGCCGTGAATTCCGCGATATGCACCATCTTGGTGGAGGTGGCGTTGCTGAACACCGTGCCGGTAATGGGCGACACCGGAATTTCCATGTTGGCCGGGGCCGGACCGTTGTAGGTGTCCATGTACTGGTTGATCACGCGCCACATATGGCCGCACTCGCCGCCCAGAAGCCATTTGACGTTCAGGCGCTCGGCCTCGGCGTACATCTTGGCGTTGAGCTTCTTAGCCATGTTGAAGGAGGTGAAGGAACCGAAGTTGCCGCCCTCCGAGGCGTAGGTGGACAGGGTGTAGTCCAGGTCCAGCTCGTGGAAGAGCAGGAGATAACCCATGAAGGTATAGATGCCGGGATCCGCGAACACGTCGCCCGAGGGGGTGATGAAGAGGATTTCGGCGTTCTTTTTGTTAAAGGGCGTCTTGGGGCGGATGCCGGTGACGGTTTCGCAGTCGTCGGCCAGCATTTCCACGATTTCCACAAAGGAATGGGGCTGGATGCCCAGGTGGTTGCCGGTGAAGCTGCAGTTTTTGACCGGGTCCATGATCCAGTGGATGCCCAGGCCCACCTCATGCAGCAGTTCGCGCACGATCATGGTGATTTCCGCCGTGTCGATGCCGTAGGGGCAGTACAGCGAGCAGCGGCGGCATTCCGTACACTGGTAGGCGTAGTAGAAGAGCTCCTTGACCACGCTCATGTCCCAGCCGCGCGCGCCCACCTTCTTGCCCAGAATCTTGCCGAGCATGGTGTAGTCGCGCCGGTAGAGGGAACGCAACAGCTCGGCGCGCAGCACGGGCATGTTTTTGGGGTCGTTGGTGCCCAGGAAGAAGTGGCACTTGTCCGCGCAGGCGCCGCAGCGCACGCAGATGTCCATGAACAGCTTCAGCGAGCGGTGCTTCTCCAGCCGGTCGGCAAAGGCGTCACAGAGAATTTTTTCCCAATTCTCCGGCAGGTTCCAGTCCTCGGCGGCGGGGTCCCACTCGTGAGGATTGGGCATGTGCAGGAGTTCCATGGTCTCTTTTTTGGCCGGATAGCAGAAGCTGCCCGGCATGAATTCAGGCTTGGTGTCGAGCCAGCTTTTGTCCGGAAAGGCCGGGCGGCTGGCGACGAGCATTTGCGGCGTAGGTAACTTTGCCATGATGACGACTCCTTACTCGGCGGCCTTTTCGGGTTGCTTATCCAGCGGCAGGCCGGCTTCGGCCATGGCTTCGCGGTAGGTATCCTCGTACTCGGGGTAGGTGAAGTACTGCTTGGGCGGATTCCAGGGGTTGATGTGGCGCACCCGGCGGGAATTGTTGGCCTGGTTGCGCGTGGGGCTGAAGAACACGCCGGGCATGTGCACGAGTTTGGAGAAGGGGAAGTAGATCAGCAGCACGCTGACCAGGGTCAGGTGCACGAAGAACAGGGCGTTGATGCCTGTGGCCGCCACGGGCGCGAAGTGCGTGAGGCCCATGACGAAGATCTTGACCTCGGCGATTTCGGTTTTATCAAAATAACGCAGGCAGAGGCCCGTGCCCACGATGCCGATGAGCAGCCAGAGCGGGAAGTAGTCGTTGAGCAGGGAGAGATAGCGCAGGCGGTGGTTGAAAATGCGGCGGCACAGCAGGAAAAGCAGGGCCACCAGCACCAGACCGCCGGTCCAGTAGAAGCGCGGCGAACCGACCTGCATGATCCCGTCGATGGATTCCAGGAAGGTGATACAGGACGGCACGGGCTCGATGAAGAAGCGGAAGTGCCGGATAAAGATCAACAGGAAACAGTAGTGGAAGAGCAGGGCGAAACACCACAACCACTTGGAGGAATAGTAGACGCTGCGCGGCCCGTTGCTGATCGGGTCATTTTCGCGCACGTCCGCCAGGGAGTTGCGGAACAGGGAACGGAAGAAAAAGACTTCCAGGAACATCCGCTTTACAACGCCCCAGGTGGTGCTGGGGCAGTCGATCTTGTTCTGCTTGATGAAATCAAGCGATTGCTCCTGCCCGCCGGTGGTGGGGATGCAGAAGGGCACGGGCGATTTGGCCCAGTACACCATGCGCCAGACCATCCCGGCGATGAAGACGACTACCGCCACATAAGGCAGCGCCACGCCGAACAGAGGGGCGAGTCCCGCGCTCGCTCCCGCCCAGGCGATGGCCCCTATGAGCAGCACCAGCAGTAATGATGAGAACATTCCCTACCTCGCTTGACTACAAGTTATCCTGAAACCGCCCGGCGGATTCCGGCCGGGGATTTCAGGAAGATCGTTGCGTCCCA
Organism: Desulfovibrio sp.; assembly: GCF_018379785.1. Lineage (GTDB taxonomy): Bacteria > Desulfobacterota > Desulfovibrionia > Desulfovibrionales > Desulfovibrionaceae > Desulfovibrio. The sequence continues at coordinate 58,618 of NZ_JAGZUV010000001.1, forward strand.
CACGCCTGTGGGCCTTGCCGTCCGCGTGTTTTTGCCGGGGCTTGTCCGGCGGCGTGCGCCGCCCCGGATCGGGTTTTCCCGTGCCGCGCGCGTGGCTTTTCAGGGTGCCCGGCGGGCCGTCGCCGGCCGCCGTTCCACAGTAAAAAGCCGGCCGTGGACACTGTCCGCCGCCGCGCTTCGGCATCAGGCCGCCTCCCGCCGCCGCGTCAACGCGCGCCGGACGGGCCTTCCTCCAATGTCTGCGCCCAGCGCGCCAGTTGGGCGTACTGGTTGCGGATTTCCTTGATGCGCGACTCCGCCAGCGTTTCGCGGGCCGCGGTATAGATGTCGAAGGCCAGCAACGCCAAGCTGTCCAGGCGGGATTCAGCCGTGAGATAGGCGTCAAGCTCCCCCTGTTCGGCCAGCTCAGGCAAAATGCGCTCCCGCAGAAGGGGCTTCATCAGGTAAAAAACCCCCAGGCCCTGGCTCGGCGTGAAGGTCTGCACGGCGCGCAGCTTCACGAAGCGTTCCAGCGCGTTTTTGACCGTGGCCACCTCCACCTCTTCTCCGGCCACGGCATCGTACAGCGTTCCCGCCGCCTCCTTGGTCATATTTGCCACGGGATTGCCGAAAGCGTCCTGCTTGGTGCGCAGGAATCCGGTGGTCTCAAAGGGATAGGTGGAGTACACCGCCTCTGTCCAGAGGCGGACCACATCGTTTTTCCGGCTGCGAAAAATTTCTTGTGCGTTCATGAATTCCAGCCAAACGGCCAAGTATATAGATTCCTCATATAAGGGGGAAGGGCAAAGCGCGTCAAGCCCTTTCGGTCATTTCGCGCACTGTTCCCGGTCCCTGTGCCTCGGGCAAGCATGCGTCGCTTTTGGCAAAACGGCCGGGGCGGGGACGCGTTGCATGCCGTGAAAAACTTTGCCCGTCAAAAGGCGTGCCGGACGATTTCGAATTGTGAATTTTTATACAAGATGGAGGCAAGCCCGAGAAGAAAGAAGACGGACGGCGAAACAAAAGAGTACGGAGCATGCCCGTACGAGGGCATGAAGGCTCAAACACAATCAGGCCCTAGGGACAGGGGGTCGGACCGCCGCACTGCCCCGCCACCTGGGGGTCCAGAGGCAGACCGGCGTCCCGGCCGGCCTGACCTGCCGGGGCGGCTTGATCGGGCGCGGGCAGGACGGGAGACTGCGCCGCGGGAAGGCCCGGCCCGCCTTCCGTCTGGCCGGAAGCGGAACCGGGGGACCGGCGCTGCCCGCGCTCCTGCTGCTTGACCAGCATGCCGGGCAGGCCGTGATATTCAAAGAAGGGCACGGTTTGCGCCCCGGCGGAAAAGACATGGGCCTTGTTGCGCAGCATCTTGAAGCGCAGCCAGAGCAGGTCGGGGCTCAAGGACGCAAGCCCGCGCGGCACGGCCACGTTCTGGGCCTGGGCCAGGGCCTCGGCCAGATTCATGCCCGCGTCCAGCAGGCGGCGCATCTGAGCCACCTTGTACACATCGTTGTCGTTTTCGGCCAGGGGATAGAAAGCCACGTCCACATGGCCGGACAGGATGTTGATGCCTTCGCGGCAACTCGGGCAGGAGGGAGAGAAGAACATGCGCACCGTGGCTTCCTCGCTCGTCCCCATGATCGGCCAGGCTTCGGCCTGCGAACGGGCCACGGCCCCCACGTTGACAGTGAACAGCAATACCCAGATCCAGAGCAGCACGGAGCGGCGGACATGGCTGTCGCGCTCGCGCGCCCGGGCCAGCTCGGCCTGCCGGAAGCCCAGATAGCTCAGGGCGAAGAACACGGCCACCACCAGGCAGCTCACGCAGGGCGCGGTCAGGGCCATGAGCAGCAACAGGCAGATATCGCCCAAAAGAGCCAGTCCGGCCAGAAGACGGCCCGCGGCGGCGGCCCCCAGCAAAGCCAGCAGGGCCAGCAGGGCGAAGGTTCCCGTGCCCATCCACCAGAGCGAAATGCCGCCCACGGTAAAGTCCTGATACAGGGAACAACCGGCGGTCACACAGAAATTGACGTCATTGCCGAAGGCACTCCAGACGCAGAAGGCCGCTGCCAGCAGCGTGACGCACAATGAACCGGTGAGTATCTCGCGGGATTGCTTCATGAAGCACCTGTGGGTATGGCTGTGCGGCGCGGGCCTGCCGCGCCGGTATTGTCCGGGATTGCTCCGGCGGGGGTGTCCGGGGTGTACCGCTGGGAGAATTCTGGGGTTACAAAAGTACAACATCTATAGGCTGTTTTTTACTTTTCGTAAAGCGCGGCGGCTTTCGATGGCGGGCAGGCGCATTTGGGAGCATGCCCTGTGCGAATTCTCAACCCGCGGATGCGCTTGCTCAGCATTCGGCGGTCCGGAGAACGGCTGATGGCAGGGGCGGGGGACGGTCCTTCCCGGCGGCTTGCCTTGACCCGGCCCACGGGTTTATTGAAAAAGAGCGTGCCGCGCCTTGCGCGCGGGAAACGGCTTTTCTCCTTTCGCGGAGGCCCGCCATGCCCCTTACGCCCCTGGAATTGAGCTGCGCCGCCCTGGCTGTGTTCTGCGCCGCGCTGGTCCGTGGCGCCACGGGGTTCGGCTTTTCCATGATCTGCATTGTGCTGCTGACTCTGCTGCTGCCCCCGGCGCAGATCGCGCCGGTGATCGTGCTCTGGGAGATCGCGGCCAGTGCCGGGCATCTCCCCTTTGTCTACAAGGAAGCGGACTGGAAAGCCCTGCGCCATCTGGCTCTGGGCGTGGCCCTGGGCACGCCGCTGGGCGCGTATTGCCTGGCCTCGGTGCCCGCCGCGCCCATGACGGCGGCCATCAATGCGGTCGTGCTGGTCCTGACGGGCATGCTCTTTTTCGGCTTCCAGCCGCGGCAGCGGCCGGGCCGCTGGGGCGCCTGCGGGGTGGGCGCGCTTACCGGGCTGATCAACGGCGCATCGGCCAACGGCGGGCCGCCGGTGATTCTTTTTTTCCTGTCCGGCCCTTCCAGCGCGGCGGTGAGCCGTGCTTCGCTCATTGCTTTTTTCCTGTTTACCGACGTGCTGGCCGCTCTGGTGTATTGGGGCTACGGCCTGATGACCGGCCGGGTTCTTTGGCTGACCGCCGTGATGCTGCCCTGCGTGGGCCTGGGCATCTGGCTGGGCTCGCGCTGGTTCCGGCGCGTGGACGAGGCCCGCTTCCGGCGCGTGGTGCTGGCCCTGCTCTTGCTCATAAGCCTGGCGGGCCTGCTGCCGTCTCTGCTCAAAGCAGACTAGCTTTGAGAATGTCAATTTTTAAAGTTAACGCTGCCCTCAGCCTCCCGCTGCTGTCCTTATCTGCAGCCAAGGCAACGTTCGCTTTGCTCCGGAGCGGCGGGTTGAGCGCTCCGGAAAGCGCTTGTCCTTTGCGGCCATGCGGGGCACACTGCCGGGATCAGCGGGGACCGGCCGGATCGCCCGCCTGAACTTTTGCCCGGAGAAAGTGCCATGTGGAAGAACGTCATTCTGTTGGGGGCCTGCGCTTTTCTGCTCTGCGCCTGCGGCGGCGCGCGCAACGCCAAACTGCCTGACGGCAGCGAGGGCTATTCCATCAACTGCAACGGCGCGGACAACGACTGGGCCGACTGCTATAATCAGGCGGCGGACAAGTGCGACGGCCCGTACGAGATCGTCAGCACCAATACCGTGGGCGTGGGCGATACGCCCATGCGCAATATCATTGTGAAGTGCAAGAAGTAGGTCGCATTTGCGGTGAATTGCCCGGCGGTTGATCCGCCGTCGTCCCCCTTCACCGTCCCCTCGGTTGGCCCTCAAGCACGGTCTGCCCGCGTGGCGTGTTGCATCGGAGCGCTTTTTTACCGCGCACCGCCGTTTCAGAACATGAAAAAAAGGACGCCCCGAAGGGCGTCCTTTTGTATACCTGTGATGAGGTCCGCTGCTACATGGTGGAACCGGCGGCGGCGCGCTGCATCTTGATTTCCACCTTTTCGGTGAGACCGGAATAGTACTCGCGCAGAATCACGAGCACTTCTTCGCGGCCGAAGTGATCCGGCACTTCCGCGCCTTCGGAGAGCATCTTGCGCAGTTTGGTGCCCGACAGGATCACGCGGTCTTCCTTGCTGTGCGGGCAGGTGCGCATGGAAGCCATGCCGTCGCACTTCTTGCAGTAGAAGGTCCAGTCGATGTTCAGGGGCTCGCAGAGCAGGCGTTTGCCTTCGTCGGCGGGCGCGGGCATCTTGCGGAAGATTTCCTGGGCTTCGAACATGCCGTAGAAGTCGCCCACACCGGCGTGGTCGCGGCCGACCAGCAGGTTGTTGATGCCGTAGTTCTGGCGGAAAGTGGCGTGCAGCAGGGCTTCACGCGGACCGGCATAGCGCATGTCCAGAGGATAACCGGCCTGGATCACGAAGTCTTTGACAAAGTATTTGTCCACCAGGGTGTCAATGCACTTCACGCGCACTTCGGCCGGGATGTCGCCGGGCTTCAGGGAGCCCACCAGGGAGTGGATGACCACGCCGTCGCAGATTTCCACGCCGATCTTGGCCAGATATTCGTGCGAACGGTGCATGGGGTTGCGCAGCTGCAGGGCGGCAACTTTCTGCCAGCCGCGTTCGTCCATTTTTTCGCGCAGCTGGGCGGGGGTCATGTACACGCCGGGGAACTTTTCGGGGAATTCGCCCTGCGAGAGCACTTTCACCGGGCCGGCGATGTTATATTCCTTCTGGGCCAGCACCATTTTGACGCCGGGATGGTCATTGGGGGCCACTTCCCAGAACTTTTCGGAGTCCGGGCCTTCGCCCTTGAAGACCAGTTCGCATTCCCACTTTTTGTCGGCTTCGGTCATCTCGTAGATTTCTTCCACCTTCATGGTCGCCATGATTTCGCCCTTGCGGACGAGGGCCACTTCCTGGCCGACTTTAAGGTCCTTGGCGTCTTCAGCGGAGATGTCGAGGGTCACCGGCACGGGCCAGAAGGTACCGTCGGCGAGCAGCATTTTTTCGCACACGCTTTTCCAGTCGGCTTTGTTCATGAAGCCGGTCAGGGGCGAAAAACCGCCAATGCCCATCATGATCAGGTCGCCCTTGGCACGGGAAGAAATCTCGATCTGCTTCAGGCCGGCGGCCTTTTTCTTTTCATCTTCCAAAGCCTTGCCTTCCAGCAGGCAACACACCAGGCCTTTGCCGCCATGCGGGGGTACCAGTTTGGACATCGCGAAATCCTCCATGTTTTGGTTATGGACGCCTCACCGCGCCGGACAAGAACGCGCGTCGGACGGCAAGGGGCTGTTTCGGCATCCATCTTGTGAATAATCTAACAAAAAGTCAACTACCTTTCAGAATTTTTTGTGGCTTCTCTCGCGGGGACGCGGCACCGCTCCGGGAATCCAATTGCGGATAAAAAATTTGAAAAATAGCGCCCGGAATAAACATGTGCGGCGAAGATCGTCCCGGCGGATATCCCGCGGCTCTGCCGGGATTTGTCTGCAAATCCCGGCCGCGGAATGCGGGCGGGCGGACTTTGCCCGCCGTAAACGGGCATTTCAAGTGCTGACTGCTTTTAGCGTCACCGGACCCTAAAAAAGGCATGCCCATGGAGGCCGTAAAGACAACCACGGGCATGCCGCTCTGTTCATCGGGACGCGGGCTTCCACAGGTCCGGGCAGCGCGCTTCAGCCTTGGAGGGGAAGTGCTCCGGCGACGGGAAGTGCGTGGTCTTCGGCTGAATCAACGCCGCTTTGCGGCGCGCCTCACCGTGTTCGGCGTTGGAGCATTTCAAAGTTGAAATGCTCTAAAAGGGCACTTCATCCATGTTGGAGGCTTCCGAGGGAAAGGCCGGGCCCAGATCCTCGTCCTGGGGCTGCTGACGTGGAGCCTGGCGCTGCGGCGCCTGCCCCCCCCCCTGTCCGCCTTGGGGCCGCTGGCCCCCGCTGTAGCCGCCGCCCTGGCCACTTTGGCCGCGCGGAGCCTGCCGGGGGGCGGACCCGCCGCCACCGGCATAGTCATCCTCATAGCCGCCGGGGCCGCCCTGGCCGCCGCGCGGGGCGTCGCCCTTGCGGTCCAGAAACTGCACGCGCTGGGCCTTGATTTCCGTGGTGTAACGGTCCTGGCCCTGCTGATCCTGCCATTTGCGGGTCTGCAGGCTGCCCTCCACATAGACAAGACTGCCCTTGGCAAGGTAGTTGGCGCAGTTTTCGGCTTGGCGCTGGAATACCGAAACGCGGTGCCATTCGGTGCGTTCCACCTTGTTGCCGTCGCGGTCGGTATAGGATTCGTCGGTGGCCACGTTCAGGCTGGCTACCGGCGAGCCGCTTTGGGTGTAGCGCAGTTCGGGGTCGCGGCCCAGGCGGCCGATGATCATGACTTTATTCAGCATGGCTGTCGCTCCAGATGAAAGCGGGTGGAGCATTTTCACAATGAAATTGCTCTGTTATTGTCAAAATGTTCGGCCTCGTTAAGACGAAGTGAAACAAGGCCCGCGAAATTTCCGCAGGCGGGTTTTGCCCGCCCACGGAAGTTTCAAGCGCAATATGCTGTTAGCGGACGCATCCGGCTCAGGCCACGAAGGCCCGTTCCAGATTGTCCAGCACGTCTTCCAGTTGATCGCTCAGAACGTTGGCTTCGCGCGGCTGCCAGTCGGCAAGCGCCGCCTCCAGTTCCTGCTTCAGGCGCGCGGCTTCGCGGATGCCCGGTCCCAAGGCGTCCTGGCGGGCCTTGGACCATTTCATGAAGGTCAGGCCCTCGTCCAGGGCGCGCACCATTTCCAGCACGCCGCGCTTTTCGTGTTTGATGGGCACGCTGAAAGCCAGTTCAGTCAGTTGGGGCCAGAGTTGTTCCAGGAGATCTTCATTCCAGGTCACGGCGCTGACCCGTATTTGCAATGCTTTTCCCATAGTAGTGTACCGTATGTATGAGTGTTGGGGCGGCGTATCATGGGCCGCGTCGGCTGACGCGGGGGCGCCGCCGTTATTCCTTTTCCGTCCATTCGGTCTGAACGCGCATGATCACGTCCTGAATGGCCGGAAGCTGGTCCTGCGGGCAAACGCCGATGAGCGGCGCGCCCGTGTCCATGTTCTCGTTGTATTTGAAGTAGACGGCGTAAATGACGCCGTCCGGGCCCGTGTAGTGCAGGGGCACTTCGCGTTTCATGCGCGACATGATCAGGAGCTCCATGCCGTCCCGCACCGCCACGGAATGCGCGTCCGAAGCGCGGATTTTTTTGTCCACTTCGGGCGTGAAATAGTATTTGGCCCGCTCCGGCGCGCGGAACAGATGCAGGGCCTTTTGCAGAATGGCCCGCTGCACCTCCTCGCGGGTGTGCATGTGGCGCAGCACGGCCAGCGGCGTTCCGGCCTCCACGAAGCAGCCCTCCAGCTCGCTGTGCAGCACGCTGATTTCGCCTTTTTCCGGCGTGCAGATGGGCTTGGGATTGCGTTCGCGCTCCAGGGTGGCGAGCAGGGTGCCGGGTTTTTCCTTCCATTGACCCTGGGGGCCCAGAACCTTGTCGCCGGTTTTGAGTCCGGCAAAGGTCACCCGCCCGGTGTGGGGCGCGGCAATGACGATCTCGCGGTAGGGCGAGGCCTTGATTTCATCCAGCAAGGCGGAAATGTCGATCATTTTCTGTCCGTTATGGCTTATGTCTATGGCGCGTTCTGCGTATTTTTTGTTCGTCTTTTACGAAAAACAGCTTTTTTCCCGCGGTCGGCGTCATACTCGTTTTTTTGATGCGCACGTACCTGAGTACGTTTACGCTCAAAAAAACGAGCTTTCCTTGACCGCGAAAAAATATCTTATTTTTTGCAAAACCCGTCCAAACCGGCACCCGCCTTCTTCGCTGCGCTCAGCGCGGCGGTATAAGGAAACAGAGCCTGAACGGTTGTGTTGTTGAGGAAGTGCTGAGTAATGTGAGGATGTTTGTCCTTTGCCAAGAAAGGCGAACGCCGGGCGGAACGAAGTGTATCAAAACATACATGAGTTTCGCACGGGGTGAGCCTGACGCAGGCAAAGGGCAAAAAGACCATTACTCAGTACTTCCTTACCGATAATACAAATTTCTGCCGCCGATGGTAAGCAGAGCCTGCTTGAGGTTCGCGCGGATCTGCCGCCGGTCCCAGATGCCCTGAATGTGGCCGCGCGACAGCGCGCGGTAGGAGCGGTGGTATTTGGGCGGAATGTCCATGCCCGTGGTTTCCTTGATCACGCCCGGTCCGGCGAAGCCGATGTTGGAGGAGCGTACCGCGAACTGGTAGGGCGAGCAGCCCAGGAAGCTGGCCACCGGCCCGGCGAAGGAATTGGTGTCGTACAGCACCATGTACAGGCCGCCGGATTCGATGTAGCGGCGCACGGCCACGGTGCAGCGCGGCATCTGGATAACGCCGTGGGTGCCCTCCTGAATACGGATGCCCGCCGTGCCGTGCACGTAGGCCAGGAAGGGGTAGCGCTTCTTGGCGGCGCGCTGCGCGGCCTCCACGAATTTGTAGCCTTCGGCCGCGCCCACCGAGCCGCCCCGGAAGGTGCCCATGAGCATGGCAACCACCATCTTGATATTGTCGATGCGGGCTTCAAAGGTCATGCAGCCGCTCTTGGCTCCGGTCTTTTTCTGGGCGTCGCTGATGCGCTCGGCAAAGCCGGGAAAGTCCAGGGGATTGCCCGCCTCGATTTCGCTGTTGAACTCAAAGACCGAGCCGGCATCAAAGACGTTTTTCACGTACCATTCGGGTTCCATGGGGAAATGGTAGCCGCAGTGGCTGCACACGCCCGCGAATTCCGCGAAAAGGTCCGGGCCCCAGAGATCCAGACAGCCGTAGGAAGCGCTGTTGGGACAGGTCAGGGTGCGGTCGACCTTGTAGCGTGGCGAGAGGTAATTCCACTTGTGCCGCCGTGAATCGTCCGTCCAGGCCGAAAGGGCCGTGAGTTCCCTGGCCTTGTTGTCCGCGCGGCTGGGCAGATTGCGGGTGAGCTTGCGCCAGGGGGAGAGCAGGCGGCCCTTGAACATTTCCCACTCGTTGTCCACCTCTTCCATGAAGCCCCGGATCTGGCGCTGGTGCTTGCGGTAGAAATCATACTTGAAGCTGACCCAGGGCTTGGAGACCCAGTCCCAGAAAGCGGCGGCGGTCTTGGTCAGGAAGGGACGGCGGTCGCGGGCGGCCTGGCGTGAGAGGCGCAGGAATTTCTGCTGGCGGCGTTCACGCAGGCGGTCCTTGGCCGCGGCCGACAGGCCCCAGCGGATGTGCAGCTCGTCCAGATTGACTTCCGGATTGCGGTGGCGCGAGAGGGCCAGCCCCCGGAAGCCGGGCATCTTGCGGGTGGAGATGACCACTTCGTCCGTGGCCCGGATGACCTCCTGGCGCAGATGGCGGAAAAAGTCGAAATGCCAGGGCCGCGCGCCCAAGGGCGGTTCCTGCACCACGCGGTCGATGTAGCCGAAGCGCAGATTGTCCTGGGCCGTGATGTGCAGATTTTCGGCGCAGTGTTCGATCAACTCGGGCGTGGCGCGCTGTCCGGCCTTGAGCCGTCCTTCGATGGCCGCGGCGCCTTCCGGCGAAATGACCGAATAATAGCCGTGCGAGAGCATCAGGCGCTTGTCCGCCAGGCCGATGGCCTCGGCCCCGCCGGAGCCGCCCTCGGAAATGACGGCCACCACGGGCACGCGCAGGCCCGCCATGCCGTAAATGTTGCGGGCGATCTGCTGGGCCGCTCCGGGGTAATCCTCAATGGGAAAGGAGCCGGGCGTGAAAATATAGGCGTGGATGGGAATGCCCTCGGTCTCGGCCACACGCATGTACTGGAGGGCCTTGGCGTTGCCCCAGGGCTTGACCGAGCCGCCGTTGCGGAATTCCGCGCCGTGGCCCTTCTCCTGCCCGATGACCATGACCGACTGGGTGTAAACCTTCTTGCCCCGGCGGCGGGTGATCACCGCGCGGGCGATGAGCATGCTGGGGTCCAGGCTGTGCTCGTCCTGGCCGCCTACTTCGGTGAAGTTGTCGTAGACGTTTTCCAGAATGTCGCGCAGGCAGACGCGCTGCGGATGACGCACGATGCGCACCCGGTCCATGGGCGTGACGCTGCTTTCCAGGCGGCGCTCCACATAGGAGAACAGATCCTCGACCGTGGCCAGTTCCGCATAGGGATCGTTGAGCGAGCCGGAGCGGGCGCGTTCGGCGAAAGCCGTCAGTCGCTCTTCCAGCAGGTCCGCGTTGTCCTTGTGCTTGCCCGCGAAAATGTCCTGCATGTAGGTCAGTCGGTCGCGCAGGCTCTGGATGCGTTTTTCGATGTTGTTGTCCATAAGTTAGGTGCGCCGCTCACATCGGTGTCTTGAGGTAGTTGAAATAACTGCCGCTGCACTGGACAGCGGCCAGCGGATTATGCCCCAGCATGCGGTCCTTGACGGCCAGCACCGTGGCCGGGGCCTCCAGATGGCGCAGGGCCAGGGTGTCGTGGCCCACGCAGAGGCCCAGCAGCACGTTGAAGTCCACCTGGGCCCTGTTCATCAGCTCGGCCTGGAGCACGGGATTGCACATGCTTTCCGGCTGCTCCGGGTTGAGCAGATCCTCGCCCGTGAGGCCCAGTTCGCTCTTGGACAGGCCGCCCGCCTTGCAGACGGCGGAAATTGTTTCCAGGCCCTGGGCCTCGAAGATTTCCGCCGCGCCCGCGGCCTCGCGCCGCAGGCCGATACAAAAGAGCAGGCCCAGGCGATGGTAGCCCATGGCCCTGGCAAAGGCCACGATTTCCAAAATCCGGGGGCGGCAGGGCATGCGCCCGCCGTCGGGCAGTTTGGCGTAGCTGTGCCGCTCCACCCGGGCGGCCTGGCGGGCGAAATGCCGGATGTCCGGCTGCGCGTAGGTCCGGCGGCTCTTTTCCACCAAGTCCGTGTGCGCCGCCGAAGGGCAGTCCGGCGGATGCTTGCCGCCCGGCACGCAGCAGAGCCGCTCTTCGCGTTTGAAAGGACAGGCCGCGCAACGGGGCGGTGGGGAGGAACTGTGCATGCCGACGCCTTGGCCGTGGTTAAAAACGCAGAATGCGTCCGGTATTGGCCTTCAAAAAGCCCACATTGGATTTGAGGGGCTCGCCCGCGCCGTTCTGGCCTTCCAGGCGCAGGGAGTCCAGAAATTCCAGGCCGCGGGCCTTGGCCTCATCCAGATCCTTGCCCCAGATGATCGCCAGGGCCAGGTTGGGGTCGAATTCCGTGGGGATTTCGTAGGGCTCGTTGCGGGGCACATGGGTCAGCATGGCCAGCCAGGGCTGGTCCTTCCACTGGAAGCGCTCGATGCGGCCCACCCAGGGCGTGAAATTGTTGTCCGGATCCTCGGCGATGAGGCGGTACTCAATGCCCACGCCCTCGGAGGCGATTTCCGCCTGGGTGTAGCCCAGGGGCTGGCCCAGGCCGATGCGGATCTGCTCGGCGATGAGATCCACGCCCTCTTTGCCGCGAACGCGCGAAATGCGGGCCGAGACGCCGTTTTCCACCTGGATGCGGGTGTTGACCTCCATAAGGAAGGGGTCGCCCTTGCGGGTGACGATCCATTCCCAGGTGCCCACATTGTCATAGCCCACCTTGCGGGCCATGGTCAGGGAATAGTCCACGATATCCGTAAGCACGCGGCCCGCGTTGAACGTGTATTCCAGTTCGTCCGGCGCGAAGCCGGGCGCGACCTCGATGCGTTTTTGCAGGCCCGTGGACTGGATGGAGCAGTTGCGCGTGCCGAAGTGCACGGGGTTCGTGCCCGAGCGGTCCGAAACGATCTGCACTTCCAGGTGGTTGAAATCCGTGATGCGCTGCTCAATGAGCACGCCTTCGTCCTTGAACTGGCGCAGGGCGTAATTGCGGATGCGCCGGTAGACCGAACGGAACTGGTCCGGGTCGTAGACTTCCTCGATGCCCATGCCGCCGCCGCCCGCCGAGGCCTTGACCAGCACCAGCGGGCGCTGGATGCCCTGCTGTTCCTGGAATTCAAAGACCGACTTGGCGATGCGCTCGGCCTCCATCTCGTCGTAAATGGGGCGGTCCGAACCGGGCACCGTGGGCACGCCCAGGCTGCGGGCCAGGCGTTTGGTATTGATTTTGTCGCCCAGCTCACGGATGATTTTCCAGGAGGGGCCGATGAAGATCAGTTTGCGGTCGCGTTTGGTGACCCGGCGGGCGAAACGGAAATCCTCGGCGAAAAAGCCGTAGCCCGGATGCACGGCGGTGCAGCCGGCCTCGTCGGCAACGGCCATCAGTTCGTTGGCGTCGTGATAGGAGGACACGCGGAACAGGCTTTTCCCCCCGCCTTCCTCGCGGGCCAGGCGGACATGGCCGGAGGCTGCGTCCTCGGCGGTGTAAACGGCCGTGAAGGCCACGCCCAGCTTGCGGCAGGCCCGCATGATGCGTATGGCGATCTCGCCCCGGTTGGCCACCAGAATCTTATGCCCGGTCAACGGAATCTCCGTGGGAGCGCCCTTGGCGGCGCTGCCGGCGGCGGCCTTTTTTTTGCTGCTGTCCTGAGCTTTGTTCAAGCCTCTCTCCCCAGGGAACAGTGCTCTTCCCTATTATGACACGTCCGCGCCGCGCGCCTCCCCTTGTGGGCCGGATGCGCGCGGGCTATAGTGGCCGGGCGATATCTTGCACCCGAAAATCTACCAGAAGTCGAGAGATAATCTTATGCAAAATCCACAAGAAGTCCAGCTTGCCGTCGAGGCGTTGCGCGCCGCCCTGCCCGATTCCGCCATCGGGACGGATGCCCCTCTGGGGCTGATCCTGGGTACCGGCCTTTCGGACCTGGCAGCCGCCTTGGCCGATGACGCGGGCGGGGCCGGTCCCTGCGTGGTGCCCTTCGCGCAACTGCCCGGTTTTCCGCTGCCCGGCGTGGATTCGCACCAGGGTGCCTTTGTCCTGGGCCGCCTGGGCGGTCGGCCGGTATTGGCCCAGCAGGGCCGCTGCCATCTGTATGAAGGCAGAAGCCCGGCCGAGGTCTGCATGGGCGTGCGGGTCATGGCCGGGCTGGGCGTGAAAACCCTGGTCATCACCAATGCCTCCGGGGCGCTCAACCCGCTCTTTGAGGCCGGGGATCTGATGTGCATGGCCGACCAGATCAACCATACCGGCGTTTCGCCGATCATGGGGCCCAATTGCGCGGCCTGGGGCGAGCGCTTTCCGGACATGAGCGCGGTTTTTGACCCGGAGTTGCGGGCTCTGGCCCAAGAAACGGCGGAGCAGCTGGGCATCCGCCTGGAGCGGGGCGTCTACATCGGCGTGCACGGTCCGGAAATGGAAACTCCGGCGGAAACCCGCATGTACCGCCAGTGGGGGGCCGACGCCGTGGGCATGAGCACCGTGCTGGAAGTGGTTGCGGCGCGGCATCTGGGCATGCGCGTACTGGGCTTTTCCTGCCTGTCCAACAAGAATTTGCCGGACTGCATGGCGCCCGCGCCCCTGGAGGAAATCATCGCCGTGGCCGGGCGCGCCGGGGCCAAACTGGACCGCCTGCTCAGGGCCTTGGTGACAAAACTTTGAAAAATGCGTACAAAGCCTCTCCTTCAGGCTGATGACAAGCCCCGCTCCGCAGTGTTGGCGCCGCCGTCGGCGGCCTCTCTCCAGAGCGTTTGCACTGTTTTTTACGGCGGCCTTCCGGTTCGTCGCCGCCGTATCCTTTTCTAATCCAAGGCTTTTCCCATGCAGCAGAATGATTCTCTCCGCAATGTTGCCATTATCGCCCACGTTGACCACGGCAAGACCACCCTGGTGGACGCCCTTTTCAAGCAGAGCGGCGTATTCCGCGCCGACCAGCGCGTGGATGACCGCGTCATGGACAAAATGGATTTGGAGCGCGAACGCGGCATCACCATTGCCGCCAAGAACTGCGCCGTGCGCTGGAAGGGCGTGAAGATCAACATCATCGACACGCCGGGCCACGCGGATTTCGGCGGAGAGGTGGAGCGTTCCCTGTCCATGGCCAGCGGGGCCATTCTGCTGGTGGACTCATCCGAAGGCCCCTTGCCGCAGACCCGCTTCGTGCTGCGCAAAACCCTGGAAGCCGGTCTGCCCGTGGTGGTGGTCATCAACAAGATCGACCGCAAGGACGCCCGGCCGCAGGAAGTGCTCAATGAAATCTACGATCTGTTCATCGACCTGGGAGCCAGCGAGGAACAGCTGGAATTTCCCGTGCTTTACGCCATCGGGCGTTCGGGCGTGGCCATGAACAATATCGACGACCCGCAGGAAGATCTTTCCCCGCTGTTCGAAGCCATTTTGACCAAAATTCCCGGCCCGGCCCACGATCCGGAGCAGCCCTTCCAGATGCTGGTGGCGGACCTGGATTACTCGGACTATCTGGGGCGGCTGGCCGTGGGCCGGATCATGCACGGCAAGGTCTTTGCCAAGGAATCCCTGGCCTGCATCGGCGAGGACGGCCAGGCCCGGCCCCTGCGCGCCACCCGCCTTCAGGTCTACGACGGCCTTCAGCTCTCCGAGGTGGAGGAGGCCCGGCCCGGCGACATCGTGGTGCTGGCGGGCATCGAGGACGTGACCATCGGCGACACCATCTGCACCCGCGAGAGCCCGCGCGCCCTGCCGCGCATCCGCGTGGACGAGCCCACCGTGGCCATGCGCTTCGGCATCAACACCTCGCCCCTGGCCGGGCGCGAGGGCAAACTTGTGCAGAGCCGGGCCATCCAGGACCGCCTGATCAAGGAAAGCCTGCGCAACGTGGCCATCCGGGTGGAAGAGACCTCGGACCGCGACGCCTTTCTGGTCAAGGGCCGGGGCGAATTCCAGATGGCCATCCTCATTGAGACCATGCGCCGCGAGGGCTTCGAGCTTTCCGTGGGGCGGCCCGAGGTGATCCTGAAAAAGGACGCCAACGGCAAGACCCTGGAGCCCATTGAGCATCTCTATGTGGACTGCGATGAAATCTTCATGGGCGTGGTCACGGACAAGCTGGCCCAGCGCAAGGGCCGCATGCTCAACTGCACCAACAACGGCACGGGCCGCGTGCGCCTGGAATTCTCCGTGCCCTCGCGCGGGCTCATCGGCTATCGCGACGAATTTCTCACGGACACCAAGGGCACGGGCATCATGAATTCCTATCTGGAAGGGTACGAGGAGTGGCGCGGCGACTTCCCCACGCGTTTTTCCGGTTCCATCGTGGCGGACCGGCCCGGTTCGGCCGTGGCCTACGCCCTGTTCAATCTGGAGCCGCGCGGCACGCTCTTTGTGGAGCCCGGCGACCCGGTCTACGAGGGCATGATCGTGGGCGAGCACAACCGCGACAATGACATCGACGTCAACGCCACCAAGGAAAAGAAGCTCACCAACCTGCGCGCCGCGGGCAAGGATGAAAACGTCATCCTCACCCCGGTGAAGAAAATGACTCTGGAACATGCCCTGCACTTCGTGCGCGAGGACGAACTGGTGGAAGTGACGCCCCAGTCCCTTCGCCTGCGCAAGGTCGAGCTTTCGTCCCTGAAACGCTACCAGATAGCGGGCAAGGCCGCCAAGAGCAAGTCCTGAGCCGTTGGGCCTCAGGTAAGGGGAAACGGGCGGCGCGTTGGAGCATGAATCAGCGCCCTGTCGGCAAGTCCGGCGGGGCGCTTTTTGTTTCCACGCCCTTTTGACGGAAGAGCCCTTGCTGAAAATATATTTTCAGTTAATACTATTTATAAATAAATAAAATAGTCTCTGATGCCTCACCGTGCGCGGTGTTTGAGGAGATGTCATGCCGGGTCGCGAATGCTCTGGTGTGCGCCTGCGGGTGCTTCTTCCGTTTCTCGGGCTGCTTGTGTGCCTTTGTTCCGGCTGCTCCGGCGCGTGGGCGGCGCAACCGGCCCGCCCCGGCGAGCCCCTGGCGCGGGCCTTCAGCGAACTGTTTCAGGATGCCGACCGGATCACGCGCCTGGAAGCCTGTTTTCTTTCCGTGGGACTGCCCGAGCGGCCGGAGCACGTGCGGATTCTGCGGCAGAATCTGTCCACGGATGATCCTTTGGAGCGGATTGTCACGCTCTACGCCTTGGCGGCGATGACCCGCGCCCCGGAGGATGTGGACGCCTTTCTGGCTGCTTTTCCCGTGGACCCCGGACTGTTTTTGACGTTGCAAGATGCGGAATGGCGGCTTTCCGCCACGCTGGGTGAGGGCATTGCGGATTTTTTATTGCTCCTGGTGCATGAGCCGCGCACGCGCGACAGGGCGCTGCCGCATCTGGCGCGGATCATCAGCAATAAAGGCGTGGTGGAAAATCTGACTGCCGAGGAACAGGATGTCTATGTGAAACCCTATCTTGGGACACATAGAGACACTTTTTTACTTGAGGGTACCAGCGATTTTGCCCTGTCATATCTGTATGAAGAAGAGCGCAAGTGGGCCTGCGGAGCGAAGCTGACGGAACTCCTGCTGAGCAATGACCCGGATTCCAGAATCACGGCGCTACTGATGCACCGGAGGCTGTTTGATCCCGATGCCGCCCGACGCGAGATGCTGCAGACCTGCAAACAACCGAAACCACTGCGGGATGCGGCTCACGCCATACTGATGCAACGAGTTTTGGATTATACATCTTTTATGAAAAACTTTCCAACGGACCAGGCAACGGTGGAAGCTGTTCTGCGCACGGAAAAGCGGCTGTACAAACCTCCGTTTCACAGCCTTGCCTTTTCTTTTATGAATCGCGGCGACCCACACGACGCGGCGGTGGCCGCAGCCTTGCTGCGTTATGGCAACGGCCGGCTTGAGGCTGTCGAGCGGCACTATCTTCAGGACTATCTGAAGGGGGAATCGTTATGTGGAGATTCAATGGTTACGCCCTGACCTGTCCGGAAGGGGGCATCTGGGGCGCCCGTAGCGGTGGAAGACCCGGTAATTCCCCTAAAGTAACCTACGGTCCAGACGGGCTCTCTGAATGCCTGCCGGAAGGTCTGTATCTTATTCTACGCAGAGAATTTGTGGAGATAAAAGATGAAAAGGGTTATTATAATGATCCGGGAATGTATCTTCCTGAAAAAAATGAAGGTTGGTTCGTACCTCTGAGGCCGCTGTTTTACACCGAGCGCGGTACGCCTGAAAAGGGCAGGTTCGGCATCCATCCCGATGGGGAAGCGCCCGGCACCAACGGCTGTATCGGCGTATTCTCCGGAGATTACGCCAAGTTGCTCCTGTTGCTGGTACGCGGGTCGTTCTGCACGCATCTGGAGGTAAAATATTCCTGCTGCTGCGTGACTCCTTCCGTGTATGCCGGGCGGTAAGCCTGTCTTCCATTTTCAATGCCAACTATGCCCTAAAGGCGTTCCACTCGTGCCCGCGCGGTCAGGGTTTCCGCATCCAGTTTGCTCATGGCGTCCAGCAGGAAGATCCGGTAAGAACCGCTGCCGCCGTCCACGGCCCGCAGTTTTTCATAGGCCAGTTCGCCGCAGACGCCCATGGCGGCCATGGCGCAGACACAGGCCCGCAGGGGCGCTTGCGGATTCGCGCCCAGATACGCGCCGGTCACGGCAGCGGACATGCAGCCCGTGCCCGTGATGCGCGCCATCATGGCATGGCCGTTGCGCACGGCCCAGGCCTCCCGGCTGTCCGCCACAATATCGATGGGCCCGCTGACCATGATCACCGCGCCGGTCAGCGCGGCCATTTTCTGGGCGCGCCGGGCGTTTTCCGCCAGATTGTCCTCCGTGACCAGGCTTTCCAGGCTGGCGTCCACGCCCCTGGCGTCGGCCATGCCCCCGGCCAGGAAGCTGATTTCCGAATTGTTGCCCTTGATGGCGGCGCAGCGGATCTCGCGCAGCAGGCGCAGGGCCGTGTCGTTGCGGAAGTCGGACGCGCCCGCGCCCACAGGATCAAAAACCACGGGTCTGCCCAGAAGGTTGGCCGTCTGACCGGCGTGGAGCATGGCCTGCACCGTGCGTTCGTTGAGCGTGCCCATATTCAGTACCAAGGCCGAGCAGAGGCCCGTGATCTGCCCGGCCTCGCGGGCGTCGTCGGCCATGATCGGCGAAGCGCCCGCCGCCAGGGCGATATTGGCGCAGTCATTGACCGTGACGTAATTTGTGATGAAATGCACAAGCGGCACTGTTCGCCGCACGACGCGGAGCAGCTCTCCGAAGCTTTCCATATTCCGGCTCTCCTTGCCCGGCATGCGGAACCTCCGTTCCCAGGGCTGGAAACGGAGGTCCGCCGTCGTGCCCGACATACCCGAAGGCGGTTCCTCAGAAACAGCCTCTACGGTTTGATGTACGCAAAACCTTCGCGTTGCAGGCGCACCACTTCCACCAGACCGGCGGGCACCACCGAGCAGCCCGGCCAGAGGCGGGCATGGTCGATCTTGTTGTCCGCCAGGGCATTGGCGCAGAGCATGACGCGCACGCCCTGGGCCAGAAGCGGCGCGGCCAGTTCGCGCAGATCCGCGTGCTCGTCCGTGAACAGGATTACGGCGGGGCCGTTGGCAACCACGGCCAGTTGAAATTTTTCGCCGGGCAGGCCCTTGATGTAGTTGGCCGCGTTTTTCAGCACCAGGCGCAGCATGGCGGGGTCGTTGCTGTCTATATGCAGGCAGAGATCATAATTCATAAGTATTCTCCAGATAGTTTCACGGTTCCGCGATATGGCGAAGCGGCATTTACGCTAGCAAAGCGGCGCGGCTTTGCCAAGCGGGCGGGCGCTGCGGCGTTTTTTTCGCCCTCCCGTGGAACCCGGCTTGCGCGCGCTGACGCTCAAGCGTATATGGAATATACTATGCGTTGCGCATTCGTTACTCTTTTATGCTTTTTCCACACCGTCGGCGGGCGGCTTTTTTTTATCGGCGCCCGGCCCCGCCCACGGGCCGGGCAGTCGGCGCGTGTTCTGATGCTGGCCGCCCTGCTGGTTCTGCCGGGCCTGCTCAACGGTTGCGGTCTGCTGGCCAGGAGCGGCGATGCCGGGCCCGAGGCGGCGGACTCCGGACAGGGCGCCGAGCCGGATCCGGCCTGGCAGGGCAAGCCCATTCCCTATGCTCTGCGTATTGAGGTGCGCGGCGGGCCGTCCTCCCTGGAGGGCAAGATGAAGGCCGCCAGCCAGCTCGCCCAGCTCGCCAAGGAGCCGCCGGACAGCATGCTGGCCCTGGAACGCCGGGCCCGCGCCGATACGGAAACCGCGCTCAAGCTGCTCCATTCCCAATCCTATTATGACGGCAAGGCCTCCTTCAGCATGGACGAGGCCGCCTCCCCCGTGAAGGTGACCCTGCTGCTGGAACCGGGCCCGCGCTACACGCTGGGCCGGGCCGATGTGCGCTACGAACCCGCGCCCGTGGTGCCGGAATCCTTCAAGAACCGCAGCCGCGAAACGGGCTTCTGGGGTCTGGAGCGGGAGGCGGTGCCGCCGCCGTCCTTCCCGTCAAGCCTGCCCGGCGTGAACGTGGGGCAGCCGGTGACCGCCGACGCCATGCTGGCCGCCGTGGACGCCCTGCCGGAATGCTTCCGCCGTGAGGGCTATCCCCTGGCCAAGGTGGCCGCCGCCCGCTATACCCTGAACCGCGAGGCCCGTACGCTCAATGCCGATATTCTGGTCCGGACCGGACCGCCCGCGCTCATGGGGGACATCCGCGTGCATGGCGCGCAGGATGTCAACGCCGAATACCTGCAACGGCTGACGCCCTGGACGCCGGGCGACGAGCCCTGGGACAGCGAATTGCTGGACGATTACGCCAATACCCTGCGCGGCCTGGGTCTGTTCCGCTCCGTGGAGGCGGCCCCGGCCGCGGCGGATCTGGAAAAAAGCGGCGAGGGCGGCGTGGCCGTGCTGCCCGCGGACATTACCGTGGCCGAAGCGCCCTTCCGTTCCATCAGCGGCAGCGCCCGCTACGACACGGATACGGGCCTGGGCCTGGAAGGCGTCTGGGAGCACCGCAATCTTTTCCACAACGGGGAAAAACTTACGGTCACCGCGCCCCTGGCCACGGAAATCCAGGGCATCAAGGCGGCCTTTGAAAAACCCGCCTTTCTGGTGCGCGAGCAGCGCCTGCTGGCCTCGGCCTCGGCCCTGCGCGAAGATACCAGCGCCTACCGCAAGATGGCGGGCAACGCCTCGGCGGGCCTGGACCGGAAGCTGGCCCGCCAGTGGTGGGGCGGCGTCGGCGTATTTGTGGAAAGCGGTTCCCTCAAGGACAACGAGAACAGCGAGCACCCCTACGGCGTATTCAGCCCCCGCGTGAGCCTGCGGCGCGACAGCCGCAACAATGTGCTCAATCCCAGCAGCGGTTCGGAAATGGAAATCAAGCTCACGCCCTTCGGCGGCTTTTATCAGGAGTCGTTCAGCGCCATGGCCGGAAGCCTGGCGGCCAGCGTCTATTACGCGCCCATGCGCGACAAGACGGGCCGTCCCGACGACCGCCTGGTGCTGGCGGGCCGGGTGGAGGGCGGGGCCATGGCCGGTTCGCCGCTGCACAGCATCCCGTCAAGCATGCGCTATTACGCGGGCGGCGCGGGCTCGGTGCGCGGCTATGCCTATCAGGCCCTGGGGCCGCGCGACAGCAAGGACGACCCTCTGGGCGGGCGCTCCTACCAGATCGTCAACCTGGAGGCGCGCTTCAAGGTGACTGAAAACATCGGTCTGGTGCCTTTTCTGGATGGCGGCATGGTCTATACGGACGAGTTCCCGCGCATCATCGGCGACATGGATTGGGGCGCGGGCTTGGGCCTGCGCTATTACACGCCCATCGGGCCGTTGCGCCTGGACGTGGCCACGCCCCTGCGGCGCATTGACGGCGACCCGCCGGTGCAGGTCTATATCAGCATAGGGCAGTCCTTCTGATGGCGCGCATACAGGAAGAACGGCCCGCGAGCCCGGCGACCCAATCTCCGTCCGCCGTGCAGGACGGGCACAGCGGACGCCCCAAGCGCCCCAAAAGGCGGACGCGCTGGCTGCGCCGCGCGCTGGCCGCTCTGCTGGCCCTGCTGTTGACGGCGCTGGGGGGGCTGGCCTATGTGCTGCGCAGTGAAAGCGGCCAGGCCTGGCTGACCAAAACCGTCAATGCAGCTTTGGAAAGCTCCTTGCGGGAAAGCGGCCTGCATGCGCGCCTGACCCGTCTCTCCGGTCCGCTGCCCTTTGCCTGCTCCTTCGGCCTGGAAGTCGCCGACGCCCGAGGCGTCTGGCTTACGGCTCCGGAAAACAGCTTTGCCTGGGACTGGCGTGCCCTGCCCGGCGTGGTGCGCATTGCGGCCATCCGCAGCGTCGATCCGGCATTGAGCCGTCTGCCCGACCTGCCCTCTGATCCGGAACCGTCCGTCCCGCGGCAGCCCCTGACCGTGGAATCGTTGCGCGCGGCCCTGGGCGAAGCGGCCCGCGCCCTGAACGATCTGCCCGCCTGGCTGCCCGAGGTGCGTCTGGACGCGCTGAGCGTGGAAAACGCCCTGCTGCCGCCGGAATTGCTCGGCGGCGCGGCCTCGCCGCCAACGCCGGGCGCGGCAAAAGCACAAGCGCCGGAACAAAAAACTGCTGACGCGCCTGTCCCGGTTCCCGCCGCGCAGGTTTTGCGGGCCGATCTGGACGCCGGGCTCACGGCCGGAAGAGAGGGCGCGAAGCTGCACGTCCGGGCGCGCCTGAGCGGCGCGGAGGATGCGCCTTTTGCCCTGTCCGCGCTCAGTTGCGCGGTGGCGGAAGTCAGCCTGGAAGCCCAGGCCGGACCATTGAGCAACGGGGCGGAACAGGGGCCGGGCCTGGCCGTGAACAGCCGCCTGGAAGCGGTGTTGCGGCGGCCCGTGCTTCATGTGGACGCTCTGCCGCCGGATCTGCTGGGTTCCGAAGCCCGCTTGAACCTGGCTTTTGAAGGCGGGACGGCCGCAATGGAACCCGGCCCGGCGTCCTCGGCGCGGCTGGCCCTGACCAAGCTGAATCTGACGGCGGGCCGGGTGACGGCCGCAGGGCAGGGGCAGTGGCACAGCGGCCGGAAAGACTGGCCGGACGGCCCTCTGGACCTGAATCTGAATGTCAGCCTGCAAAGCCCGGCGGCGGACACGGCCGCTATTCCCACAAAAATCACAGAGGGCACGGAAGAGGCCGGGGATGTGCTGGCCATGCTGCGCGCGCCGCTCTCCCTCACGCTGACCGCCAAGGGCGCGCTGCGGCGGCCGGATGTGGACCTGCGTCTGGCCTGCGCGGATATTCAGAGCAACGGCCACGTCCTCAAGGATACGACGCTGGCGCTCACGGGCGCGCCCCTGGCCTGGGGCGACGCGCTGGGCCTGGGCGGCTCTCGCGGGGAAGCCCGTCTGGTGCTGGACCTGCGCGCCGAGCTGGATCAGCGTCCTCTCAAGCTCACGACGGAACTTTTTTATGGGCCGGACCTGAAGAGTGGCCCGGAAAACGCGACGGACAGCACGACGGATAGGACGGACGGCGCGCCGGGGGCGGCTGTGGCCGGTCTGCGCAAGCTGCGCCTGGGCGCGGCGGGCCTGGAAGGCACGGGCGACGTGACCGCCGTGCTCGCGCCGGGCAAAGCGCCCGCTCTGGACGGCGCGATCCGGCTGCGCGTGGCTGACTGGCAGGCCCTGTCCGCCTTTGTGCCGGGGCAGCGCCTGGACGGCGAAGCCGGGCTGGATCTGGAATTGCGCGCGGAAGCGCCGCAAAACGGCTCCGGGTCCGCCGCGCAGCAGGTTCTGCTGCGCTGGAAGATTCCCCGTTTCAACCTCAGCTCCGCGCAAGGCGGGGATGCGGCGCTGCATGTGCGCGGCCTGGACGGCGAGGCCCGGCTCACGGATCTTTTCGGCCGGGCGGCGCTGGCGGCGCGCCTGGATCTGGAAGAGGCGAGCCGGGGCGATCTGCGCCTGGGCGCGCGGGCGCGGGCCTCGGGGCCCTTGCAGGGGCCTCTGGACCTCAGTCTGGAAAGCACGGGCGGCGTGACAAGCCGACTCAACATCCAGTGGCGGCCCGGCCTGGTCGCCTTGCAGACTCTGGAAGTGCGCCTGAACGCGGCGCTGGCGGCGGTCGGCAGCGGCAAGGGAAGCAAAGGGCAGGCCCTGGGGCTGCGCGCCACGCGCGGCGCGGAGATCCGCTACGGCGACGCCGGGCTGGCGGTTTCCGGCCTGGATCTGGCCCTGTCGCCCTCGGGACGTTTGCAGGCCCAGGGCGCGCTGACGCCGGAGAAACTTGATTTGCGGGTCGTTCTGGACGGCCTGGCCCTGGAGCCCTGGCGCGCGCTGGTGCCTGTTCTGCCTCTGGGCACGGCCGAGGCCCGCGTGCGGCTCAGCGGCAGCCCGGCCCGGCCCGGCGGGGATTTCCGGCTGGGCGTGCGCCGTCTGCGCGTGCCGGGCAGTCCTGTGGCCCCTCTGGATCTGGCCCTGGTGGGCGGCATTGAGCGTAACGCCTCGGGCAGTGCGCTGGCCGCGCGATTGGAGCTGGATCCCCAGGCCGTCAAGGCTCTGGGCGGCAGCGAGGCCAGTCTCAACCTGCGCCTGCCGTTGCTTTTCGGCCCGGACGGCCTGCCCCGACCCGCTCCTCAGGGGCAACTGGCCGGACAGGTGCGCTGGGAGGGGGCCGTGGGCCCCGTCTGGAGCTTGTTGCCCCTGGCGGACCGCCGTCTCAACGGCCGGATATCCCTGAATCTCAATCTGGGGGGCACCCTGGCCGCGCCGCGCGTGACCGGCGGCCTGCGCGTGGACAAGGCCCGCTATGAGGACCTGCTGCTGGGCGTGCTGCTCACGGACATCAATCTGCGCCTGGATCTGAACGGAAAAGAGGCCGGAAAAAAGAATGCGGCAGGCGGCACTGGCCCCCTGGCCGGAAGCATGTATCTGGAACTCAGCGCGGCCGACGGCCTGGGCGGCAGCCTGCGTCTGACGGGCGGCGGCGGGCTGGACGGCCGCAATCTGGACCTGCGGGCCGCGCTGGACCATTTGCGGCCTCTGCGCCGACGGGATCTGCGCATCAATCTTTCCGGCCAGGCCCGGGTTACGGGCAGCGCCACGGCTCCGGACGTGCGCGGTGAAATCATCATCAATCAGGGCGCGTTGCTGCTCAACAATCTGGCCGTGGGCGGCAGCATCACCACCTTGCCCATTCAGGAAGCCGCTACAGTGGCGGACGCCGCCCCGGCGGCACCAGCAGCGGCCGCCGAAGGACAGGGCTCCCTGAACCTGCGCATCCGCGCTCCGGGCCGCTTCATCGTTGAGGGGCATGGCCTGACCAGCGAGTGGCAGGCCAATCTGCTGGTCAGCGGCAGCCCGGCCGCGCCCATGATTACCGGCGAACTGCGCGCCGTGAAGGGCAATTTCGATTTCCTGACCAAGAATTTCGCGCTCACGCGCGGGGTCATCACCTTTGGCGGCGGTTCCCTGAGCAATCCCCTGCTGGATATTGTGATGACCAATGAAACGCCGGACCTCACGGCTCACATCACTATCAGCGGCACGGTGAGCAAGATGAAGCTCAGCCTGAGCAGCGAGCCCAGCCTGCCCAAGGATGAAATCCTCTCCCGGATTCTCTTTGGCCGCAGCGCCAATGAGTTGAGCCGCCTGGAGGCCCTGCAACTGGCGGGGGCCGTGGCCCAGCTGGCCGGTTTCGGCTCGGGCGGGGGCGGCATGCTCGACTTCACGCGCAAGGCCCTGGGCGTGGACGTGCTGCGCCTCGGCACCTCGTCCACCGGGGCCGCCGGAGAACCCGGTGACCAGACCGCGGGGGGCACCACCCTGGAAATGGGCAAGTACATCGGCGACCTGATCTACGTAGGCGTGGAGCAGGGCATGAAGCCGGACAGCACGGCCTTTATCATCCAGCTGGAACTGACCCCGCGCATCAATCTGGAACTCCGCACCGAACAGCAGGATACCTGGGGCGGCGTGCGCTGGAAGTACAATTACTGATCCGTCCGTCGCCGCCTGTGCCGTATAATGGAAGGGCCGCCATGTCCGTACCGCCTCATTCCGCCTCCGCCGCTTCCGGCAACCCGCCCTGGCCCGTCCGCCGGGCAAGTGGCGATGATTTTCCCGCCCTGGCTGAGCTGTGGCGGCGCAGCGTGGAAGCTACACATGATTTTCTGCTGCCCGGTGATCTGGAGCGGATTCACGCGGAAGTGGCGGACGTGTATCTGCCGGGCGTGGGCGAAGTCTGGCTGGCGGAAGGGGAAGGCTGTCCGGTGGGCTTCCTGGGCTGTGACGGAGCGCATGTGGAAATGCTTTTCGTGGAACCGGAATATTTCGGACGCGGCGTGGGCAAGGCCCTGCTGCGGCACGCCCGGAACCTGCACGGCGCGCTCAGCCTGGAAGTCAATGCACAGAATGCGCGGGCACTGGCCTTTTATCAGCGTCAAGGCTTCGCGGTGACGGGGCGGTCCGACCTGGACAGCGCGGGACGGCCTTATCCTCTGCTGTATCTGGCCTGGCGGAGATGAACCGGCTGGCGCATATTGATGAGTAAAACATCCCGGATTCGCCATCTGAACGAATCCGGGATGTTTGTTGATTCCTGGTACCCGGAGTCGGACTCGAACCGACATACGCTATGCGTGAGGGATTTTAAGTCCCTTGTGTCTACCAATTCCACCATCCGGGCATGGTGCGTCACATCAGGCCGCTGCCGCGAGGACGCGCCGGGCCGTCACTCTTCTCCTTCCGTTGCCGCCGGAGCGGGCGGCACACGCCAGATTTTCAGCCCGTGGGGAGGATCCTCGGGCACGGGACGTTCCTCTTCCTGCCACTGACCGGCCTGAATCCAGTAGACGTGCAGGGCGGCCAGGCTTTTGTCCAGGCAGAGCAGCCGCCCCGTGACGCCGCGCGGCAACAGAGCCGCCGCTTCCTGGGCGATTTTGCGGTAGACGTAGAGCTTGTGCGCCTCAAAGGCGCACTGACACATCAGCGCGTCGCCCAGCGGCGTGAAATCCAGATGTGTCGCCCCGGCCCGCAGCAGCAGGGCTTCCAGGTCGGTGATCAGCGTGCTTTCCACATCCAGCAGTTCTTCGTAGGTCAGGCTTTCGTCGTAGCTGAACTGACCGAAAACCTCACTGCGATTTTTGTCCATGGCGGCCTCAATCTGCCGGTTTTTATATGTCAAAGCCCGGCATTAGGCAACACGCGTCTGGCCTTGGGAGCGGAAAGCCGCTATACACGGGGCAGGCCGCTGCGCGGCCGTTCCGAACAGGAGGAACTATGCGTTTCCGGGATACCTGCGTACTGGCGTTCTGCCGCCTGGGCGTGGCCGGACTGGCTCCCAGGGCTCCGGGCACCTGGGGCACGGCCCTGGCCTGCCTGCTGGCGCCCTTTGTCTTTCTGCCGCTCGGCATGGGCGGGCGCGTGCTGGCTTTGCTGCTGCTCTTCGTGCTGGGCGCTCTGGCCGCCACGCGCGCGGAAAAGCTGCTGGGCCGCAAAGACCCCGGCGAAGTGGTCATCGACGAACTGGTGGGCGTCTGGCTGGTGCTGCTGCCGTTTGCCGAACCGGGCTTCTGGCTGGTGGTCGCGGCCTTTGTGCTCTTCCGCATTTTCGACATCGCCAAGCCCTGGCCGGTGCGCGCCTCGGAAAACTGGCTGCCCGCCGGTTTCGGGGTCATGCTGGACGACGTGCTGGCCGGGCTCTGGGCTCTGCTGTGTGTGGGTGTGTTGCACTGGACCGGGCTGGTTTAGCCGGGATTTTTCCGAAGACGCGCAGCATGACGCCGGAGCGCCGCGCAAAGCGGGCGCACCGACGGAATCCGGCGGAATATGCAGGGAAAGCGGAAAAAGGAAATCGCCGTGCCTGGCGCTACTTCATGCGATAGGTGATGCGGCCGCGCGTGAGATCATAGGGGGAGAGTTCCACCTTGACCCGGTCGCCGGGCAGAATGCGGATATAGAATTTGCGCATTTTACCGGAAATATGGGCCAGCACTTCGTGGCCGTTTTCCAGCTCCACGCGGAACATGGCGTTGGGCAGGGCTTCCTGCACCACGCCGTCAACTTCAATGGAACCTTCCTTAGCCATGGGGCCTCCGTAAAAAACGTATTCGGGCAATGTGCGCGTGAACGTGTTGCGTGACGGCAAAGCGGCGCTGCCGTCTTCACGGCGGAGATTTTTTTGAAATCCCGCAGGCGGCCCGGCTTCTCAAAGTTAAGCCGCTCTGAACGGCGGACAGCTTCACAAAAAAGCCCGCACCTGTCAACCGGAGCGGCGCACGGCATCCGCAACCACGGAGCATCGTGCCGCGGGCGCTGCCCCGTGGCGTTTCCGGATGCGTTCAGAATCCGTTCAGATCCGCGCGGAACCGTGCGGGCCGCCGTCCTTACGGAAGAGCAGCCACAGGCCCGCCAGAATCAACGGCAGGCAGAGCACCTGCCCCATGGTCAGCCAGCCGAAGGCCAGGTAGCCCAGCTGGGCGTCGGGCACGCGCACGAATTCCACCATAAAACGGGACAGGCCGTAACCCACGGCGAACAGACCGGATACCGCGCCGGGTTTGCGAGGCTTGCCGGAGTATACCCAGACCACGATGAACAGCAGCAGGCCTTCCAGCAGGGCTTCATAGAGCTGAGAAGGATGGCGCGCATAGGGGCCGCCGCCGGGAAAAACCATGGCCCAGGGCGCGTCGCTGACCTTGCCCCAGAGCTCGCCGTTGATGAAGTTGCCCAGGCGTCCGAAAAAGAGGCCCTGCGGCACCAGCGGGGCCACAAAGTCCGAGACTTCCAGGAAGGATTTTTTGCGGCTGCGCGCGAAGTACCAGAAAGCCCCGAGCACGCCCAGCAGCCCGCCGTGGAAGGACATGCCGCCGTTCCAGATGCGCAGGATTTCCACGGGATCATGAATGTAGACCGGCAGATCGTAAAAGAGCACATAACCCAGGCGGCCGCCCAGGATGATGCCCAGCATGACGCAGGTCAGCAGGTCGTCCACGTCGGCGGGACGCCAGCCCGAACCGGGGCGCGACGCCCGCCAGCGGCCCAGGCCCCAGCCCACGGCAAAGCCGATGAGGTACATGAGGCCGTACCAGCGCAACTGGAGGCTGCCGATGGAAATGGCTACGGGATCAATGTGCGGCATGGTCATGCCGGCAATTCCGGAGCGTTGAATTCGCCGCTTTTGCCGCCGCTCTTGTGCAGCAGGCGCACCCGGCTGATGACGATGTCGCGCTGCACGGCCTTGCACATGTCGTAAATGATGGCTGCGGCGCTCTGGGCCGCCACAATGGCTTCCATTTCCACGCCGGTGCTGCCCACAGTGCGGGCCTCGGCCTCAATGCGCACTTGGGGCGGCATGTCGCGCACTTCAAAACGGACGTCCGCGAAGGTCAGGTTCAGACTGTGGCAGAGCGGGATCAGCTGACTGGTGCGCTTGGCCGCCATAATGCCGCCGATCTTGGCGCAGGCCAGCACATCGCCCTTGGGCAGGGCGGATTTTTTCAGCAGTTCCAGAGTGGCCGGGGCCAGTTCCACCACGGCCTCGGCAATGGCCACGCGCTTGCTGGGGGCCTTGTCGCCCACATCCACCATGGTCACGTTGCCCTGGGCGTCCAGATGTGAAAAGGCATGTTCCATATTGCGAATCCTTATCGAGAACGTATGCTTTTATCGTAACCGACCACACACCCGCGCGCATACGCCGGTGTATGCCACATACTGCAAGTAGGGGCGGGGCGCAAGCCGCCGGGACAGCCGGTCGGGCTCAGCGCAGGCCCACCAGCCATTCCGCCGGTGACGGAGGCCGGGGAACGCGCGGAAGCTGCCAATGCGAGTCGCGCCGACTGTCGGAAAAGCGCAGCCGTTGGCGCAGCAGGCGTATATCCGTGGTTTCCGCGCCGGATTGCGCCTGCGCCGGGGCGATTTCAACCATCAACTGGAAGGGAATGTCCGCGTGGGGGCGCAGGGCCATGATTTTGCGGACAAAGGCCAAGCCGCTGCCGAACCGCAGATCGTAAAACAGGAGATTTTGCGCGTCCTGAACGCCGGGGGGCGTTTGGGGGGCATCCGAGGGGCGCAGCGGCGTCATGACCGGCAGAAGCGTGAACTGAAAAAAAGTCTCGCACGTCACGGACTGGCGCGAAAGTTCCGCCGTCAGCCTCGTGGGCGCGGCCTGGTGCGTGGTTTCGGGCGCGCGCGGCCGGCCCAGGGCATTGAGGCTTTGCTCATGCACCAGCATGCCGTCCGGGCCTCGTTCCTCAAACAATACCCGCCAGAAAAAGGGCGAAAAGGCATCCGGCAGCACGGTCAGGTGGCTGACCTGACGGCTTTCGGCCCGCAGCCGGGTTTCCGCCTGGGCCGCGTGCCAGGCGTTGAGCCCCACGCCCGACGCCGGATAGACGAAAACCCAGGCCAGGGCCAGGAGCATGAGACCACGTTTGCGCCGCCAGCGCCACACAGCCCAGAGCAGGGGCAGGGTGAGCAGCAGGTCAATGATGAAGACGCCGTTGAGCCGTACCCGCTCATGCGAGAAGGGCAGAAAAATCATGGTACCGTAGGTGGTCACCACATCCAGCCAGATGTGCAGCAATATCATGGCGCAGGTCAGCAGCCAGACCTTGCCGAAATTCCAGCGTTCCGGCGTGGCGGACCGCCAGAGCGGATAGCAGCAGAGAGCCAGCAGCAGCCCCAGTACGGGCATGGCGGCAAGGGAGTGGGTGATGCCCCGGTGCAGCAGCAGGAATTGCAGCGGCGTGGAGACAAAAACCAGGTCCAGATCGGGCGAGGCCGCCGCCAGGGCGGCCAGGGGCACGGCCCAGCGGGTGAGGGGGCGGCGCGGCAGGGCCAGCATGGCCACGGCGCCGCTGGCGGCATGGGTGATGGGATCCATAGGCCCTTATTGCCGGAAGGGGCTGCGCTGCTTGGGCACGGCGCGATAGGCCGGGTCTTCGGGTGAGGGCTGTCCGCCGGTCAGGCGGTTGAAACGGCTGATCTGCCAGTCCTGCATCCGGCTCATGACGTCCGGGCGGTTGTAATAGTAGAGCATGCGCTGGGTATTGCCGGCTCCGGTCATGGGATAACGCAGCTGTTCCGCTGTTGACGGGGCCGGAGCGCCGCGCTCATAGTCCGAGGAGGAACCCGCCCCGATGTCCTTGGGACCGCAGCCCGCCAGAACCGGCAAGAGCAGGACCGCCAGAATCAGAGGCGCGAGCTTCGCCGAAAGGGCGGCGCGGATTTTTTTTGTCAGGGCCTTCATGGCTCTCAGTATAGACATGCGAGGACCATCCGGCAAGTGGCGGGGAAGGGCTCATTGCATTTGAAGCCAAGAGGGCCTATATCCCTAAAATATGTGTCACCAGCAATGCGACATCGCCGGTTATCTGATGTCGGGATGAGGATTGCCATGGAAAGGGTGTGGGGAGCGCCGGATCTGTTGCGCCTTGCGGGCGTTCTCGCGCTGTCGCTGCTGTTCCTCTGCGTGTGGGTTCCGGCGCGGGCCGCCCCGTTGCGGGTGGGCCTGGACAGCAATTATCCTCCGTTTTCCCGGGTGGACAGGCGCGGCCACGCCTCGGGCTTTGACCTGGAGGTGGCCGAGGAACTGTGCCAAGCTATGGGCCGCCAATGTGAATTCGTCTTTCTGCCGCTGGACGGCCTGCTGGAGAGCATGCGCAACGGCGGGCTCGACCTTCTGATGGGGGTCAGTGAAACTGATGAACGGCGGGAATTCATGGATTTCTCCAAGCCCTATTTCCGCGCGCGTTCCGGTTATATCGGCAGGCCCGGCGACGTGGGAACCGGAAAGGACGGCGTGGTCAGGATCGGCGCGCGCGGGGGCAGCGTGCAGGTAAGCCATCTCCGAAACCGCCGGGCTGAGCGCGCGGAAGTTGTCCAGGCCGAATTCGGCCGCCTGCTGGACATGCTCTGCGCCGGGGAACTGGACCTGGTTCTGGCCAATGACCTGGCGGGCTACAGCTTTCTGCTTTCCGAGCGGGGCCGGGATTTTGAGGTGTTGGGCGACCCCCTTCCGCTGGATTCCTTTCCCAGCCTGGTGAGCATCGGCGTACGCAAGGGAGAAGAGGATCTGCGCGAGGAAGTGAACCGCGCCATCCGGACCATCCGTTTCAGCGGCGCGTTCGGACGGATCAATCGCAATTATTTTCCGTACACTTTGTATTGACGGAGCCGCGGCATGGATGCAGAGCGGGGGCGGCCCGAAGCCCCATTCGGAAAAGTCAGGCGCATCAGCGCCTACCGCTTCCTGGCGTTGCTCATATTGCCCGCGGCGCTCCTGCTGGCCGTGGCCGGACTGGCGGTCTTTCTCAGCCTGGACACCATCAGGCAGATCACGGATTCTCTGGAAGAAGAGCATTTGCCCGGCATTCTGGACAGCCAGCGCACGGTGGACAACATCAATGTGCTGCGCAGCGAAGCCGCCGTGGTCTTCATGGCCGAGGATCCCGACCAGCGCCGCGCGGCCCGGCTCAAGGTCCAGGCTCTGGTGGCCGAATCGGTGTTCGAGCAATCTCCGGAGATCACCGGCTTCGCCAAGACCGTGCAGGAACTGACGCAAAAGCTGGATAATGCCCGCAAGCGCAGCGATGAGGCCTCAGACACGCTGCATCTGAACGAACTGCGCCTGTCCGCCGTACTGGCGCGACTGAAGCTGGCCGTCGGAGTCGTGGACACCCTTGAACCCACGCACAGTTCGCGCCACGTCACCTCTTCCCTTCGGGAAAAGGACATGGCCCAGTATGAACGGGCTCGGAAGAGCTTCGAACCGGTGTTGGCTCTCTGCCGCCGTACAGACCTCGCCTCCGCGTTGCGTGAGGACTGCGCGGCCTTTCAACGCGACCTGCGTGTGGTGGGGCGGACCTGGAACCAAAAAGGTGCGTCCGACCAGGAGGCGCTCATGCTCTGGAGGAGCCTGGACGCCTCCCTTCAAGATCTGAGCAACGCCGCCTCCAATGAGGAATTCCAGCGCGCCTACGCCGGCATGGAGGGCCTGCGGGCCGAAGCCCGCAGCATGCGGAACGGCTTTTACATTTCCATCGCTCTGCTGGCGGTCATGGTGCTGGGGACAGTGGCGGTGCTGCACCGGCATATCCTCTCGCCCATTTCCCTGGCTGCCCAGGAACTGCGCCAGATCCGCTTCGGCAGCCCGGCCAAGGCGCTGCCGCCGGTGCGCATCCGTGAGCTGCAGCAATTGCTGGATCTCGTGCCCAGCCTGCGCGGCTACCTGAAAGATCTGGCCGCGCGCTCCGGCGCGCTGGAGCAGGAAAAAAACAAATACGAGAGCCTCAGTCTGGTGGACGCTCTGACCGGCGTGGCCAACCGGCGCAGCTTTGACGCGCGTCTGGCGCAAAGCGGCTGTTGCGCTTCGGTGGGCATGCTGATGATCGATGTGGATTTGTTCAAAAATTACAATGATTCCCTGGGACATCTGGCCGGCGACGAATGCCTGATCGCCGTGGCCCGGGCCATGCAGGCCACGCTCTACCGGCATGACGACACCCTGTTCCGCTATGGCGGCGAGGAATTTGCCGTGATTCTGGAAGATGTCGTCGCGCAGCAGGCCCTGGCCGTTGCCGAGCGGGTCATGGACAGAATCCGTTCGTTGCGCCTGCCGCATCCCGATTCGGCGGTGGCTTCATATGTGACGGTGAGCATCGGCGTGGCGGTGGCCCGCCGGGATGAGGGCTGCTCCGGGGCGGAACTGGTGGCCCGCGCGGACAAGGCCCTGTACCGGGCCAAGGCCGGGGGCCGCGACCGGATCTGTCTGTACGGGGACGAGGACGCGTAGGAACGCGGGTTGATGGCCTTTTTGCCCTCTGCCCGCGCCCGGTTCACTCCGTGCAAAGGTCGGCTTTGAATATACTTCCTCCACCCGCAGCTCGCCGTTCTTGGCAGAGAACAAAAATCCTCATTACTCTGTGCTTTCCCAGCTTTTTTCGGGGCGGCCCTGTGTTCCCGCGACGCGGGTTCGGCAGGACAGAGCTGCTTGAAAACCGCTGCCAACGAATGCCTGATTAACGTATCTGATTTATTGCTGTTTGTACTGGCCTTTCCAGCACGTTGAGCCAATCCCCTAATACTGCCTTTTTATTTATTATGAGTCGCTTCATCTGCAAAGAGCCATTCGTTCGCAGTCGGCGGGTAAGGCGCTTTTGATATCCCCCTATTTGAAAAGGGAAAATAAGCTATGAGAAAATTTAAGGTCGCAATGGTACAGCACAAAGTACCTACGTCAAATGTCGGGGAGAACACGGAACTAGCGATACGATATATCACAGAAGCGAAAGCGGATGGCGCTGATTTTGTTCTTTTTCCTGAATGCTTCCTTTCGGCTTATCAATTTCCAAAAATTTGTGAAACATTACAGTCTGTTGAAGAGATTGAAACTAATGATGAATTTGCCAAATGGTGTGAAGATGCCTTAGACGATGGCTGCACTTATCTCGAAAAGATAAGACGGGTCGCGAAAGAACTAAGCATCGGTGTTGAGATCACTTGTTTCACCAAAGGGAAGAAATATCCTCAAAATACGGCATTTATAATTGACAGGGATGGTTCAATCATTTTGAAATACAGCAAAGTTCATACTTGTGATTTTGATTTGGAACGCTATCTTGAAAGCGGTAAGGAATTTAAGGTATGTCACTTTGACGGGATATGTATTGGAGTTATGATTTGCTATGACCGGGAATACCCTGAAAGTGCAAGAGAGCTAATGATGCAGGGCGCAGAGCTGATACTGGTGCCAAATGATTGTGATTGTGTCAGACCGTTCAGATTAAGAGAATTGTCAGTGGAGGCCATGCAGAATATGGTGGGCATTGCAATGGCAAACCCACCAGGGGAGAATTCAGGGTGTTCCTGCGCATTTCATCCTATGGTTTGGGGACATCAAGAAAACAGCATAATCGTCGCTGACGAAGAATTTGAAGGCTTGGTGTATGCTGTATTTGATATGGAATCGATAAGAAAATACCGTGATACAGAAGATTTGGGCAAGTTTAGAAAAGTAAACGCTTATAAACATTTGTTGTCATAATCATCATTATAAATTGAACGTATTTTATTCTCCCTTTTGGCGTGTCGTTGTAGTTTTTATTTTGCGATCTTTCCGTGTTGCGCCTCCGGCCCAAACCTGCGGAGCCCGCTTGTTGAGGGGGTTCTCTAATCCCCGGCAAGCTGCGCTTTGCCGCCTTATGGCCGTTACTGTTGCTATTCACGCAATAAAAAAGATTTTTCGGCGCCGGCAAGGAAAAGGATGGTTTTGACGGATAATTCGGCAAATAAGAAGCCGGCAAAAGCTGGCTGGGAGGCGTCTGCCCGCGACGCGGGTCCGCGCCGTCCTTGCCTTGCGCTCCGGCTCAGACTATAATCTTGCCTTCATATGCAATTATACCGCCGCGCGGGACAGCGCGGCGTTTCCCTCGGAGTTGCCATGCGCCCAGCACATTGCGGCATAACGCCCGAAGGGTGGCCCTGCATCGGCCTGACTGGGCTTTCGGCTCTGGTTTTCGCGCTTCTGGACTGGTGGTTTTTGGCGCTGGTGCTGCTGGCGCTCTGCTGGTTCAGCCTGCATTTTTTCCGCGATCCGGAGCGGGTCGTGCCCCAGGGCGAAGGCTTGGCCGTCAGCCCGGCGGACGGCAGAATCATCCGCGTCGAAGACAGGGCCGATCCTTTCAGTGATGAGACCCGCTGCTGCGTCAGCATTTTCATGAATGTCTTCAGCGTGCACGTCAACCGCGCGCCCGTGGACTGCGTGGTGGAGGATATCCGCTACTGGCCGGGCAAATTTCTCAACGCCGCCTTTGACAAGGCCTCCACGGACAATGAGCGTTGCGCCTACTGCCTGCGCGGCGACGACGGCCAGGTCTGGAGCATGGTCCAGATCGCGGGCCTGGTGGCCCGGCGCATCGTCTGCCGCACGGAGCCCGGCGATCCCCTGGCGCGAGGCCAGCGTTACGGCATGATTCGTTTCGGCTCGCGAGTTGACCTTTATCTGCCCCGGGGCTATGTTGCGGCGGTACGCATCGGCGAACAGGTCTTCGCCGGACAAAGCGTGATCGCCCGAGCCCATTGAGCCGGATACGCCGATCAGGCCACAGCCATGGACGTTATGGAAAAGAAAAAGCCGCATAAAGGGGTCTATCTCCTGCCCAACATGATCACGACGCTGAGCATGTTTCTCGGCTTTTTGTCGATGGTCTGGGCGGTGCAGGGCCGCTTTGAAGAGGCGGGCATGGCTATCCTGGTTTCGGCCCTCATGGACGGCCTGGACGGCAAGGTGGCCCGCCTGACCAACACCGCCAGCGAATTCGGGGTGCAGTATGATTCCCTGGCCGATCTGGTGGCCTTCGGCCTTGCCCCGGCCATGCTGCTCTGGCAATGGCAGTTGCAGGCTTTCGGCCGCCTGGGCGTGGCCGCGGCGTTCATTTACGCGGCCTGCGGGGCTTTGCGCCTGGCGCGTTTCAACGTCAGCACCGCCGCCGTGGGCAAGCGTTTTTTCATCGGCCTGCCCATTCCGGCGGGCGGTTGCACTGTGGTGACTTTTGTCTTTTTCGCCTCCCTGTTTCCGGATTTCCTGGCTTCCGTCACGCCCTATTTCGCCCTGCTTCTGAGCGTGGGCACTGGCGTGCTGATGGTCAGCCGGGTGCGCTATTTCTCCTTCAAGGAATATGATTTCCTGCGCGCCCATCCGGTCCGCACCATGGTCACCTTTCTTTTCCTTCTCGCATTGGTGGTTTCCCTGCCCCGCCTGTTCGGCTTTCTGCTCTGCGCCATCTATATCGCGGGCGGGCTCGTCTACACCTTTGTGATCCTCCCCCGCCGCAACCGTCAGCTACTACGCGCCCTATCGCCCCAGAGCGATTAAGGCTGCGTAACGGTTCGCCGCCCGTCGGGCGGAAGACGCGCTCCCTGGACAGCCGCCCTTTACGGCGGCCGTTATGCAAGCAGATATATCTTGTCAACCCAGAGGAGTACGAACATGCAAAACCGCGTTTATTTTTTCGACACCACCTTGCGTGACGGCGAGCAGTCGCCCGGCGCCACCATGAATCTCCAGGAAAAACTGCGCCTCGCCCATCAGCTGGAAGTGCTGGGCGTAGACATCATGGAAGCGGGCTTTCCCGCCTCCAGTCCCGGCGATTTTGAATCCGTGCGCACCATCGCCGCGCAGGCCGGAGACATTCAGGTGGCCGGGCTCGCCCGTTGCGTGGACAGCGATATCGACCGTTGCTGGGAAGCCGTGAAGTGCGCCAGGAATCCGCGCATCCACACCTTCCTGTCCACCTCGCCCCTGCATATGAAGCACAAATTGCGCAAGGATCCCGAAGACGTGCTCAGGATGGCCGTGGCCGGGGTCAAGCGCTGCGCCTCCTACACGGACAATGTGGAATTTTCCGCCGAGGACTTTTCACGCTCGGAAAAGGATTTTCTCTGCCGCATCGTGGAGGCCGCCATCAATGCCGGGGCCACCACCATCAACCTGCCGGACACCGTGGGCTACGCCCAGCCGCAGGAATTCGCGGCTCTGGTGGACTATGTGATCAAAAACACGCCCAACAGCGACAAGGCTGTGTTCAGCGTGCACTGCCATGACGACCTGGGCGTCGCGGTCGCCAATACTCTGGCCGCCCTCAGGGTGGGCGTGCGTCAGGCCGAGGTGACCCTCAACGGCATCGGCGAACGCGCGGGCAACGCCTCCCTGGAGGAAGTCGCCATGGCTCTGAGCGTGCGCCGGGACTACTACGGTCTGGAGCACGGCATCAAAACCGAGCAGCTCTATCCTTCCTGCCGCCTGCTCTCCATGATCATCGGCCAGCCCATTCCCAACAACAAATCCATTGTGGGGGCCAACGCCTTTGCGCACGAGTCGGGCATCCATCAGGACGGCATGCTCAAGAACCGCGAGACCTATGAAATCATGACCCCGCAGTCCGTGGGCCGCACCGAGAGCAATCTGGTCATCGGCAAGCATTCGGGCCGCAACGCCGTGCGCAACAAGTTCGAGAGCATGGGCTACAAGCTGGACGACGAGCAGCTCAATCTGGTCTTTGAGGCTGTGAAGCAGTTGGCCGACCGCAAAAAGACCCTGCTCGACGACGATCTCATGGCCCTGGTCCAGCAGGAGATCTATCGTATCCCGGACCGCCTGCGCCTGCGTCACGTCAGCGTGCAGAGTTCGGACGCCGGGGGCGTGCCGCCCACGGCCGCGGTGCTCATGGATGTGGACGGCATGGAAAAGAGCGGCGCGGGCTTCGGCGTGGGGCCGGTGGACGCCCTGTTCAACGTCATCGCCGATATGGTGGGGCGTGAGCCGGAGCTGGAGCAGTACGCCATCAACGCCATCACCGGCGGCACCGACGCCCTGGGCGAAGTGACCGTGCGCATCAGGGAGAACGGGCATTCCGCCGTGGGACGCGGCACGCATCCGGATATTTTTGTGGCCAGCGCCAAGGCCTATGTGGATGCCCTGAATCATCTGGCCAAGAGGGAGGAGGAGGGGACGCGCCTCCACTGCCAGCATGATTAGCGGAGAGGCGGATTTTTTCCCCTGGGCTGCGTCAGAAAAAAAACTTCGCCTCTCCGCGAAAGCGGCAGCGGCCCGATATTAAATCTGTTATGTGCCTGAAGGCAGTAACAGGCGGAGCCAATAAGGAGTTTGAACATGCCTCAGACGCTTGCGCAGAAAATTTTGCAAGCCCATACCGACGAGGCCGTGCAGTGCGACGGCCAGATCGTCCAGTGCCGGGTATCCATGGTGCTTGCCAACGACATCACCGGCCCGCTGGCCATCAAGTCATTTCGCGGCATGGGCGCGGAAAAGGTTTTCGACAAGGACAAGATCGCCCTGGTCATGGACCATTTTACGCCCCAGAAGGACATTGATTCCGCCAATCAGGTGCTGATCAGCCGCAAATTCGCGGAAGAGCAGGGCATCACCCACTATTACGAGGGCGGCGACTGCGGGGTGGAGCACACCCTCCTGCCCGAGCAGGGCCTGGTGGCCCCCGGCGATCTGGTCATCGGCGCGGACAGCCACACCTGCACCTACGGCGGCATCGGGGCCTTTGCCACGGGCATGGGCTCCACGGACATCGCGGCGGCCATGGCCCTGGGCGAAACCTGGCTCAAGGTGCCGCCCACCATCCGGGTCGAGATCCGGGGCGAGATGCCCCGCTGGCTGCGCGCCAAAGACCTTATGCTGCTGCTCATCGGCGCCGTCGGCGTGGACGGCGCTCTGTACAAGGCCCTGGAGTTCGGCGGTCCTGTCATCGACGCCCTGGACGTGGAAGGCCGCCTGACCATGGCCAACATGGCTATCGAGGCCGGCGGCAAGGCCGGGCTTTTCGCCGTGGACGCCCGGACCAGGGCCTATTGCGCGGAGCACGGCCGCCCCGGTCTGAGTCTGGAACTGGCCGCCGACCCGGACGCGGTCTACGAGCGCGTGGTGGAGATCGACGTCACGGGCCGGGAGCCCGTGGTGGCCTGCCCGCATCTGCCGTCCAATGTGAAGCCCGTGTCCGAAGTCGGGGATACGCCTGTCCAGCAGGTGGTCATCGGCTCCTGCACCAACGGCCGCATCAGCGATATGCGTGACGCGGCGGAAGTGCTGCGCGGCCGCAAAGTGGACAAGAAGGTGCGCTGCATTGTGCTGCCCTCCACGCCTACAGTCTGGAAGCAGTGCCTGAAGGAAGGCCTCATGGAGGTCTTCATGGATGCGGGCTGCATTGTGGGGCCCTGCACCTGCGGCCCCTGCCTGGGCGGCCATACGGGGATTCTGGGCGACGGCGAGCGCGCGGTGGCGACCACCAACCGCAACTTCAAGGGCCGCATGGGCAGTCTCTCCTCCGAGGTCTATCTGGCGAGCCCGGTGGTGGCGGCGGCCAGCGCCGTGGCGGGTAAAATCGCTTCCCCCGGGACGTTGTAAAACCGTCTCGGATGGAAGCGCGCGGCTGTCATAAAAGTTTTGGGAAAGACGGGGGACCGGGGAAGGAGAAGCCTTTTCCAAAAGGGTTTCCCTTCCCCCAAAATCTCTTCGGAGGGTCAAAGCATGAACTACAAGGGCAAGGCCCACAAAGTGGGCGAGCATATTGATACGGACGCCATCATTCCGGCGCGTTTTCTGGTGACCACCGACGCGAAAAAGCTGGGAGAGAACTGTATGTCCGGCCTGGAGCCGGACTGGGTCAAGCGCGTGGCGCCGGGCGACATCCTGGTGGCCGGGCGCAACTTCGGCTGCGGCTCCTCGCGCGAGCATGCGCCCATCGCCATTCTGGGCGCGGGCATGTCCGTGGTCATCGGCCACAGCTTCGCGCGCATCTTTTACCGCAATGCCTTTAATATGGGCCTGCTGCTCATGGAAGTGGGCGACGAGGTGGACAAGATCAACGACGGCGACGCGCTGGAAATCGACGCCGCCACGGGCCGCATCCGCGACCTGACCAACGGCGCGGAAATCACCTGCCCGCCCCTGCCCCGATCCATGGCCGCCATTTTGTCCAAGGGTGGTCTGGTCGGCTATGTGAAGGAACGCTTGGCGCGAG
Source organism: Desulfovibrio sp. (assembly GCF_018379785.1). Classification (GTDB taxonomy): domain Bacteria; phylum Desulfobacterota; class Desulfovibrionia; order Desulfovibrionales; family Desulfovibrionaceae; genus Desulfovibrio. The sequence goes on from NZ_JAGZUV010000001.1 coordinate 97,916, forward strand.
GATAATTTTTTGCGGGGGGCAACCTTTTTGAAAATAGGTTGCTCACCCGCCTCCTCTTCCAATGAATTTTTATTCAGGGAGGCTGACCTGAATAAAAGTTTTCGGGAGGATGGGAGAGAAGGAACTCCCTGGGGTGTGTCGGCATGTGATGGATTTTCGTGTTATATCAAGGAGCAAGAGCCTGTTATGGAGGAAGTGTACTCTTGCCTCGCCGTTGCAGCGAAGCTGCTTACGGATGAGGACAGCAGAGCTATGGTACTCGACCGGAATAAAAGGCTTTGCCGCAGAGATAACCGAAAAGACGCTCATGACGACCCCCGCTAAAAGGGCTTCCTTGTTCCACGGCGCAACATCGTCTTACAAAAGGATATTTCTCATGAACAAAACCATCTGCCTGCTGCCCGGCGACGGCATCGGCCCGGAAATTCTGGCCCAGGGGGCCGCTGTGCTGGCGGCCACGGCCCGGAAATTCGGCCATGCCTTTGATTCTGAAGAAGCCCTTATCGGCGGGGCCGCCGTGGACGCCACGGGTTCGCCCCTGCCGGAGGCGACCGTGGAGGCCTGCCGCAAGGCCGACGCCGTGTACCTGGCCGCTGTGGGCGGCCCCAAATGGGACAGTATGCCGCCGGAAAAGCGCCCGGAAAAGGGCCTCTTGGGCATCCGCAAGGCCCTGGGCCTGTTCGCCAACCTGCGCCCGGCTCTGCTGCTGCCGGAACTGGCCGGGGCCTGCCTGCTGCGGCCGGACGTGGCGGCCAGGGGGCTTGATCTCATCGTGGTGCGCGAGCTCACGGGCGACGTCTATTTCGGCGAGCCGCGCGGCGTGGAACTGCGCGACGGCCGCCGCACGGGCTTCAATACCATGATCTATGACGAGGAGGAGATTCGCCGCATCGCCAGGGTGGCCTTTGAGACCGCCCGCCAGCGCCGCCGCAAGGTCTGCTCCGTGGAAAAGAGCAACGTGCTGGAGACCTCGCGCCTCTGGAAAGAAGTGGTGCTCGAAACCCACAAGGATTACGCCGACGTGGAGCTCTCCCACATGTACGTGGACAATGCGGCCATGCAACTGGTGCGCGATCCGTCCCAGTTCGACGTAATTCTCACCGGCAATATCTTCGGCGACATCCTTTCCGACGAGGCCTCGGTGATCACCGGCTCCCTGGGCATGCTGCCCTCGGCCTCCCTGGGCGCGCCCGGGCCGGGCCTGTTCGAACCCGCCCACGGCTCGGCGCCGGACATCGCGGGCCAGGACAAGGCCAATCCCCTGGCGACCATTCTTTCCGGGGCCATGCTCTTGCGCCTGGGGCTGCACCTCCCAGCCGAAGCGGACTGCATTGAAAACGCCGTGCGCCGGACCCTGCGCGACGGCTACCGCACCGGCGACATCATGGAACCCGGCAAAACCCTGGTGGGCTGCGAGGAGATGGGCCGCAAGGTCATCGAGCGGTTGTGACGACGACAGGCGGGCGCGCAAGCGCCCGCCGTGCTTTTCGGATCTGTGGGGAGGAAGACGTGCGTAGACGCGATACTATCCTTGTCCCGGCGCTGGCGTTTTTGTTGACCGTCCTACCGGCGCCGCAAGGCCGTTGCGGCGATGTCCACAAACAGCTCTGGGAAGTGGCGCACGACACGGCGTTTGACACAATCCGGTTTACGGACGGCGAGGTCCAGATAGAAGAGTACATGGAGCCTCTGGAAAAGATGCCCGGGCTGTGCCTGACCGGCGGCTATCTTGACCGCAACGTGGAGAGGTTTTTTTTCGAACAGGGCGTTTTCGCTTATCCCGCGGGAGACGGCGAAATACCGCAGGAGTGCACAGGTGTAAATACATATCTGGAGGATCGAGCCAACAATTTCCTTTTTACCCACGGCGACGGTTCCCCATGCGGTTGTTTCCGGCTTACCGTCAGCCGCGCTTTCCCCCGGAAAAAGGGCAAGACGCTCGTGGTGGGCCACGCCTGGATGGCTTGTAGCTTGGAAGACGGCAGTATTGCCTCCGAGTCCCTTGCCGCTTTCCTTCCTCCGGATTTAGCTCCGCAATCCTTTTTGAAAGAGGGCGAGACCGCCGGGCCGGAGGAAGTTTCGCTCTTTATTCTGCGTCTCCTGCCGTCGCGTACGGCGCCGACTGTGACGGCACGGCTGGATGCGCTGCCGCTGGGCATCCAGCAGCCGCCCTTGAAAAAAAGTTTTCGGCATAAGCTGGACGTTGAATATGTTCATACCCAGAGGGGTGATCTGACCGTATTCGGCGCCATTGCTCTCTATGGCGGGCCAAAGATGGACAAGGCGCTTGCCGACGAAAGCTGCGATACTCTTACCGGAAAAGATTTGGAAGAGGCCATCGCCATTGTCGCTGCGTTGGAAAAGGAAGAAATCCCCGATGGGCCGCCCCGATTTCCCTTGAGCATTTCCGGCAAGCCGAGCGAGTACAGCCTGGAGCGCTTCAAGGAGGAGTTCCGTCATGCCCTTGGCGTATACCGGGCCGTCAGCAAGCAGGCCTGGCGGGACACCATCCTGCAATGGAACAGGGACACGGGGCGTTTTCAGATCAAGAGGCATGCACGGCCCATACCCCCAATGACCTTCCGTGAATTTCTGCTGCGGGTTGACTATTATTACCCGGTGTGCTGAAAGCCCGCAGCCGGAAGGCGGTGAAGCCGCATGCGCGGGTACTTTGCTTCAGGCCTGCGCCCGGTGTAAAAATCTCCGGATATGGCCGCCCAGCATGACCAGCAGCACCGAGGCGGCGATAAGGGCCACGCCGCCCGCCAGGGCCGGGCTGAAGGGCTCCCCGAACACCAGGATGCCCACCATGACGGCGGTGAGCGGTTCCATGACGCCCAGCGCGGAAGTCATGGTGGAGCCGATGCGCTGGATGGCCAGAATCAGAGTGAGGTTGGAGAGCACGGCGGTGACCACCGCCAGCAGGACGGCGATGCCCAGCTCCCGCCAGGAGGTCAGGATCTGGAACGTGCCGGTGCCCAGGGCGTTGATCAGGGAGAGCAGGGCGCTGAACAGCATGACGTAAAAGGTCATCACCAGGCCGCTCATGTTCGGGATGCGCGCCGTCTGGATGCCGACGATATACAGCGAATTGCACAGCGCGGACAGCAGCATCATGCCCACGCCCGGCAGGCTGATGCTCTTGCCGTCGTCGCCCGGGCCGCCGCTGAGCAGGGCCACGCCGGACACGGCCAGAATGATGGACAGGGCGATGGTCCAGGAAAAGCGTTCATGGAAAAAGACGACCATGATCAGCATGACCATGACCGGGTAGAGAAACTGGAGGGTGGCGGCCACGCCGCTGGGCAGATAGCTGAAGGCCCAGAAAAAAAGCAGTGCGGCGAGCATGTACATGACGCTCATGCCCGCCAGCTTGCAGAGGTCCACCCCGCGCGCGCGGAAGCGCTCGCCGCGCGCGGCCAGCAGGCCGCCCAGAGTGAGGGTGGCGATCAGAAAACGATAAAAAAGCGCGGTTTCCGCGGTCACGCCCGCGTGCAGCAGCGGGAGGGTGAACAGCGGGATCAGCCCGAACGTGGCGGACGAAAACAAACCCAGAAAAAAGCCCATCACTGCCTCCGGCCCGTCCATACCGGAGATCGGGCCGCCATGCAAGGGAGCGCCTTTCCTGCCCCGCCGCATGCCGTTGCGGCCGGGATTGTGAGCATCTTTGCATCAGAAACGGAGCAGGTCTCCCGGGCGCATGCCCGGGAGACCTGCTCCGTCAGAAATATGTCGGAGGCGGGCTCAGCGTGAGCTGTCCAGCACCACTTCGGCCTCGGGATGGGCCTGGCGCAATGCTTCATGCATGGCGGCCGCATCGGCGAAGGCGCGGAACGGCCCCACCTTCTCGTCGCCCTTGCCGGCGCTGTAGCGCACATAATAAGCCTGATCGGCCTTGAGCGGGGTGCCGCTCTCGTCGCTGACCACTTCCAGGTCCACCTTGCCCACGCCGCGCTTGCTCAAGTCAAGCTGCTTGGCCGCGGCATAGGAGAGGTCGATGATCCGGCCGCGCACATAGGGGCCGCGGTCCGTCACACAGACCATGACGCTCTTGCCGTTGTCCTGATCCGTGACCTTGACCACCGTGCCGATGGGCAGGGTGCGGTGGGCCGCGGTAAAGGTGTACATGTCGTAATCAACGCCGCTGGCCGTGGAGCCGCCGTGAAAGTCGCGGCCGTACCAAGAGGCCTTGCCCGTGAGCATTTCGCTGCCCTGGGCGCGCTTGAGCCAGATTTCACGGCTGTCCGCGCTCTTGCGGACTTCCTCGGCCTTGCGCTGTTTTTTGTTTTTGGCGCTGCTGCGGTGTTTTTTGCGCGTGCTTTTGTCCTTGCCGCTGACAGCATGGCTTTTACGCGCGGAAGAGACATTTTTCTTGCTTTTTCCAGTGGTGGGATTGTGGGCTTCCGTGCCGGATTTCCGGCTTTTGGCTTGGGGAGCGCTTTGTGAAGCCGCGTCGGCGTTCATGGGGGCGGCGAGGGCCAGGCAAAGGGCCAAGGCCGCCCCTATGGAAAGCCAGCGTGAATACTTCATGGTTACTCCTTGGTTAGTGTTCGAGGCTGTCCGCGCAAGACATTCAACGCACGGGCCTTTTGCCCGCCGGCTGCGTCGAACGTCTTGAAAAAGCTGGACGGGTCGCGCCCGCGACCCTGACCCCAAGGGCTTTTCCCGGCGGCCTGGAAACGCGTCCGCGCGTCGTGAGCCGCCCGCCTGCAAGGGGAATGCCTTTTCTTATTGCACAGACTATACCGCAAAAAAAACGCCGCTGTCAAATCGGTGAAAAATTTTTATTATCAGTCAGTTAGAAAAAGTTTAGAAAGAAATCCGGCCGGGTGCCGACCGTTGCGGCAGCCAAAAAAATGCCGCCCCGGCAGGGGGCGGCATTGGGTTCTGATTGCATGGCGGAGGCGAAAAACGAAGGTTTACCAGTCCAGGGTCCGCTTGAAGGCGCGGGCCAGATCCTCCACATTCTCGCGCAGCACCGTGCTGTCGCCGCTTTTCAGGGTCAGGTGCCCGTCGCCGGTGACCGTGCCGATGCGGCGGCAGATCTGCCACAGGCCCAAGGCGTCCAGCAGCATTGCCAGGTCCGGCTTGACGCTGACCAGCAGGCGGCTGGCAGACTCGCTGTAGAGCAGTTCCGTGCGGCTCATTTCCTCCAGGGCGGGCACGGCGTCCAGGTCCACTTCCGCGCCCAGACGGCCGCCGATGCACATTTCGGCCAGGGCCACGGCCAGGCCGCCGTCCGAGCAGTCGTGGCAGGCGGCAATGGCCCGCTGGCCCATGAGCGCGTGCAGCGCGCGGTAGCGCGCCAGGGCTGCTGCGGCGTCCACCTGCGGCACGCGGCCGCCTTTGAGGCCCAGTTCGTCGGCGGCTTCGCTGCCCGCCATTTCACGCCAGGTGCCGCCCAGCAGGTAGATATGCTCGCCCTCGCGCTTGAAGTCCGAGGTCTGGGTGCAGGTCACGTTGCGGATCACGCCCAGCACCGAGAAGAGCACCGTGGGCGGAATGGAAATGCGTTCTCCGCCGCCGGTGTAGTCGTTTTTCATGGAATCCTTGCCCGAAATGCAGGGCAGGCCGAACGCCAGGGAGAATTGCCGCAGGGCCTTGCAGGCCCGCACCAGTTGGGCCAGTTTGTAGCGGCCGTCGGGATTCTTCTCGCTCCAGACCGGGTCGCACCAGCAGAAGTTGTCCACCCCGGCCAGGGCGTCGGGGTCGCCGCCCACGGCCACGGCATTGCGCACGGCCTCGTCCATGGCGTTGGCCATCATCCAGTAGGTGTCGTAATCGCTGAACTTGGGGCAGATGCCGTGGCTGATGACCAGGCCCGCGTCCGACTCCAGCAGGGGGCGCAGTACGCCCGCGTCCGCCGGGCCGTCGCGCAGCACGCCCACCAGGGGCTTGATGACGCTGCCGCCGCGCACTTCATGGTCGTATTGGCGGATGATGTATTCCTTGGAACAGATATTCAGGCGGCCCAGCATGCGCCGCAAGAATTCGCCTTGGTCCGGACCCTCGACGTCCACGCGGATGTCCGGCATGTCCGGGGCCTTCCACACGGCTTCCAGCGTCAACTGGGGCACGCCGTCGTGCATGAATTCCATGGGCAGGGAGGCCACCACCTTTTCATTGTAGCGAGCCTCGAAAAAGCCGGAATCCGTGAAGCGGCCCAGGGCCGTGGCCTCCACGTCCATGCGCGCGGCGAGATTCATGAATTCCGCCAGTTTGTCAGGCGGCACGGCCAGGGTCATGCGCTCCTGGGCTTCGGAGAGCAGGATTTCCCAGGGCCGCAGGCCGTCATATTTCAGCGGGGCCTTGGCGATGTCCAGCACGCAGCCGCCCGTATCCTCGGCCATTTCGCCCACCGAGGAGGAAAGGCCGCCCGCGCCGTTGTCCGTAATGGCCGTGTACAGGCCCAGATCGCGCGCGCGCAGGATGAAATCGTACATCTTGCGCTGGGTGATGGGGTCGCCGATCTGCACGGCCGTGGCCGGGGAACCCTCGTGCAGTTCCTCGGAGGAGAAGGTGGCCCCGTGGATGCCGTCCTTGCCGATGCGGCCGCCGGTCATCACGATGATATCGCCCACATCGGCTTTTTTCTGCCAGCCGGGGCGGCCGTTGATTTCCGTGGGGATGATGCCCACGGTGCCGCAATAGACCAGGGGCTTGCCCAGATAGCGCTCGTCAAAGACCAGAGAGCCGTTGACCGTGGGAATGCCGGATTTGTTGCCGCCGTGTTCCACGCCTTCGCGCACGCCTTCCAGCACCCGGCGCGGGTGCAGCAGACGCGGGGGAATGGCCTTGTCGTAGAAAGGCGAAGCAAAACAGAACACGTCCGTATTGCAGACAAGTTCCGCGCCCAGGCCTGTGCCCATGGGGTCGCGGTTCACGCCCACGATGCCGGTCAGCGCGCCGCCGTAGGGGTCCAGCGCCGAGGGGCTGTTGTGCGTTTCCACCTTGATGCAGGCGTCGTAGCCGTTGATAAAGGCGATGACCCCGGCGTTGTCCTTGAACACGGACTTGCAGTAGTCGTTGTCGCCCATGCGCGCGCGCAGCAGGGCCGTGGCGTCGCGGATGCAGGTCTTGTACAGATTGTCCACATCCTCGCGACGGCCCGTCTCTTCATTGGTGTAATCAATGCGCGAGGCGAAAATCTTGTGTTTGCAGTGCTCGGACCAGGTCTGGGCCAGCACTTCCATTTCCACGTCCGTGGGGTCGGCGGGCAGATCCAGGGCCTTGCGCCGGGCCGCTTCGCCCGCTTCGGTGAAGTGGTCGCGGATGCGGTGCAGCTCGTTGAGATTCAGAGCCCAGGTATTTTCACGGCTGGCCTGTTGCAGGGCCGCGTCGTCCATGCGGGAAAGAGGCACGGTTTCCACCGTGTCGTTGGCTTCGCCGGTGACCTTGGCGGTCTGCGGCGCAAAGCCGGGTTCGGCCCGCCATTCCTCCAGGCTCTTGACCCGGAAGCGCTGAATCAGCGTATTGCAGAGCAGGTCGCGGCTGAGGGCTTCCACCTGCTCGCGGCTGAGAGGGGCCGCCGGATCATTGCGGATGCGGTACTGCACCGCCGTGTAGACGCGCAGGCTGTCGCGCGGGATGTCCAGCACCAGGGCGGCGGTGTCGCGGGCCGTGCGGGCCTCGTTGTCCGTGACGCCGGGGCGGAAGCCCACTTCCACGAACCAGTCCGGTTCGGGCGTCAGCAGGGGCAGGGGCTCCAGCGAGGCCCGTTGCAGGATGGGATCGTGCCAGATGCCTTCATCCAGCAGGCGGCGGACCTGGGCCTCGTCCAGACCGTCCACGGTGAAAACCTTGATCTGGCGCACCTGCGCCACGCTGAGGCCCAGGGCCTTGCGCAGATGCTGGGCCGTTTTGCGGCCCTGGGTATCGTCCAGCCCGGCATGCAGGCCTGTTTCCACACGATAGAGCATAGGGGGTCTCCTTACGTTACCAAGACGTCCCGGTTACTGCATGGGCTTTGGTTCACCGAAATTATCCGGGAAAAACAGCCTTTCGTGCGCTGTCGGCATCATCCGCCGTTTTTTGCTGCTCACGTACTAGGGCCTGTTAACACTATTTGAGAGCCTCGACGATGAGAGCAAAAACGATAAAAGCAAGGAAAATGACATCCAGCTTGTCATATCGAGTTGCTATG
>NZ_JAGZUV010000040.1:0-27614 GCF_018379785.1 Desulfovibrio sp.
GGAGTACATGGCGGTTTGCGCCACCAGCCATGGAATGGTCGGTAGCGGGGAAAGAGTCAAATTTCGTACGTTGGGCAACATCAATCTCAGCAGCGGGTTCGCCTTGGCCTCGCATTGTGGAAGCATACAGTTTCCGGCCAGCACGGACTTCTCGGGCTGTACCGCTGTCACAGGCCGCAAATACTACCTCGAAAAACTTTCCTGTCTTTGTCTGGATGCCGGGGTATTGCCCGGCTCCGTCGCTGGCGAAGCAAAGAACGGCAGTATCTACGTCTGATTTCCGGAACGTCCCGTACCGGACGCGCATGCGCCGCGTCCATGCCGGACATCCGCGATACTCCCCCGCGATCAAAAGGACTGAACATGCCCCGCCAACCCAGATACGCCAAACGCCGCGCCACGGAAGCCCACGACGCCGTCCTTGCGGGCAAGTCCGCCCACAAGGCGCTCGCGCTGGCCCTGGGCATTTCCCCCACCACCCTGAAGCTCTGGCTTGAACAGCAGCCGGACTTCGCCTCCGCCGTGGCCGACGCCCGCGCCGAGCTGGCCCGGCAGCGGGCCGAGGCCGCCTCCGCCAGGGCGGGCCGCAAGTCCAAATATGCCCCCGGCATGGACGAAACGGCCCGCCTGCACGCGGCCACGGGCAAAACCGACGAGGACATCGCCCATGAGCTGGGCGTGTCCCTGACCACCCTGCGCAACTGGCGGCAAAGCCATCCCGGCCTGCACCAGGCCATTCAGGAGGGGCGCGACTGCTGGGCCGTCACCACCGTGGAGCAAAGCCTGATCAAGCGCGCGCAGGGCTATGAATATGAAGAAACCACCACGGAAACGGGCGACAAGGGCGAGCGCATTGTAACCATGCAGCGCCATATGCCGCCGGACACCCGCGCCGCCCAGTTCGTGCTGACCAACCGCGCCCCGGCGCGCTGGAAGCAGAAACAGGAAGTGGAACATAAAGGAGAGGTGGAACTTTCCCTCCCGGACGCGGTCCGGGAACTTTTCAACAGCGTCATGGGCGAGCATACTGTGAGCCGGGGAGGCGATCAATGATCCCCCGCCGCGCCGTTCCCTTCGTTGACCGGCACGAGGCCGCTCAAGCTTATGCCGACATTCTGGGCGAGGCCGGCAGGCACGGCCCCCAGTCTGTCATGGCCGCCATGGCCGCCCTGGGCCGGGCCGACCTCTTCTTTCTGCTCACCCGGCTCATGTGCCGCAAGGACGCGGACAACGACTGGTGCTTTGCCCGCTGCAAGGAGGTGGCGTCCGCCCCGGACGGTCGTCTGGATCTCTGGGCGCGCGAACACTACAAGTCCACCATCATTACTGTGGCCCTGTCCATCCAGGACATCCTGCGCGACCCGGAAATAACCATCGGCATTTTCAGCCACACCCGTCCCAACGCCAAGGGCTTTCTGGCCCAGATCAAGCGGGAGCTGGAAACACGCGACGTTCTGAAACAGTGCTACCCGGAAGTGCTCTACGCCCAGCCGGACAAGGAAAGTCCGGTCTGGAGCCTGGACGACGGTCTGCTGGTCAAGCGCCGCGGCAATCCCAAGGAAATGACCGTGCAGGCCTGGGGTGTCGTGCAGGGCCAGCCCATCGGCAAGCACTTCAAACTGCTGGTTTATGACGACGTGGTCACGCCGGAAAACGTCACCAATCCGGAGCAGATCAAAAAAACCTCCGAACAGCTGCGCCTGTCCTACGCGCTGGGGGCCGAGGGCGGAGCGCGGCGCATGATCGGCACCCGCTACCACCTTTTCGACACCTACGCCGAACTGCTCAAGGAAGGCATCGTCATCAGGCGCGAATATCCCGCCACCGTGGACGGAACGGCTGAAGGCGAGCCGTGCTTCCTCAGCCGTGAACGGCTCATGGAAAAGCGCAAGGACTTCGGCCCGTACAACTTCGCCTGTCAGATGCTGCTCAATCCCGTAGCCGAGGACGCCCAAGGTTTCCGGCGGGAATGGCTGCGCTACTGGAATGCCGCGCCGGATCTCTGGCAGGGTATGAACCGCGTCATTCTTGTGGACCCGGCCAGCAGCAAAAAGAAGGACAGCGACTATACCGTCATGGCCGTCATGGGCTGGCATGAGGACAGAAATCTTTACTGCATCCACGGCGAACGGGCCCGCCTCAACCTTACCGAGCGCGCGGCAAACCTTTTTCGATTGGTGCGTCGGTTCAATCCTCTCTTTGTCGGCTACGAGCAATACGGCATGCAGTCGGATATCGAGCATATCCAGAGCGAAATGCAGCGCCGCAACTACCATTTCAACATCATGCCCCTGGGCGGCAAAACCGCCAAGAGCGACCGCATCCGGCGTCTGATTCCCTGGTTCGAGAAGGGGCGTTTCTTCCTGCCTTCCGTGGCCAATTTCAAAGATGAGAGCGGGATCATCCGCAATTTTACCACGCTTCTGGTGGAAGAGGAATACGAGAGCTTTCCGGTCAGCGCCCATGACGACATGCTGGACTGCCTGGCACGCGCCGTGGACCCGGAAGTAAGCGTTCATTTTCCCGAATCCGTGGACGGCCGCGGCCCGCAAGAAAAAGAGGCCGAGCGTCTCATGGCCGCCCGGCGGCAGACGGACGGCGTGCGCCATATCCTCAAGTACGGCTACGGCGGGCGCGGTAGCCGTTAGCGGCTCTGCCGCTTACGGATAGCGACAGCAATTTCCTTGCGTCGCGTACAGAGTATCCAATTACTGTCTCCATCCGTAGCTTCCTTCGTCGCAACGGCTGGAGCCGGGGGTCATATGAGCATCAAGTATCGTTTTACCCTGGCCGACACGCCCGCTCTGCGCCGTCTGCCCTTTGAGCGGATGGAGTCCGAAGGCATCGCGCGGGCCGTGATCTGGAACCGTGTCGATCCCTGCCTGCTGGACTGGCTGGAATGCGTCAATCCCCAATATGCGTTCTGCTGGCTGGCCCATGACCGGAATAATGCCCTTGCGGGAACCGTCTGGCTCAATCCTGTCATGGGCCTGTGCGGCTGTGTGCATTTCTGCATCTTCAAGGCGGCGCGGCCGGACTGGGAAAACCTCGGGCGTCAGGCCATAGCGCATCTGTTTCAGGCGCGTCCGCTGGCCGGGCTGCTGGCCGTCTGGCCCGCGCACTACCGTTATGTGACCAGAGCCGCAAAGCATTGGGGCTTCGGCAAGCCGGCGCTGCTGCCCAAAGCCTGCCATATGCCCGGCATCCACAAGCCCGCGCGTTGCCGCGACGGTTTCATGGCCGTGCTGCAACGGAAGAATTTCAACCTGGAGGCATAACTATGGGCGGCGTGATTTCATCCATTTTCGGCGGCGGCCAGAGCAGCGCCCCGGCTCCCGTGGTCTATGAGGCCGAGGCCGCGCCGCGCGAGGCGGAGCAGGAGGCCGAAGCCTCCAATGTGCGCGACGAGGAAAAGCGCAAACTGCGCCAGCGGCGGCAGATGGGCGGCACGCTGCTCACGTCGCCCCTGGGCGTTGCCGGCGGCGCCAACAGCACGGGCGCGTCCCTGCTGGGGCGCTCCGGCCTGAACGGTTGAGGGCTGCGGAATGGATTTGAAAGACGTCAAGCAACTCGTCGGCCATCTGGAAAGCCTGCGCGCCAAGCGTCTGGCCCAACAGCGCGAACTGGGGCGGCTGATCCTGCCTTCGCGCGGGCTGTTCCAGGGCGAGGACGCGGAAAGCCTGCGCGAGTCCAACCTGTTCAATCCGGCGGCCAACCGCGCCTTGCGCAAGGCCGCCGCGGGCATGACCCAGGCCATTACTCCGGCCGGCAATCCCTGGTTCAAGCACGCCTTTCTGCTGCGCGAGGACCGCGAGGCCACGGGCGGCAACGAGTATGTGGACGCGGTTGACAATCTGCTGCGCACCGTGCTTTCCGCCGGGGGCTTCTATCGGGCCATCCATTCTTTCAACAAGGAGCTGCTGGGCTTCGGTTGCGCTCTTTTGGGCTGCGAGGAAAGCCCGCGCACGGTGGCCCGCTATTTCTGTCAGACCTGCGGCACGTACTGCGTGGCCCTGGACGAGGACGGCGATCTTGACGCCGTGGCCCGCCGCCTGCTGATGACCCCGCGCGAGCTGGCCCGGCGCTTCGGCGAGGACCGTCTTTCCGACATAAGCCGCCGGAAGCTGAAAAAGGATTCGTATGATCCCGTGCCCGTGCGCCATGTGGTCCAGCGCCGGGCGGCGCGCGATCCGGAACGCATGGACCGGAGCAACATGCCCTGGGGCTCCTGGTGGTATGAGGAGGGCGGCGCGAGCGACTTTCTGGACGTGGGCGGCTTCCGTGCCATGCCCTTCTTTTTCACAGTCTGGGAGGAAGCACGCGGCGTGTACGGCACCGGGCCCGGCGACGAGGCCCTGGCCGACCAGAAAGGCATTGAAGGCTGGGAATTGCGCAAGGCCGTGGGCGTGGAAAAGATGATCGACCCGGTGCTTGTTTCGCAAGGGCCGCTCAAGGCCTATGTGGACACCTCGCCGGGGGCCGTCATCCCCTCCGGCGGTTTTGGCGCGGACAGCCTCAAACCGCTCTATGAAGTCAATTTCGGCCCGGCCGTCCAGCATGTGCAGGAAGAGATCAACCAGATTTCCCTGCGTCTGGAAGACGTGATGATGGCCAACATCTTCGCCAACATGAGTCTGGAGACGCGCCCGGCGGGCATGACCATGACCGAGTACATGGACCGCCGCAGACGCAGCGCCGAGCTCATGGGCCCCACTGTGTCCAGCTATGAGCCGCGCATTCTCTCCCCCGTGCTGGAGAACACTTTCGGCCTGCTGGAGGAATACGGCCTGCCGCCCCGGCCGCCGGACGGCCTCTCGCCCTTTGCCTCGCTCAATGTCTCCTATCAGTCGCCCATGGCTCAGATGCTTGAACAGAGCGGGGCCGTGGCCATCCAGAGCCTTTTCGAGCTGGCCGCGCCCATGCTGCAGGCCGCGCCGGACCTGGCGGACAAGATCGACTTTGAGCAGGCCATCGACGAGCTGGCCCAGCGTCTGGGCGTGCCCGCCACGGTGATCCGCTCCGATGAAACCGTGGCCGCCATGCGGCGGCAGCGGGCCGAAGCGCAGGCCGCGCAGCGGCAACAGACGGCGGAAGCGCAGATGCTGCAACAAGTGGCGGCCCTGGGCAATGTGAAAACCCAGGGCACCGTGGCCGGTGAGGTGTTGGGAACAGTACAGGGAGGAGAGTCCGCATGAAAACGCCCGAAGAGCTGGCCGCCGCACGGCAATCGCAGGAAGACGAAGCCCGCCAAGCGCGCGTGGACCTGCGCGACGTGCTGGACACGGAAGCGGGCTGCCGCGTCTTTGTCCGCTTACTGCATGAATTGGGGGCTGGCGCCCCCATGAAGAATGAAACCGACATGCGCCTGCGCAACGCGGCGGACTGGCTGCTGCATCAGGTTGCGGCCGCACATCCGGCGGCCTTTGTCCGCCTGACAGCGTCCGTCTGGAATAGTAACGGCGCCCATATAGTTAAGGAGGAAACCCATGCCTGAAGACATCACCCCCGGCGCGACGCCCCCGGAAGGCGGAGAATCCGCGCAGCGGAGCGAGCCGGAAACCACGCTTTCCGGCGAAGCGAGAGCGAGTGCGGCGCAGGGACGCGCCGCCGAGCATCATCCCGAAGATTGGCGTTCCGGGCTTCCCGCCGCCTGGGCCGACAAGCTCAAGGACGTGGCAGGCGAAGAGGATGCCGTCAAGGCTCTTGAGCGCGGCCTGTCCTACACGCCCGCGCTCAAACCCGAGGATGTGGAGCTGAAATATCCCGACGACATCCAGGTGGACGAGGGCGTGCGCGACAATTTTTGCCGGTTCTGCGTGGACAAGGGCATCACCCCGGCCCAGGCCCAGGCGCTGCTGGACTGGCAACTGGCCGCCAACAAGGAAATTACGGACGCGGTCATGGCAAAAGGCAAGGCCGAGCTGCAAAAGCTCTGGGGCAGCCGTTTTGAAGAGAACAGCGCCAAGGCCCTCAAGGCCGTGGTGGCCCTGGACAAGCGCATGGGCGGGCGGCTTTCCGAAACCATGGCTTTCAACGGCATGAACAACAACCCCGTGCTGGTGGAGGCTTTTCACGCCATCGGCACGCTTATTTCCACGGACGCCCTTTCCGGCGGCCGGGCCGCCCCGGCTCCGGACAAACCGGAAACGGCGGAAGAAACCTACAACGGCATGTTCAATAAGTGAGGTGACCAACCATGCCCGACATGATCCCGCAGACTCTCAAGGAAATCGCCCTGGACAAGGCGAAAAAGCGCCCGGAGCTGGTGGACTATCTCACCGAGGAAGCCCCCATTCTGGCCATGCTCAAATGGATTCCGGCCACGCACGGCCTCTGGAACGTGGAAGAAGTGCTGGCCAACGTGCAGGGCCCGGCCTTCGGCGAACTGGGAGCGCCCCTGCCCAGCATGAAGGCCGACACCAATTTGCGCCAGACCTACGTCTCCGTGCTGGGCGGCGAAATGGAAGTGAGCAAGGACAAGGCCGACCAGTTCGGCGGCGCGCCCAAGTACTTCGCCCGGCGCGAATCCGCCATCCTTAAAAAGGCGGGCAGCGACACTGAGCTGGCCATCTGGCGCGACCATTGGCGCAAGGCCGCTCTGGCCAAGAAACTCGTCAGCAAGGGCCAGGCCACGGGCAACGCCTACACCGTCCTGGTGGTGCGTTTCGACAAGGAAATCAATATCGGCATCTATGATCCCACGGGATTTAACCAGGGCCGACTGGTGGACATCACGCCCATCAACGGCGGCAGCCTCTATCACCTGCGCAGCCAGGAAGGCGTGCTGGGCTACGGCGTTGAATACCGCGGCCGTTTCGGCTGGCAAAATCTCGCGCCCGAACGCGCGGTGCACGCCGTCGTCAACGTCAACGCCGAGAACCTGCCCAGCCTGGGCCAGTTGGAGGACGCCATTGCCGCTGTGCGCGGCACGGCGGAAAACACCTACATCTTCGGCCATCACAAAATCCTGCAGAAGACCATGAGCGCCATCAAGAAGGAATACCTGCAGATGACCGTCAACGACGGCTCCATGAAGACCGTCATCGGCGACATCAACGGCGTGAAGCTGGTGGGTTCCTATAATCTGCCCGACGGCACCGAAGCCGCCGTTTAGCGCGGCACGGACAGGAGAAAGCATATGAGCAAGCATTTTGAATACGGCGCGGAAAACCGCTGGCATGACCAGTACTTCGAAAAGGGCGTTACGCTGCCCGATTCCTCCGGCGTCGTGTGCGCCAACGCCCTGGCCGTGGGGCAACATCACGGGGCGCTTGCCGTCACGCTGGTTGCGGACGGCGCGGTGAGCATTCCCGCAGCCAAAAAGCTGACCGTCAGCGTACAGGGAAGCGACACAGAGAACGGCGTATTTGCCGACGTGGCGAGCGCGCCGGAAATGAGCGTCAGCGGCGGAGCCGATGCGGCCGCGGTCTTTGCCGACGGCGAAGTCATCGGCAAGCTGGTGCTGCCGGATATGGCGGATTACGCCAGAATCAAGCTGACCACGGACGGCGCGGCCACCGGCAAGGTGGACGTCTTCCTCAACTATCCGGCCCGCTAGGAGCGTCACCATGATTGCCCGGACCAGCGTCGTTGTCCGCTACATCGTAACCGCCGGGGTCTTGTCCTACGCCGTTCCCTTTCCCATCTACAGTGAAAAGGACGTGCGCGTAACCTTTTCCACAGACGGCAGAACGGAAACGGCGCTGGCTCCGGGCGCGGACTATACTGTGGCTGTGCTGTCCTCCGGCGGCGGGACTGTCACGTTGCACTCCGCCGGGATTGTTCCCGCAGGGGCGGTACTGGCCGTGGCTTCCGCCATCCCGGCAACTCAGGAGGCGGACTTTTCCGCCACCACGGACGTGGACACCGGGGCCCTGGAAACCCAGCTCGACCGCCAGGTGCAGATGATCCAGCAACTGGAGGCCGATCTTGACCGGGCGGTCAAGGTTCCGGCGGCCTCCGGGGAAAGTCCGGAAAGTGTTGTGCGGGATATTTATGCCGCGCGCGACGCGGCGGGAGCCTCCGCCGGAGCCGCGGGCGACAGCGCCGCACGGGCGGCTCAAGGCGCGGCGGACGCGGCGGCAAGCGCCGACCGCTCGGCGGCCGAAGCCGCCGAGGCCGAGTACTGGGCCGGGCGCGCCGAGGACGCAAGCAACAACGGCCCGGCCACGCCTGAGCACATCGGCGGCGTCAAACCCCGTCACGGCCTGTCTGTCATGGAGGACGGCACCCTGGACCTCAATACGGGCGACGGCCTGGAAATCGACGCAACGGAGAACGCCCCGCGCGTCAACGCGTCCGGCATCCGGCACGGCATCCTGGCCGTGGCGCACGGAGGCACCGGCTCCGGCACCCCCCAGGGCGCGCTGGAAAACCTGGGCCTTGCCGCCTGGCAGAAAGGCATGGAAAGCAGCAATCCCCAGCGCCTGCGCAACGTCATCCTCTCCGGCCGGGAAAAAGACGGCTATCCGGCCTACCTCGTGGGCCAGGAGTTCATTGACATGCAGCACGAGGACGGCGTGTACATCAGCAAGCGCGGCACGGTCAGCGCCAGCGGGGAGTACGGCACGGCATACCGGGCCACCAGGCCGCTGCGCAATCAGCTTGTCTACCAGACTCAGGGCTGGCTGACGCCCAACACCGTGACCGGCGGCCAGTGGGAATACGCCTTTGCCGACCGGGCGCACGTGCTCACGGGCCTTTATCTCCAGAACCGGGACAACGAGCCGCAATGTTTCCCCAGGAAATGGCAGTTGCAGGGCTGGAATGAAAGCAGCGGCCTCTGGGAGGACATCTACCGCCGCGACAATGACCAGGCCCTGCGCGGCAGTTCGGACAACCTCAAGGACAACGGGCGGATGTACTGGTTCACGGAGAATGCCAGAGCCTACCGGCGCGTGCGCATCAACATCGAAAGCAACCACGGCGGCAACTACGCGCAGCTCGCCGTCATCCGTCTGTACGAGGCGGTCATTCCCGGCCTGCACAAATATGACCTGGCCCTGTACGCCACGCCCGAAACGCCCTTTGCGGCCTCCGTGGCCTGCGGCCTGAGTGCTGACGGCGCGGCCCGCACCCTGGATCATCCGGTGAAGATCACGGAACACGTCGTTTTTGACGGGCGCAAGCTGGCGGAAATGAGCCGCAATTACATCTACATCGTCCCGGCCGATGCAGGCACCGGCCACCTTCCGGCCAATCTGGACGCGGACAGAGCCGTGCCCCTGCCCGGCAATGCGGCCTTTCTGTACGCGGACACCCGCAAACTGCACTACGGCACGCGGGGCGACATTGAAAAAGAGTGTTTCGCCCTGCTGCAATCCCGCCACACAGTGGCCTACGATCCGGCGCCCAACGGCCTGTTCGAGATGAACCAGGGGGCCTGGAACCATCCGCTGTACTTTCAGAACATGCGGGTGGACCCCACGGAAAAGCCACGGGGCGCGGCCTCCAGCTACAGGTTTGCGGGCGGCGACAACTTTATCGGCCCCAATGCCGACCTGACGGCATCTCTGCTCGGCAAAAACGCCCATCCCTACAGCAACGAATGCACCGTGGAGCTGGATTTCAAGTGGAACGGCCCGGCCCCGGAAACGGCGGACAGCTATTATATCCTCTATGACAACGGATACTATACAAGCCGGGGCTGGGCGCTGGGCTATCACAACCGCAAAAAATGCCTGGCCCTGCATTGGGGCAGCAAAAGCATCAGCAACTGGTGCTACCATGTGCCGTTCAATGCCGCTGACGGCACATGGCATACGGTTTCCGTGAGCCAGCGCGATTCCAGCCTGTTCATCCATGTGGACGGCAATTGCCTCGGCGCGTTCAACAACGTCTCCCTGGGCAATCCCAATTACCGCTACTGGTTTCTGGGCCGCTGGATACACTCCGCCTCCAACCAGTGGTACGGGCATCTCAATAATCTGCGCGTCACCCTGGGCGCGGCCCTGTACCAGGGGCGGGATTATGCCGTGTCCCCGCGTTTCAACTCCGGCCTGATTCCGGACAAAACCCTGTGGTACGACGCCGCGGAGGGCGTGGTGAAGGAATGGCAAGCGGATGCGGGCGCGTGGCTGAAAACGCCCATGCTGCCCGTCGGGCATGTGGATACCGGGCGAAAAGAGCACCTCATGACCGATCAGCCCAGGGGAACCTGGCTCAACCAGCCGACCAAATATGTGCTGCCCGAAGGTTACGGGTCTGACGGCGCATACACAGGCAACACCACAGCCGCCAGCCTGTTCAATTTCGGTGACGGCGGGGCCAATGTCTATGGTTCGCCCAACAACGCCGCAACCGAACATTTTATCCATATCGCGCTGGAACGCCCCATGGCTTTTGAGCGCCTGATGCTCACGCCGGGCGTGGGCACGTTTTCGTGGAACGCCTTCCCCTGTAAATTCAGGCTGTCCGGCGGCAATGACGACGGGCAGCCCTGGGTGATGCTGATAGACCGCACGGCTTTTGCGGATGACGGGGGCATGATGTTTGAGGGCGTCAGCCCCAACGGCTCCAGCCCCAACCTGCGGGCATACAAGTCCTTCAGCTACGATAATCCCACGGCATTCAGCATGTACAGGTTGGATTTCCCGGCCAAAAACGACGTGCCCTTGTACAGGGATTACGGCTACACGGCCACAGCCGCCCTGTTCACCTTCCGTGACGCCAGGCCCGAAATGCTGGGCATCTCCAGCTATGCCGCGGGCGAGACGTGGAGCATCGGCCCCATTCCGCTGGGCGTGGGCACGGAGGCCGAAATCCCGGTTCCCTTCGGCAATCTGCCCTTTTCCGTGGATGGCTGTGTGGAGGAAGAGCAGGACTGCCAGGTCAAAAAGCGCAGGCTGGGCGAGTTGTCCGGTTGGTACGACAGTGGCCACAGCGTGCACGGTGAAATTGTCTATCAGAAGAGTGACGCCGTAGTGCTGGTCACGGGAAACAGCGCCGTCAGCCACTACAACGGCGCGTCCTGGAACTCGCCGTCCGTGAATACGCAAAGCAACAAGGCCAACTACTATCTCAGCCTGCGACGGAGGGGCGTGTGATGCGGATTCTTACCTGGCTGACGCCCGAGAATGAAGTGTATTGCGCCGCGACGCCGCGCGGGGCCGGAGACACGGCCGTGGCCGACAGACCGGCGGACCTGCCGCAGGGCCGCTACAACAGGGAAAGCGGGCAGTGGGAACGAGTCTACGAGGAGCCCGGACCGGAAGACATCAGCCTGGGCGAAGCCGAGCGGCTTTACGCCTGGGCCGAAGCCCAGGGCGAGGGCATGGCGGGCATCCTGATAAAGGCGCTGGGGCTGTAGGAGGAGGTATGCGTCACAACCGCACCAGCATCATCAATACGGCCCTCATGCGCGTAGGGGGCCAAGGCGTCACCGCCGCGTTTCAGGATTCGCCTTCAGCTCAGACAGCGGCCGCCGCTTATGACCGGGCCGTGGCCTATTGTCTGTCTCTGCATCCGTGGAGTTTCGCCCTGAAGCACGCTGCCCTGGCCCGAGGCACGGAAAGCCCGGCGCCGGGTTGGCGTTACGCCTGGCCCCTGCCCGCCGACTGCCTGCGGGTGGTGACTGCCGCGGCGGACGGCGGAGAGCGGCATGTCCGGTATGCGCTGTCTGGGGATGCCCTGCAGACGGACAGCGGTGCCGTCACCGTCAGCTACATCAGTTCCGAGGCCGTCGCTTTCCCGGACGCCTTCGCCGATGTCCTGGCCTGGCGCGTGGCCCTGGAAATCGCGCCCTATGTCGAGCAGGGCGGCGGCAATGTCCGCGACTATCTGGAAATGTTCGAGCGCGCCCTGGACCGGGCCAAGGTGGAAAATGACGTCCGGCAGCGGCCCGAACGCGTCTGCCGGTCCTCCTTCCTCAAAGAGCGGATGGTTTTCTGATGCCCCTCTACCATATTCAAAATGTCCTTAACGGCGGCGAGATCACCCCCCTGATGCGCGGGAGGGTGGATCAGCCTCGCTACGGCACGGGCGCGCGGGAGATGCGCAACTTCGTGCCCATGCCCCAGGGCGGCGTCACCCGCAGATCCGGCACGCGTTTTCTGGGCATGGCCCACAATGACGCGGCCCGTCTGATCTCCTTTGTTTTTTCCGCTACCCAGGGCCGCATGCTGGAGTTCGGGGACAAGTCCATGCGCGTCTGGCTGCCCGACGGGCGTCTGGTAGCGGATGAAAACGGCGCGCCCAAGGTTTTCGAGTCCCCCTATGCCGCCGCCGACCTGCGGGAACTGCGCTTTGCCCAGTCCGCCGACGTGATCTATTTCGCTCATCAGGGCTATGCCCCGCGCAAACTTTCCCGCCATGCCGATGACGACTGGCGCTGGAGCGTGTTGACCTTTGTTCCGGCCATCGCCGCGCCCGGCGACGTCAGTTTGCAGATTGTGGACCGGGGCTATGACGGCGACAACGCCACGCGCGTCTATACCTACGCCGTCACGGCCGTGGACGAGGAAACCGGGCAGGAATCCGGCGCCGGCGCCGAGGTCGGCATCACGGCCAAGGCCCTCAATTCCGTGAGCTACATCATCCGCGCCACCTGGCCGAAGGTTGAGGGCGCCGCCTATTACCGCGTCTACAAGAAGAAATATGGCGTGTTCGGCTATATCGGCAGGTCCGGCGCGGAATGCTCCTTTGACGATGAAAATATCGGCGCGGACACCGAAGACACCCCGCCGGAGCACAAGAATCCGTTTGAAAAGGAAGGCGACTGGCCTTCACAGGTCTTCTTTCACCAGCAACGCCTGGGCTGGGCCGCCACCGCCAACCGGCCCATTACCGTCTGGCTTTCGCGCACCGGGGATTTCGAGATCATGGCCGCGTCCACGCCGCCCAAGGATGATGACGCCATCGAGGCCACCCTGGCCGCCACCCAGGCCAACCGCATCGTCTGGCTGCAACCCGACCGCCAGTCCCTGACCTTCGGCACCGAGGGCAGCGAGTGGACGCTTTCCGCCGGCGAGGGCGTGGCCCTGACCCCCTCCAATATCAGCTTTGAAATGCAGACCGCCAACGGCGGCGACAACGCGGCCCCGGCCATTTCCGTGGGCGGCGGCGTGCTCTACCTCCAGCGCGGCGGCAAGGCCGTGCGCCAGTTCGCCTACAACTACAGCGCGGACAAATATCTCGGCCAGGACGTGACCCTTCTGGCCCGGCACATGCTGCGCGACGCCGCCGTAACGGTCTGGGCTTATCAGCAGGAACCCTGCTCCGTGATCTGGTGCGCGCTGTCCGACGGCACCCTGGCCGGGCTCACCTACATGCCGGAGCAGGAAGTCATGGGCTGGCACCGCCACGACACGGACGGACGCTTTGAGGACGTGGCCGCCATGCCCGGCACGCCCGACGATCAGACCTGGTTTCTGGTGCGGCGGGATTGCGGGCTTTGCGTGGAACGGCTGGACAGCTTCTTTGACGCCGACGATCTGGCGGAAGCCTATTTTCTGGACAGCGCGCTCAATTACCAGGGCCCGGCCGCTACGCGCTTCAACGGGCTTGATCATCTGGCGGGCCGTGAGGTTCAGGTTTTCGCCGACGGCGGCACCGTGGACGGCTTGGCCGTGGATGCGGACGGCGGCCTGACCCTGCCCCGGCCCGCGTCCAGCGTGCATGTGGGCCTGCCGTACACCTCGCGCCTTGTGCCCAACCTGCCGGAAATTCAGACCCGGCAGGGTTCCAGCATGATGCACAACCGCAAAATTACCGCCGTGCGCCTCCGGACCTATCGCAGCATGTCCTTTCTGGCCGGACTGGAGGGCAACCTTACTCCCATCGCGGACAGACATATCCGCGCCGGAGCGTTCCGGACGCAACCATTTTTCAGCGAAGGCACGGATCTGGCCCTGAACGTCTGCGGCGGCTGGGCGGACGAATCCCCTCTGATCGTGGAGGTGACCAGCCCTACGCCGCTGACTGTTCTGGCCATCTCCACGGCCGTGGATGTTTCTCCGTATTCCGGAAAGGGAGGATTCTGATATGGGCGCCACCGCGCTTGCGCTGACCATGGGCGGACTTTCCGCCATTTCCAGCCTGTCGCAGGCCAGCCAGGCCAACCGTCAGGCCAGATACCAGCAGGCCCAGATGGAGGTCAATGCGGCGGCCGCGCGCAATCAGGCCAAGATCACGGCGGAGAAAGGCCGCATCGAAGCGGAAAACCTGGACCGCGAGCGTTCGGCCCTGCGCCGGGAATACGCCGACGTGCAGGCGGGCAATGTGGCCAACTTCGGCGCGCTGGGCGTGGACATGTCCAGCGGCAGCGCGGCGGCTTCCCTGGAGGGCAACGCCAACCGTTTCGCCGCGGACTATGGGGCCAACCGCTACCAGAAAGCCGTGGGAGAATGGGAAACCAGCGAGAACGTCAAGGCACAGCGGGCCAATGCCCAAAATTACGAGAACGCGGCCTCCTGGTACGGCTCCACGGTCAAGAACCTGGGCCAGTCGCTACTCACCGCCGGAATATCCGGTCTGGCATCCGGAATCAGCGCCTACGGCATGGCCGGGGGATTCGGCGGCGGAGCTGGCGGCGACGGAGCGCTGACCGCTCTGGGCAAGCGGGCTTCCGGTGGGGCCTTCGGCAAGGGCCTGCGCTGGGGCACAAAAACTATCAGGAGTTAATCCATGGCCATCCGCATTCAGCAGTACAGTACGCCGCCCCGGCGCATTCAGGCCGGGGGCATTGATCCCGGCTTTTCCAATCCCCTGATCCGCGACGCCGGGCGCTCCGCCGACGCCGACGTCACGGACGCCATGCTCAAGGCGGGCATGCAGATCACGGAGGTGGGCATCAGGGAGTACGTCAAGGATCAGACCACGGCGGTATCCGAAGCCCTGCAGGAATACCGCGCGGCGCTCTCTACGGAGCGCAACCGTTATACCAAAGAGAACAAGGGCAAAGACGCCATAGGCGCGGGCGCATACTTCGACGGTTTTGCGCGTGATGCCGCAAGGCCCTTGGCGGATCGCTTTTCCGGCCGTTTCCGCGAGATGTTCATGAAGGATGCGGCGGCCACGGGCCTGCACTTCGCCGAGCAGGGCCAAAGTTACGGACGGCAACAGAAAGAGGCCTGGGACAAGAGCGTTTTTGAAGGCGATATGGCCCAGACCATGGACGTCATCGCCAATGATCCCGGCAATGCCGACTTTGTGGAAGAAAGCCTGCGCAATCTCAAATCCCGCGCCGCGTCCATGTTCCCCGGCCTGGACCGCCGCGCCATGGAAGCGGACCTCAACCGCAAGGTGGCGGGGCTGACCATCGACAGTTTTCTGGCCAAAGATAATGTTGGCAATGCGCGTGGCGCGTTCAGCCAGTACAAGGACTTGCTGGGCGCGGCCGCACCGCAGTACGAAGCCAGGATCAAGGCCAAGGGTCGGGAACTGGAGGCGAGGGCCAGGGCGGAACGGGAACGGGCGCAAAACCGCGTTGCGGCGGAAAATGCCCGCGAACTCCTGACGCGCTTCGGCGGCGATTCGCAGCAGGCCATTGAGCACATCAACGCCACTGTTCAGGATACGCAGGAGCGCCTGCGCCTCACGTCCGCCTACCTCACGCAACGCAATATTGAAGATGCCGCCCGGCAGCAGATCAGGCAGGAAAACATCATTACCGCCCAGAATGACATCAAGGCCAGAATCCGGGCGGCGGGCAAGGACGTGGCCGCGCTCAACGCCATAGTCGCCGAAGCTGAACCGGAGTTCAAGCAATTCGCCCTGGCTCATGCGGAACAGGCCGTGGGCGGGCAGCGCCGCGGCATATCCGACCCGCAGGCCTGGGCCGACGCGCACAGCGCCGTTCTGCGCGGCGAACCGTTTGAAATCGTCATGGGCCGCCATGTGGGGCAACTCTCCGACCCGGACGCCGAGCGCCTCAAAACCCTGGCCGAGGACCAGGCCGCCAAGGAGGCCGAGGCCAAGGACGACCTCTATTTCAACAGTCTCTTTGAACGCAGCCGCTATGCCGCGCTGGACCCGGGGGACAAGCGCGCCGCCAGGGCCCAGCTCAAGCAGGAGTATTTCGAGCGCACGCGCGGCCTGCGCACCCTGCGGGAACGCCAGGACGTGGCCTTCCAGCTCCTGCACGACAGGGAAGTGCCGGGCCTGCTCTGGTGGAGGTCAACGGTGACATCCCTCCAGGCGCGTGAAGATGAAATCAATGGAAAGGCCGTGCGCTACGCCGTTCCGAAGGATGCGGCTGAGAAGATCAAAAAAGAACTTATACGGCAAGGCGACAAAGAAGAAGAAATAACCGAAGATAAAATATACAAAGTTTTTACAAGATACCATCAATATTATGGATATTAATATGAGTCAGGTTGAAAATTTCTCCAACGTCACTGACGCACACGAGCCTCCAGATCTGTCAGATATTATCAACGCTACATATATGCCGGGATCTGAAAAGGACGCTTGGAATCGTGTCCCAGCTCCAGATCTGTCGGAATTTATTCATAATGATGATGCATCACCCCCGCCCGCCCTCGCCGCCATTGCCGCCCAAAGCGTCAACGCCGCCCACCGCTACAGCCCGCAGCGGATCATTGAAGCCCGCCGCAACGCCGCCCGCCTGGGCGTTTCGTTCCAGGAGGCCCTGACCCACAATGACGTGGCCGGACCGCTGGCCGGTCAGACGGCGGCGGACGAACTGCGCCGCTTCTCTCCGCGCCTGGTCCGGGCCCTTCAGGGCAAGACCGCCTATGCCGCGCGGGAGGATTTCCCCCTGTTCAACAACATCGCCGCCGGTTTTGCCGATTTTGACAAAATCTATGGCGGCCGGGAGGACGGGACTCCCGCCAATCTCTTGGAGTCCCTTTCCCATATCGGCGCGGATGCCCTGCACGGTCTTGCCTACGATCTCCCCCAGGTGCTGCGCAAAACCGGCCAGGCCCTGACCCACGGCGCGGCGGACTTCAATACCGGCATGCTTGCCGGACCAGCTCTTGCCCTTGCCGAAAATGTCTTCGGCCCTGAGAGCGCCCCCGCGCGCTGGGCGCGTTCGGCCCTGGGGTGGATTGAGCGTTCACGTCCCCCGGAAGTTGCATCGGATTCGGCTCTGGGCCAGTTCGCCTATGATTTCGTCCGCTCCGCGCCTCAACAGGCGGGCAACGTCATGGCGGCCATGGCCGGGCCTGCCTGGGCGCTGGGCGTCATGGGCACGCAGATCGCCGGGCAGAGCTATGTTGACCTGCGCCGTCAGGGCGTTTCTCCGGCCGGTTCGTTGTCGCCATCCTTGTTCAACGCCGCTGCCCAGGCTCCCATGGAACGTCTTGCACTGGACAAGGTTCTGAACATCTTCAAGTCCACCGGCATCTGGGAAACCGTCAAACGGACCTTTGGCGCGTCGGCCACGGAAGGCCTCACCGAATATATCCAGAATGCTCCGGATCTGCTTTCTTCCCTCTGGGGGCAGGCGGAAAAGCACGGGGGGACCATCGGCGAGAGGATAGAATGGTTCCGGCGTACTCTGACCGACATTGATACTCTGCGCCAGGCTCACAGCAAAGCGGTTTATGAAGGACTCATCGGTGCGAGTTGGGGCGGCCTGTTCGGCGGTGTGGGTGTGGTCCGGGCCGCCCGCGCCGGTGACGCGTCTTTCGCATCTCGGGCACTTTCTCCGGAAATTGCCGATTTTTTATCCTCCGAGGCCGCCCAGGCCCAGGCCATGACCCGGCGGCAGGCCCTGGGTCAGGCGCTGGAAAACGCCGCCGTGAACCTGGATCAGGCCGTCACCGCGCAACAGGGTCCGCAAGCCCTGGCCGAAATGCTGGATGAAATCCTGCCCGAAGGCTATTCCCGGACCTGGATCGGCCCGGACGACGCCGTGACTCTTTTTCAGGAGGCGCAACAGCGCGGCGAGGCCGAGGCCGCCGCCGTGCTGGAAACCCTGGGTACGACCCCCGTGGCTCTGCAACAGGCGGCGGAGCGGGGCGATCCCCTGCCCGTGTCCACCGCCGCTGTGCTCACGCAGCTTCAGGGCGACACGCGCGCCAGGGCCATGAACTCCCTGCGCGTCACGCCGGACGGCGTCAGCGGCGCGGAAGCCGCCGCCTATGATCCCGCCGCCAGGGCCGAGGCCGCCATGCGCGCCGCTATGGATGATGATGCGGACATGGCCGGGCCGTCCTCCACAGAGGGCGAAACCCTCCTGCGTCAGGCCCGCAGCGCCCGGCGCATCCGCGCCGAGGTCAACAGGGAAGTCGCCCGCATCGCCCGTGAAATGGAAAATTCCGGCTACGCCCGCCACGCCGCGCAGACCTTCGCCCAGCTCCACGAGCAGCACGCCCTGGCTTTTCAGGCCGCCTACGGCGTTGATCCGGCGGTCGATATTTTGCACAGGGTCAATACCGGCCGGGAAGACGGGGCGGGGCGGACGAGCGGATTGCACCAAGCCATGTACCGCAGCTCCGCACATTCCATTGAGGAGTTTGTGGAGGCGGTGCGCAACCGGGAGCCTGACAGCAAGCCATCCGTCTATGTCTTTGGTGAAATCAGAAGGGCCGAAGCCGGGCTGGATAACGCGCGGATTGAGCTGTTTTCCGACACGGTAAAGCATATCCGCAAACGTCATCCGGACTTTTCAAACTGGAACGCCGTGGAAAACGTCGTGCAACAGGGCGCGGCGTATGAAATTCCACCCGACCCCATTACCGGGCATCCCGGCCGGGCCTTTGCCGTGGCGGGCGATTCCGGCGTACAGGCCGTGCTTGGATATCTGAAGCACGGCAAACATGGAACACGCTTTGTGGTGGGGACAGCCTTTGAGGGTCCGCAAAGTGCTTTTACCCATTGGCTCCAGCAAAACAAAGCCACCGCGCTTTATCAGAGCGCCGGCGGCTCTCCGGCTCAACCCAAGCCCGCCGAGGCGGGGCGTGTCTCTGAACTCAAGCAGGGTGGCTTTGAACAAACAGTAGCTGAAAGGGACGCCACTGACAAGAGTCCCGGTGAAGCCCCTGCCATACTCCGTTGGCGCGCGCCGGTCATTGAAGTTCGCGGCGATGAACTGGGCGTGCCGGAGGGCGCGCCGCTCAGGGAGTACCAGAAAGTCGCCCGCGAATTGTACCGGAAATTACAGAAGACGCCCGCGCAGCGGGAGGATCTGGGAGAAATCAGGTTTACCAAGGCAGGATGGAGCGAAGCGGCGCACACCGGCGCGGATCCGAGAAAGTGGCGGCTTTTTCCGAAATTGAAAGAAATCATCGAGGGCGCGGCGTACATTGAGCGCCATGAACTCAGGAAGCAGCGCAAAGATAATATTATCGCCTTTCACTGGCTGGAAACCGATGTTGCATTGGGGGGCGAAAATCTTCGCGTGGGGATGCAGATTGCGGAAGATGCCGACGGCAACAAATTCTACAACCTGAACCAGGATTTGGAGGGGTGGAGTCAAAAATACGAAGCTCCCGGAGCATATCCGGCTCTATCGGATGCCGGCCCCCAAGAGCTTCGCCAGAGCGCAACAGCGCCTGGTGAAAACAGAATAGTTCCTGACGCCGACAACGTCAACTTGCGCATCCTGCCGCAAGAGGAAGGGCAGGGCGGCCCTGTCGTCCGGGGTTCCGTCACCCTCTCGCCCGAGAGCGCGGCCGTCCGTATTTTCAAGGGAGCGAATCTTTCCACCATTCCGCACGAATCCGCCCATATCTTTCTGGACGATCTCATGCGCGTGGCCGCTGACGACGGCTCCATCGCCCTGGGCAATATGCGTCGTTCCCTGGCCGATGCCCTCAAGGGCGAGGCCCCGGCCGTCCGCCGGACAGTGGACGATTTACTGGCGGATGCCGCAAAATCCCCGGCTGAAACGCGCATTGCATCCCTGCGCACAGCCGTTGCCGAACTGCGCGCCCATGCGCGGGACGCCCGCGCCGCCTCGCGCGCCCATGCGGCGGCCGTGGAAGATCTCCAGCGCCAGGCCGAAGAAAAGGGCGAAACCTTCCAGCCCGGCCAGACCCCGCCCTGGTTCGACCTCCAGGCCGCGCGCATTCTTTCCCGCGACCAGGCTTCCGCCTATGCCCGCGCCGCCAACATCGCAAGCCGGGCCGTGGGGCATCTGCACGCCCTGGATCAGGCCCGGGCCGACCTGCGCGCCCTGCGCCAATGGGCCGGAGCGCCGCTGGAAGGCGAGCTTGTCCAGGGTTCGGAAGACTGGAAGAAATTCCATGAAACCGTGGCACGCGGTTTCGAGCAGTATCTCAGGGAAGGCAGGGCCCCCAGCCGCAAACTGGAAGCGGCCTTCGCCCGTCTGCGTTCCTGGTTGCTGAAAGTGTACGAGCAGGCCCGCGACATCCTGGGCCTGCCCGTCAGCGATGACGTGCGCCGCGTTTTCGACCGCATGCTGGCCACAGACGCGCAGATCCGTCGGACGCGCGGCATGCGGGATGTCCTGGCCGCCGAAAGCGACTTCATGGGCAGCGGCCGACTCCAGTATGACGAGTGGGACGAACTCAACGCCCTGCGCGGCCTGGCCGAGCGCGAGGTGCAGGCCGCCATGGACCGCGCCACCCTGCGCGAACGCAACAAGCGTTATAAGGAATACTACGCCGAGGCTCTGGCCGGGCTGGATGCTTCGCCCTTCTGGCAGATGGTCGGCGACCTTTCCGCGCGTACCCGCTCGCCCGACGGGCAGTCCCTGGGCGGCCTCGACCGCGCAGGCGTGGTCCGCCTCATCGGCGAGGAGCAGACGGCGGAGCTTTCCCGCGCCCGGCACGGCATCATCAACGCCCAGGGCAATGGCTCGCCTGTGGACATGGCCGCCCTGGAACAGGGCTACGAAGACGCGGACGCCCTTGTCCATGATCTCTACGACGCTCTGGTGGGCCGGGGCGAAAGCAAGAAAAAGCTGGCCGTCGCCCTGGCCGAACAGCGCCTGGCCGAGGACGACAGGGCGGCCGAAGCCGATGCCCTGCTGCACGGCGGCGAGAGTTACGCCGCCTACCTGGACAAGGTGGACGAGGTGGTGCTGCGTATCGCCGCCCGCAAGGGCTACCGCAGCGTGGAGGAGCAGGACCGTTTTGTGCGTAATTCCATTACCCCCCGCAACCTCGTTCGCAACCAGGCTTTCCAGATGTTGCACAACAGTCCCCTGCGCGACATCACGCCCGAACGCTATCAAGCCATGCTCGACAAGGCGTTGCGCGACCGTTCCCGCGCCCTGGTGGACGGCGACGTGATGGCCGCCGTGCGCGCCGTGGACAATGCCCGCGTGGCCAACGAACTGATCTGGTCCTCCCGCGACCAGTTGCGCCGCAGCGACGAACTGCTTGATCTGGCCGCCAAAACGGCGTCCGCCAAACCCGGAACCTTCCCCACCATCCACCGCGAGGCCCTGCGCAAACTGCTGGACCGCTACGGCCTGGCCCATATGCGCGGCCTGCCTGACCAGACGCTGGGCGCGTCCAGCCTGCGCGAGCTGGTGGAGAAGACCCTGCCCGGCGACGACGTGGCGGGCATTCTGCCCAGCTTTGCCGACTGGCTGCTCAACGGCGTGAATCCCAATACCGGCGAAGCCCTGCAAAACGGCCATCAGCCCTGGCGCGATCTCACCCCCGCCCAGTTGCAGGAGGTGGAAAACCTGCTCCACTATCTGCGCCATGTCGGCTACGACGCCCGCACCGATGCCGGGAACAGCGAGGCCGCCAGGGTGGAGCTGACGGCCAACCAGGCAGCGGCGCGCATGCGGCCCCTGAAGGAGATGCCCAATGCCCCGGCGGACAGCCTGCGCCGCAAAGCCCAGGACGCCGCGCGCGGTCTCTATGCCTCCATAGACGCCCTGCGCTGGCAGTTCCGCAAGGCCGACGGCTTCAGCAATGTGCTGGGCGAAGGGGAGACCGGCCCCATGGAAGTCATGCTGGACCAGATCCTGGGCGGCGAGCAGCGCGTTCGTGAGCGCGTGGAAAACGTCAATAAGACCATGGCGCCGCATCTGGTTCATCTGGCCGACAGCGTGCGGCAGTGGGAGAAGCGCTACGGCAAACAACTCATGCTCAAGGACGTTGTCGGCAGACCTGTGGAATTGCCGTCCAGCCTGCAACGGGCCTGCGGCAAAAAACACTGGACGGCTGATATGGTTCTGGCCCTGGCCCTCAATTGCGGCAACCGGTCCAATATGGCCCGCCTCGCCGGAGGGTATCCGGATCTGAACTATGAAACCCTGGTCACGCTGCTGGGCGACCGGATGGCCGCGAACATTTCTGATGCCGCCGCAGGCAGGGAGATTGCATCCGCCGCGCCCCGGAGAAAGAGTCCCGGCCTGCTCAGCCTGGATGACTGGCGGGCCGTGCAGGGCATCTGGGATGCTCTGGCCACCCAGTGGGCCGACACCCAGGCCGTGCACGAGCGCATGTTCGGCTTCAAACCCCAGGGCGTGGAGCCGCAGCCCCTTGTCCTCATGGACCAAACCGGCAATGCCGTCACCCTGCCCGGCGGCTACTATCCCGTGCGCTATGATCCCAACGTCTCCGACCGCGTGGCCAACTGGAATGAAAAGGAAGACCTCATGGCCCGCAACGAGGCCATGTTCTCTGTTCCGGCCGCCAGGCGCGGCCATACCCAGGCCCGCACCGAGCGCGCGCCGGGCCTGCCCCTGCGCCTGGATACCGGCATTATTCTGGAGCACATCAATGATGTCGTGCGCTTCATTGAACTGGGCGAGATCGTGCGCCGGGCGGATCAGGTCACCCGGAATCCCGTCTTCCGCGCGGAGTATACCCGCGCTTACGGCCGGAAGGATTACGACGCCATCCGGCCCAACCTGCGCGGCCTGGTGCGGCAGGAGCCGCCGCCCAAAAGCGATTGGGTGGTCTCCGTCGCCAATGCCATGAGAAAATACCTTGTGCCCTGGGGCTTGGCCTGGAATCTCAAGGTGGCCGCCCTGCAAATGACCGCCGTTTTCCCGGCCATGGGCGATCTGGGCGCGCGGCCCGTGCTGCGCGCCATGGGGCATATGTCCCGTCACGGCCTCTCGACCATGCGCCGGATCTGGGAGGCCAGTCCCTACATGAAATCCCGCATGGACAATATCGACCAGGACCTCCAGCGCCATATGGCCAATTTCAATCCGGCCCGGCGTCCCAAATCCGTCCGCATCGGCAAGCGGGAGATTGCCTGGGAGGATCTGGTCAACGCGGGCATGCTGCCCATCGTGGGCGTGGATATGGCCGCCACCGGCGCGGTCTGGCTGGCCGCCTACACCCAAAAGCTCTCGCAATTGCAGGGGGGCGCCGCAAACTGCGGCATCAGCACCGACAGCGAGTTCCACCAGCAGGCCGTGGACGTTGCCGACTCCATGGTCAAACAGTCCAATCCGGACTATGACCCCTCGTCCCGCAGCGGCTTTCTGCGCGCCCAGAACGGCTATCGCCTCTTCAACGCCTTTGCCGGCGCCGTCACGCTCTTCGCCGCCCGTCACAAGTACATGTATACCGCCCATGCCAAGGGCAAAATCAGCCTGGGCCGCCTAGCCAGGTTCGAGATGTACGACACCATTCTGCCCGCCGCCGGCATGTTCCTTTTCCTGGCCCTGGTCCGCGGCTACGCCGGTGACGACGACAATGAGGAACTGGCCAAACTCGCCATGTCCTCGCTTTGCGACTTCGGTTCCCAGCGCATCCCCATCTTCGGCAACAATGTGGGCGACGGCCTCATGTCCCTCATGGGCATGGGCGAGGGCGGCCAGAAGCGGGGCGGCGTGCGCACCACGCTGGATACGCCCGTGCAGCTCTGGAGCGTGGCCACCGGCAGGGCGGGCCGCGCCCTGCACAAGGGCGTCACCAGCGACGAGCAGGCCAAGCGCCTTGCCTACGCCGCGGCCGACATCGCCAGCTTTTTGGCCAGGGTGCCCGTCTCCAAGCTCGCCCGCAATGCCGAGCGCGGCTGGGACCAGTGGCAGCGCGGCAAGGGCACGCCTCTTTCCGTGCTCATGCCCCGGCCGGGGAGGTAGCGCCAGCCACAAACACAGCCCCGGCGGGGAATTCTCCGCCGGGGCTGTGTTTGTGGAGCAGATTAATCGCCCTAAAGACGCTAGGATTTGGGAATGGACTTGTCCAGCAGCTTGTTTCTACAGGATGGGACTTTCCCTGCATCAAGCATCCAGCGGAAGTAAGCGTAGCAATCGCTTTTCGCGCCTTCTTTGCGCAGCGTCTCCGCATCGTTCATCCATACGAAGAAGACTTCTTTATCAGTGCTGAAAAATTTGAAGAACATGCGGTAACGGGAGGGCAACAGGCGTTTTATCCTGCGCCAGTCCCGGTGCTCGATCCCAAGGGTATTCCCGAGCAGATAGTCCGGCCGGGTGGGATCCTGACGCGCTTTTTCCATTCCTCGCACAGCGCCCACATACAGCCGCACATCAGGATGATTGCGCAGATCCTGATTCTCCCGGCGCAGCCGTTCGATGTTCCGTTCGAGCTGCTTCAAGCGGCTGTCAAGGTGGCGGGTAATATATGCGGCCCACATATCGGCTAGTCCACGTACTGGGAAAGTTCGTCGGCAAACTTCTTCATTTCAGCCCACCGTTCGTCGCTTATCTTTGATGCCGCTGGCAGATCATCTCCCGGCAAGGCTGCGTGCAGTCCGGCAACGGCTTTCTCATCGTTCTCGCCGTCGATATTCAAAAGTGTTGCGGCTTGGGACAGCACAGAGCTGAAAATCCTCATTTGGGCGACCGCATGTATGATGTCCGCCGCCGCATCCATATCGCCGATATCGACCGCGGTGACGATAAGGCTGTCGATGAATGCCCAATCGTTCTGCTGTTTGCAGAGTGCCAGGCTTTCGCGGATTTCCTGGGATGCTTTTTCCGGATATCCGTGATTGGCGAGTAAAACCGCGTAATTGGCATGTACATCAAGGGAATTCGGAGCGATTTGAAGGGCTTCCTCAAAGCAGCGCATGACCGAAGCGGCATCCCCGTCAACGGACGCCAGCAGAGCCTGTAAAATAAGCGCGCGGACGGGATCATGTCCCATTCCGGCGTCGATAGCCTTTGTGATTTCATAGCGGTCAATATCGCCCAAGCGCCTGCCGTCCTTGATCACGGCATTGAGCTTGGCGACATGTTCGCTGATCTTAAGCGCGGGAACCGGCATTGCATACCTCTCTGGCCCAGAGGATACCGTGCGGGCTGATGAAGCTCAATAAATTTTATTTTGCCCTCTGAAGCAAAGGCACGCTATGGCGCTGGCTTTCTGGCCCGCGTCCAAGCAGGCCTACAACGCGGCAAGGGACTCCACAATCTGTGGTTATACCGAGATGGAGAGATAAAACAAAACTATGAAACGGCTCTACATAATTGTTGTCGAGCTTTCGGGGGAATTTGAATTTGTTCTCTTTTAAAAACAACAGAGCGTAAATCCTGTAAAAAATTATTTACACTTGGCATGGATACCCGCAAAGGGTCTATCCGACCTCTATTGATAAGGTCACATAGTGTTCTTGCTGAGTACTCACCAATAATTTCTCTCAAAATTGTTTTTGCATAATGTGGACTCGCATCGTTTCCAGATAATTGAGTCTCTAATTTTGCACATTTTTGCTTTTGATAACTCTCTCTTAAGGCACATAGTAACCATGCTTCAGAAGTTGGGCATGGAACAATAGGACAAATATGAAAAATATTACTGTCTTGCGAGAAACAGGATACTGTTTTTATTGAATCCCGAATTTTTGTATTTCGTCTAATATCATGAGAACGATTGTCAGTATCTCGAAATAAAATAGGAAGTACGTCATCATTTTCTTGCTGAGAGAGTGCTATTGCCGCCGCCATTAAAGCGCGCGTCCTCTTTTTCCCTTCAGCGCAGTCATTTTCTCTTCCACTTGAAATTGCCATAGGCATAAGCCGCTTACATATACCAGTAATATAAGTTTTAGGGGCAAACCAAAATTGTCCAACTGTTAGGGTAGATTCTATATGGGCTTGAATGAATTTTTCAATAAACAGTGTAATCGGACCAAGAGTCCAGCTACCAGGCGGGCATAAATCAGTGGAAGTCGCACATCCGATGTCTGTTGGCCCTTCTCCTGTAACCAAGACTAACATTATTCTAACCCTTTTTCTTCAAGCGCGTTAATTTCTTCAGAAATTTCACTTGAACTAGAATCAAGAAAAGCCTCTCCAGGTCCTAAAAAATCAAGTTTCTCATTGATGCCTGGAAGAGAGAAGAACTTAACTGCCCCTGAATTTCCAGCTTCCTTTCTATACATGAGAATCACAGAATCCCGTGCGACCTTTTCATCAATATAATTAAGAATAACAGGATTATGTGTTGTTATCAGTATTTGTTTGTTACAATCCATAATAAAATTTATAAGCTTTTTCATTACCTCAGGATTAAGCCCATTTTCAATTTCATCAAAGATAATAAATGTATCAAGTGTTTCAATTTCTGTAAGAAAGGCAAGGATCCTTAATAACCCATCGCAGGTGTGTGTAGCCGATACTCTAATAATTCCAGATTCAGACTCTTCAGTAAATTCAATATCTGTCCAGCCAGCTCTCCGGGTTATTGCACGCGCCGAATGGAACCATGGGTAAATATCTTTTAGTCTAGAATTAATTCTATCTTTTTGTACTGATGAAAGGCCAGAAAAGACACCTGCGACACGCTCTCCTCCACGCCCAATACCCCCGGATGTACGCCGAGATCTGGCTCGAAGCTGTAAGGAATTAAGTGTGTCAAAAGAGTGCATTCCTCTTATATACGAGGAAAATTTATTAGCTGTATTCCCATTTTTGATAAAATTTTGTTTTAAATGAGCTAAGATAGAGCCTTCGAATTCATTTACAATTGGATATATGCTATTATTACAAGTAACTTTTCCTTCAGAAACGCTGATAATGTGTTCATCATCAATCAGCATTTTTTCTGTTATACATCTTCTGAGTATTGTATTGTATGATGCTTCCCATGAAATGTCTTTTTCATCAAAAAAACCTTCTAATTTAAGTGAGATCGTGCGCATTTTTTTAGATGACATAATATCAAGCGGATTCCAGCCACGACTATTAAACCAGCTTGTGAGATTTCCCCGAAAAATTGCGCCAATGAAATCAAGACATTGGAGTACAGTGGATTTTCCGCTACCATTATTACCAATTAAAAAAAGTATATTCCCATCTTTTGGAAAAGGAAGTGAAAAATCATTCAGCGATTTAAATCTATCAATATGAAGAGCGGTAATTCTGTCCATCATAGTTTAGCCAGTGTTTAAAATAGCTGAATGGGTCTAAAAGATGACCAGTATGAATTTGGATTTGCCCCCGGTAGACATTGGGCGGGTCAGGTGAAAATGCATCTTGGCATGGGTTCCCTAATGTCAGCTACGAAGTGCAATTAATTACTGGAGAGCTACGAAAACTTTATAATCCATACCATGTGATGCATTCAAAGCCAAGCTATTTTCCCCAGTGGACGCGACGAAAAACCTCTGTCGCTCCTGCGTGTCTCCCGCGTACCAAGGCTTATGGCCACCGCTCTGGCCCATTCCGTCGCCTCACACTGCCGCAAATAAGCTAGCATCCGCGCATCACCGGTGACATGCTCATTCCGTAACGCCCCGGTCATATCCACGTCCGCAGCGCGGCGCACCCGCTCAACGCTCATAGACCTGCCCATGGCAAA
>NZ_JAGZUV010000041.1:0-27475 GCF_018379785.1 Desulfovibrio sp.
GGGCGCGCTGGACCCGTCGGTTTCGGCCGTCAACAAATTTTTCGCCACCCTGGTGACCACGGCGGTTCTGCTGTTCGCCGCGCGTCCGCTTCTGCGCCGGGCAGTGCGCGGCACGGCGCTCCTTCTGCTCTCCCTGGCCTCGGCGACGGTCGCCGTCCCCCTGATGCTGCTTGCGGTTTACCTCTATGCCGCCTGGTTCCCCTCCTCCTTTGATTTCACCCCGCCGCCCACGGACGACAAATATGACGCGGGCGCGCGCCCGCGCACTTGCCCCCGCGGCCTTCCTGCGCTACATGACTGGGCGTGAAGACCACAAATACTCCTCTCATTTCCGGCCAGGCTCCGGACCCGGCTTCAACCGAAGCTCCGGTCCATGTCGCCTTTGTCCGCCCCGACGCGCGCGAGCTTTACGCTCAGGAGCGGGAAGACTTTCTGGCCCCGGCCACGGCCCTTTCCGCCGGTTTCGACCTGCGGGCCTGCCTGGACGCGCCCGAGGCGCATATCGTGCCGGGCGCACGGTTGTGCGTGCCCACGGGGCTCAGCGTGCAGCCGCAACAGCCGGGGCTGGCGGGCTTTGTCTACTCCCGCAGCGGCTTGGGCGCGCGCGACGGGCTCACCGTGGCCCAGGGCGTGGGCGTCATCGACCCGGACTATACCGGGGAAATCCTGGTCATGCTTCTGAACACCTCCGGGGAAGAGCGACGACTCAAGCGCGGCGAGCGCATGGCCCAACTGATCTTTCAGCCCTATGTCCGCCCTGTCTGGCAGGAAGTGCCGGAACTGGCCGCCACCCGGCGCGGCGCGGGCGGTTTCGGGCACACGGGCCGTTGAAGCGGGCCGCAGCTTCGCCGCGCATGATTTTCGTATCCTGCCGCCGCCAACGGCGACGACACCGGTAAAACGGGACATGCCGTCAGCCGGGCCACCCGCTGGAGGTGAACCCTTTTCAGACGCAATCCCATAAGGAGTCCAATTCCATGTCGCAAGCCTTCAACGCCGTCAAAGCCGAGGAAGAACACCTGCTCTGCCGCTCATACAGCCGCTACCCGCTGGCTATCGCGCGCGGCAAGGGCGCGCGCCTCTGGGACGTGGACGGCAAGGAATATGTGGACCTGCTGGCGGGCATCGCCGTGGCGGGCCTGGGACATTGCAACGACGAAGTCTGTGAGGCTCTGGAACGCCAGTCCCGCAAACTCTGGCACGTAAGCAATCTCTTTTACCAGCAGGAACAACTGGATCTCGCCAAGCTGCTGCTTTCCACCAGCCACCACGGCAAGGCCTTTTTCTGCAATTCCGGGGCCGAGGCCAACGAGGCCTGCATCAAGCTGGCCCGGCGCTATATGCGCACGGTCAAGCAGCGCGACGCCTATGAAATCATTACCCTGGGCGGCTGCTTCCACGGCCGCACCCTGGGGGCCCTGGCCGCCACGGGCCGCGAAAGCCTGAGCAAGGGCTTCACGCCCCTGCCCGAGGGCTTCAAGCAGGTGCCCGCCGGGGATCTGGAAGCCCTCGGGGCCTCGATCACGCCCGCCACGGCCGCCGTGCTGGTGGAAGTGGTGCAGGGCGAGGGCGGCGTGGTGCCCCTGCCCGCGGACTATCTGCACGGAGTGCAGGCCCTCTGCCGGGAAAAGAACGCCCTCTTCCTCTGCGACGAAGTCCAGGCCGGGCTCTGCCGTACCGGCAAATTCTGGGCCTTCCAGAACTACAATCTTCAGCCCGATGCCATCAGTATGGCAAAATCCCTGGCCAACGGCCTGCCCATGGGCGCCATGCTGGCCACGGACGAAATGGCCCGGGGCTTTGAGGCGGGCAGCCATGCCACCACCTTCGGCGGCGGCGCGCTGACCTCGGCGGTGGCCGCCAAAACCGTGGAAATCATGCTGCGCGACCATCTGGCAGAACGCGCGGCCGCTCTGGGCGCGCACGTCAAGGAAGAACTGGCGGCCCTGCAACAGCGCCTGCCCGAGAAAATCCGTGAGGTGCGCGGCGTGGGCCTGATGCTGGGCATCGAACTGACCGGCGACGGCCAACCGGTCTGGGAAGAACTGCTGCGCCGGGGCTACATCTGCAACCTGAGCCACGGCGTCACCCTGCGCCTGCTGCCGCCCCTGACCATTGACCAGGCGGATCTGGACGGCTTTGTACGCGTGCTGGAAGATGTGCTCCGGGCGAATTGACGGACAATCAAGGATTTACAGCATCGATCCCTTATGCTAAATAGGGGCCTTTGGAAAAATAAAGCGAAAAACTTACGGCAACCCCGCTCCGGCGGGGTTGCCGCTTACTTTGCCTAGGTTCAGCCTTCATTAAAACACCGTCCGCGAAAAGCTGAATTTTTTGGGGCAGCAAGGCGCAAAGGAGAAATTGGGCGAAGCTGTATTGAACATACCGCGAGGTCAATTTCTTTTTTGCAACGCAGCCGCACGGAAAAAGGCGGCTTTGCAGCAGGCGCTTTTAATGAGGGCTGAGCCTAAACCAGCAAGGCGAACAGCCTTATCGCAAGAAGCAAGGAGACAGTGATGGACGTGTTTGATCAGGCCACCGAACTGGAACGCTTGGACAGGGAGTCCGCCCTAGTGCGGGCGCGCGCTTCCATGGATCGCGGCGGGCCGGAATGGGTCAACGGCGTGGCCTGTTGCCGTGAATGCGGCGACCCCATCCCCCAGAAACGTCTGGATGCACTGCCCGGCGTGGGCCTTTGCCGCGCCTGTCAGGAAGAACGCGAAAACAGCAACCGCTGAATCATCCCCCACATCCGCCGACGGGCGCGAGCCCGGACGAGCCCTGAACGCGAGCGCGCCGCGCGGCATTTGCGCGTATCCGCCCGCTGATCA
This sequence comes from Desulfovibrio sp., assembly GCF_018379785.1. GTDB lineage: Bacteria > Desulfobacterota > Desulfovibrionia > Desulfovibrionales > Desulfovibrionaceae > Desulfovibrio. The sequence continues at coordinate 2,835 of NZ_JAGZUV010000041.1, forward strand.
TGCAGGCGGGGCGGGGACAACTTCGCGCAAGAGCCGTTCAGCTTGCGCAAGCTGAACGGCTCTTGCGCGTTTCGACGCAGCCGGACCGCCCCGGATCACTCCGTCAGTTCCAGATGAAATGCAGCAACTTATAGGAAATGAAACCGACTATCCCGGCGGCGGGCAGGGTCAGGGTCCAGGCAATGAGCAGACTGCCCGCCACGTTCCAGCGCACGGCCGAGAGACGTTTGGTGGAGCCCACGCCGAAGATGCAGGCCGAAATGGTATGTGTGGTGCTTACCGGCGCGCCCAGCAGCGAAGCCCCGGTAATCACCAGGGCCGCCGAGCTCTCGGCGGCGAAGCCGTGCACCGGCTCCAGCTTGAAGATGCGGTGGCCCATGGTCTTGACGATCTTCCAGCCGCCCACGGCCGTGCCCATGGCCATGGCCCCGGCGCAGGCCAGCTTGACCCACAGGGGCACTTCCACGCTGTCGATCTCGCCGAAGATCACCAGGGCCAGGGTGACGATGCCCATGGTTTTCTGGGCGTCGTTGAGGCCGTGGCTGGTAGCCATGAACCCGGCGGACACCAGTTGCAGATGCCGGAAGGTCCAGTTGACCTTGCTGCGGTGGATATTCCCGAAAATCCAGTAAATCAGCCACATGATCAGAAAACCCGCGACGTAGCCGGCCAGGGGCGAACCCACCAGGGGGATCAGCACCTTGTCCACAATGCCGCTGACGTTGAGCGCGCCGAATCCCTCGTCGGCCACGGCCGCGCCGATAAGCCCGCCGATCAGGGCGTGGGAGGACGAGGACGGGATGCCGTAATACCAGGTGATGCAATTCCAGGCGATGGCCCCCACCAGGGCGGCCAGCACCAGCACATGGCTGCCTTCCACCACATGCGGCAGCACAATGCCGCTGCCCAGGGTCTTGGCGACTTCCGTGCCCAGCAGGGCTCCGCCCAGATTGAGCAGAGCCGCCGCGCCCACGGCGAAACGCGGCGTGACCACCTTGGTGGACACCACGGTGGCAATGGCGTTGGCGCAGTCATGCGCGCCGTTGGTGAAGTCGAAAACCAGGGCCACCAGCACGATGACGGCCAGGAGAAGGGGCACCTCAAACATTTTTCAGCACCGCTTCCTCAATGGTTTCCGCCAGGGTGTTGACCTGTTCCAGCAGCATGCTCATGCGCTCGTAGGCCTGGCTCCATTTCAGAATCTGCATGATCAGGGCGGGCGTGATCTCCTGCTGTTCGTCCATCAGTTCGGCCAGGCCCACGGCCAGAAGCATGTCGCACTCGCCGCGCAGCGTGCGGAAGGCGCGGGTTTTGTGGCAGTCCCGCCGATGGGCCAGACCTTCCAGCATCAGCCGGGTAAGGTCGAGCATGGCGCTGATGGTCCGGGCCATCTGCAGGGCCGGGAAACGCACCCGCGTGAATTCAAAAATATGCAGGCGGGTGCTCAGGCTCTGCAGGCAGTCCATGGCCTCTTCCTGCTCCTGATTGATGCGCAGGATGTCTTCACGGTCGATGGGCGTGATGAAGGTCTGGGAAAGAGCCCGGATGATCCGGGTATGCAGCAGGTCGGCTTCTTCTTCCAGAAAGGCGATTTCTTTATGGACGTCGTCCATTTTGGAGGGATCTTCAAGCATCTCGACCAGCAACCCGGCCATGCGGCGCAACAAGCCGTTCTGTTCCTGCAACATGGCGAAAAAAGGCGCGGACTTGGGTAGCAAGGCGGCAAACATGCGCTCTCCTGGTAAAAGAGTCACCGGCAAGGCCGGACGGGTTGTGTGTCCTGTTACGGCTGATGCGGGTCCGGGCTGTCGCGATGCCCACGCCTCAGTATACCGCATTGAGCCGGGCTTTCAAGCCATTTCCTGACCGCCCCGGCCTGGGCGTCGGGCAGCGGCCAGGCCGGCGGCTGCACGCAGGCCGCGCCGGGCAGCAGGAGGGCTCCATGGTGCAGAAAAAATCCCGTTCCGGCCGGGCCGGGTTGATCGGACCGGCCATACAGGCCGTCCCCCCAGAGGGGATGGCCCAGGGCCGCCGCGTGTGCCCGGATCTGATGACGCGCGCCGCAACGGATGCGGCAGGCGGCCAGAGTCAGGCCGCCGGAGTCATCCCCGCCGCCCTCGGAAGATGCGCTGCCGCCGTGCGCCGGGTCCAGGATCAGGCCCGCAAGCAGACCTGTTGCCGCCGCGCCGTCCCAGGCGTGCAGGGGCAGAAATTCCGTCCAGCGCAGCATGTCGTCCGTGTCCGCCAGCACACGGCTCTGGCGGCGGTCCGCCGTATCCAGGGCCAGCCGGACTGTGGACGGCCCGGCCAGCGTCCCCCGGAGCAAGGCCAGATAGCGCTTTTCACACCGGCCCGCCCGCTCCGCCACACGGAAGGCCTGTGCCGCCTTTGCCCCCAGGGCCGCGCAGACAATGCCCGAAGTTCCGTAATCCAGACGCTGCATGAGCCGTGGCGCGCGCCCTTCGCCCTCTTCCGGCAGCAAGGCGGGCAAGAGAGCCTCCAGGCTGGGGCTGTTGTCCCCGGCCAGGGCCGCGCTGTGCAGCCCGGCGGGCTTGTACAGAAAACAATAGTCTCCCTGGCGGGAGAGCAGGCGCGGCATGTCCGCGGAACACGGCGTCGTTCCTGCTCCGTCCTCCAGGTCGCGCAGAGCAAGAACGTCGCCCTGCCGCAAACGGCGGGCCGCGTCCCCCACCCTGCCGTTGACCAGCACCGCGCCGCGCGCGGCCAGCCGACGGCGGCCGCGCAACCCCAGTTCCGGCGTCAGCGCGGCCAGGGCCCGGTCCAGCCGCTGTCCGGCCAGCGCGGCGTCGACGCGGAGTTCACGTACGTTCATCCCAGTCCCTGTTCCCAGGCGCGTCCGTCGTCGGGCAACAGGCCCAGCAAGGCTCTGGCCGTCAATTCCGGATCATGCCGCTGGGGATCTTCCTCACGCACCATATCGCGTTCCAGCAGAGGCACGCCCATATCCGCGAGAGCCTGGCGGACTTCCGGCCCCAGGCCGCCCTCGTAGCGGCCGTTCCGGCTGTCCACCAGCACCCAGTGCAAAAGCTCTTCAGTGCGCGCTTCGGGCGCGTCCTCACGCAGATGACGCAGCAGCATGCCCACCTGTCCGACCAGGGAAAGGCCGTGCAATTCCACATCGCGGCCCGAGTTGGGGATGAAAATTTTGAGGCACTTCGCGGCGGCCACGTTGCGGCCCACGCCCTGCGGCAACAGATTGGCCAGCACGCTGGTGTAAAAGCTGCCCATGGGATAGCAGATGGCCCCGGCCGAGCGCAGGTAGGCGGCCGCGGCGGGCGCCAGAGGCGGACGGCAGGGCGTCTGGGGATGGACGGCGGACCCGGCGCGGTCCGGTTCGTGCACGGTAAGAAAAAGGCGGCGCACGGGGCGCGTCAGCTCCTTGAAACGGTGCTGGCCCACCAGGCGCGAGCCGTCGTCCAGCTCCGCCGCCAGATGCAGGCTTTCGCCCGCAATGGGCAGCACCACCCCGCGCGCCTGGAGCAGACGGCTGAAAAAGGCCAGGACCGGCCCGAAATTACGTTTGTGGTGCAGATAGCCCCCGGCCAGGATCAGATTGCCCAAACTGGCAAGGTGCGGGTCAAAATCCCGGGGCATGCGCTCCAGAAAAAAACGCATGTGCAGGCGCAGGGCTCCGGCGAATATCTCCGGCATGGCGGCCCAGAGCGGATGCTCCACCGCTGCCAGAGCCCGCAGTTGGGCGCGCAGGGCTTCAGCATTCCCTTCTCCGGGCAGGCGCCGGGCGCAGAAATCGAGCACGTTCCGGGGCACCACGGCGCTGTCGGCCAGGGCCAGCAGGCGATTGCGGATATCGCCCACGGCAGGCATGGCAAAAGCCCGGCGCAGAGCGGCGGAACTGCCGCCGGAATCAAAGGGGGTAATCAGATGGACGGAATTGTGGGTATAGCGGGTCAACTGGCGGCTTAAATCGCGCAAGGCCGTGCCGCCGGTAAAAAAAACGAGGCGCGGCCCCAGGGCCGGGATCAGGCCGGAAACAGGAGGGGGCAGGGAAGCCGCCCCACGATTCTGGCCGTTGCTGTTCATGCGCCGCTCTCCGGTCCGGGGGTTGCGGGCGGGACAACCTGGTTGGCCGGGTTGGCCGGACTGGCCGGAACCGGCGGGATGAGGCCGAACTCGCGCATGCGCAGAAAAATCAGGCGTCCGATCCAAGCATCCGTGGCGGCATAGGCGATCTGGCGCTGGCTCAGTTCCATCAGGCTCCAGTTGGAACACTGCGAGCCCTTGGAGATGCGCCAGCCGAAAAGATTGGCGGCCAGGGTGCGCAGCCCCTGGCTGGACAGCTTGTGGGCGCGGGCCGCATTGCCAAGGTCCACCAGACCGGCGGGCTCAAAGTCGTGCAGTCTGGAGAGCTCGCGCATGTCGTCGCGGATGCCCACACCGGCCTTGATAATGTTTGGATCGGCGAGAATCTCGGCCAGGTGCGGGCCAAAGGGCAGCCAGGCCAGCTGGACCAGGTAGACGGCCCGTTCCGTCGCGAGCTGGATCAGCGAGGGCGCATTGACCTTGCCCTTGCGGAAGGTGGGCCGGGTTTCCGTATCGAAACCCAGCACGCCGTCCGCGCGCAGATCAGGCAGGGCCTGCTTCCAGTCTTCCAGCACGCGGATCACATGCACCGGCCCCTGGTAATGGCAGAGGGGCATGGCGTTAATTTCGTCGCCGCTCAAACGGCGGCGCAGCATATTCAGGTCCATATGCATTTATTTGCCGATGCAGAATTGGGCGAAGACCCTGTCCAGTACTTCCGCGGGGCTGGACAGGCCCGTCACTTCACCAAGGTGCGCCGCCGCCGTATCCAGGCGCACGGCGCAGCAGTCATAGGGCTGACCCGCGCGGACGTCCGCTTCCAGGGCCTCCAGTTCGGCCAGCGCCTCTTCCAGAGCCAGAGCCTGCCGCGCGTTGGGCGCGAGGCCGTCGGACGGCGGCCTGTCGCGCCCGTCGGCCAGCAGGGCCTGCCGCAGAGCCAAGGCCAGGGCGTCCACATTGTCGCCCGAACGCGCGCTTACCTTACAACAGGAAAGACCGTCTGCCCAGCGCGGCGGGAACAGCTCCGGCGAGCAGAGGTCGCTCTTGTTCCAGACCAGAAGCACGGGCGTATCTCCGGCAAGTTCCAGCACCTGGCCGGCTGCCGCGTCGGGGCAGCTTTCCGCGGCGGCTCCGGCCTCGCCCAGACGCGCGCCGTCCAGCACCAGCAGAATACAATCCGCTTCGCCCAGCTTTTCCCGGCTCAAGGCCATGCCCAAGGCTTCCACGGCGTCCGCGCCGGCCCGTCCCTCCCCGGCTTGGCGCAGACCGGCGGTATCCGTGAGGCGCACGGGCAGCCCGTCCAGATCGCAGGCTTCTTCCAGAAAATCACGGGTAGTGCCCGGAATGTCCGTAACCAGCGCCCGGTTGCGACCCAGCAGCGCATTGAGCAGGCTGGATTTTCCCGCGTTCACCGCTCCGGCCAGGACCACGACGGCTCCCTGCTGCATGACGCGGGCCCGTTTCTGTCCGGCCAGCAAACGCCGCACGGAGCAGGCCACTTCGGCCACGGCCCGGCCGAAGGCCGCCGGGGCAAGGCATTCCACCTCTTCCTCGGGAAAATCCACAGCCAGGCAGACCTGGACGCGCAGAGCTTCCAGCTCTTCCCGCAGAGCCAGCACGCGGCGGCCCAGCAAGCCGTCCAGGCGGTTCAGGCTGTAACGCAGGGCTTCGCGCGAAGGTGCGGCGATAAGTTCGGCCACGGCTTCGGCCTGACTCAGGTCCATGCGCCCGTTGACAAAGGCCCGGCGGGAAAACTCGCCCCGCTCGGCCTGGCGCGCGCCCAGGCGCAGAATACTTTCCAGCACGGCCTGGACAATGAGCGGGCCGCCGTGGCAGTGGATTTCGGCCATATCCTCGCCGGTGAAGGTGCGCGGGCCGGGCATGAACACGGCCAGCACGTCGTCCAGGGCTTCACCGTACCGGTCCAGAACCCGGCCACGGTGCAGGAACCAAGGGCGAAAATTTTCAAAGCGCGGCGAAAGGGGCAGGAACATACGCGCCAGCAGCGCCTTGGCCCTCGGGCCGGAAAGGCGCACAATGCCGATGCCCCCGGCTCCGGGAGGCGTGGCTATGGCGGCGATGGTGGGCATGGACAGACTTGCTCCCTGGAGCATTTTAACCTTGAAAGCGTTACGGAACGGCCAAGGGCACGATACCGGCCTTATCCATACGGCTGCAAGCCCCGCGGCTTCGGTTCCCATCGCGCGGGAGCCGAAGCAGGGATACACGCGCGCCGGACCAGGCCCCCCAAATCACCCGCTACGCTTTTTCCACCTTCCGGCGCATGATGACCACTCTCTTCATGGGACCGTCGCCGGTGCTGCGGGTCTGCACATCTCCGACGTCCTGAAGGCAGACATGCACAATGCGCCGGTGATAGGAAGAAAGAGGCCGCGTGGAATACGAACGTCCGCTCTGGCGTACCCTTTCAGCCAGGGCCAGGGCCATTTCGCGCAATTTTTCGTCCTGGCGTTGTCGGTATTCCCCGGCGTCCAGCTGCACGCGCACGGCGGCGTTCATACCTCGCGACACCACGCGCGACACCAGATACTGCAAAGCCGCCAGGGTCTGGCCCTCGCGCCCGATAAGCAGGCCGGAGTCCTCGTCGCAGTCCACGCAGACCTGTACCCGGCCCTCGCCCACCTTGACTTCAAGGCATATCTCCGTGCCCACAATGGGCCGCACCAGTTCGCGCACGGCTTCCTGAACCAGAGCCTCCAGGCGGACGGCATCCAGCTGCTCCACAGGCGTCACGGGCAGGCCTTCACCGGCTTCATCCAGATCCTCTCCAGCCAGATCCAACCCCTCGCCGGGCGCTCCTTCCCGGCTTCCCGGGCGGCTTTCCTCGCGCCGGGACCGGGCACGCCCGGAAGCGCGGCCGGATTCCCGCGATCCGTCTGAACGAATTTCCGCGCGGGCCTCGTCGCGGCCCGCGGCGCACGCCGCTTCCCGCTCCTCGCCCCGACACTCGGGACAATTCTCGTTTCCCGCCGGAGCGGCGTCAGCGGGGGCCCCCGCTTCCGGTTCCGATGCGGAACGGAACGACGGCGCGGCCTGGGCCGTCTCCTCCATCTGCGCAACGGGAGCCGCGCCGGACTCGGCGGGCGTTGCCGCGCGGACACCGGATTCTTCAGCGATAACGGCAGCGGATGCGGCGTTTTTACGGCCGCGCTCCGGGCTCTGCTCCCGGCCGCGACGGGGGCGTTCCTGCCGGGCGTTCTTTTCCGGAGCCCGTGGAGCCGCGCTCGAGGACTCTCCTTCTCCGTCAGGCGCGGCGGCGCCCCCCTTTTTGCCCAGGATGCTTTCCACAGCCTCGCGCAGATGAGCCCGGCGGGCGCGCACCTTGGCCTTGCGCGCCCCCACGATGCCGAAAATGCCGGACTTGGCATCCTGCAGGATTTCAATCTCCAACTTTTCCCGCGCCGTGTTGAAGTAGCCGCAGGCTTCCTCAATGGCGCCGTCCAGGTCTTTGCCCTGGAATTCTTTGAACCCTTCCATACAAACCTCACTCACACAGAGAGGACAAAATCAGCTCGACGCCGGAGCACGGCGGATGTTCCAAAGCAATCTACATCGATGTAAGGGCAGGCGCATCTCTCAATCCCGCGCATTGCCTTCCCGGGCGGGGAAGCGCGCCCGCTGGCGACGCTCGGCAGGAATTTACGGGAAGTCCCGCCGCGCGGCTCAACGCTTCTACGGCAATTCAGGTTTGAAATATGTAACATTTCAAACCTGAATTGCCCTGCTCCTGAACCGTTCTACGCCTCGGCCCGCGCGGCGGCCTTGTTCTTACGCATCATCAGCCACTGCTGGAAGATGGAAAGGATGTTGTTGACCAGCCAGTAGATGACGAGGCCCGAGGGGAAGCCCAGGAACAGCACCGTGAAAATCAGGGGCAGGAACATCATGATCTTCTGCTGGGTGGGATCCGTGGCCGGGGGGCTCATCCTCTGCTGCAGGAACATGGTCAGGCCCATGATGACCGGCGTGATGTAATAGGGATCCTTGGCCGAAAGGTCTGCCAGCCAGAGCTTGTCCGTAAAGGGCAGATACATGATGAACGGCGCGTGTCTGAGCTCAATGGACGTGAGCAGGGCCTGGTACAGGCCGAAGAAGACCGGCAGCTGAATCAGAATGGGCACACAGCCGCTGGCCGGGTTGACGCCGTAAGTCTTATACAGAGCCATGACTTCCTTGTTCATGAGCTCCTTGTTGTCCTTATACTTTTCCCTGATGGCCGTCATCATGGGCTGAAGCTTCTTCATCTTCTCCATGGAGGCATAACTCTTGGCCGTCAGGGGCCAGAACACGGCCTTGATCACGATGGTCAGCAGAATAATGGCCACGCCCCAGTTATGCACGTACTTGTGAAAGAACTCCAGCAGCCAGAGCAAACCCTTGGCGATGATGCTGAACATGCCCAGGTCGATGCTCTTGGCCAACTGATCGGACACGGCCTGCAACTGGGTGCGGTCCTTGGGGCCCAGCCAGTAGGAAACCGTCAGTTCCTTTTCCTGCCCCGGCGCGAGAAGGTTTTCAGGCTCTTCAACGGCGGTGCGGTAGACGGTTTTCTGCAACAGGCCCTTGACCGTGACGTTGCTGGTTTCGCCGGGCAGCACGGCGGACAGGAAATAGGTGCTCATGGCCCCGGCCCAGTAAATCTTGCCCGTGGCCTGCACGCCCGTGCTTTCCAAGGTTTTGCCCGAAGACTCCTCGGACAGGCTGCCGTCGTTGTCCCAGGCAACGCGCATGGAATCATAGCGGCCGCCGGCCGCGTTGCTGGCATCGGAAGCCACGGTGTAGCTCACGCGCACGCTGCGGGGCTGATCCCCGGCATTGATGAGCCGGATTTTTTCCTTGATCAGATAGGAGTCCGCGTTGAAGGTCAGCTCGCGGACCACGCGCAGATTGTCCACCACGCCCACAAGACGCAACGCGCCCTGCTGCCCGGCGTCCAGCTTGAGGTTCTGCTCGCCGCTGTCCAGCGACCACTGGCCGGTGCTCCAGGACGGCTGGCTGTTGATCACCAGGCCCAGCGGCGCCACGGCGGCCGTGCGTTCGTCCACCATGTTCACCAGGGGCGAATCCGGCGCGAGACCGGTCTGGAATTTTTTGAGCTTGAAGGAACGCAGCGGGCCGCCGCCGGTGTAGAAAACAGCTTCGTACAGCGGGGAGTCAACGGTCAGGTCGCGGCCCGGAGCCGGAGTGAACGCGGGCAGCGTCGCGGCCTTGGCGGCTTCTTCCTTGTGCTGTTCCGCCTTGACCGCCTCCTGGCGGGCGGCCTCCTGCTGCTGCGCCACCGCCGCCGGGTCGGGCGTCTGCACCCATCCCATATATTCGGCCAGGCGCCCCCAACCGAAAAGAATCACTAAGCACAACACAATGGCCAGAATCAAATTTTTGCTGTCTTGCATGTGGACGCTCACTCCTGGGACAGAGGCGGGACGTCGCGGCGACGCCGTGGGGGTGGAACAGGGTCATAACCTGAACCGCCCCAGGGATGGCAGCGGGCCAGACGCCGCAGCGCCAGCCAGCCGCCGCGCAGCACGCCGTGGCGCAGGATGGCCTCCACGGCGTAGGCGGAACAGGTGGGATAAAAGCGGCAGGCGGGGGGCAGCACCGGCGATATGCAGCACTGATAGATACGTATGGGTAAAACGCAAAGGCCGCGCAGCAGCATTTTCATCACACCCCACCTCGGGCCGCCGCGCGCGGCAACGGCCCGGCGTCCCCAAGGGAGACGCCCACCCACGGACCGCGACGGCTTGGAGCCGCCCGGCCCGCGGGGCGTTTTCGATTCAATCGCATGCTTCGGCCGCCCGCCCGCGCCGGGCTATCCGCCGCAGCAGCGGCAGAAATTCGGCGCTTACGCGGGAAAGATCCAGCGCGGCGCCGCCGGCGTGCCTTTTCGCCACAGCCACCAGATCCGCATGGACCGGCAGAAGGTCGGAGTGCAAACGGAAAAATTCCCGCAGCAAACGCTTGACGCGATTGCGGACCACCGCATTGCCTACTTTGCGGGAAACAGCCATGCCCGTGCGCGTACAATCGCCGACATGCTCTCTCGGAAGCACAAACAGGAGGAAATGCTCGGTATGGTAACGTCTGCCCCGCTCATAGCAGGCGGTAAATTCCCCCCTGCGGCGAACTCGGACGTGCCGTGGAAAGGTCAGACGCGACACAAAAGCCCCCGGCATACGACAAGGGCGACCATGACCGCCCGGCTAGGCACTCAGATTTTTACGGCCCTTGGCGCGACGGCGGCGCAGAATGGCGCGACCGCTGGGGGTAGCCATGCGGGCACGGAAACCGTGGGTACGGGCTCTTCTGATTTTACTGGGTTGGTATGTTCTTTTCATAAAGCTGCTCCCTTCTCTTTTTTACGCGATCCGCCCGCGACAACGCCGCGACAGGTTGCCGGACTCCGGAACTACCGGCCCGGAAACGGGGGCGGAGGCGGAGGCTGCGGGGTTTACCCGCCTTTCGCGCCGGCGGCATGCCCGCGTGGCGGCACAAAACGGTCTGACCCCTGAACGGCAAAATATATGGAAAAAGCTACATACACGCCCGCCGTTTCCCCGTCAAGCGGTACACATGACGAGGATCGTTCCGGTTCCGGCGGAAAAAAGGCGCGTAACCGCCCGGACCGGGCCTTGGCAGCCGGTCGATCTTCCGCAACGGCTGGAGAAATTTTCCGGATCAGCGGGGCGTCGCGGGAGCCTTGGGCGCGACCGGGTCCGCGGGCATAATCGGCAGAGGCACGGGCGGAACCGCCACAGCGGGCGCGGGGCCGCTGTACGGCACGGCCTGCTTTGACATCACAGGCTTGACGGCCTCGGGCGACGGCGTTGCGGGGGCCTCCTTCTTGGCGGCCGGAGCAGCGGCTACAGGCGGCTTGAGCGCGGTGGAACCCGCCCCCGCCGGAGCCGTTCGCTGCCCGGGCTTCTGCTTTTCCGCAGAAATCGCGGCTCTGGCCGGAACACGCCGCCGCGCTGGTCGCACGACCTTATCGCTGCCGACAGGCAGCAATTCCGGCACGGCCGCCGGGTCTACAAAACGCGCGCCCCCCATCCGGAGTTGGCGGGGGATCACCAGCGTATTCCAGTACAGGCGCGCTCCGCCGTCCTGAATCCAGGCTTCATCCAGGTTGACGCCGCCCGAGGGCAGCAGGGCCGGAAGATGCGGCGGCAACGGCACCACCGGAGCACCCACCGCTGGCGACGACACGAGCGGAGCCCGCGGCCCGGCAAGATATCCCGGCGCGGCCGACGCGGGCAGGGAACGGGATTCCACAGCCAGGACCGGCGCGGCCAGACCCAGCAGGACAGTCAACACAATCAGCATGCGCATGAGATTACACCTCTATCCCGCTTATCGGCCCGTTCCCTTTCCGCTTAAGGGCTGAACCCGGATTTTTCCGGATTTCGCACCAACATTTTCCGCCGCCGCTTCAGCCCCATGCTCCTTGACACCGCCGTCCGGCTTGGGCAGAGTTTCCGGAGCCAGCCTGTCACGAAACGCGGCAGCAACGAAACGGTTGCCGCGAAGACACCCCCTCCTGACATTGGACACAAATTCAGAGCGTATCCGGTCCCAGAGCAGTTCAAGCGTTAAATGCCCCAAGGAGAAAACATGCCCACGCCCGATCTCGTCGCGGCTCCGGCCCGACTCGCCCCCTGCATCATCCTCATCGGCATGGCCGGAGCGGGCAAGTCCACGGTGGGCGGCGTGCTGGCGCGCGAACTGGGCTGGGCCTTTCTGGACAGCGACCATCTGATCGAAGCCCTGTACGGCGCGCGCCTCCAGGACGTGACTGACGCCCTGGGCAAGGAAGCCTTTCTGGATGCGGAATGCACGGTGATCCGTGCCATCAAGGCCAACCGTACGGTCATCGGCACCGGCGGCAGCGTGGTCTACCGTGAGGAAGCCATGCGCCACCTGGCGAAACTGGGCCCCATCGTCCATCTGGACCTGCCCCTGGCCGTGATCGAAGAACGCATAGCCCGTAATCCCCAGCGCGGGCTGGCTATCGCTCCGGGCCAGACCCTGGCCGACATCTTTCGTGAGCGGGAGGCCCTGTATGCGGCCTGGGCCGATCTGCGCTGCGACTCCCAAGGCAAAAATCCGCGTGAATGCGCCCAGTGGATACTCAGGCATTTGCCGCCGGAGCTGCTCGGTGCCGATGCCTGAGACATGCCGTTTTCACGGCACTGTCGCCATATTCTAGAACATTTACCACTTGAAATGCTCTGAGAGACCGACATCCAATTGCTATGACGACCCGCCGGAGCTTCCATCCGTTGAACAATGGCGGAACAAACGAAAAACGGGGCATAAGCCCCGCTTTTCAACATCAGCTCAATGTCGGCGGCAGCCTAAAACTGCCATTCCTTGCCGTCGTAACGGATCAGTTCGTTGAGACGGCGGGCGCGCACCTGCTGGCAGGACGCGGAAAGCGCTTCCTTCTTGCTGGCGCCGCGGCATTCATAAATTTTTTCCTGATAGCGGATAAAGCCCACATACTGCCCGGAAGCACCGGGACGCAGTTCCGTGGTCACGTTGGACGTGTCCACTTCCACGTAGCTCGCCACATAATCCTTGCCGTCTTTGCGCACTTCCTTGCTGGCCTTGGAAGGCATGACGGTGCGGGAAGCCTGGAGCGCCAGTTTGTGGCCCACCCTGTCCAGTTCCGCGCTGATTTCCGCTTCGGACTTGGCGCCTCTGGGGGCTTTTTTGGCCGAGGCTTTTTCAGCATTGGCCTTGGTCTTGGATTTGCTCTTGCCGGGAACGTCCTTGACCGGAGCCGGCGCGGGCTCGGGCGCGGCTTCGGAGGCGGCGGCCTGATCCTGCGGCTGCGCGGCGGGGGTCTGCGTTTCGGAGTCATCACTGCTGCTGAACCAGGCGCAGCCGCCGGTCGCAAGACCCAGGGTCAGAATAAGAGCCAGTAAAATTCGCATGGACATACCTCATAATCAAAGCCGGGCGGCAAGCGCCGCCCGGCTTTTTCTGCAATTACGCTACACGGTCCGCTTAGTCGAAAGAAATTTCGGTGCGGCGGTTCATGTAACGGCCTTCTTCGGTCTTGTTGTCATACTTGTAGGACTTGCCGCGGCCGATGGCGGTCATCCGGCTGGCGGGGATACCCTGCTTCTCCAGATAATTCTTCACGGCGTTGGCACGGTTCTGCGAAAGAACCTTGTTGTAAGCGTCGGTGCCGATCCAGTCGGTCCAACCGTTGAGGATCACGCGCTTGTTGGGATTGGCCTTGATCAGGCTGGCGGCTTCGTTCAGGATGCCCATGGCCTTGCCGTCAAGAGCGTAGGAATTGAAAGCGAAGTGCACGCCGCGCAGCACGATCACGTCCTCGTCCTGGCAGAACACGGACAGCACGAAGCGTTCCACGGCGGCGTCGCTGGTGGCCAGCTCCTCGCCGCGAACCACGACGGAACCGGGGTTCATGGCGGCGATCTGCTTGATCACGGCTTCACCATTGGGGGTGTCGGCAAAGGAGATGATGTGGATGACCAGGTTGCGCTGGCTGGCGTACAGCTGGCGGGCCACTTCCACGATGTCCGTGCCGCGGTTGTTGTCGCCGTCGGTGACCAGGATGAGAGCGGCGTCGCGCTTCATGCTGGAGATAAAGGGTTCATACTTCTGCAGGCCGTTGCCCATGCTGGTCATACGGCCGAAGATCTGGAAGCCGGAGCGCAGCTTGTCGATGCCGACGCTCATGGCGTTGCGGTCCCAGGGGCCCTGGGCGATGATCATGCCGTTGGGCGAGATGGTATGCAGGCCGCCGTTATAATCCAGGGCCGGAATGGCCGCGTTCACGCGCTGCAGCACATTTTTGGCCACAACGATTTTATCCTGTTTAAGCTGCTTGTTCTGCATCATCATGGAACCGGAATAGTCCACGACGAAGTCGAAGCTCTCGATTTTTTTGTTGCACGCCGGCGTGGCGGCGACCGCCGCGACGGCGTAGCTCAGCACAAGAGCGGCCGCAAGAACAAGAAGACGAACTGATTTCATAGTGCCTCCCAAAACGTTGTTGTGTGTCGTTGAATTACCGTCAACATACAGTAAATCACGGTTTGCCCGCCATATTACCGGCTCGTTGCCGCGCAGGCATGGAGACGATAACTGCTTTTTCCATAACCAGATTCAGGAAAAACCGCAAGCCGTAATGTGGGAATTCCGGGCGATTCCGGACGCGGGGGAGGCCCGGACGCGACCCGGCACATCGGCTAAACGTTACGGACTGTGCGGGATGCTGGACAGTGCGACGCGGCTCGGGCATACTTTCTTTTTAGAAATAAAGGAACCCAGTCATGCCCGCATTGACCTTTTCCAAATGGAGCCCCGGCGGCAACACCACGCTTTTTTTCCCGGCCGAGGGCAAAAACGCCCCCGAACAGGCGCGCCTGGCCCGTCTGGCTCTGGATCCGCAGCATCTCGGCGGCGAGCAGGCCGGTTTTGTAGACCCGCGCGAACGGCGGCTGCGCATGGCCGGGGGCGAATTCTGCGTCAACGCCAGCCGGGCTTTCGGCGCGCTGCTGGCCTTCCGCGAACACGAACACGGGCCCCGCCAGGGGGCTCTGGCGGGGCTGCCCGAAACGCCGCGCGACGGCACGGCGGAACGGCACTATGAAGTACGGGTTTCCGGCTGGCAGAGCCCGGTGCGCCTCGCGGTGCGCGGCGCCTGCCCGCACTGGGAAGTGGAGGCCGCGCTGCGCCTGCCCGCCTGCCCTATGCGGTCTCTGGCCGAGGGCCTGACCCTGGTGCGCCTGCCGGGCATTGTCCACGTGCTGCTCAATGCCGCCCTGCATCCCTTTCCCGAGGACTGCGACACGGCGGCGGCCCTGCTGCGCCGGCGTTGCGGCCTGGACGGGGAAGCCGCGGTAGGGGCCATCTGGTGGCGGGAATGCCAGGGCCAGCTGGACATGCTGCCCCTGGTCCATGTGCGCGACGCGCAGACCACCTGCCTGGAAAGTTCCTGCGGTTCCGGCGCGCTGGCTCTGGCCCTCAGCCTGTCCCGCGCGGGCGGGCGGCGCGATTTTTCCATCATGCAGCCCGGCGGCTCGGCCCTGGACGTGCGGCTGTTCAACGAGGGCGAGGAACGTCTGGCCGCTGTGGACGGCCCGGTTTCTCTGGTAGCGCAGGGGCAGGTCTGGCTGCCTGACGACGCGGCGTGAGCGCGACGTGGCCCGGACTGTGACGCATCCCCTGCGCGAAGGCTTTACCACCGGCACGGCGGCCACGGGCGCGGCCCTGGCCGCGCTCACCCTGTTGCGCACGGGCCGCGCCCCCGACAGCGTGGACGTGCCCCTGCCGCCCTTTACGCCCGCCGCCGGAGAAAAGACCTTTGCCGGACGCGGCCCGCGCGGCTGGCGCACCCTGCCGGTGGCGGGCTGCGCGCCGGGCCCGGCGGCGGAGCTGAATCCGGACCTTCTCCCGGCTCCGGCACAGGCCGCCAGAGCGGCCCACGCCTCCATCCGCAAGGACGGCGGCGACGACCCGGACGCCACCTCGGGCGCGCTGATCACGGCCAGCGTGTTGCTGCGCGATTGCGAAGCACCTCTTTTGGCACCGGACGATCCCGATTTTACGCGCATCGAGGGCGGCCCCGGCGTGGGCCGCGTGACCCTGCCGGGCCTGCCCCTGCCCGTGGGCACGGCGGCCATTAATCCCGTGCCCCGGGAGCAGCTTCGCTTCGCCCTGGGCCGTCAGGCCGCGCGCCCGGTTCCCGGACGCGGCCCCTGCCCGCCTCTGACCGTGATCATCAGCGTGCCGCAGGGCGCCGAAATCGCCCGGCATACCTTTAATCCGCGCCTGGGCATTGTGGGCGGCATTTCCATTCTGGGCACCCAGGGCACGGTCCGCCCATACAGCCACGCCGCCTGGCGCGCCACCATCGAACAGGGCCTGCATGTGGCCCAGGCCACGGGCTGCCGCACAGTCTGCCTTTCCACCGGACGGCGCTCGGAGAAACTGCTCATGGCCCGCTACCCCGAGCTCGCACCCCGGTGTTTCGTGCAGGCTGCCGATTTTGCGGAATTTTCCCTGCGCGCCGCCGGAGCTCTGCCCTTCGAGCGGCTGGTCTGGGGCTGCTTTTTCGGCAAACTGGTCAAGCTCGCCCAAGGCCATGCCTATACCCACGCCCGCGACGCCGAGCTGGATATGGCGGCTCTGGCGCATCTCTGTAGTGAGGCGGGCACGGCCTGCGCCCCGGCCGTGGCCCGTTGCGTGACCGCATCGCACGCCCTGGAACTGTTGCTGGCCGACCCCGCCGGATCGGATGCGCTGGCCGCCGTGATCCGTCGGGCGGCCCAAACCGCATGGGCTTTCGCGGGCCGCCCCGTAAGCCTGCACCTTTTTCACACTGACGGCAGGGAATTGATGGCACTATGAAAAAGCAGATTGTGCTTCCCGGCATTGCGTTCACGGAAACGCCCCGGCCCACGGACGCCGCCGTGGATACGGTGGACGCGGAAGACCGCGCCGAGGGCGCGTCCCCGCAAGCTGAAGCGATAAAGGAAACAGGACAGGCGGACGGCTGGCCGCCCATGGCGGACATGCTCCATTCGCTCTTTGTTTTCGAACCCACCACGCCGGAACCCGCGCCCATCACCGTGCTGGGCCTGGGCTGCGGCTGCGCGCGCGGCCCGGCTGCCCTGGCCCCGGAACAGCACGCCCTTCTGGAAGCGGCCGACGTGCTCTGCGGCGGCAAGGAACTGCTGGCGGCCTTTGAAGCCCAGGACGGCCAAAGCGGGCTCAAGGCCCGCCTTCTGCCGCTTACCCTGCCCCTGGAGCCCCTGCTCAGCCGCCTGAGCCAGATGCGCGCCGCCGGGGAACGCGTACTGCTGCTGGCCGACGGCGACCCGCTCTTTTTCGGCATCGGGGCCACTCTGGTGCGTCAGCTGGGCGCGGAGGCCGTGCGTCTGATTCCGGCGGTCAGCTCCCTGCAGCAGGCCTGCGCCCGCCTGGCCCTGCCCTGGCACAAGGTCGTCTGCCTCTCCCTGCATGGCCGGGACGATCTGGGCCCGCTGAATGCGGCCGTGGCCAAGGGCGCGCCGCTCTGCATCCTTACCGACGCCCGCATGACCCCGGACGTGCTGGCCCGCCATCTGCTGGACCGGGGCGTGGACTGGTTCACGGCGCATATTTTCGAGCGCATGGGCGCGCCCGACGAAATCCGGCATCAGTTGAGCCTGGCCGAGGCGGCCTGTCACACCTTCGGCCCGGCCTGCACTCTGCTGCTGATCCCCGGCGAGCTCCCGCGCAGGCCGCACCTGGGCCTG
Organism: Desulfovibrio sp.; assembly: GCF_018379785.1. Classification (GTDB taxonomy): domain Bacteria; phylum Desulfobacterota; class Desulfovibrionia; order Desulfovibrionales; family Desulfovibrionaceae; genus Desulfovibrio. The sequence goes on from NZ_JAGZUV010000041.1 coordinate 20,195, forward strand.
GACGCCGAGGAGCTGGCCGTGGAAGGCAAACTGATCAGCAAAAAGCCGGTGCGCGCCGCCGCGCTGTCCCTGCTGCGCCTGGGGCCGCGCCATGTGGTCTGGGATATCGGCGCCGGTTCCGGGGCCGTGGCTCTGGAAGCCGCCGTGCTGGCCCACGAAGGCCGGGTGGTGGCCGTGGAACGCAGCGCCGGGCGGGCCATGAGCATTCAGGAAAACCGCCGCCGCTTCGGGGCCGCCATTCTGGACGTCTGCCTGGGCCAGGCCCCGGAATGCCTGCCCTCCCTGCCTGATCCGCAGCGGGTCTTCATCGGCGGGGGCCTGTCCGGCGAGGATGCCGAGGACATTCTGGGTCATGTCTGCCACCGCCTGCCGCCCGGCGGACGTCTGGTCGCCAGTTGCGTGCTGCTGGACACCTTCTGTCTCTGCCGCCGCTTTCTGGAAGGTCTGGACTGGCCCCTGGAAATTATGCAGATCCAGGCGTCCGAAGCCCGCGAACTGGCGGGGGATTTGCATTTGGCGGCCCTGAATCCGGTCTTTCTGCTGGCCGCGCAAAAACCCGCGTCCGGCGGGAAGTAAAACGGGCGCGCCGCAACGCCGAAAAGGAGCATCCATGCCGAACACGCACACAAAGCCCGAGGGCGTGAAAACAGGGCTGGTTTCCTTTGTGGGGGCCGGGCCGGGCGACCCGGAACTGCTGACCCTCAAGGGCCGCAAAGCCATTGAAGAAGCCGGGCTGGTGCTCTACGCCGGTTCCCTGGTGCCTCCGGAAGTGGTGGCCTGCGCCGGGCCGGACGCGCGGGTGGCGGATTCCGCGCCGCTGACCCTGGAAGAATGTCACCAATTGGTGCGCGAGACGGCCCTGGCCGGAAAGCGCGTGGCCCGCGTGCATACGGGTGATCCCTCATTATACGGAGCCCTGCGCGAGCAGGCCGCCCTGCTGGAGCGCGACGGCATCCCCTGGCGGGTGATCCCCGGCGTCACGGCGGCCTGCGCGGCGGCGGCCGCCGCGGGCGTGACCTTTACCGTGCCGGAAGTGACCCAGAGCATGGTGATCTGCCGCATGGAAGGCCGCACACCCGTGCCGGAGCGCGAACGCCTGGCCGCCCTGGCCGCGCACAAGACCTCGCTGGCTGTCTATCTCTCGGCCCACTCCGCCGAAGGTCTTCAGGCGGAACTGGCCCGCAGCCTGCCCCCGGAAACACCGGTGCTCTGCGCCCATCGCGTGGGCTGGCCGGACCAGCAACTGCACTGGGCCACCCTAGACGATCTGGCCCGTTGCGTGGAACGGCACGGCATCGCCCGCCAGACCGTTTTCCTGATCCTGCCCGGCGAGTTGGAAAAGGGCGCGGCCTCGCGCCTGTACGCGGCGGACTTCAGCCACGGCCGGCGACGGGAAAAAGCATAGCGCCCGGCCGTTGTCTCCGCCGTTCAGCGCTTCGGAAACCCGACGTTTCTCTTACTCCGCCTTCCGGCCTCCGGCGGCCCGCGCCTGACGGAATCGGCGGTAAAAGCCCTGCATGAGCCCGCCCATGTATTCCAGCTTCTGGTACACGGTCATCTCGCCGTCATAGTCGAAACAGAATTGAGGTTTGCCCTCCACGGGCCGCCAGGCCGCGAAGGCTTCATCCGTGAGGGCGAAGGCGTATTCCTCCGGCGTCATTCTGGGGCTGAGCAGCAACATACTCCCTCCTTGCGCCGCCACTCTACCGGCGCGGCGGGAAAAAGCAAAGCGCGCGGCCTCCGCCAGGGCTGAAAAAAAGGAGGGGCCCCCACGGCCCCTCCCATTCTGAGTGGAGATCTGCTGGAACGCGGATCAGCCGCGTACCCCTTCATGTCACGGAAAGGTGATGCGTTCCGGTTATGCCGCCTGACGGCGCTCTACGCCGCTCGGCGGCTGTTTTCCGCGCCGGTCGCCCAAAGGCTTGGACGCGGGTGGGTCAGCGCGTTATTGCGCGGGCGCGTCCGGGCTGGTCTGCACCAGCGCCAATGCCAAGCGCGCCAGAGAGCTGCCTGGCGCGGCGCGCCCGCCGCGCAGCCGGTTGCGCACAAAACCGGCCATATCCAGAGCCAGGGCCGCGTCGTCGGGGACAAAGCGGCTGGCCTTTTTATTGTCTTCCAAAATGGCAAGATAACGCGTGAGCCGGGCCAGTTCCTGTCTGGCCTCGGGATCGGCGTCATCCTGCGCGGTCTTCGCCGTTCGGGATGCGTCAGTTATAAGTAGCGACATGTCCATTCCTCCCTGAATGGATCACTGCTTCCCTGCAACGGGGTGGTCTGATCCGCCTCCTTATGTTCGGTGTTGCGTTCTCCCCTTTCCCCACTCAACAGTATTCTTATCGGCCCGCGGCAAGCGGCCATTAGGGGCGGGTAAAAAAAAATTATAAAAATTATTTTGACTGAATATTCAAACAAACCGGGCCTTGGCGGCCTATAAAGGCATGTGAAATTAGACGGTTGTCGGACTGCCGCGCTTGCCACGTTGTTCATTCGCGTTTAATCTGGCGCAAATCGTTTCGCCGAAAACGCGGTTTTCGACTCGCCCGCCGCCCTCGCGGGCGGCGACCGGCACTGCGTCACTTGTTTCAAGCCTGTTTTGGAGACGCAACGCCAGCCTGCCGTCAGAGCACTTCAACGCTGAGAGGCTCCGGTGAGGCGCGCCGCAACGCGGCGTGAATTCCGGCAAAAAAGATATTTTTGCCGGAATGACCCCTCTGAAACGTGCAGCGTTCAGAGGCAAACTGCTCCAGGAACTGTTTCTAAATTAGGGAGTTTCGCCTTTCCAGCGAGGAAAACGAGCTTTTTACGACGGGAGTATACTCTTGCCTCAGCCGTTGCAACGAAGCTGCTTACGAATGAGGCCAGCAGCAATCCGGTATTCGACCAGTGTGAAACGCGACGTTTGACGAAGCTGGAAGGTAAAAGAAACAATATTTAGAAACAGTCCCTAGTGAAACGTCACGCCTCACCTGTCGGTTCGGCGTGAAGATCACACAGCAAAAAACGCGGTTTTTGCTGTGCTTACGCCGCCTGCGGCGGCGCGCAACCCCTTGCGGGTTTGCGACATGTGTCGCCTGACGCGACACGAGAGCCCAATCGCAGCACAGGAGAGCATATGCCGACCCCCATTCTGCACAAGGAAAGCCTGATCCCGGGCAAAACCAGCAAACTGGTCCTGCACGCGCCGCACATCGCTCAAAAAGCGCAACCGGGACACTTCGTCATGTTGCGCATGAGCCCCACGGGCGAGCGCATTCCCCTGACCATTGCCGATACGGATGCGGCCAACGGCACCATCACCATCGTCTATCTGGTCTTGGGCAAAAGCACGGCCCTACTGGAAACCCTCAAGGAAGGCGACGCCATTCCGGACGTCTGCGGTCCGCTGGGGCACCCCACGCACATTGAAAAACGCGGCACCGTGATCTGCGTGGGCGGCGGCACGGGCAGCGCGGCCATGCACCACATCGCCAAGGGCCATTCCCGCGCAGGCAACCGGGTGGTAGGCATCATCGGCGCGCGCGGCAAGGATCTGCTGCTCTTTGAAAAAGAGCTCTCCTCCTTTGCCGACGAACTGCTGATCTCCACCGACGACGGCAGCTACGGCCACAAGGGCCTGGTCACGGACCTGCTGCGCGACCGCCTGGAAAAGGACAAGACCGTCTTTGAGGTGGTGGCTGTGGGCCCGGTGCCCATGATGGCCGCCGTGGCCGACACCACCCGTCCCTTCGGCGTGAAGACCACGGTCAGCCTCAACCCCATCATGGTGGACGGCATCGGCATGTGCGGCGCCTGTCGCGTGAGCGTGGGCGGCAAGACCAAATTCGCCTGCGTGGACGGGCCGGAATTCGACGGGCATGAAGTGGACTTCCCCGAACTGCGCCGCCGCCTTTCCGCTTACCGCGACCAGGAAAGAACCTCCTTCGACTCCTACAACGGGTGCGCTCATGGAAACTAAGAAAGCCAAAAAACCGCTGGCCCCCAGGGTGGACATGCCCTGTCAGCCCGCCGAAGTGCGGCGCTCCAATTTTAAGGAAGTGGCCCTGGGCTACACCAGGGAAATGGCCATGGAGGAAGCCTCGCGCTGCCTTCAGTGCAAAAAGCCGCTCTGCGTTTCGGGCTGTCCCGTGGAAGTGCCCATCCGCGACTTCATCGGCGAAGTGGCGCGCGGCAACATGGACGCGGCCTACCGGATCATCAAATCCACCAACAGCCTGCCCGCCGTCTGCGGCCGCGTCTGTCCGCAGGAAAACCAGTGCGAGGGCAAGTGCATCCTGAAGGCCAAGGGTCAGCCCATCGCCATCGGGCGGCTGGAACGCTTTGTGGCCGATACCTACATCGCCACCACGGCCTGTGAGCAGGTCACGGGCACCAATGCCTGCGCCGTGCCCCAGTGCGGCAAAAAAGTGGCCTGCATCGGTTCCGGCCCCTCTTCCCTGACCTGCGCGGGCGTCTGCGCGGCCGCGGGCATCAAGGTGGACGTTTTCGAAGCCCTGCATGAGCCGGGCGGCGTGCTGATTTACGGCATTCCGGCCTTCCGTCTGCCCAAGAACGTGGTGGCCACGGAAATCAACGGGCTGAGCCAGGCGGGCGTGGATTTTCACATGAACTATGTGGGCGGCCGCACCCTGGACGTGGCCGAACTGCGCAAGGAATATGACGCCGTGTTCATCGGCGTGGGCGCGGGCCTGCCTGTCTTTCTGGGCGTGCCCGGCGAAAACCTGGTGGGCGTGTTTTCGGCCAACGAATACCTCACCCGCGTGAACCTGGGCCGGGCCTGCGATTTCCCCAAGCAGGACACCCCGGCCTTCCCCGGCAAGAACGTGACCGTCTTCGGCGCGGGCAACGTGGCCATGGACGCGGCCCGCACGGCCCTGCGCATGGGCGCGGAAAACGTCTACATCGTCTACCGCCGCACCAAGGCGGAAATGCCCGCCCGCCGCGAGGAAATCGAACACGCCGAGGAAGAGGGCGTGCAGTTCGCCATGCTGGCGTCTCCCCTGCGCTTCAACGGCGACGCCGAAATGCGCCTGCAATCCGTGACCCTGCAAAAAATGGAGCTGGGCGAACCCGACGCCTCGGGCCGCCGCCGCCCTGTGCCGGTGGAAGGCGAGGTCTACGACCTGCCCACGGATCTGGCTATCGTGGCTCTGGGTACCCGTTCCAATCCCATTCTTCTGGACGCCACGCCCGACCTGGAACAGAACAAGTGGGGCTACATCCAGACCAATGAGGAAACCGGCGAAACCTCCATCCCCAATGTCTTTGCCGGCGGCGACATCGTCACCGGCGCGGCCACGGTCATTCTGGCCATGGGCGCGGGGCGGCGGGCAGGGCAGGAAATCGTCAAGAGACTGCTTGCCTGACGCCATGTTCTTTTGCCCGCTGGCTGTGTTAGGCCGCGCGGCCCGGCTTGGTTACGCAGACGACTACGCGCCCGCGCCGGGCCGCTTGCCTGCCTTGCCAGCGGACAAAATCCTATGGCGTTATGGGAGAGGAGCTTGCTTCCTCTCCCATAAATTTTTATCTTTTTCCCGCAAGCCGCGCACCTGGGACAGCCGAACATGATAACAGTCGATCTGCACACCCACACCAAATACTCGCACGGGGCGAACACGCCCGCCGAGATGTACGCTTCGGCCCTGGACAAGGGACTGACCCTGCTGGGCTTTTCCGAGCACTCGCCCCGCCCGCTGGGTTTCGACTATCTGCATGAGTACCGCGAGCAGCTCACCCGCCGTCTGCCGGACTACGCGCGTGAGGTACTCGCGCTCAAGGCCGCGCCGCGCGAGGGGGGCCATGGTCCCTGCCGCGTGTTGTTCGGCATGGAAATGGACTGGCTGGAGGGACAGCAGGACTACACCCGCGCCGCGTGCAAGGCATATGACTTTGACTATCTGCTGGGCAGCGTGCATTTTCTCGGGCGCTGGGGTTTTGACGACGGCGCGGAGCCCTGGAAAAACGCTTCCCAGGAAGAATGCGAAAACCGCTATGCAGCCTATTTCACGGCCTGGGAAGCCATGATCCGCTCGGGCCTGTTCAATATCGCGGCCCACCCGGACCTGATCAAAATTTTCTCCGTGGAGCAATTCCACATCTGGCTTGCCAAAGCGGAGAGCACGGCGCAAATCCGCCGCTGTCTCACGGCCCTGCGCGACGCGGGCATGGCCATGGAAATCTCCTCGGCCGGACTGCGCAAGGCCTGCCGCGAAATCTATCCGGCCCCGCCCGTCATGGCCCTGGCCGCCGAGTTGGGCCTGTCCGTCAGTTTCGCCTCGGACGCCCACGGAGTGGACGACGTGGCTTACGGCTTCGCGCGGCTGGCCTCCTACGCCAGAGCTTTCGGCTTCAGGGAACATGTATTTTTCGACAGGGGTCGCATGACGATCCTTCCCCTGTAAAACGGAGACCGCCCGCATGTCTCCGCTCCGCTTTCAGGCCGTGCCGCCCGCCTCTTGCACCGCCCCCCTGGTCACGGTGGACGGCGTCAGCCTGTCTCTGCCCGGCGATCCCCGTCAGGAAATGGTGCTGCACCATATCGACTGGCACGTGGAACGCGGACGGCACTGTGCCCTGCTGGGCCCCAACGGCTCGGGCAAATCCACCCTGCTCCGCCTGCTGCGCGGTGAGCTCTGGCCCGCAAGCGGCCATATTTACTGGCATACGGATGCGGGCGCGGAGGAATCCCCCCTGGCCGGACGGTCCATGACCGCCCTGGTCTCCCCGGCCCGGCAGGAGGGCTACCAGCGCCAGGCCTGGGACATCACGGGCCGTGACCTGCTGCTCACCGGCCTGGAGGACACGCCCCTGCTCTACAGTCGCGCGCCTGCCGAGCAGGCGGCCGCCGTGGAGGCCCTGGCCGCGCGCCTGAAGGCCTCGGGCCTGCTGGCCCGCAGCCTGCCCACGCTCTCGCAGGGCCAGTTGCGCCTGCTGCTTCTGGGCCGGGCCCTGCTGCGCGCGCCCGCCCTTCTGTTGCTGGACGAATGCGCCGACGGCCTGGATACCGCCCACAAAAAAATCTTTTTCGACGTGCTGAAGGAATACGCCCGGCGCTGTACCGTGATTCTGACCGCCCATCGGCCCGAAGAAATTCCGGACTGGTGCCGCGAGCGCCGCTACGTCAGCAAGGGCAGACTGCTGGACGCCCCGCCCGCCGCTTCCGCCGCCCCGCCCGCGCGGCGTGGGGAAAACCGCCCCGTATACAGCGCCACAGGCCGCATTCTGCTGACTCTGGAAAACGTGTCGGTTTACATCGACCGCCACAAGGTGCTGCACGACGTCACC
>NZ_JAGZUV010000042.1:0-27297 GCF_018379785.1 Desulfovibrio sp.
GCGTGGTCACGGTTCCGGTCCGGCAAAGCCTGCCCGGCGACCTGCCCGAGGCCATGCGCCGCGATTGCGCTCTGCTGGACTGTGAATTGCTGAAAGCCACTCTGGAAAGCCTGCACTGACTCCTTTCCCAACCGGGCCGGTCGGTCCGGGCATGCCGGGATGCGGACGGATGCGGGCTCCTCCCGTTGCGTCACAATCATCATGGATTCATCCGGGCGGCCCGCCCGAAGACGTCTGACCCAAGGAGTTTGTCGTGAACCTGGAACTGCATAAGATTGCAATCCGCAAGCTGGAATGGGGCCCGCGCACCGGCGCGCGGGATCATGTGCTCACCGTCAACAAGGAGGAGCTGGTCAGCCTGCTGCTGGAAGACCCGGCCCTCCGGAATGTGGAGGCCGAGCTGGTCCATCCCGGCGAGAGCGTGCGCATCCTGCCCTGCAAGGATGCCGTGGAGCCGCGCTGCAAGCTGGAAGGCCCGGGCGAGGTGTTTCCCGGCTGGATCGGCGACGTGGACACCGTGGGCCAGGGCAAGACCCTGGTGCTCGAAGGCGCTGCGGTGCTGACCACCGGCCGTCTGGTGGCTCCGCAGGAGGGCATTGTGGACATGAGCGGCCCGGGCGCGGCATACACGCCTTTTTCCAAAACCTGCAACGTGGTTCTGGTCTTCGAGCCCGTGGACGGGGTGGAGTTGCATGAGCTGGAGGCGGTCTACCGCCGGGCCGGGCTCAAGGCGGCATACTATCTGGCCTCCTGCTGCAAGGAAGACAAGGCCGACACTGTGGAGAGCTACGCCTTCCCGCCCCTGGCCGAGGCCATGAACGCCTGGCCCGGGCTGCCCAAGGTGGCGTATTTGTATATGCTTCAGTCCCAGGGCCTGCTGCACGATACCTGGGTCTACGGCGTGGATGTCAAAAAAATTCTGCCCACCATGATCAGCCCCACGGAAATCATGGACGGGGCCATTATTTCCGGCAACTGCGTTTCGGCCTGCGACAAGAACAGCACCTATACGCACGTGAACAATCCGGTGATCAAAAGTCTCTACGCCCACCACGGCAAGGACATCAATTTCGTGGGCGTGATCATCACCAATGAAAACGTCACCCTGGCCGACAAGAAGCGCAGCTCCTCCTACGCGGTGAAGCTGGCCCGGATGCTCGGCGTGGACGGCCTGGTGATTTCCGAGGAAGGCTTCGGCAACCCGGACGCGGATCTGATCATGAACTGCTGGAAGGCCGAGCGCGCGGGCATCAAGACCGTGCTGATCACCGACGAATACGCCGGGCGCGACGGGTCGAGCCAGTCCCTGGCCGACTCCTGCCCCGAGGGCGACGCCTGCGTCACCGCCGGCAACGCCAATGAAGTCATCGTGTTGCCGCCCATGCAAAAGGTCATCGGCGAACCGGCCACAGCCGACGTCATCGCCGGGGGCTTCTTCGGTTCCCTGCGCGAGGACGGCAGCATGGAAGTGGAGTTGCAGGCCATTATGGGCGCCACCAGCGAGTTGGGGTTTAACCGTATCGGCGGCCGCACTTTATAGACAGTGCCGTCACGAACGCCTTTTCTGTTCTCTCTGTGTCGAACTTCGCCTTTTATTCCGGTCGAGTACCATAGCTCTGCTGTCCTCATCCGTAAGCAGCTTCGCTGCAACGGCTGAGGCAAGAGTACACTCCCTGCATAAAAGGCTTGTTCTCCTTGAGAGAACACGAAAAATCATCTCGTGACGACCCTGTCTTAGGACTGTTCATAGTGTTTTTGACCTCCGGCTGCGTCAAACTCGTTTTTTGCTCCGGTCGAGTACCCTAAGAGTACACTCCCTTCGCAAAAACCTCGTTTTCCTTGCCGGAAAGCCAAAGTTTCTCAATGTAGAAACAGCCTCTCACGAAGTGCCGAAACGATCAATGGACGGCCAGTCTCAAGTGAAGCATCGGCACTTTGTTGGAAACAGTGTGGAAATGACATAGTAAGGAGTGGATCATGGCATATCGTGTCATTCACTATATCAATCAGTTTTTCGCCGGCATCGGCGGCGAGGACAAGGCGGACGTCGCCCCTGAAGTGCGCGAAGGCGTGGTGGGTCCCGGCATGGCTTTCAAGGCCGCGCTGGGCGGCGAAGCGGAAATCGTGGCGACCTTCATCTGCGGCGACAATTATTTCGCCAACCATATGGATGAAGTGTCCGCCCTGGTGGTGGAAACCGTGCGCGAATACAAGGCCGACGCCCTGATCGCGGGTCCGGCCTTCAATGCCGGGCGCTACGGCGCGGCCTGCGCCTCGGTCTGCGCGGCGGTCCAAAAGGCTCTGCACATACCGGTGGTCACGGCCCTGTACCGGGAAAATCCCGGCGTGGATCTTTTCCGCAAGGAAATTCCCATTGTGGAAGCCGCCGATTCCGCGCGCGGCATGGCCAAGGCCGTACCGGCCATGGCCCGCGTGCTGCTCAAGCAGCTAGGGGGCGAGGCTCTGGGAACCCCGGCCGAGGAAGGTCTGATCGAAAAGGGCATCCGCGAAAACATGTTCTATGAGCAGCCCGGCGCGGAGCGCGCCGTGTCCATGCTGATCAAAAAGCTCAAGGGCGAGCCCTTTGCCACGGAATACGCCATGCCGGTCTTTGACCGCGTGACCCCGCGCCCGCCCGTGGCGGACATGAGCAAGGCCAAGATCGCCCTGGTTACTTCCGGCGGCATTGTGCCCTTCGGCAACCCGGACCACATCGCGGCCTCCAGTGCCCAGAATTTCGGCGAATACGACATCACCGGCGTCACGGATCTGCTCCAGGGCAAATATCAGACCGCCCACGGCGGCTACGACCAGACCTACGCCAATCAGGACCCGGACCGCGTGCTGCCCGTGGACGTGCTGCGCGACCTGGAAAAGGAAGGCCGCATCGGCTCCCTGCATCCGCTCTTCTATTCCACCGTGGGCAACGGCACGGCCGTGGCCAAGGCCAAAGCCTTCGGCATTGAGATCGGCAAGCGTCTCAAGGACGCCCAGGTGCAGGCGGTGATCCTCACCTCCACCTGAGGCACCTGCACGCGTTGCGGTGCAACGCTCGCCAAGGCCATTGAGGACACCGCCGACGTGCCGGTGGTTCACATGTGTACCATCGTGCCTATCTCTTTGAGTATCGGGGCCAACCGCATTGTGCCCACGGTCTCCATCCCCCATCCGCTGGGCAATCCCGAACTCTCGCCGGAAGCGGAAAAGGCCCTGCGCCGCGAACTGGTGGAGCACGCGCTCACGGCGCTCTCCACTCCCGTGGATGAACAGACGGTCTTCAATAAGTAAATTGCGTAACAACAGCAATGACGGCCCGTCGGGCGCGACAGCGCCCGACGGGAACCGCGGGAGCATACATCATGGAGCAGCGTGAACTGGTCATCATCGGGGCGGGCCCGGCCGGACTGACCGCCGCCGTCTACGGCAAACGCGCGGGTCTGGACGTGCTTGTGCTGGAAAAGGGCAAGGCCGGCGGCCAGATCCTGATCACCAGCGAAATCGAAAACTGGCCCGGCACCATCAGTGCTTCGGGCGTGGGGCTGGCCGACAGCTTCCGGGCTCACGCCGAGCATTTCAAGGCCGAATTTCGCACCGCCACGGTGAAGGAACTGCGCCCGGCGGGCGGCGGAGCCGTGGTGGTCACGGACCAGGGCGAGATTGGGGCCAAGGCGCTGATCATCGCCACCGGGGCCAACTTCCGCAAACAGGGCTGCCCCGGCGAAAAGGAATTCACGGGCAAGGGCGTTTCCTACTGCGCGGTCTGCGACGCGGCCTTTTTCGAGGAGCTTGAGGTGGCGGTCATCGGCGGCGGCAATACCGCCGTGGAAGAGGCCTGCTATCTGACCCAGTTCGCGGAGAAGGTCTACATCGTGCACCGCCGCGATCAGTTCCGCGCCGACAAGCTGGTGGCCGAGCGCGCCCTGAAAAATCCCAAGATCGTGCCCCTCTGGGACAGCGTGTTGGAAGCCATCGAGGGCGACGGCCTGGTGGAGCGCATGGTGCTCAAGAACGTCAAGAGCGGCGAAAAGAACGTGGTGGCCGTCAACGGCGTGTTCATCTTCATCGGCACGCTGCCCAACGCCGCTTTCTTGAGCGGCGTCTGCGAAACCACTGAGCAGGGCTGGATCATTACGGACGCCGACATGCGCACCTCCACGCCGGGCGTCTTCGCGGCGGGCGATGTGCGCGACACGGCCTTGCGGCAGGTGGTCACGGCTGCCGGGGACGGCGCGCGGGCGGCCATGTCCGCTTACGCCTATCTGGCTGAACAGGAATAGATTGCCTTTGAAACGCTTCGCTTTTCAAAGGTTCATTCAGCCGAAAAATGTGATTTTCGGCTGAATCCACGCCGCGTTGCGGCGCGCCGCACCGTGTGCGGCGTAGCGGGAGCTCGTGCGGCTATTTTTATACAAGGAGCAAGCACATGGGCAATGTCGGCATCAAAGGCACGGCCTACTGCCTGAATTTCGCGCCGGAACTGGCGCTGCATTACGGCGGCACGCCCGCCCAGGAGCGTCGCGCCAAGCCCGATTCCGAGTATCTCAAGGCCCTGCCCGGGCGGGCCCAGAGCTATGAGGAAGCTGCGGGCTACGCCCCCAACAAGACCTACATCGGGGCCATGAGCGTGGAGGAACTGGCCGCCGCGCCCGCGCCCTGGCTGGAAAATCTCGGCGCGCCCGAGCGTTACGGCAAATACGGCGAGATCATGCCCGAAGACGAGTTTCTCGGCTTCATGGACATCTGCGACGTTTTTGACCTGATCTGGCTGGACAAGGATTTTGCCGCGCGCATCAAGGAAAAACTGGCCCAGGATCCGGTTGTGGGCGAGAGCCAGCTGGCCCGCCTGGAAGCCGGTCATGAGGCCGCTGAAATCGCCGAAGCCGTGGAAAAGCACATGGCCCTGCCGCTGTATCTGGACGGCCGGGTGGTGGGCTGCTGCCGCCGGGCCCATGATACGGACGAAAACCTCTCGGCCCACGTCATGCTGGAAAATCTGGCCTGCAAGACCAGCGGCGTGCTGGCCCTGCTGCATTTGATCAAAAACAGCGGGCTCGCGCCCTCGGAGATCGACTTTGTTGTGGAATGCTCCGAGGAGGCCGTGGGCGACGTTATGCAGCGCGGCGGCGGCAACCTGGCCAAGGCCGTGGCTGAAATCGCGGGCTGCGGCAATGCCAGCGGCTTTGACGTGCGCGGCTTCTGCGCCGGTCCGGCTGCGGCCGTCATCGCCGGCGCGAGCATGGTGGCCTCGGGCGTTCGCCGGAATGTGGCCGTGCTGGGCGGCGGTTCGCTGCCCAAGCTGTATATGAACTCGCGCGACCACGTCAAAAAGGGGCTCAAAGCCCTGGAAAACTGCATCGGCAGCTTTGCGGTGCTGCTCGTGCCGGACGACGGCACGGAGCCGGTGATCCGCCTGGATTCCGTGGGCAAGCATTCCGTGGCCGCCGGGGCGGCCCCGCAGGCCATCACCTCGGCCCTGACCTTTGAGCCGCTGACCCGCCTGGGCCTCAAGCTCACGGATGTGGACAAGTACGCTCCCGAACTGCACAACGCGGAAATCACCCTGCCCGCCGGGGCGGGCAATGTGCCCGAGGCCAACTTCAAGATGATCGCGGCCCTTTCGGTCATGAAAGGCCAGCTCAAGCGTGAGGAGATTCCGCAATTCGTGGCCGAGCACGGCATTCCCGGTTTCGTGCACACCCAGGGGCACATCCCCTCGGGCGTGCCCTACATGGGCCATGCCCGCGACGCCATCAAGGCCGGAAGCATCAAGCGCGCCATGATCATCGGCAAGGGCAGCCTGTTCCTGGGCCGCCTGACCAATCTGGCCGACGGCGCGTCCTTCCTGATCGAAGCGCCTTCCGAAACCGGAGGCGCGACGGGCGCGGGCGTCACCAAGGACGAAGTGCGCGAACTGCTGCTGGACGCGCTTGCCGATCTGGCCGCCAACCTTCAGAAAAACTGAGGTCTGCCATGGCGGAAGTAAACGAAAGCAAACGCGCGCTCATCGGCAACGCCCTGGCGGAGCTGGTGGCCACGGCGCGCAGCGGCGGTCCGCGCAATCGCATCGGGCTGATGGCCGCGGGCAGTGAGCTGCCGGTGGAAGAGTTCCTGCTGGGCGCGGGCACGGCCATGCGCCGGGACAGCCGCCTTCAGGTGGTAGGCCTGGGCCCCCGGCCGGACGCCCCGCTGCCCGAGGGCATGGACTGGATCGAAACGCCCGATTGTGAGGCCGACATTGCGGCGGCCATGGAAAAGGCTCTTGATTCCAAAGGCGCCGACGCTCTGGAAGGCGCGGTGGCCCTGCACTATCCCTTCCCGGTGGGCGTGACCACCATGGGCCGGGCATTCACTCCGGCCAGGGGCAGGGCCATGATCCTGGCTTCCACCACGGGCATCAGCGCGCCGCAGCGGGCCTGCGCCATGCTGCGCAACGCGGTGTACGGCCTGGCGACGGCCAAGGCCATGGGCATTGCCGATCCCGGCCTGGGCGTACTCAATCTGGATGCCGCGCCTCAGGTTATGCGCGCCCTCAGCCGTATGGCCGAAAAGGGCTATGCCGTGCGTTTCGGTCAAAGCGTGCGCAAGGACGGCGGCGCGTTGCTGCGCGGCAATGACATCCTGGCCGGCGCGGTGGACGTTTGCGTCTGCGACACCCTCACGGGCAACGTGCTGGCCAAGGTCTTCGCGGCCTTCGGCACCGGCGGCGGCTACGAAGCCGCGGGCTGGGGCTACGGACCCTCCGTGGGCGAGGGCTGGAACAAGGTGGTGTCGATCATCTCACGGGCTTCGGGCGCGCCGGTCATCGCCAATGCCCTGAGCTACACGGCCCAGGCCGTGCGCGGCGGCCTGCCCGCCAGGGTGGCGGCGGAACTCCGGGCGGCCCGCGCCGCCGGTCTGGACGAGGAGTTGGAAGGGCTCATGCCCAGGCCCGAGGCCGGAAGCGGCGACGTGCCGGTCATGCCGCCTGTGGTCCCCACGGATGAGGAAATTCACGGCATCGACGTGCTCGATCTGGAAAACGCCGTGCACGTGCTCTGGAAGGAAGGCATCTACGCCGAAGGAGCCATGGGCTGCACCGGGCCGGTGGTCAAGCTGGCCTCGGCCGGTCTGGAAAAGGCCAGGGCGCTGCTTACGGCGGCGGGCTATCTGTAAGGGAATCGCTGAGTAATGGTTTTGCCCTCTGCCTGCGTCAGGCTCGCTCCGTGCGAAGGTCGAATATGTTTGAATATACTCCCTCCGCCCGCAGCTCGCCTTCCTTGGCAGAGAACAAAAATCTTCATTAATCACACGTTCCAGGAAAATGTCTTCATCTCTTTGCGACATATACAACACGCAAGCAGCGAGGTGCATCATGATTATCGTGGACAAGGAAAATTTCGAAGCGGAAGTGCTCAACAGCGACCAGCCCGTCATCGTGGACCTTTGGGGCCCGCAGTGCGGCCCCTGCCTGGCCCTGATGCCGTCGGTGGAAAAGCTGGCCGAAGAGTACGAGGGCAAAATCAAATTTTGCAAACTGAACGTGGCTGAAAACCGCCGCCTGGTCATCTCTCTCAAGGTCATGGCCGTGCCCACCATTCTGTTCTACAAGGGCGGGGAAAACGTGCAGCGCATCAGCAGCGACGAAGTGACCCTGGACGCCATCCGGGAAGGCGCGGAGAAGCTGTTGGCATAACCACGGCTTGGCTTGTCGCGGAACAAGCAAAGCAACAACAAGGAGTGCATCATGGGTAAACTTGCAGGTAAGAAGCTGCTGCTTCTGGGCGAGCGGGACGGTGTTCCCGGTCCGGCCATGGCTGCGGTCTTCGCCAACTCCGGGGCCGAGGTGCTGTTCTCGGCCACCGAATGTTTTGTCTGAACCGCCGCAGGCGCCATGGACCTGGAAAATCAGCAGCGTGTGAAAGACGCCGTTGAGAAGGTCGGGGCGGAAAACCTGGTGGTGGTGCTCGGCTCTTCCGACCCCGAAGGGGCGGAAATCTATGCCGAAACCGTCACCCTGGGCGACCCCACCTTTGCCGGTCCGTTGGCGGGAGTCCCGTTGGGACTCTGCGTGTATCACGTGTTTGAAGAGGAAATGAAAAGCGAAGCCGATCCCGCTGCCTGGGAAGAGCAGATCAGCATGATGGAAATGGTGCTGAACACCGAGGCTCTGGCGGCATCCGTGAAAAAGATGCGCGACGCCAACAGCAAGTATTCGCTGTAGGCCGCGCCCGACAATATGCGATCTCCCCCGGGGCGCGTGCTCCGAGGGAGATCGCATTGGCGCGCGGGCGCGGGCGGCGCGGTTGTCGCGTTTGCCCTGCCGATACGCTATTATTCAAGCAGCTATCTGAAATTTTTTCATTTCAGATAGCGCCCCCAAAAATCAACAAGCTTTCGGACGACAAGGCCCACAAATTCCGGCTTGTCGTAAAGATCAACATGGCTTGCGCCTTCGATGCGATATATTTCTTTCGGTTCTCTGGCCTTGGCGTAAGCGGCGTCGCTGAAATAGATGGTATCAGCCTCACTGCCGACAATCAGCAGAATCGGGCGGGGCGAGACGGTATCAAGATGCGCGAAGGCGTCAAAAGCCGCCAGCTTGTCATTGCTGGATACCAGATATTTATTGACGGAAGTGGGATATCGGCATCTCGGCGTTCTATAGTACTCGCGGGCTTCCTTTTGAATCGTCGAAGTATTTTCATCTATTTCATCCTTGGAATCGGGAACGTAATGCCAATAGGAGGGCGCACCGCCGCGTATCTCATTCGTGCGCGCATCTGCGACCTCTTTCAGCAACGTACGCATGAAATTTTCAATGTTCACGCCGGGAAATCCATTCCTGGCGCTGTCCCCCACGTCCCAGGCACTGATGCCCGCGGCGGCCCGGATTCTGGCATCCGTCTGGATGGCGCTTAGGGTATAGCCCGCGCCGGCGCACACGCCCATTGCCCCAATCCTTTCTTCATCCACATATTCAAGCGTCATGAGATAATCCACAGCGGAGCGGATGTCTTCCACCCGTGAGGCCGGGTCTTCCAGATAGCGGGGCAATCCTTCGCTTTCGCCCTGATGCGAGGCATCAAAGGCAAGCGTCACATAGCCCGCTTGCGCCAGATTCCATGCATAGAGTGAAGAGCATTGTTCTTTTACACCCCCGCCCGGGTGCGTCACAACAACGGCGGGGTACTTTTCGCCTGCATCAAAGTCGCCTGGAAGAAAGAGCAGCCCGGCGATATTCAGGTTGAATTTTTTGAAAGCGACCTTTTTTCCATCCCTGTAATGGGTATCGTACAACATGTGCGTTCCTCTTTTATCGGGAGGCGGCTGGTCTTGCCAGGTTAGAACAGATTCCCTTTGAAACACACAGCGTTTCAAAGGGGTCATTCCGGCAAAAGCGCGGTTTTTGCCGGAATCCGCGCCGCGTTGCAGCGCGCCTCACCGTGTTCGGCGTTAGAGCATTTCAACTTTGAAATGCTCTAACTTACGCGCTTGATAAACCTTGCAGGGACGCCGCCTACAATGCTCCCTGCCTCCACGTTCTTGCTGACGACCGCTCCGGCGGCCACGACGGCGCCGTCGCCGAGAGTCACGCCGGGAAGCAGCGTCGCGCCGGAGCCGATCCATACATTTTTGCCGATGGCTATCGGGGCGATATGGTGGATATGCCGCTCATCGGGAGGCAAACCGTGATTGATCGTCGCCAGCGTGACGCGGTGCCCGATGAGCGCGCCATCCCCCACATCAATCCCCCCTTGATCCTGAAAACAGCAGCAGGCATTGATAAAGACGTTTTTCCCCAGGCGAATGTTCTTGCCAAAATCAGTATGGAAGGGAGGAAACAACCTGAAAGAATCGTCTATTTCCCGTCCGGTGATACGGCGCATGAAATCGCGCACTTCGTCAGGCGTGTGATAGGCGTTGTTCAGTTCCGCGGTCAGCCGCATGGCTTCATGCGTATAGCGCTCCATGCACGCATAGGCTTCCGTTCCCGACACCAGGGGTTCCCCGTTGTCCAGAGATTGCAAAAGCTGTTCAAGATTCATGGCACTACCTTTGTTATGCTCTGCAATGGCAAGATGCGTTTTTGCCGTTTCACCGGCGCGGCTCGGCACCAAGGTTCAATGGATCGGCACTGAAAACGCCGGGGGCTGACGCGCCGCATCCTCACCGACCGCCTCAGACGCTTCTCCCCATGCGGCGGGCGGCCTCAAGAGCTGTGGCGTTGCGAAGGATGTCGCCCGGATTGGTTGCGCCTACGCCCCTGACCACGCCTTTGAGGCTGGTTTTGTCAAAGCAGGCAATCCAGCCGTTCAGGCCGCTCACGGCCCCGTCCACGGCGCTTTCTTCATTTTCCGCGGCCGAGGCCAGCAGATAAATGTCCCTGAAGGCGTAATCTGATGGGAACAGCGGATTTGCGCGGTCGAGCATGGTCTTCATCTGGCCGCACATTTCATAGTAGTAGATGGGCGTGGCGAACACGAGCACGTCGGCATTCTTCATCTTCCGCGCAATCACGTCCGCATCGTCGCGGATGACGCAACGCTGTGTTTTTTGGCAGACCAGGCAGCCTTTGCAGAAACTGATGGATTTGTCGTACAGACAGATTTTTTCCGCCTGATGTCCCGCTTCCCGAGCTCCTTTGGCAAATGCGTCGGCCAGGATTTCAGAATTGCCGCCCTTGCGGGGACTGGTGGAAATGATCAGAACCGTTTTCATCGGACATTTTCCTTTGATGGTTAAAATTCGCGCGTAACGGCCCATGCCTGCGTCCGCGTTTTTCAGCCGGGCGTCCGGCCGCCTGATTGAGAGGTTCACTTGAGGTTTTGGGTGAAGAAGACCGTCAGTCTGTCAAAGGGGATACGATCCGTGCGGTCATACAGGTCCACATGTCCCGCTCCGGGGACAACAAGCAGTTCTTTGGGTTCGGCGGCACGCCTGTAGGCGTCTTCGCTGAACTCTCTGGAGTGGGCGGTTTCGCCCGTGACAAACAACATGGGACGCGGGGAAATGGTTTCAATGTCGTTGAACGGGTAAAAGTTCATGAACTTCACGTTGCTGCTCAGGGTCGGGTGCGTCGTGGCCAGCGGAGAAGCGCCCCTGGGGGTGAATTCTCCCCGCGGAGTACGGTAGAATTCATAGAACTCCCGCTCGATAGGAGTGGACTTTTCCGTAAGCTCATGGACGGTTCCGTTGGTGTACTTCGTTTCTCCTCCAGCAGCTTCCGCATCCCGCTGTTCGGCGGCTTCCCTGATGGCGGCCTTGCGCTGTTCCAGGCTCCGCCCATGCCGGAGGCCGTTGCGGTTGGCCGCTCCCATATCGTACATGCTTATTGTGGCAATGGCCTTCAGGCGCGGGTCAATTTTCGCAGCGCTGACGGCGAAACCGCCGCTGCCGCAGATGCCGATGACGCCGATCCGTTCCCTGTCCACAAAGGGCCTGGTGCCGAGATAATCCACGGCTGCGCTGAAGGTTTCGGCGTACAGGTCCGGGGATACGGCATTGCGGGGTTCGCCCGCGCTGCCGCCCCAGAATGCCAGATCGACGGACAGTGCGACAAATCCTTGCTCGGCCATCTTGGTGGCATACAAGTCCGCACTCTGTTCTTTTACCGCGCCCATGGGATGGCCCACAATGATCGCGGCATGTTTTGTGTTTTGGTTCATCTTCCTGGGCAGAAAAAGATTTCCTGCCATTTCCATTTTATACTGATTTTGGAAGGCGACCGCCTGCATGGCAACCTTATCGCTTTTATAGAAATTAGCGGCATCGTCTGGAATTTTGATATCCCGCGCGAAGACCGGAACGGCAAACAACATGCTGAGAAGAGCAGCCGCGATGCCAAGGTGTTTCATTGTGTTCATGTCGTGTCTCCTTTACAGTGGATGAGGTAAGAGTCAGAGTTTCTCCTGTGGCTCATATATAGTGATTGGAGTGTTTAATAACAAATACTTATATTGAATACTTTACCATGCCTGAAAAGCATGGTATTTGTCCCGCCTGGGCATTTGACCGCAACTGGAAGGGCTAAGCCGTATGGAGCTGAGAGTACTTCGCTATTTTCTTGCCGTGGCGCGGGAAGAGACCATATCCGGAGCGGCGGAAGCCATGCATGTCACTCAGCCGACGCTGTCACGGCAGATGATGGAGCTGGAGGAAGAGCTGGGAAAGACGCTGTTTGTACGCGGAAAGAGGAAAATTTTTCTTACGGAAGAGGGAATGTTTCTCCGTAAGCGTGCGCGGGAAATCGTCGCCCTGGTGGAAAAAACCGAGGCTGAATTCAGCGCCCCGGAGGAATGCCTCAGCGGTGATGTGCATATCGGCGGCGGTGAAACCGACGCCATGCGGCTGATTGCCCGTGCGGCCCATAAGCTGCAAAGGGCCCATCCGCGAGTCGCATTCCATATTTTTAGTGGAAATGCGGAAGATGTCATGGAAAGGATTGACCGGGGGCTGGTTGATTTCGGCATCTTCATTGAGCCCGTTGATCTGTCAAAATACGATTTTGTCAGATTGCCGATGAAGGATATATGGGGCCTTCTGATGCGCAAAAACTGTCCCCTTGCAGCGCGGGAGGCAATCCAGCCGAATGATTTGCTTGGATTGCCGCTTCTTGTTTCCAGACAGGCCTTGGTGAAAAATGAAATTTCCGGGTGGATGGGCGACAGACACAGTCAGTTGCATATCGTCGCCACATATAATTTGTTGTATAATGCCTCTCTTATGGTGGAAGAAGGCATGGGCTATGCCTTGTGCCTGGACAAAATTGTTCGGACTCCAGATGAGGGGCCACTCTGTTTCAGGCCTTTGAAACCAAAGATTGAGGTCGGCCTGAGTGTGGCATGGAAAAAATACCAGGTATTTTCAAAGGCGGCGGAAAGTTTTTTGGAGTATTTGAAAAGAGAAATCTAATATATTGGAGCCGTTGGCGCATTTTATGCGTCAACGGCTCCAGGCTCAGCCCTCATTAAAAGCGCCCGCTGCAAAGCCGCCTTTTTCCGTGCGGCTGCGTTGCAAAAAAGAAATTGATCTCGCGGTATGTTCAAGACGGCTTCGCCCAAATTCTCCTTTGTGCCTTGCTGCCCGAAAAAATGCAGCTTTTCGCGGACGGCGTTTTAATGAGGACTGAGCCTAGTGGAATGTCACGCCCCACCTGTCGGTCCGGCGTGAAGACCCCATAGCAAAAAACGCGGTTTTGGCTGTGCTTACGCCGCCTGCGGCGGCGCGCAACCCCTTGCGGGTTTGCGACATGTGTCGCTTGACGCGACACTAGGCACTGGCTGTGAATGAGCATTGTCTCATTACATAATGGTATAGCCGCCATCCACAGCTATGGGCTGGCCGATAAGAAGCGAAGCAGCCGGGCTGCACAGCCACAGCACGGTGTCCGCCACCTCTTCCGCGCGGCCTATCCTGCCAATGGGCTGGGTTTGAGCAACGAATTCACGCGTAAGGTTTCCGGAGTCGAACATGGCTTGCACCATTGGAGTGTCAATGGTGCCGGGGCAGACGGCATTGATGCGAATGCCTTTGGCCCCATATTCCAGGGCCGCGCTCTTGGTGAGGCCCAGTACGCCGTGTTTGGCCGCATGGTATGCGGCCCGTCCCGGAAGGCCCACCAATCCGCCCAGGGAAGAGTTGTTGACAATGGCGCCGCTTCCCTGTTTGCGCATCTCCAGAAGTTCATACTTCATGCAGAGCCAGACACTGCGGAGATTGACCGAAATAACGCGGTCAAACTCTGCGGACTCCAGTTCGGCCGTATCCGTCACAGGACTCTGGATGCCCGCATTATTGAACGCCGCATCCAGACGGCCAAACGCCCTGATGGCGGCTGCTACCATATCCCGTACCTGGGCTTCATCAGCG
Organism: Desulfovibrio sp.; assembly: GCF_018379785.1. Taxonomy (GTDB): domain Bacteria; phylum Desulfobacterota; class Desulfovibrionia; order Desulfovibrionales; family Desulfovibrionaceae; genus Desulfovibrio. The sequence goes on from NZ_JAGZUV010000042.1 coordinate 13,849, forward strand.
ACGTCGCAGGTAACGGCCAGAGCTTTGCCCCCGGCTTTCACCAGCGCTTGCGCTTCTTTGCCGACGGCTTCCGCATCCATATCAGCCATGGCAACCGCAGCGCCGGACTTGGCAAAGGCTCGCGCAGCGGCAAGCCCCATGCCTTTCGCCGCACCCGTTACCAAGGCCACCTGCCCGTCAAATCGAATTTCCATCTTACCTCTCCTATCTCTAGAGTATGTACCACCTGAAATGCTCGCTACAAACTATGAGGATAATTCCTTATGATGAAGGCACAATGTTATCTTTTTTTTGCCTAATTTTGCCATTGGGTCCGAAAGGATGCCCATAGCTTTATGCAATCGGCTTTTATAGTAAGCTGGAAACCTGTCCTCAAATTCTAGTCTGTCGGGCATCGTTCATGTTTTGCCGATGTCCAGGAGCGCCAGCCGGAAGATTTTGAAAACGGCCTCATCGTGAAGGAAGGCCCCTTGGGTTTTGGTCACGTGACGCAGGCACATCTTCAATGATCCAACGGCAGTTGTCGTATAGATCAGCTTCCGGATTTCCGGCGGGTAGCCAAAAAAAGAAATTGCCCGCTGCCGGTTGGCGCGCCAGAATTTTGCGATCAGCGGGGAGCGGGAATTGTATTTGTGCTCCTGGCGCTCAAGGGCGGATTGGGCCGGTTCCGTCGCTGGCGAGGTGCATATTTCTTTCAGGCGGCGGCCGCTATCCGCCCGCCGGTTCGGGGTAAACTGATTGGCCGTTTACACAAATTTTTTGCGCACTTTTTTAACGGCTGCGGCGGCACACGGTTCGATATATATCCGCCTGTCCAAGGGGGCCGAGGCGTAGTGCTGTCGGGGCATGGAGCGACGCCTCAGAACCGCGGCCGCGCCCCGCTGTTTACGGAATCCGCAAAAGCCGCTAAGAAACCTCTATGGTTTTTCTGCACGCCTTGGGGGGAATTTTCGGCCTGCTGCTGGTCGTGGCGGTGGGCTATGCGCTGGCCTGGAAGGGCTGGTTTTCCACGGAAAGCCAGATGCTCCTGCCCAGACTGGTAACCTATGTGGCCCTGCCGCCTTTTCTGATGTGCACGCTGTTGCAGTCCTTTGACCGCGACCATCTGCTGCACATGCTCTACGGCGCGCTGCTGCCCTTCACCTCCCTGATCATCACTTTCAGTCTGGCCTGGGTGGTGGGCAGAATCGCTCACGTGCAGCGGAAGCACTTCGGCCTGTTCTGCGCCTGTGTTTCCAATTCCAATACCATCTTTGTGGGCATTCCGGTCAATCTGGCCCTGTTCGGGGAGGAATCCCTGCCCTATGTGCTGCTCTATTACTTTGCCAGCACCATTTTTTTCTGGACCGTGGGCAACTACGCCATCAGCAGCGACGGCTGCGGGGAGGGCCGGGAACGGACACGGCTCTGCGACAATGTCCGGCATATTTTTTCACCGCCCATGCTGGGTTTTCTGACCGGCCTGGCCCTGGTGATGTTCAAGGTGGATCTGCCGCGCTTTCTGCTGGATGCGGCCAAATACCTGGGCAATCTGACCACGCCCCTGGCTCTGCTGTTCATCGGCGTCACCCTGCAAACCATGGACCTGCGCCATCTCAAGCTCGACCGGGACCTGGTTCTGGCCCTGGTCGGCCGCCTGGTGGTCAGCCCTCTGGTGGTGCTTTTGCTCGTGCCTCTTTTTCCCATACCGGAGCTTATGGGCAAGGTCTTCATCATGCAGGCCTCGCTGCCGGTGCTGATGCAGGCGGCCATCCTCAGCGCCTATTACCGCACGGACCCGGAATTCGGCGCGCTGATGGTCTCCCTGTCCACCCTGCTTTCGGCGCTGACCATTCCCATCTATATGACCCTGCTCTGAGCGGCTTCCGAAATCTTCCGCAAGCCGTGTCATTTCCCCTGCATGCGCCGCAGCACGCCCAGAAGCGGCGCGTCGGGCGTGCGCGCGCATTCCTCCCAGACCAGTTCAGCCGCCCCGGTGGGCGTGCTGCGCAGGGCTTCCCGGATGTTGTTGCCGTCCTTGGCCTGATCATAGGCGTAGAGCCAGATGCCGAAAAAGAAGGCGTCCTCATTATGATCGCCCGCAGCAAGGATATCCCGGCAACTGGTTGTGGTTGTTTTCCAGGGGCCGCGATGCCAGGTTTTTTTCTGTTCTCGCCAGACTTCGGCCAACCCGCGTTCGGGATGGGCGGAACAGATCCGCTCCGCGCGGGCCAGGAGGGCCTCCAGATCGCGCGGGTTGAAGCCCGTGCCCCCGTGCCGGGCGCTGACATGGGCGTCCAGCTCCAGCGCCTCCAGGAAACGGCGCATTTTTTCGCCGCCCGGCGAAAGAGCGGGTTTGGCCCAGGCCGCGCACATGGCTGTGGCCGGATTTGAGAAGGAATATGCCCCGGCGGCGCCAGGCGGCGCGCTTTGGGGGAATGCCGCCAGCGGCAGGAAGAGCAGGAAGGCGCACAGCACCGGGATGTTCCGCATATTTCCCCCTTCAGACATTTTCACATTGAAAATGGGCAAATGCACGGCGGCCGCGAGAGCAGCGTCACAGCTTTAGAACAGGTCAACTTTGATGTTATGCATTTCAAAGTCAAAGGCATGCTTACTCCGCCGTAACGCCTTACGGGTTTTGCGTGTCGGATTTTTCAAATGAGACACTAGATGTTGAAAAGGCCGTGACCGGGTGGGAGAGCGTATTGCGTCTCCCGCTGCGGTCACGGCCTTCGACATGGTCAGGCGTTGGGAAGGATTTATTTGACGCTTTCCTTCATAACGTCGAGCATCAGGGCCTCGGGCTTTTGGGAGCAGGCATTCAAATACGCCTTGAGCGTGTCGTCGCTTTCCAGCACCGAGCCGGACTTGCCGCTCTTCTGGCGGTTATAGCCGTCCAGCCAGATCACAAAGCCGCTGCCGTCGTCTTCATTGGCGCTGTAGTCTTTGCAGGTGGTCTTGTCCGCGCGCCACGGGCCGTCGGCGGCCACGGGCTGGTTCTTGCGGGCTTCCTGCCAGAGAGTGACCACCTTTTCCGTGGGCTTGGCCTGGCAGGCCGCATAGACCTGCTCCAGCAGCGGAGCCATGATGTCCGGATCGGCCACGGCCTTGCCCTGCGCGGCGGCGGCATAACCGTCGATCTGCAGGCCCTCGAACAGCGGCGGCTGGCCGGACGTGCTGGAAAGGGCCACCAGTTCCGCGCAGATGAAATTGGACGGGTCGATTTTTTCGTCCGCGGCCTGGGCCCCTGTGGGCAGGGTCAACATAAGGCAGCAGAGGATAAACAGTTTTTTCATTCTTTCTCCCTTGGATGGAACGTTGTGCCTTTTCTTCCATTACCCACGAGCCCGCATCTGTCAACAGGCGGATATGCCACGGCCGCCGGAGATTCTCCGGCGGCCGTGGGAAGCGGTCAGGCCTTTGTTTTTTGTTCGCCTCGTCAGCGGGCAACAGGGCGAATGTCCAGAGCGGTTCAGGGTTAAATGCTCTAAAGCTCCGGGGGCAGCTCCTGCAATTCCTTCCAGGTAAACACCGGCCCGTCCACGCAGACGTAGCGGCCGCCGATATTGCAGCGCCCGCAGATGCCGATGCCGCATTTCATGCGCTTTTCCAAGGTGGTAACGATGTTCTCCGGCGCGAAGTTCAACTTTTGCAGAGCCTGCACCGTGAACTTGATCATGATCGGCGGCCCGCAGAGCACGGCCACGCAATTGGCCGGATCGGGATTCAGCTCCAGCAGCACGTTGGGGATCAGGCCCACCTTGTGCTCCCAGCCCTCAAAGGGGGCGTCGATGCACAGGGTGCAGTCCAGGTCGGGGCGCCGCAGCCAGTCTTCAAGCTCATAGCTGAAGGCCATGTCCCGGGGCGAGCGCGCGCCGTAGAGCAGGCTGATCTTGCCGTAGTCCGCCTTGCGTTCCAGCAGATGCAGCATGATGGTGCGGATGGGGGCCATGCCGATGCCGCCGCCCACGAAGAAGATGTCCTTGCCCTTCCAGTCATTGTAGGGGAAGAAGTTGCCCAGCGGGGCGCGCACGCCCACCTTGTCGCCGGGCGACAGGCGATGGATGGCGGCGGTCACTTCACCGGCCTGCATGACCGAGAATTGCAGATAGTCCTTCCGCGACGGCGGGGAATTGATGACAAAGGTGGATTCGCCCGCGCCGAACACCGAGAGCTGGCCCACCTGGCCCGGCTCGTAGGTGAAGGATTCCATGTCTTCGGCATTGTCCAGAATCACGCGCAGGGTCTTGATATTGCCGGTTTCCTGGATGACTTCGGCCACAGTGGCGGGCATGGGTTTATAAGGATTGCCCTGGGGCTTGGGCCGGGGCGAGATTTCCCGCAGCATGCCCTTGCCGCCCGCGGGAGCTTTAGGGGCCGCCTTGGCTTTGGACTCAGCCCCGGGCGCGGGGGCGGCTTCGGGAACCGAGGTTCCGGCGGACTCTTCCACGGCCGGAACGGCGCTTTCCTTGACGGCCAGTTCGCCTTCTTCTCTGACCACAGGGACGTGCTCCTCATGCGCCACAAGGTCCGTCTCCGGGCGCACGGCCGGAGAAACCGGCTGGGCGGACGCGGGGACTTCGGCGGGCCGGGGCTTCGGGGCCGCTTCCTTTTTGGGCGCGGCGGCCTTGGGAGCTTCCTTGGGCGCGGTTTTGGGAGCGGCCTTGGCGGCCGTCTTGGATGCGGTTTTGGCTTTGCCGGAAGTTTTCTTGGTAGCCATGCGTCAGCTCCTCTACTCGGCGGTAGCCTGGTCTGCGTTGAGCGCGGCGAGCACTATGGCGCGGATATCCAGGCAAACAGGGCAGTTGCTGATGCAGCGGCCGCAGCCGTTGCAGGAGAATGCCCCCCAGTTTTCAGGATAGGTGGAGAACTTGTGCGACACGCGGTTGCGCATGCGGAAGGCTTTGAGCATGCGCGGGTTGTGGCCGCTGGCCTCGCGGGTGAACAGCGAGGACATGCAGTTGTCCCAGCTGCGCAGGCGGCGTCCGCCCTTTTCGCTCAGGCCTTCGCCTTCGTCCGTGATGCTGAAGCAATAGCAGGTGGGGCAGAAGTAGGTGCAGGCCCCACAGGACAGGCAGCGGTCGGTCTGGCTCTGCCAGAACTCCGTATCGGCGAACAGGGCCGCCAGTTTTTCCGGCGCGCCCTTGATGTTGGGCGCGGGTTCCAGGGTGGCCCAGGCGGCTTTGCGCGCGGCCTCGGCCAAGGGGAACTGTTCCGCGCCGTCGGGCAGATCCGAGGCGGCCAGCAGTTCCTCGCCCTTGGGCGTCACGGCCTGAAGCACGTAGCCGCCTTCAATCTCGGTCATCAGCACATCCGATCCCTCGGGGGAGGAAGGACCGCCGCCCACCCAGTGGCAGAAACAGGTGTTGCAGCCGGAGGCGCAGGTGATGGTGACCACCGTGAGCGCCTCGCGCCGAGCCTTGTAATAGGGATCGGCGAAAGGACCTTGCAGGTAGGGCCGGTCCAGCACGGAAAAACCGCGCGCGTCGCAGGGGCGGCAGGCGAAGACCACCGTGGGCTGGGCCTCAATGCTGTCGTCCAGGCTCATGGTCACGCGTTCGGGATTTTCCGGGTCCTTGCTTTTTTTATAGCTCACCAGGGTTTCACACTGGGGCAGTACCGCCGCCTTGGGCGGCACGGTGGCCTTTTCCAGAGTGAAGGGCATGCCCCGGCTCCAGGGCTCGTAGACCACGGAGCGCTTGTTGGCCGGTTTTTCCACCGGCACCAGCACGCGGCGGCCGTTTTGCGAGAGGAAGGCCAGAAGGCCGGGCAGGCCGTCGGATGTGACAAAGCGGGTAGTGCTCATTTCCAGTCCCTCTCATGAATGTTCTTTTCTTCCAGTTCATAGCCCAGCAACGGCGGCACGGCGGCGGGGTCAAGGCCGGCCTTGTAGTCGTCGAAGAGCCGGCTGACGGCGCGGGCGATCTGCTGGCGCAGGGCCAGGATCGGGATGCCCACCGGGCAGGCCCGCTGGCACTCGCCGCAGCCCGTGCAGCGCCCGGCCAGGTGCAGGGCGTGGATGGTCTGGAAGAAGAGTTTTTCGCGCGTGCTGTCCTCCTGGCTCATCCAGTGCGGGTCGCGGCTGTCGGAAACGCAGAAATCGCGGCACACGCACATGGGACAGGCGTTGCGGCAGGCGTAGCAGCGCAGGCAGCGCTCCATCTGGCCGCGCCAGAAGGCCATGCGCTCCTCAAGGCTCATGGAATCCAGCAGGGCCAGTTCCGGCGGAGTGTACGCGCCGGGCTCCACCTTGACCGGCTCGCCCGCGCTCGTGTCGGCCAGCACGGCCATGGGCGTGGTGCAGCCGTAGCATTTGCCCTGGGCGAAGTCGGTCATGCAGAAACGGTGTTCCTTGCCGTCGGCCGTGATGGTCACCCCGGCCTCGTCATAGGCCACCTTGTCGATCTTGGTGTAGCGGCCCAGCTCTTGGTTGACGCGGGCCATATCCAGCGTCCCTTCGCAGGGCAGGGCGAAAATGGTCACGTCCTCGCGCTTGATCAGGTTTTCCTGCAACAGTTCCACCACCGAGCGCGAATCGCAGCCCTTGACCACGATGCCCACCTTCTTGCCCTTGAAGGAGGGCAGGTAGACGGCCGGGTTATTGACGTTGAAAGGCCCCCAGACCAGTTTGTCCACGTCTTCCGGGGTCTTCATGAACAGGGGCACGGTGTGCGCGCCGTCATAGCCCTGCTGCCAGCCGATGACGCAGTCCAGTTCCGGCAACTTGGCCTTGATGGCTTCCTTGAGCTGATCCAGGGCGGCGTTTTGGCCGGTGCCCAGGGGACGCAACGAGGTCAGGGCCATGTCCGCGATCTTCAGCAGGGGCTCGGCGTCCTCCAGGCGGGGCGCGGGGCCCAGCTTGTGGATGCGGTCGGTAAAGACCGTGACCACCTGTTGCCAGCGCTGGCCTTCGGAGGCCGAAACCCAGGTGTACTCGAAGCGCCGCTCGTCAATGCCCAGCACGGGCAGAAACTGTTTGAGCACTTCCAGACGGCGGCGGGCGTAGAAGTTGCCCGCGGCGTAGTGGCAGTCACGCGGGTGGCAGCCGGAAACCAGCACGCCGTCCGCGCCGTTGAGCAGGGCCTTGACGATGAAGAGCGGGTCGATGCGGCCCGAACAGGGCACGCGGATGATTCTGAGGTCCGTGGGCTGCCCGGCTCGGGCCACGCCCGCCGTGTCGGCGCCGCCGTAGGAGCACCAGTTGCAGAGAAAACCCACAATCCGCAGTTCTTTGCCGTTCAGCACTGGCATAGCGCGTTCACCTCCGCAAGAATCTGGTTGTCGGTGGCGTGGGAGAGCTGGATGGCGCCCTGCGGGCAGGTGGCCGTGCACAGGCCGCAGCCCTGGCAGACGGTCTCAATGACCTGGGCTTTCTGCTCGCCGCGGATCTCCACTTCCTTGATGGCCCCGAAGGGGCAGCAGCGGATGCACTTGCCGCAGTCCACACAACGGCGGATGTCCACCTGGGCGATCTGCGGGTCGCTCTCCAGCTTGTCGCGGGCGAAGAGCGCCAGCACTTTGGCCGCCGCCGCCGAGCCCTGGGCCACGGAGGCCGGAATGTCCTTGGCCCCCTGGCAGACGCCCGCCAGGAACACGCCGGCGGTATTGGTTTCCACAGGCTTGAGCTTTACATGGCTTTCCATGAAGAAGCCGTAGTGGTCGTAGGAGATGCGCAGCTTTTCGGCCAGTTGGGGCGAGCCCTTGCTGGCTTCGATGCCCACGGCCAGGACCACCAGGTCGGCCTTGATCTCCACGGGCTCGCCCAGCAGGGTGTCCACGCCCATGACCACGTACTGGCCGTTGCCGTCGGGGTAGATGCTCGAAACGCGGCCCCGGATGTACTCCGTGCCGTATTCCTCCATGGCCCGGCGGGTGAATTCGTCGTACATCTTGCCCGGCGCGCGGATGTCCATGTAAAAGACGTAGGACTGGGAATCAGGGATGTGGTCCTTGGTCAGCACGGCCTGCTTGGCCGTGTACATGCAGCAGAAGCCCGAGCAGTAGGGCCGCCCGATGGATTTGTCACGCGAGCCCACGCATTGGATGAAGACCACCTTCTGCGGCTCGCGGCCGTCCGAGGGGCGCAGGATGTGGCCGCCCGTGGGGCCGGAGGCGGACAAGAGGCGTTCGTACTGCAGCGAGGTGATCACGTCGGGATATCTGCCGCCGCCGTATTCCTCGTACACGGTCCAGTCCATGAGATCGTAACCCGTGGCCGCCACGATGGAGCCCACTTCCTCGGTGACGATCTCGTCCTGCATGTCGTACTGGATGGCCCCGGTGGGGCAGATCTTGGCGCAGACGCCGCACTTGCCCTTGACGAACTGGCGGCAGTGCGCGGCGTTGATGACCGCCTTTTTGGGAATGGCCTGCGGGAAGGCGATGGTGATGGCCGTGGTGGGGCCGGTAAACTCATTGAAGGCGTCGGGCGTCTTCTTGCTGGGGCATTTTTCGGTGCAGGCCCCGCAACCCGTGCATTTGCTCCAGTCCACGTAGGCGGCCTTCTTGCGGATCTTCACTGTGAAGTTGCCCACATAGCCCGAGATGTCCTCCACTTCCGAGTAGGCGTAGAGGGTGATGTTGGGGTGCTGGGCCACGTCCACCATCTTGGGGCCCAGAATGCAGGCCGAGCAGTCCACGGTGGGGAAGGTCTTGTCCAGCTTGGCCATCTTGCCGCCGATGGTGGCTTCGCGCTCCACCAGGATCACCGGCACGCCGCCGTCGGCGCAGTCCAGGGCGGCCTGGATGCCCGCCACGCCGCCGCCGATGACCAGCACCTTTTTGGTCACGTCGAAGGATTTGGCCTGCAGGGGCTTGTCGTTGCGCAACTTTTCCACGGCCAGGAGCACCAGTTCGGCGGCCTTGTTGGTGTTGGCTTCCTTGTCCTTGCCGATCCAGGAGACGTGCTCGCGGATGTTGGCCATTTCGAACATGTAGCGGTTGAGCCCGGCCCGTTCCACGGTGCGGCGGAAGGTGGGCTCGTGCATGCGCGGCGTACAGGAGGCCACCACCACGCCGTCCAGCTTGTGCTCGTGGATGGCGGCCTCAATGGCGGCCTGGCCCGGCTCGGCGCAGGTGTACATGGGGTCGTCGGCATAGACCACGTCCGGAAAACCGCGGGCGATTTCAGCCACTTTGGCGCAGTCCACAGTGCCGCCGATATTGCTGCCGCAATGGCAGATAAAGACGCCTATTCTCATGATCTGTCTCCTTCGCCGGCCTGCGCGCTGTCAATTTTGCGCAGCAGATCGTCGGCGCTGACGCGGAGTTTTTCAAGGCCGAGGTGCTCGGGGGCGATGCCGAAGGCCAGGCCCATCATCTGGGTGAAGTAGAGCACGGGCATGCGGAAGAAGGCGTCGGCCTCCTTGGCGGCCTGTTTCTGGCGCAGATCCAGGTTCATCTGGCAGAGCGGACAGGCCACCACAACGGCGTCCACGCCCATTCGCGTGGCCAGCTCCAGAATGCGGCCCGAATTGCGCGCGGTCATGGCCCGTTCGGGAATGCCGAAGGACGCGCCGCAACAGACGGTCTTGAGCGGAAAATCCACCATTTCCGCGCCGCAGGCGGAAAGCAGGCTTTCCATAAGGGTGGGATTTTCCGGGTCCCCGAAGTCCATGATTTCCGGCGGGCGGCTCATCAGGCAGCCGTAATAGGCGGCCAGCTTGACGCCCTTGAGGCTCTTTTTCACCATGGCGGCAATGGCATCGGCGTCGTAAACCTGGGCAATGCCCTGCATTACCGAGGTGACCGGAGGAAACTGCGCCGCCGCCGGGCTGTCCAGCAGCTCGTCCACGCGCGCGCGGAACTCGGGATTTTCCATGCGCTTGGCCGCGTGGCGCAGATTGGACAGGCAGCTGGGGCAGGGCGTCAGCACGGTTTCGGCCTGCTCGCGGGCCGCGATGTCCAGATTGCGGACGCAGAGGGCCGCGGAAAGCTCGGTGTCCACGGCGTGGGCCGGGGTGGAACCACAGCAGTTCCAGCCGGGCAGTTCCTCGAGATACATGCCCAGAGCCGCGCATACGGCCTGGGTGGATTTTTCATAATCCGCCGAGGAGCCTTTGGCCGAACAGCCGGGATAGTAGGAAAACTTCATGGCCGCACCCCCTCGCGTTTGGCGCGCTCCTTATAGCGCTGCATGATCCGGGCCACGGCGTCGGCCCCGCCGCCGGGGATGGCGTGGGGCTTGAAGCCCAGCTTTTTCTTCTTCAGCGCCTCGGGCGCGAGATCCAGGTCGGTGAACAGGCGCATGGAGCGCATCATGTACAGCGCCATGGTGCCGATCTCGTAAGTGCGGCCGAAGGCGCGCACGGTGTCGAGAAAGGAGAACCAGAATTTTTCCACCTTGGGCACGGCCACCCGGCCCTCTTTGCGGGCCATGTGCCGCAGGGTCTCCATGACCGCCGCCACGTCGATATTGTTGGGGCAGCGCAGGGAACAGGTGGAACAGGACAGGCACAACCAGATAGAGCGCGAATTGAGCACCTCATCTTTCAGGCCGAGCTGCACGCCGCGCATGATCTGATTGACCTGCCGGTCGTAGACAAAACCTGCCGGGCAGCCGGCGGTGCAGTTGCCGCACTGGTAGCAGGTAGAAACGTTTTGGCCGCTTTGCGCCTCCACTTCCGCCGTAAAGGCGGCGTCGCGCATCCGGCTCAGGTTGATGGCGTCGTTCATGACAACTCTCTGGTTAGAGGCTGAAGGACAGGGCGGATGAAAGCCGAATTTTTTTTGGTATCTACAGGAGAATATAGTAAAAATCTAGGTGCTGGCCGGGAAAAGTCAAATATAAAATCTTTTCTTTCACAACCTCCTGGTATCACGCGTATTTTGAGCCAGATTCCAGGCCGCGCGCAGGCCCAGAAGATAGCTCTGCACGCCGAAACCGGCGATGCTGCCCGCGCTGACCGCCGAGAGGACGGACTCGTGGCGGAAAGCTTCGCGCGCATGCACATTGGACATATGCACTTCCACCACGGGCACGCCGAGAATGGCGAGCGCGTCCGCAATGGCGTAACTGTAATGGGTCCAGGCGCCGGCGTTGATGAGCACGGCCCGGGTGCCCTCGTCAGGGACGCGGTGGATGCGTTCCACCATTTCCCCTTCGTGGTTGGTCTGGAAGGTTTCCAGCTCCACGCCCAGTTCCTTGGCCAACTCCGCCAGGGCGGCGTCGATGTCCGCCAGGGTGGCCGTGCCGTAATGGGCCGGGTCGCGTTTGCCGAACATGTTCAGGTTGACGCCGTGCAGAACCAGAATCTTCATGGGGTGCTTCCGTTATTGAAATATATCTCAGTGCGCGCCGTACAGGGCGGCTTCCAGAGCCTGCCGGGACGCGGCGGGCAGGGGCCTGCCGGTCCAGAGCCGGAACTGGGCGTCGCCCTGGCCGAAGAACATTTCCAGGCCCGTGACGCAACGCCGCCCGGCCTGCCGCGCCTCGCGCAGAAAGCGGGTTTCCAGCGGGTTGTAAACGATATCGTAGGCCAGGCCCACCGTGCTGCCGTCACCGTAGGGATTCCCGCCCGCTCCGTCTATCGCGGATGCGACATGGCCGGGCGCGGCCAGGCCGAAATCATAGGGGCTTTCTTCCTCATATTTGCCGCGCATGCCCAAGGGCGTGGCGTTGATGATCAGGCCGGCGGGCACATCGTGGCGCTGCTCCCAGGGCACGGGCGTAAAGCCGAAGCGCTCGGCCAGGGGCAGGTGGCTGCGGTTGGAAGGCGTTGCCGCAAAGACCGTGCGGCAACGGCGCAGACGCAGCCCGGCGGCCACGGCGTGGGCCGCGCCGCCCGCGCCCAGCAGGAGCGCGTCCACGGTTTCCAGGGGCACGCCCGCCAGCGGGGCCAGAAAGCCGCTCACGTCGGTATTTTCACCGCAGAGGGCTTCGCCGTCCCAATAGATGGTGTTGGCCGCCCCGGCCAGTTCCGCCTGCTCGCTGATCCTGTCCAGCAGGGGCAGCAGGGCCATTTTGTGCGGAATGGTCACCGAGCAGCCCCGGATGCCCAGCAGGCGCACGCTGTCCACAAAAGCGGCCAGGCGTTCCGGCGGCACTTCCCAGCGCAGATAGACAGCCGGAATGCCCAGCGCCTGGAAACCACTGTTGTGCAGCAGTGGTGAAAGGCTCTGGGCCAGGGGCCAGCCGATCACGCCGTAGAGATCCGTGGGCAGAAAAGGCGTCGGGGAACTCTGGGCCATACGTTGCTCCTGAAAACATGCCGCCGCAAAAAATTCGGCCGGGCGGCGTCCGGCATGGGCTGTCAGTAGGTGCGCACCAGGCGCAGAATGTTGCCCCGCGACACTCCGGCGGCGGTTTCCGGGCTGAGCCGGGCCAGCAGAGGGCGGTACTTGGTGATGTTGCGGGGATACGTCTCCCAGTGGCCCACCACGTCCGTGCCGATCATGAATCTGTCCGGGTGGCGGCTGAGCAGCGCGGCCCAGACGTCCAGCGAGGCGTCATCCCTGGCGATGTAATTTTCAAACACCAGCCAGGAAATGTCGAAATAAAGATTCTTGTGCCGCTGCAATGCGTTGTCGGCGATTTCCGGCAGATTGAGCACCTCCACCCGGCGCGAGACGCCCACATGAGCCCAGATGATCCTGGCCTTGCGGTTGTGGCGCAGGGCGTTTTCCATTTCCTGAAGGTAGAGGGGCTCCCGGGCGTAGGACGGGGCGATGTTGTGGTGGATAAGCACCGGCATGCGCATTTCGGCGGCCAGATCATAGACCGGCAGCATGGCCGGATTGTCGGCGCGCGGTGGCTCGCCGTAGGTCAGGGCCGTGAGGTCGTCGTGGCGGCACATGATTTCGCCGATGCCCGCGATCCGGCCGGGAAATTCCTCCAGCAGGCGGCGCAGCAGAGGCGCGGCATTCATGTCGTTGGCATTGACGCCGCACACAAAAGGCAGAAAGCGCCGGCGCACGTGTTCCGGCGCTTCGCCGAGATGCTTGAGCAGCAGGAAGTCCGTACCGCTGTAGTAATAGCAGCGGGAGTCGTTGGACATGTAGTATTTGGGCTTTTGCGGCGCTGAGGGATCCCACTGCTTGATCATGGGCATGCCGAACAGCACGGCGCGGCCCACGCAGACCTTGTCCATGGCTTTGGTCAGGGCTTCCAGGCCGTCCGTGCCCTGGAGAAAATCCAGGTAATGCAGATGGGAATCCACAAATTCACTGTCGGAACCGGCCGCGGGAACCGTCCCGTCGACCTGCGGCGTTTTCCGCGCCGCCGCCAGCAGGGCGGAAGGAGAAGAGGCTGTCAGGGCCGCCGCCGTGAAGGCCGCCTTTAAGAAGTCGCGTCTGCGCATATCCGCCCCCTGGGTTCCTTGCCAGGATAGCTCATCGCGCGTTTACGGGCAAGGACACGCCTGAGGAGGGGCAGGGCAGACGCATCTAATTCCAGCCTTTGTAGACCTCTTATTTGCCGTGATAATCCGTCAAAACCAGCCTTTTATGCGCTGGCTGCGTCATCTGGCG
>NZ_JAGZUV010000043.1:0-27226 GCF_018379785.1 Desulfovibrio sp.
GGCCTGGGCGTGGGAGAAAAACTCACCGACACGTTCAGTTTCACGGTTTCCGACGGCCACGGGGGCACGGCTAGCAATAGCCTGACCCTGACCATCAACGGCACCAACGACGCGCCCGTGCTGGTCCCGACAATCTTGGGCATTGCCAAAGACAGCGCCATTACCAGCGGCACGCTGTCTCTGCCCACGGATGCGGATGTGCACGATGTGGTCAGTTTCACCCCGCAGACCAATGCGCCGGGCAGTTACGGCACGTTCACTCTGAGTGCCGACGGCCACTATGCCTATACCTTGAACACCTCTCTGCCCGTGGTGCAGGGCCTGGGATCCGGCGAAAGCCTGACCGACGCCTTTACGGTCACCGTGTCCGACGGACACGGCGGCACGGCTTCCGCTGTTGTGACCATGAGCATCAGCGGCAGCAACCAGGCACCCACGGTGGCCGCGGCCACAGCCGTGATTCTTGAGGATGCGGTCAGCGTCAGCGGCGATTTGCCTGTGCCCACGGATCCGAATATCCATGATGTCCTGACGTTCATCGCCCAGAGCAATGTGGTGGGCAGTTACGGCAAACTCACTCTGGACGTTGCCGGGCATTATACCTACACCCTGAATAATGCCTTGCCCGTGGTGCAGGGTCTGGGCGTGGGTGAAAAGCTCACCGATACATTCACGTTTACGGTGTCGGACGGGCACGGCGGCACGGTTTCCAATACGTTGACGCTGACTATCAACGGCACCAACGATCTGCCCGGTGTGGGGGCGGCTACGGCTTCCATCATCGAGGACGCGGTCGGCGTCAGCGGCACGCTGCCCGTGCCTGTGGACCCGGACCTGCATGATGTGGTGAGTTTCGTGCCGCAAACCGCCGCATTGGGGCTCTACGGCACGCTGAGCATAGATGCCGGCGGCAATTACACCTATACTCTGAACAACGCGCTGCCCGCGGTGCAGGGCCTGGGCGTGGGTGAAAAACTCACCGACACCTTCACCTTCACTGTGTCGGACAATCACGGCGGCACGGCCACAAACACTCTGACCCTGACCATCAACGGCACTAACGACCTGCCCACGGTGGCTTCGGCCGCGGCCTCCATTATCGAAGATACGGCCGGCATCAGCGGCAAATTGCCCACGCCGGTGGATCCGGATCTGCATGATGTGATGAGTTTTGTGCCGCAAACCGCCGCATTGGGGCTCTACGGCACGCTTACGGTGGACGCCTCGGGTAATTACACCTATGCCCTGAACAACGCCTTGCCCGTGGTGCAGGGCCTGGGAGTAGGGGAAAAGCTTACCGATACCTTCACCTTCAAAGTCTCGGACGGGCACGGCGGCACGGCCTCCAACACCCTGACCGTGACCATCAACGGCGCTAACGACGTGCCCGTGCTGACCGCGGCCACGGCCGCCATCTTTGAGGATGCGGCCACTGTCAGCGGGAAACTGCCCGCGCCGGTGGATCCGGATCTGCATGATGTGGTGAGTTTCGTGCCGCAAACCGCCGCGTTGGGGCTCTACGGCACGTTGAGCATAGACGCCGGCGGCAATTATACCTACACCCTGAACAATGCCCTGCCCGCGGTGCAGGGCCTGGGCGTGGGTGAAAAACTCACCGACACCTTCACCTTCAAAATCTCGGACGGGCACGGCGGCACGGCTTCCAGCACTCTGACCCTGACCATCAACGGCAGCAATGACGTACCCACGGTGGCCGCGGCCGCGGCCGCCATCTTTGAGGATACGGCCGGCATCAGCGGCAAGCTGCCCACGCCGGTGGACGCGGATATCCATGATACCCTGGCGTTCATTGCCCAGACCAACGCGGCGGGCCTGTACGGCACGCTTACGCTGGATGCCAACGGCAATTACACCTACACCCTGAATAATGCCTTGCCTGCGGTGCAGGGCCTGGGAGTAGGGGAAAAGCTCACCGATACCTTCACCTTCAGGGTGTCCGACGGGCACGGCGGCATGGCCTCCAACACCCTGACCGTGACCATCAACGGCACCAACGATATACCCACCGTGGCCGCGGCCACGGCCTCCATCTTTGAGGATGCGGCCACGGTCACCGGCAAGCTGCCCACGCCGGTGGACGCGGATATCCATGACACCCTGACATTCACCACGCAGACCAATGCGGCGGGCCTGTACGGCACGCTCACCCTGGACGCCTCGGGCAACTACACCTACAAACTGAATAACGGGCTGCCCGCGGTGCAGGGCTTGGGCGTGGGCGAAAAGCTCACCGATTCCTTCACGTTTGTGGTTTCCGACGGCCATGGGGGCACCACAGCCAACATCCTGACCCTGACCATCAACGGCACCAACGACGCGCCTTCAGTGGGCGCTTCCACGGGCATCATGGTCAAGACCGACGCCACCCTCAGCGGGCGGCTCGTCACGCCTACGGACCCGGACAACGATCTGGACCATATCGTCAGCGACACCCTGACCTTCACTCCTAAAGTCAATGTGCCCGGCAGCTACGGCAGATTGACGCTCAATGCCGACGGCACCTATGTATATACTCTGAACACCGGCCTGCTGGCTGTGGTCGGCCTGCTTCTCAACCAGAAGCTGACCGACACCTTCACCTATACCGTGACGGACGGTCACGGCGGCACGGCCTCCAACACCCTGACCATAACCATCAAAGGCGGCCTCGGCAGCCTGCTTTCACTGGATGCGGTCACCACCGGGCTGGTGGACACGGCGTCCAATGTGGTCGGGGCAGTGACGGCTCCACTGAATGCCGTGGGCAACGTGGCTTACTCCCTGGTGGACAACGCGGGCTTGGGCCTGGGTGTGGGTCTGTACGGCAGCCTGACGCTTCAGGCCAACGGCACGTATAACTATCAGTTGAATACCGGTCTGTCCGCTGTCGTGGCGCTGGGCGTGGGTGAGAAGCTCACGGAAACCTTCACCTTTACGGCCACGGATTCCCTGGGCAAGACCGCCACAAGCACCATCTCTATTGCCATCAACGGAACCAACGACGCGCCGCAGGTGCTGCCGGTGGCACTTTCCATCGCGGAGCACGGCAGCAGCATCGTCTCGGGCCTGCTGAACATCACGGACCCGGACAGCCACGATACGCCGCACTGCGAGCCCGGCAGCACAACGGGCAGTTACGGTACCCTGATCGTCAACGCCAACGGTTCCTATTCCTATGTGCTTGACCAGCATTCCTCGGCCGTGCTGGGGCTCGGCGTGGGCGAAACCCTCACCGAATCCTTCCCGGTCACTGTCGTGGACGGTCACGGCGGCTCGGCAAGCACGGTGATCAAGATTACCATCAACGGGCAGAACGACGCGCCCACGGTTGCCGCGGCCAATGTCGATCTTTCGGTGACGACGGTTCTGAGCGGATCCTCGGGCCACGGGCTTGAGGGGATATTGCCCACCCCGCACGACCCGGACATCCATGATCTGCCGACCTATGTGCCCCAGCATGAAACCCACGGCCTGTACGGCGACCTCACGCTCCAGGCGGACGGCTCCTATGTCTACACCCTGCACGACAATCAGACCGAGGTGAAGAATCTCGGCCTGGGCCTCTCGCTTCAGGATGTCTTTACCTATACTGTGGATGACGGGCACGGGGGCACGGCCACCAACACCCTGACGCTCACCATCCACGGCTCGGACGCTGCTCCGGCAGTCATGGCCCTGGCTTCCCTGGGGGTGGACAGCGCGCACGGGGACAGCGCACCGGCAACCGTGCTTTCCGCCACTGTCGCGCCGGATACGGAAGCACTGGACCATGCCGTGGCGGATAACCTGCTGGACGGCGGAAGCACGCATAACTCCCTTTTCAGCGCGGACATGGCGACCGTTGCGGGGGATAACGCGGCGACAAGCCCAAGCACGCAGGAAGGGCAGAGTTCCCCCGGCCATGAAACCGGCGCGTCCCCTGCGGCGCAGCCCGCCGCGCAGGACGGCGGCGAGACGGAGGGCTTCTTCCATGACCAATCCTCCACATACAAGGAGCCCATCCTCAGCGAGGATGCCGAAGACAGCCTGTTCCCGTCCGGCGCGTCGTCGCCGACGGCGCAATCGCTGAACGCCGGAAGCTCCGCCGTGCAGGAAAGCGGGCAGGCGGGAGCTGAGACGCCCGCAGCCGCCCTGGGCCACGAGAGCGCCGCGGTACATACCGCGGCTGCGGTAGCCGCGCCGGATACGCACGGCCAGGCGCAGCAGGAAAGTCCCGGCACAGCGCAGTCGGCACCCGCCGCGCCTGCCGAGACAGCGGTTGCCGATGCCTCGGCCAGCGCCTCCCATGCCGATCAGCTTGCTGCTTTGCAGCATCTGGTCCAGAACGGCCAGTAAAGGCGGAAAAACAGGGCGGCTCCGGTTGAAATCAGATGCTGAAATCCTTGGCGGATACAGCCGGAGCCGCCTGCTTTGTATGTGCTTGCATGAACGGAGGAGTAAAATGATTTTCAGGCAGATTTGATGAAGAATCAGTGCAGTTCACGCATAAAATGCGTGAACTGCACTGCAAATCCTTGCCGCATAATGCGGGTAGGCGGGCTTTGTTCGCCGGAAACGAGTATTTCAAGCGTTGAATGTTCTAAAGATGTTTTGTAAAAGAAATATGCACAAAAAATAGAGTTCAAAATATTATTTTTCTCTGTTCAATTATAACATAATGTTGCATATAATTATATAAAATACTATATAAAAAGAATATGTGAAGATGATCTGCATCTTCAATATATCCAGTTCATCGTAGGAATAAAAGTCCAGGTAGTTCTTTTTCCAGGTATTATCATCCATGAAGTTTGCGATATAGCCAAGTTCAACATTGATGTTGAAGTTTTCGTACATTTTGTAGATGTTGACGAGATTGAATTCGAGCAATCCGTCATTGCTCGTCATGTACGGACCCTCAAAATGGTTGTTTGTGCTCTCCCATGCGTAGGCCGTATCCATGTACTTGACCATAGCAGGGGAGTTTGTGCCGCCCCAGTAAGCCACCCGCAACGTGTGCGTGAGTTTTTCCGTGAAGCTTATATCGGCCAGTTGCAGACCTGCGCCCCAGGTTCCGGCCAAAGAATCGTTCAGATCAAGAAAGTCGCCGCCGGGTCCCCAGGCGAGGTTGCCGTCTCCCATGAAGGATGTCAGGAAGGTATAGGGACAGACCGATGGCATCCGCTCGGACCCGTTCTTTATATTGCCGTCATCGCCCGAGACGTACCAGCCGAAGATGCCCGGAGTGCCCCAGTCCAGATTGTCCCCGATAAGAGCCTTGACCAGCCAGCCCTGACGTTACGTGGAGCCGCGACGGATGTCGTTGGGGTCATTGCGTGTGAGAACGTCGAACTTGCCCATTTCTTCGACATAGCCGTAATTGAGATCAAGTTCGATGTTCCAGGGGTCGAAGCTTCTGATCTTGACCGGAAGACCGGCCCAGAACATGCTGCCGTAAGTCTTGGAGGTGCTGCCGTAGCGGCTGACATTGAGGCCGCCGCCTTGCCGAGCGCGTTGAGGTAGGGGGTAGCCGCGCTGTTTCTGTTCACCCGCCTGTTGATCAGGAAAGTCTCCCGTCCGGCCAGGGCCCTGGCGGACTGGGCCGCCGAACTGGACGAGCAACGCCTGAAAGAGGCGCCGCCGGATTTCTGCTATCCGGAATTGAACAACCTGGCCGCATTGATCCGGAAAGGCCTTGTGGCCGAGCATCGAAGCCTGGAACGTGAACGGCTGTTTTTGCAGTACAGCAGCCATGAATTGCGTACGCCCATCAGCGTTGTGCTCGCGGCCACGGAACTGCTGCGAAAGATTATGAGCCGCCGCGGCGCGGACCGGGAAATGGAAAAGTCCATTGTCCAGCGCATTGACCGCGCCGGGCATACCATGACCCATCTGGTGGAAACGCTGTTATGGCTTGGACGGGATGTGGCGGAAATGCCCGCGCCCGGCATGGTGGATATCGATGCGCTGCTGAAGGAGATAGTCCATGATACAAATAAATTATATATTGAAAAAGATCTGAAGTTCGTTCTGGAAACGGCCCCCTGCCGGATGCTTTTGCCGGAGGCCGCGGCACGTATAGTCCTGGGCAATGTTGTGCGGAACGCATTCCAGCATACCTTGCGCGGTATCATTCACATCAGCCAGCACGGCGGCGTGGTCGAAGTGGTCAATTACATGGCCAGAGAAAGCGATCTCGCGGGAGACATCGGTTTCGGGCTTGGACTGGAATTGACGCGGCGGCTGACGGCCCGGCTCGACTGGCTTTACACAAGCCAAGCTTTTCCCGGCCGGAACGTGGTGACTGTGCGCCTGTCGGAAACGGTGGCTTTGCCCTGTTGACGCAGGGCAGCCGTTGCGGCGGATTTTTTCAGCAAATCGGCAGGGGTTATGAAAATTATCTTGACTTTGAAATTCATTTTCAATTATAAAGAGGTCACGTAAAGCGGATACAAACGGTTCTTTTCGCCACGGGGGTCAGCGGGAAGGCCATAGCCAGGAGAAAAGCTATGTGCGTTACCTTGATCGGCGGCATGGACAGGCTGAAGCCCGAGTATATCGCGGCGGCTAAGGAAGGCGGCCACAGTCTTAAGTGCATCAGCCGCAATGAACGGAATTTCATGGACAAGATCGGCAATCCGGACAGGGTGATCGTGTTCACCAACAAAATTTCCCACGAGGCCAAGCGCAAAGCCATGCAGTTGGCAAGGTCGCGCAATATTCCCATCCATATGGTGCATTCGTGCGGCGTCTCCTCATTGCGGGAATGCCTGCGCTCGTCATGAATGCTTGACATCCGGAGGACAAGTAGCTAGTTCATTTCGGAAATGAATTTCATTTTTATGGAGTCCCGGCAATGAGAGATATTCGGGTCACGGATTGTGGGCGGCAGGTGGTCCCTGCCGCCGGTTATGCCATGGGGGAGGTTCCGGCATGAGTGCGGTGAGGCAGTTCAAATCGGTGGAGGAAATGCACGGCGGATCATCCGCAATGGTACGCATTGCGCTGGCGGGCAATCCCAACTGCGGCAAAACCACGGTGTTCAATGGGTACACCGGGGCCCGTCAGCATGTGGGCAATTACCCCGGCGTGACCGTGGACAGAAAGGAAGGCCAGCTCGTCTTCAACGGCGAGACGGTGACACTTGTAGACCTGCCCGGAACCTACAGCCTGACCGCCTATTCCCAGGAAGAACTGGTGGCCCGACGCGAACTGGCGGCCAACAATGTGCAGGCCGTCATCGATGTGGTGGATTCCTCCGCTCTGGAACGCAATCTGCTGCTGACCGTGCAGATGCTGGAAATGGGCATGCCCGTTGTGCTGGCCTGCAATATGATGGACGAGGCCCGCGCCGCGGGCATCCATATTGATATGGACCGGCTGGGCCGGATGCTGGGCATTCCGGTGGTGCCCATGGTGGCCCGTACCGGCGAGGGACTCAAAAAAGCCATGGAGCTGGCCGTTGGCCTGGCCCGGGCGGGTAAACGGGACCCCTTGCGTCTTTCCTACGGCGCGGACCTAGATACCGCGCTTCTGGAGCTGGAAAAAGGCATTGAGAGTTCCGGCCTGCTGGCCGCGCGGTACCAGTCCCGCTGGGTGGCGCTCAAGCTGCTTGAGGGCGACGGGGACATGCTCAAAGAAGCCCGCGCCGCCGACGCCAAAACCACGGCCGAACTGGAAGCTGTCTGCAAAAAGGCGGTGGCGCATGTCCGCGACACGCTCAACACCAATATGGAATCCGTGATCACGGACCACCGTTACGGCTACATCCGCAGCATCCTGCGTGACGGCATTGTGAGCCAGGATCCGGGCAAAAGCCGTCTGGCCCTTTCCGACAAGCTGGACAAAGTGCTGACCAATGCCTTTTTCGGTCCGCTGATCATGCTCGGCGTGCTCTACCTGATCTACCAGATCACCTTTGAGGTGGGCGCGTATCCCCAAGGCTGGGTGGAAGACGGTTTTGCCTGGCTGGGCGACTTCTGCACCAAAGTGCTGCCCGAGGGCTTGGCCCAGTCCTTGGTCGTGGACGGCATCATCGCCGGTGTGGGCGGCGTGGTCAGTTTCGTGCCCCTGATCATGATCATGTTCGCCCTGATCTCCTTCCTGGAGGACAGCGGCTACATGGCCCGCATGGCCTATATGATGGACCGGATTTTCCGCTTCTTCGGCCTGCACGGCGCCTCGGTGATGCCCTATGTTATTTCCGGCGGCATCGCGGGCGGCTGCGCCATTCCCGGGGCCATGGCCACCCGCACCCTGCGCAGCCCCAAGGAAAAGCTGGCGACCCTGCTGACCTTGCCGTACATGACCTGCGGGGCCAAACTGCCGGTCTTCCTGCTGCTGGCCGGGGCCTTTTTCCCGGAAAACGCGGCCACGGTCATGTTCCTGATCATGATTACCGGCTGGGTGGCGGCTCTGGTGGTGGCCCGCCTGCTGCGTTCGTCCATCGTCAAGGGCGAAGCCACGCCTTTTGTCATGGAACTGCCCCCGTACCGCATGCCCACATTGTTCAGCGTGTTGCTGCACTGCTGGGAACGCGCCTGGATGTATTTGAAAAAGGCCGGTACTGTGCTTCTGGCCATTTCCGTGGTGATCTGGGCCGCCATGACCTTCCCGTCCCTGCCTGAAGAAGCCGCCGCTCCTTTTGAGCAGAAGATCGAACAGCTCGAAACGCAGGTCAACGCGCTGCCTGAAGGCGTCGAGGGGCGCGAGGCCCTGGAAGGGGAACTGGCCGATGCGCGCGACCAGCTCGGCGAAGAGGAGCTGGCCTACTCCGTGGCCGGGCGTCTGGGCAGGTTCGTGGAACCCGTGACCAAACCCGCCGGTTTTGACTGGCGTACGGACATCGCCCTGCTGGCCGGCATCGCCGCCAAAGAAGCCGTGGTCGCCACCATGGGCACCGCATATGCGCTGGGCGAGCAGGACCCCGAAGACGCCGCGCCTCTGGCCGAACGCCTCAAGAGCGATCCCTCCTGGTCCAAGGCCACGGCCCTGTCCCTGATGCTCTTCGTGCTGCTCTATTCGCCCTGCTTCGTGGCCTTGGTGGTCATCCGGCAGGAGGCCGGAAGCTGGGGCTGGGTGGCTTTCAGCATCCTGTTCAACACGGCGCTGGCCTATGCCATAGCTGTGGGGGCCTACCAGATCGGCCGGACCGTCTGGGGCTAGAGGCAATTTCCTGTTTGCAAAGGTCTGACCGCGCGGGCGGCGTACGCCGCCCGCGCGGCACATGATCGTCCTCCGTTTTCAAGGCGGATCCGCCTTGTCGGCCCGCGCCGCATGTCTTGACAAAGGCGTTGCGGCGCGGGCATCATTTCCGGCATTGCGTTCCGCCCGCCGCCGATCCGCGTCGCGGACGGAATCACGCGACGTCGCCGCCGCTATTCCGGCGGCAGAGGAGAGCGCATGGGTATGCGGGCCGGAGCCTGTTTGCTGGTCATTTTTCTTTCCCTTTGGCTCTGTCCCGGCGCACGCGCCTGGGATGCCTATGTGGTGCGGGTGGAGGACGGTAACACCATCTCGGTCAGCGAAAAGGCGGACAGGGACGAGCCCATCACCATTCTCCGTTTTTACGGCATTGACGCGCCCTCCCTGAGTCAGCCCTTCGGCCCCGAGGCGCGGGACTTTCTGCTCCGCCTGATGCCCAAGGGCACCAAGGTGGGCGTGGACAGCGTGGGCGAGGACGACAAGGGCGCGGTGAGCGCCCTGGTTCAGGTGGCCGGAACATCCGTCAATTACCAGCTTTTGGTCGAGGGCCTGGCCTGGGTGAACCGTTCGAGGTGCAAGGCCATGTTCTGCCGCCGCTGGTACATTCAGGAGCATCAGGCCGTTGTGGACCGGCGTGGTCTCTGGGGCCTGAATATGAGCACGCCGCCCTGGCAGTGGAGCCGGTGAGCGGCGGGCCTGGGGCCTGTTAACGCTATGCCTTTTTGTCCTCCTGCCGCGTGCGGCAGCCGTTGTCCGAAGGACTTACGGATGGCGACAGCATTTGCATGGAACAGCTTGTGTCGTTACGCATGTTGTCTTCATCCGTAGCTTCCTGCGTCGCAACGGCTGAAGCCGGATTTCACCTGCTTTTTCGGTCTAGTACCAGATCGCTGCTGTCCTCAGTCGTAAGCAGCTTCGCTGCAACGACTGAGGCAAGAGTATACTTTCTCAAAGCAGGTTTATCTTCCTTGCAGGCGAACAAAAATTCTATAGTGTTAACAGGCCCTGGAGCAGATTAACTTTGAAATTTTACAAATTTCAAAATCGGCATTCCGGCGAAAAACGTTGTTACCGTTGCTGTCGCTCCCCGTATGGCTCCGTTGTCGCCAACGGGGATAGCCCTTCGGGCTGCCTTCGGTCGCTTCGCCGGAATCCACGCCACGTTGTGGCGGTTGCCGCTTTCGCGTCAGCAGAGCAATTTCAAAGTGAAATTGCTCTAAAATGCAAGGAGTGGATATGAGCGCTGTGTGCCCGCAGGACGTGCGGGATTTTTTGGACAACTGGCAGGCTGACCCGTTGAAGGCCAAAGAGGCTTTCGTGGTCTACAAGGACTTTCTCGTGGGCCTGCCCGGCGTGAGCCTGGATTTCAAGGCCCGGCCGGGCATCAGCTATTCCCTGCGCGCCCGGCATGAGGCGCAGCGGAAGCGCGAGCTTTTCGTGCTGGTGGACGTGGTGGACGACGAACCGGAAAGCCGCTGGCTGTCCGTCTGCTTTTACGCCGACATGATTACGGATCCGGACGAAAAGGGCGATTACGTGCCCGAGGGCCTGATGGGCGAGGACGCCTGCTGCTTCAACCTGGATGAGGACGACGCGGCCATGCGCGCGTATATCGCCGCCCGTCTGGCCGAAGCCGCCCGGGCCGCTGCCGTCAAGGCATGAGCGTACTGAGCGGCCCCTGTGTGGCCATTGATTTTGAAACGTCCGGCTATGCGGCCCACAGCGCCTGCGCTGTGGGCCTTGCGCGCATTGAGGACGGCCGCGTTACGGATTGCTTTTACCGTCTGTTGCGGCCGCCGTCCGCGCGCGTGCTGTTTACGGAAATCCACGGCCTGACCTGGCCCATGCTCAGGGACGCGCCCACCTTCGCCCAGGCTTGGCCGGAAGCGGGCGCGATATTGTGCGGAGCGCATTTTCTGCTGGCGCACAACGCCTCCTTCGACCGGCGCGTGCTCCTTGCCTGTTGCCGTGCCGCCGGTCTGCCCGCGCCGGAGGCGCCTTTTCTCTGCACCCTGAAAGGTTCGCGGCGCAGCCTGCCCCTGCCGTCCAAAAAGCTCAATCTGGTCTGCGAGTATTTCGGCATCGCGCTCAACCACCACAATGCCGCCTCCGACGCGCAGGCCTGCGCCGAAGTCTATCTGCGGCTGCGCGGCCTCGGCGTCACGGACGCCCAGATGCGCCTCTGAGCGGCGTCATGGCCCTGTTCGGAAAAACGCCCTTGCCGGAATCCTGACTTTCGCCGCATCCTGTCCCCGCTCTGAAGGGACTTCGGCCGCGCCAAAACCTTGGCGCGGCTTTTATTTTTTATCCGCAATTATCTGAATTCGTACAGGAAACAGACTGTGGAACAAACTTTGCTTCTCCGGGGCAGGCATTCCTGCCGGGAATGCGGGAGGCTTTATGAAAAGTATGTTCAACAGCCAGATCGGTCTTGTCAGCCGGGTCATGGATATGCAGCTGCAGCGGCAGAACGTGATCACCAGCAACCTGGCCAATGTGGAAACGCCCAACTACAAGCCGCGTGAGCTGGCTTTCGAAAAAGAACTGCAAAGCGCGCTGGGCCTGGATATGAAGGGCCGCATGAGCGCCACCAGCGAAGGGCATATGCCGGCGGCCTTTAATCCGGACAATTTCGGCCCCGAATGGTCCAAGCAGTTCAAGCCGCGCCAGATCCACGGCGAGGACCGTGTCAGTCTGGACAAGGAAATGGCCAGGCACGCCAAGAATCAGCTGCAATACACCGCGCTTACCCAGATTATGAGCAAAACCTTCGAAGGCATGTCCACCATAATCCAGGACGGCAAGCAGGCTTAGCCGGGAGATCGTTATGGATTTTCTGACCGCGCTCGATATCGGTGCTTCCGGACTGACGGCGGACCGCACCCGTATCAACACCATTTCCATGAACCTGGCAAATGCCAAAACCACGCGCACGCCCCAGGGCGGCCCCTACCGGCGGCGTACCGTGGTGCAGGCGGCCACGGACGTGGACGATCCTTTTTCCGTGCACATGCGCTCGGCCCTGGACCGCGAACTCAAGGGCGTGCGCGTCATGGCCGTGACCATGGACAAACGCCCGCTCAAGCAGGTCTATGAGCCTGGGCATCCCGACGCCAACGCCGAGGGCTATGTTTCATACCCGGACATCAATGTGGTGGAGGAAATGGCCAACCTGATGAGCGCCCAACGCAATTACGAGGCCAACGTCACCACCGTGGAAGCCATCAAGGGCATGTACAACAAGGCCCTGGAAATCGGCAAGTCATAGGCCGTGCAGTCGATAGGAGTATGTTATGAGCGTTCAGGCACTGGGCTTGCGGGCCTACAGCGATGCGTTGCAGCACTTCAACAAGGTGGATGGCTCTCTCAAGCAGGGCATGCCCGTGGGCAAACAGACCCTGTTTTCTCACACCCTGGACCAGAGCCTGCTGCGCGACAGCGTGGACAAAGGGGAGACTTTCGGCGCGCAGGCTGATTTTATCCGCTACCCTGACCAGCAGCACACGTCCGTCACGCCGTCCAACAGCTTCGGCGACACGATCAAAGGCTCGCTGAACAAAGTCAATGAACTGCAGAGCGCCAAGGCCCAGGCCATTGACGACTTCGCCTCGGGCCGCAGTCAGAACGTGCATGAGCTGATGATCACCATGCAGAAATCCAGCCTGGCCATGAAGCTGACCAGCGCCGTGCGCGGCAAGGTGTTGGAGGCGTATAAGGAAATTTCCAAGATGCAATTCTAGAAGCGTCATCACGAATATCTTTTCGGTTATCTCTGCGTCAAACTTCGCCCGCTTTTTCAGTCGAGTACCATAAGAGTACACTCCTTCAAAACGGGCTTGGTTTCCTTGATATAACACGAAAATCTATCTCGTGACGACACTTTCCTGCGACAGGTCCGCATTTCCCGCACGATAAAAAAATTTCTTTCCGCACAACAGTCAGCCCCGCGTCCGTGTCCGGCGCGGGGCTGACTGTTTTCAGGTCTTGCGTCACAAATTTGAACAGTCGTGACGACTCGCCTGGTATTTTATTAAATATTGTTGTTTTTCAGTGGGTTAAAAATTGGCATGGCAATTGCTATTCTTGGGCAATGCCCGGCTTGCTGCCGGAAAGACTGAGAAAGGACCGGGGGAAACGCCATGCCCGCTTTCATTGCGAATTTCGTGGACATTCTGAAGGGAATCTGGAGCAAGATGAGCGTCATTCAGCGCGTGGCCGTGGCAGGCGGCGCGGTGGCGCTGCTTGCGGCTGTCATCGGGCTCTCGGTCTGGATGGGCCGACCCGAATACCGCGTGCTCTATTCCAATCTGGGGGCCGAAGACGCCAGCCATGTGGTCAAGGCCCTGCAGACCGACAAAATTCCCTATCAGTTGGCCGACAACGGGGCCACCATCATGGTGCCCAAGGAAGTGGTCTACGACCAGCGCATCAAAATCGCCGGAGAAGGCGGTCTGGTGGGGCAGGGCATCGGCTTTGAAATTTTTGACAAGGTCAAGGTGGGCCAGACCGACTTTGTGCAGAAAATCAACTACACCCGAGCGCTCCAGGGAGAACTTTCGCGCACTATCAGTGAATTCCCCAGCGTGGAGAGCGCCCGCGTGCATTTGGTCATCCCGCAGCGCAGCCTCTTTGTGGAGGAACGCCAGTCCCCCTCGGCCTCTGTGGTGCTCAAGCTGACCAATCCCAACAGCAAGCCCGATCAGAAAGAAATCAACGCCATTCTGAACATGATGCTCATGGCCGTGGAAGGCCTGGACAAGGGCCATGTGTCCATCACGGATAATGGCGGCAAGGTGCTCTATCAGCCGGAAGAAGACAGTCTGGCCGGAGCCAGCAGCACCCAGATGGAGCACCGTCTCCAGGTGCAGCGCAATCTGGAGCGGCGCATTGAGGAAATGCTGCAACCTTTGTTCGGGCCGGGCCGGGTCATCGCCAAAGTCAACGCGGACATGGATTTCAGCCAGAAAACCATTCGCCGGGAATTTTTCGATCCTGAAAAAACCGCCGTGCGCAGCGAGCAACGCAGTGAGGAAAGCCAGCAGGGCCGCGCCAACCTCGAAGCGGGCGCTCCGGACGCCAATTTCCGTGGCGACGGCATCACCGGCTCGGTTTCGGACCAGAACGGTACTCGTGAAACCCGCACCACCAACTACGAAATCAACAAGGAAGAGCAGCAGATCGTCGCCAATGTGGGGGATTTGCGCCGCCTGACCGTTGCGGTTATCATTGATGGGACGTATGAAAAGGCTGACGGGAGGTGGTCCTTTGTGCCCCGCAAGGCGGAAGAGCTGGATCGCGTGCGGCAGCTGGTTTCCAACGCCGTGGGCCTGGACAAGGGGCGCGGCGACTTGCTGGAGGT
Organism: Desulfovibrio sp.; assembly: GCF_018379785.1. Classification (GTDB taxonomy): domain Bacteria; phylum Desulfobacterota; class Desulfovibrionia; order Desulfovibrionales; family Desulfovibrionaceae; genus Desulfovibrio. The sequence continues at coordinate 14,543 of NZ_JAGZUV010000043.1, forward strand.
GAGCTCCGCTCCCTTTACCGATTCGGAACCGCCCAAGGATCCCAATTTCGCCGACTTGCTGGCCGATTACGCCGAACGTCTGGGCAAACCGCTGCTCAATGCCCTGTTGGCCTTCCTCTTCCTGATGCTGATCGTGCGGCCCGTGGTGCTGGCCCTGATCCGGCCCAAGGTGGAGGCCGGGGAAATGGTGGAAGGCCTGGAAGGCCTGCCCGCCGCCGAGGAGCAGCTCGCCCTGTATGAGGCCCTGGAGGAGGCGGCCAAGGCCGACGAGGAAGGTCCCGAACAGGAAGAAGATGACGGCGAGTTGGTGTTCAAGGATATTGAAGCCCTGAAAGCGCACATCTTTACCCTTTCCGACAATCACATGGAACAGGTGGTGACCTTGGTGCGCGGATGGATGAGAAATGATGAAACAGCAAAGGCCTGATCTTAAATCGCTGCCGTCCGGGGGAGGGGGGACGTCCCGTCTGCCTTCCCTGGCCGAGCTCAAGGCTTTGCGGCATGCCCAGAAGGAAACCAACCAGCGGGTGGAGGAGTTGAAACTGCGCCTCTTCCACATCACGGAACAGCACATGGACCAGGCTGTCCGGCTGATCCGACGCTGGCTTGAGGACAGGGAAAAATAACAACGGGCGTACCCGAGCTTTAGAGCATTTTCACCATGAAATTCTTTTTGCTGTTAAAATGCTCGGCCTTGCGAGACGAAGTGGAGCAAGGCTCGCGAGATTTCCGTAGGCGGGCGTTGCCCGCTGCCAAGCGGAAATCTCAAGTGCAATTACTTTTAAGGAGTAGGGGATGGAGTTGACCGGCCATCAGCGTATTGCCGTGTTGTTGCTCGCCATGGGCGACAAATTTACGGCTGACGTCTTTAAGCGCATGGAGCGGCAGGAAATAGCCGATGTCTCCAAAGCCATTGTGGAACTGGAGCCCGTGCCCAGGGAAACAGTGGAGGAAGTGCTGCGCGAGTTCCATGAATCCCTGGTGGACGGCGTGGATATGATCTCCGGCGGCAGCGACACCGTGAAACGTCTGCTGGTCAAGAATCTGGATCCGGAAACCGCCAAGTACGTCATGGACTCCCTGAGCCTGGACACCGGTCCCGCGCCTTTCCGGGAGCTGGAGCAGGTGAGCCCGCGTCTGCTCTCGCAGATCCTGCGCAATGAGCATCCCCAAACCCTGGCTCTGATCATGGGCCACCTCAACCCGGATCAGGCCGCCAATTTGTTGACAAGTCTGCCCGCCGGCGTGCGCTCCGAAGTGCTCACGCGTCTGGCCAAACTGGAATCCGTGCCCGAAGACATGCTCATGGAAGTGGACAAGGTGCTCACCAGCCAGCTTATCGCCATGGGCGGCAAGGAAGGCAAGAAGGTGGGCGGCGTGCAGTCCGTGGCCGAAATCCTCAACGCCGTGGACCGCGCCACGGAAGAGGAAGTGCTGTCGGAAATCGAGGAAGACTCCGCCCAGATGGCCGAGGATATCCGCAACCTCATGTTCGTCTTTGAGGACTGCAAGAATATCGATGACCGGGGCGTGCGCGAACTGCTCAAGGAGATTTCCAACGAGGATCTCACCCTGGCCCTGCGCGGGGCCAGCGACGATCTCAAGGACAAATTTTTCAAGAACATGTCCGAGCGCGCGGGCAACATGATCCGCGAGGAGCTGGAGTTCATGGGGCCCACCAAGCTCTCGGACGTGGAAACCGCCCAGCAGAACATCGTCAAGATCGTGCGCCGCCTGGAAGCCGAAAACAAGGTGGTGGTCAGCCGGGGCGCGGGCGAGGTCTTCGTCTAGGCTCAGCTTTGAAATGCTGCGGATTTCAAAGCTGACGCTGCCGTCAGAGCATTTCAACATTTTCAACGTTGAATGCTCCAACCTTCGTGCGGCCCCGGCGGCGGCTCAAACTGTAACTGCGGGAAGCGGCCATGGCGTCAGACGAATTGCGCAAAAAATGGGGCACCATCTTCATGGGGGAGCGAGAAGCCACCGTGGAGCAACTGGACGCCATGCAGGAGCCCATGCGCCGCGAGCGGCTCAAACGGGAGCAACAGGAAGATTATCTGGAGCGGGTGCGCGCCAGAGCGGCGGACCGGGCGCGCGAGATTCTCGGCGCGGCCTATGCTGAACGCCAGAAAGTGCTGGAAGAGGCCAGAGCCGAGGCCGAGGCCGAGCGACAAAAGCTGATCCGCGAAGGTGAAGCCCTCAAGGCCGCCGGTACGGCCGCTCAAGAGCGGGCCGCCGCCGAGCTGGCCGCGGCCGCGGCCGCGCGTGAAGAGGCCGAACGCATCCGCGAGGCGGCCCACGACGAAGGCTTTCAGGCCGGAATGGAGCAGGCCGGGGATGAACTCAGGGAATTTCGCGCGGATCTGGGGCAGTCCCTGGCCGTGGTGCTGCGCGCCATTGACGCCCAGCGGCAGGCCATCGGCGATTCCTGGCGTGAGGAGCTGGTGGAACTGGTGCGGACGGCCGTCGGCGCTGGCACGGGCTGGTTGCTGGACAAGGAGCATGAGGCCATTTTGCGCTCCCTGGTTCTGGAGGCCCTGAACCTGCTGGAAGACCGGGCTACGGTGACCGTCCGCGTCAATCCCGAGGACGAAGCGACGGTCAGCGACATGTTCATGGCCGCGCGCGAACGCGCGCCGGAACTCAAGCAATGGATCGTCAACGGCGACGCGGCCGTTGAACGCGGGGGCCTGGTGGCTGAAAGCGTCAGCGGCAGCGTGGACAGTCGGCGCGAGCATTTCCGGGAACTGATGGACGGCATCCTGAGCCATCTGGCTTTGCCCGTGCGCGAGGACGAGGAAAAGGACGCGCCCGCCGTGCATGAGCTGGTGGAGCGCGAAGTACGGAAAATCGCGACGCTCGCGCCCGAACCGGACCATTCGGTTGAGTTCGCGCCTGACGCCGCCCTTGACGCTCCTTCCGAGATCATCCCTGCGCCGGACGCTGTGCCCGCTGTTGATACGGCCTCTGCATCCGGTTTCGAACCGGATCTGCCGCCGGAATCTGACGCTGCCCCGGCTTCCGCTGTTGCGGGAACGGCCCGATCCGTCACGGAAACCGAGCCTGACAGCGCCGCTCCCGGGGCGATGCCGCCTCCAGCGCCCGACCCTGCGGCCCCGTCAGCGTCTGAGCCCGGCGCAGCCTTCATATCTGCGGAAGAACCCGAATCTGGCCGTGCGGCACCGCCGCCGAGCTCGGTCGCGCCGGAGCCGGAAGCCGAAATTCCCGTTGCTCCCCCGATACAGGAAGTACGGCCCGAACCCGCGCCGTCCGTGGATGCGGTCGTGCGGCCCGAGGTTTTGGCCGAAGATTTGCCCGAAGCGTGGCTGCCCCCTCTGGGCGAGGAAGAGCCCCATATCAAAGTCGCTCCCCCTGCCGCCGCCAGGCCCGAAGCCGATACGGACGGCTACGAAAGCACGGCGGCCGCGGCCGTATTTGACGCGGCCCCAGGCGCGCCCGCCGCTTCGTCCAAGGAGAATCCCAGCCTCGCGGAACTGGAGGAAGAGCTTTTTCCCGTGGAGAACGGGGACGAGCGCGAGGTGCTTTCCAATGGCGGTTTTTTGCCGGGCGCGGACGACAAATAGAATTTAACACGTGAACCGCTCTGGCGGCGGATCGGGAGTAAGAACGTCATGAAACTGGACCCGCGCGCCTGTTCCCAGCTGTTGCGCGCCAGCAATCCCATCCGGCTGTTCGGCAAGGTCAACAAGGTGGTGGGTCTGGTGGCCGAGGGCGGCGGACTGCGCGCCCCCTTGGGCGCGGTCTGCCATATGCTGCCCGACGGGGAAAGCGAGGGCATCGCCGCGGAAGTGGTGGGTTTCCGTGACGGCAATCTGTTGTTCATGCCCTATGGGGACATGCGCGGCATCCGGCCGGGCAGCCTTATCCGCAATACCAGTTTGCCGCCGGTCTTTCCTGTGGGGCCGGAACTGCTGGGCCGGGCTTTTGACGCCTTCGGCACGCCCCTGGACGCCGGGCCGCCCGTGAGCGCGGAAATCTACACCTCGCCCCTGCCCGCCGGGGATCGGGGCCAGGCCGACTTTCAGCGCCAGCTGGAAATCCAGGCCCCTTTCACGCCGGAATGGGCCGTAAAGGCCAGAGCCCAGTGGCATCCCGAACTGACCCCCATTTACGCCGACCCGCCCAGCCCGTTGCAGCGTCCGCGCATTACGGACATTCTGGACGTGGGCGTGCGTTCCATCAACAGTCTGCTGACCTTGGGCAAGGGGCAGCGCGTAGGCATCATGGCCGGTTCCGGCGTGGGCAAATCCACGCTCATGGGCATGATGGCCCGCTATACCAGAGCCGACGTCAACGTCATCGCTTTGATCGGCGAACGCGGCCGCGAAGTGGTGGAATTCATGGAGCGCGACCTGGGCCCTGAGGGCATGGCCCGCTCGGTGCTGGTCATCGCCACATCGGACCAGTCTCCCCTGGTACGCATGCGCGCGGCCTACGCGGCCACGGCCGTGGCCGAATATTTCCGCGACAAGGGCATGGACGTGCTGTTGATGATGGACTCCGTGACCCGTTTTGCCATGGCCGCGCGCGAAGTGGGCCTGGCCGTGGGCGAGCCGCCCACCACCAAGGGCTATACCCCCTCGGTCTTCGCCCAACTGCCCAAACTGCTGGAACGCGCCGGGCGCTCGGCCAAAGGCACCATCACCGGCATTTACACCGTCCTGGTGGACGGCGACGACTTCAACGAACCCATTGCCGACTCGGTGCGCTCCATTCTGGACGGGCATATCGTGCTCACCCGTGATCTGGCGGACCAGGGGCATTTCCCGGCCATCGACGTGCTGCGCTCCATCAGCCGTCTGCGTTCGGACATCTGCCGGCGGGAGGACGTGCTGGCCGGGCGGGTGATCACCCGGCGCATGAGCACCTTCCGCCGGGTGGAGGACATGGTCAATATCGGGGCCTACGCCAGGGGCAGCAATGCGGAAATAGACGAAGCCATTGCCGCCATGCCGGACATCAACGCCTTTCTCTGCCAGGATGTGGGCGACCCGCAGTTTCTGGAACAGTGTATGGCGCAGATGCGGGCCCTGGCCCAGGTGGGCCAGCCCGCGCCACCCGCGCCACTGCCCGGAGGCGCCCAGGTGGCCCCCCTGCCGCAGGGCTAAGCATTCCCGGTGCCGCCTTGCGGCAAGCCCTGACGGCCTTCGCACAGGTGTGCCCTCGCTCTTCGTCGGGAGCTCTCTTGAAGCGGTCCGGAGATTGTGCTAGAAAAAACAATCCCCGCAATCCGGCGGAGCAACGCGGCGCGGCTTGGCGCGCGGCATGCGCATCCACCCTCACGGGGCGGCAGAACCGCCGACGGAGTCGCCATGTCCCTTTCCCGTCTGTTGGGTTTTCTCACGCGCTCCACAAAAAAAGCCTCCGGCGGGGCTGTGCCCGACGGCGGCGAAGCCGAGCGTTTTTTCGCCCTGCGCCATCACTCCTTCAAGCTCTTTCTCACCGCCTGGAATAAGTTTCAGGAAACCATGACCGAAGTGGAGTACACGCTCTGCTGCGATCATCCTTTCGGCCTGTACCGCGTTCGCGCGCTCTGCACCAGGGTCGCCACCCAGGTCTTTCAGTGCATCCAGCAATTGGAGCGCCTGGATCCCACCCCTGGCCCGGCGCTCTACGCACGCTTCGCGGAACTGCAAAAGACCGTGGCCGCCGAAGTCTATGAGCCGGAATCTTGTCTGCTGGGGCCGCTGGTGTTGCCGCTGGGCCACGGGAATCTGGATGACGCCGGAGAGGAAGCCCTGGTGGACCCGGCTACGGCCCGCCTGGAAAGCCTGCGCGGGCGTTTTCCCCAAGCCGTGCCCCTTGGCTTTGTGGTCACGGCGGCGGGCTGCCAGCATTTTTTCCAGAGCGGCGACCTGCAAAGCGAGATCAATCGCCGGATTCAGGCGGCGGGCGGTTTTGGTCCGGAGCACTTGTCCAAGCTGTCCGAAAGTCTGGGCAGTCTGGTGGAAAATACATTTTTGCCCGAAGATCTGGCCGAAGCCGTACTGGCCGAGGTGCGCGTCCTGCGCGACCGATGTCAACGGCCCATGCGCCTTTTGCTGCGGGGCCGCCTCTGGCCGCGCCCGGTTCCTGAAGGTGAAAACGAAAGCGGCGATCCGGGCACGGCGGAAAACGTCATGGATCCCGGCCTGTTGCTCTGGGGCCCCTCCGTGCCCCTGGACGCGCCGGACAAGGAAATTCTGAACGCCCTGCACGTCACCCTGGCCCGCAAGCAGCGGGCGCAGGCCCTGATCTACCGGCGGGCGCGCGGCCTTACCGAGGCCGGAGCAGGCGTCTGCGTGACCTGCCTGGCCGTGGAGGAGGGCGCCTGGGGCGGGCTGGCCCATACGGGCAACCCCTTGCAGCCGCACGGCGTCAACGTGCATGTCTATGCCTGCGACGGCCTGCCGCAGGACATGGAATATTCCGCTCTGCCCGTGGACTTGCTGCGCGTGAGCCGCAGCGCGCCGCATGAGGTGCGCTGCCGCGAACCGCACGACCCGGAGCATCCGGTTCTGGATGACGCCACGGCCCTGCGGGTCACGGAACTGGCTCTGGCCCTGGAGGACGTCGAAGGCCGTCCGCTTTCGTTGACCTGGGTCTGCGCGCCCGGCGCTCCGGTGCGGCTTTTGCTGGTGCGGCCCATGATGTTGGCGTCGCAGGCGGATACGTCGGCCCAGCCCGTGCCGGACGAGGCCGCGTTGCCGCCGCCCCTGCTGGCGGGCGGCATGACGGCCAACCCCGGCAGGGTCTGCGGGCCCGTGGTGCCGGTCCGGACCTGGGAGGACGCGCGCCGCTTCCCGCAGGGCGGCATCCTGGTGCTGCCCGACGACAGGTATCTCTGGGCTTCGCTCATTGATCGGGCCGCCGGTCTGGTAGCCGAGCGCGGCCTGCTGGGCTCCCGCCTGGGCTCTCTGGCCCGCGAATTCGGCAAACCGGCCCTTTTCGGATTGAACGGGGCTCTGGAAATCCTGCCCAAGGGGCGGAAAGTCACCCTCTGCGCGGATCTGGGCCGCGTGTACGACGGTCGGCGGGACGAACTGCTGGCCGGAGCCGCGAAACCGCGCGATTTCATGCCGGGCAGCCCGGTGTTTCGTATTCTCCAAAACGCGGCCGCCCATATTCTGCCCCTGACCATCGACGTGGACAGCGTGGACTTCAAAGCCGCCAACTGCGCCACCTACCACGACATCGCCCGCTACTGCCATGAAAAGGCGGTCAGCGCCATGTTCGCCTTGGGCGCGGAAAAAAAATACGCGCCCCAGCGGGTCAAGCAACTGCGGGATACGGTGCTCAAGCAGTTCTGGGTGGTCAATCTCAGCGACGGCTTTGCCGCCACCCCGGCCGGGCCGGTCATTGATGTGGAGCAGATCGTCTCGCGGCCCATGCTGTCCCTCTGGCGCGGCATGAACGCCCATCCCTGGCAGGGGCCGCCGCCCGTGGACGGCAAGGGGTTTTTGTCCGTGCTGTTCGAGGCCACGGCCAACCCGCATCTGGACCCGGCGGCCCAGACCGCGTATTTTTCTGAAAAGAACTATTTCATGATTTCGCGTGACTATTGCAGCCTGCATTCGCGCTTCGGCTTTCATTTCGTCTCGGTGGAAGCGCGCCTGGGCGAGCGCAGCAAGGAAAATTATCTGCTGTTCCAGTTGCGCGGCGGCGCGGCGAACATTGAGCGGCGCATCCTGCGGGTGCGTTTCGTGGCCGATCTGCTCTGGGAATTCGGCTTCGCGCCCGTGCTGCGCAACGACGCCGTCAGCGCCCGCCTGGAAGGCATGGACCCGGACGAAGGCGAACATCTGCTGGCCGTGGCCGGGTATATGACCATTCATACCCGTCAGTTGGACATGATCATGCAGGATACGGCCCAGGTGGCGGCCCGGCGCGAGGAAATGCTCGCCCATTGCCGGGCTTTGTTCACGGGCCGGGCCCTGCCCGCAACCGACGCTCAGGAGGCGCCCCCATGCCGTTGACGTCGTCCGCCCCCCTCCGGGGCTACAGAGTCATCTACCGTCGTCTGCTGCTGACCCTGCTCCTGCTGGCGCTCACGCCGCTGGCGGCTTTGGGCGTGTTCTGCCTGGACCGCATCAACAATATCTACGACGAGAAAATCAGCGCGGGCCTGGAGGCCGTGACCAGCAGCAAGCACCGCGCCCTGGACACCTTTATTGTGGAGCGGGTGGCCCAGATCAAAACCCTGGCCTTCACCCACCCCTATGCTGAACTGAGCGACCCCGCCCGGCTGAGCGAGATTTTCAGCGTCATGCAGAACAACAGCCGCTCCTTTGTGGATCTGGGCATCATCGGCATGGACGGCCGCCATGTGGCCTATGTGGGCCCCTATGATCTGAACGACGCCAATTACGCCGAAACCCCCTGGTTCCATGAGGTGCTGCGCAAAGGCGTCTATGTCAGCGACGTGTTCATGGGCTACCGGCACGTGCCGCATTTCATCATCGCGGTGCTCCGGCACGAAGGCGGACGCAGCTACATCATGCGCGCCACCATCGACATGGAAGCCATCGACGCCCTGTTGCGCCGGGTCTATTCCGGCCAGCACAGCGACGCCTTTCTGGTCAGCGAGCAGGGGGTACTCCAGACGGATTCCCTGTATCACGGCAAGATCATGGGCAAGTTCAAGCTGCCTCCCCTCAAGGCCGCCCACAACGGCATGCTGACCATGCCCCTGGACGCGCCCGCAGGCAAGGAGGGCGGCCAGAACCTGCTGGCGGCCATGATGCGTCTGGATTCCATGCCCTGGGTGCTGGTGGTGGTGGACGATGTGGGCGAGAGCCTGCAACCCCTGCGCCAGCTTCAGGTGCTGATTCTGCTCTTCGTGCTGCTGGGCAGCGCGGTGGTCAGTGTGGGCGCGGTGGTTTGCACCCGGCATCTGGTGGCTTCTCTGGCCGCTTCGGACCAGAAGCAGGCCCATATTGACGCCCGCATGCTGCAATCCAGCAAGATGGCGGCCTTGGGCAAGATGGCCGCCGGTGTTGCCCATGAGGTCAACAATCCCCTGATGTTGATTCAGGAGAACGCGGGCTGGATCCGGGATCTGCTGGAAGACGAAAAACCGGAAAGCATGAAAAACTACCAGGAGGTCCTGGAGAGCACGGAAAAGATCGAGCAGCACGTCAAGCGCGCCAAGGGCATTACCCAGCGCATGCTGGGCTTTGGTCGCCGCATGAACCCCAGCCGGACGGAAATACTGCTCAATTCTCTGGCTGACCAGGCCGTGGAAATGCTCAAAACAGAGGCCGCCAGCCGAAATATCGTCATCAAAAAGGAATTCGATCCGCAACTGCCCGTGATTCTGTCGGACCCGGCCCAGTTGGAGCAGGTCTTCATCAATATCATTGACAACGCCATTGACGCCATCGGCAAGGACGGCAGCCTGTGCATCCGCACCGAAGCCTGTGAGCAGGGCGCGCGCATCTTTTTTACGGACAGCGGGCCCGGCATGGACGAGGAAACCCTGAAGCGCATTTTCGACCCCTTCTTTACCACCAAGAAGGTGGGGGAGGGCACGGGCCTGGGGCTGGCGATCTGTTTTACCATTCTGGAAAAGCTGGGCGGCCGGATTGAGGTTCAAAGCCAACCGGGCCAGGGCACCACATTTTGCATTACTTTGCCGCTTGAACCGGCTGAAAGCCCGCAGGAAGAGGATGTTGAGGAGTAGCAGCCTCAATATGTAAAGCGTTGCTTGCCGTTGGCAGCGGACGGCAGGGCCGGAATTCGGATGAACGTTTTGAGCCAGGAGCGCCTATGCGTGTATTGTTCGTGGACGATGAAGTGGAATTCCTGCAATTGATGGAAAAGCGCCTTTCCCGGCGCGGCATGGAAGTGAGTACCGCCCCGGACGGGCAGAGCGCCCTGGATATGCTGGATGCTGTCCTTGCGGAAGGCGGGGAAATGTTCAAAGTGGTGGTCATGGATGTGCGCATGCCCGGCATGGACGGCCTGGAAACTCTGCGGCGCATGAAGGCCAAGGCCCCCGAACTGCCGGTGATCCTGCTCACCGGGCATGCCTGCATGGGCGTGGCCGTGCAGGGCATGGATCTGGGCGCGTACGACTATATGCTCAAGCCCGTGTCCATCAGTGAACTGATCATCAAAATGGAGGAAGCGGCCCGTTCCGCTGTCTGATATGGCCATGTTGAAGCATTTGCGCCGCTGGCTGGGCCGCGGGGAACCGCCCGCGCCTGATCCGGCCGCATTGGCTCGCGAGGAGGAATTCAAAGCCCGTCTGCGTGAGCGTTGCGCGCGTTTCCGGCGTTTGCTTTCAGCCAACAAGAGCGCCCTGGAAGCCATGAGCGATGTGGAAGAGCGCCTCGGCGGCGTCAAACCCTTCGGCATGGACTATGTGCGCGCCGTGAGCACCCGCGCGGTGACCGCCGTGTTCCAGATGGTGCGCGAGTTGAACGCTCTGTCCGACAACGGCTACGCCCCCCTGCAGAAGGCTTTTGACCGCATCCGGGGGGACATGGAACGCCTGCTGGCCCAGCCGGAGCATCTCGCGCAGGGGCCGCTGATCCTGCCCCTGGCCGACGTGCGGCTGGCCGACCTGCCCAGGGTGGGCGGTAAAATGGCCAATCTGGGCGAGCTGGCCGCCAATGTGGGCCTGGCTGTGCCCGACGGCTTTGCGGTGACGGTGGCAGCCTACTATCGTTTCATGGCGTACAATGGCCTCCAGAGCGAGCTGGAGCGCCGTATCCAGGCCACGGACATGCGCAGCCTGGACGAAGTGTTCAGCCTGTCCGCGGCCCTGCAGCAATGCGTGCTGGCGGCGCCTCTGCCTCCGGACCTGGAAGCGGCCATTACCGAAGCCGTGGCGGCCATGAAAGCGCGGGCCGGGGACGACCTGCTTCTGGCGTTGCGCAGCAGCGCCGTGGGCGAGGACGCCCTGGGCGTGACCTTTGCCGGGCAGTATCGTTCGGAACTCAACGTGCCGCCCGAAGAGGCCTGCGAAGTCTGGAAGGAAATCGTGGCCAGCAAATATGCGGTCACGGCCATGAGTTACCGCTATCAGCGCGGCATTCCGGATGACGCGGCTCCCATGTCCGTGGGCGTACTGGCCATGGTTCGGGCCGCGGCGGGCGGCGTGGCCTACAGCCGCGATCCGGTGGCCGCCTCCCAGGGGCGGGAGAGGGTCGTGCTTAACGCCGTGCCCGGTCTGCCCCAGGCCGTGGTGGACGGGGCGGTTACGCCCGATGTTTTTGTATTCAGCCGTGAAAATCCGCCGCATCTGCTGGAAAAGCATCCGGCGGATGCGGAAGCCGCCCCCAGCCTTGCCGACGCCCAGGCTGCCAAACTGGCCCGCGTGGCCCTGGCCCTGGAAGAATATTACAATGAGCCGCAGGACGTGGAATGGGCCCTGGAAGCCGGGGACGGACGCATTGTGGTTTTGCAGAGCCGGCCTTTGCACGAGGCCTACGGGGAGCGCGAGACCGGGGGGGGGCGGAAACCGGGAGCTCAGGCGGCGGAACTGCCGCCGGGTCTGACCGTGCTGGCGGGCGGCGGCGTGCCGGTAAGTCCCGGCGTGGGCATGGGCCCGGCCTTTGTGGCCCGCAAGGAAGCTGACATGCTCTCGTTTCCCGAAGGCGGCGTGCTGGTGGTGGAGCGGGCCTATCCCCGCTGGGCCACGCTGTTGGCGCGGGCCTCCGGTCTGGTCAGCGAAACCGGCGGCATGGCCGGGCATCTGGCCTCCGTGGCCCGTGAATACCGCCTGCCCGCCATTTTCAGCCTGCCGGACGCCTGCGGCCTCCTGGAAAAAGCCGGTGACGTGACCCTGGATGCGGACCGCAATGTGGTTCTGGCCGGACGTCAGGCCCAGTTGATCCCGTCCGTGAGCGCGCCGCCCAACCTCATGGCGGGCAGCCCCGTGTATCTGCGCCTGGAGGCGCTGGCCCGGCTCATGACTCCCTTGCACCTGCTGGACCCGGACGCGCCGGAATTCGCGCCGCAACATTGCCGAAGCCTGCACGATATCACCCGGTTCTGCCATGAAAAGGCGGTGCGGCTGATGTTCGACGACGATACGGGCGTCAGTCGGCGTATGGGCAAGCAGCTCAAGGCCGGTGCCAAATTGCAGTACTGGGTGGTGGATATGGGCGGCGGTTTCACCCGGCCGGTCAGCGGCCCGGTGGTGGATTTGTCCGAAATCGCCAGCCGGCCCATGCTGGCCCTTTGGGAAGGCATGGTGGCCGTGCCTTGGGCCGGGCCGCCCGGCAGCGGGGCCGCGGGCTTTATGAGCGTGGTTTTTGAAAGCGCCATGAACCCGGAATTGGAAAGCACCGCGCCCACCACCATGGCGGAACGCAACTTCTTTATCATCGGCGAGCATTACATGATTCTGCAGGCGCGCTACGGCTATCATTTCTGCACTGTGGAATGCCTGGCCGGAGAAGACAGCCATGAAAACTTCGTAAATTTCCAGTTCAAGGGCGGCGCGGCGGACCGCGAGCGCCGCCGCCTGCGCGCCCGGATGTTGGCGGGGCTGCTGGAAGGGCACGGCTTCCGCGCGGACGTCAAGGATGATTCGCTCTTTGCCGTGGCCGAAGGCTTCGGCGCGGCGGAGACGCTGCGGAAAACCCGTCTGTTGGGCTACTTGCTGATTCACAGCCGCCAGGTGGACATGATCATGCTGGAAAGCGCCAGGGCCGAGGCGCTCAGGGAAAAGCT
>NZ_JAGZUV010000044.1:0-38029 GCF_018379785.1 Desulfovibrio sp.
TGGCCAGGGCCCTGGTGGGCCGCCCGGATATTTTGCTGCTGGACGAGCCCTGTTCCGGCCTGGACGCGGAAAGCCGCGCCCGCTACCTGGCCCTGCTGGACCGGCTGGCCGGACAGCCGGAAGAGAGGGAGCAGGACGGACGGGATATCCCTGGGGGCGTGCATCTGGTTTTCGTCTCCCACCACGGAGAGGACGCCCCGCTCTGCGTCAACCGCGAGGCGCGCATGGAAAGAGGGCGGTTGGTCGTGCGGCGCTGAATGCCCGGACATTCCCGGCAAGGGTTTTGCAGACAACAGACGCCCGCGAAAACGGACTTTCGCGGGCGCCCGGCATTAAAAATTTCTTATTTCAGATCGAAGAACAAAAAACGAGGCGCTCAGCGCGCGTCAGGGCCGCCGTCCTTCTTTTTCCGCCCCCACTTGGCCCGGATCACTTCAACAGCCACGGGCAATACGGAAATGACGATAATAGCATAGACGATGATGCCGAAATTCTCGCGCACCCAGGTGAGGTTGCCCAGGAAATAACCGGCGGACACAAGCCCGCCCACCCAGAGAATGCAGCCGGTAATATTGTAGAAAAAGAAGGTGGTGGGGTGCATCAGGGCGATGCCCGCCACAAAGGGCGCAAATGTGCGCACAATGGGCACAAAACGCGCCAGCACAATGGCTTTGCCGCCGTGCCGCTCATAGAACTGATGGGCCTTGAGCAAATGCTCTTTCTTGATCAGCCGGTTTTCGCGGGAAAAAATGGCCGGTCCCACATGCCGTCCGATGCAGTAGTTCACGGCGTCGCCCAAAATACCGGCGGCCAGCAGTACCAGCATGATCTCGCCGTAGCCCATGAGCCCCGCGCCCGCCACCACGCCGGAAGCAAACAGCAGGGAATCGCCCGGCAGAAAAGGCGTGACCACCAGGCCGGTTTCACAAAAGACGATGACGAAAAGAATTGCATAGACCCAGAGCCCGTACTGCTCCACCAGCTCAAACAGATGCACGTCAATGTGCAGCACAAAATCCAGAAAATAACTGACCATTTCCATCCGGGATGATCTCCTTGCCTGCCGGTTTCGCGGCGGGCACTCCGCCCCGCTCCGGCCCCACTCTTGTACCGCAAGCCGGCTTGTGGCACAACAACGCCTATGCCCCGATATCTCTCAGAACAGACCCCCCTTGCGCATCCGCCTCTTCTCGGCGCGTGCTCCGCCCTCGGGTGCGGACGTCAACGTCCGCCGGGGCGGCGCGCATTTTCACCATACCACATCCGGCTCTTCATTCCGCTGCTGTTTTTTCTTTTGTCGGCTGTCCCGGCAGGCAGCGCCGCGGCGGCCGATTCCTACCAGGTAGGCTTCCGCACGCTGGGACAGTGGTCGGCGGACACCAATCTGCGCCTGGACGTCAATATCTGGTATCCCAGCCTCCGGCCCCCGCGCGAACTTAATTACGCGCCCTGGACCATTGCCGCCGCGCGTAACGGCAAGCCGGTGGAGGGGCGCTTTCCCCTGCTGCTCTTGTCCCACGCGTCGCCGGGCACGCGTTTTTCCTACCATGATACAGCCGCCTGGCTGGCTTCCTGCGGTTTTGTGGTGGCCGCACCCACCCATTCCCAGGACTGCATGGACGACATGAGCCTGCTTTTCACCTGGCGCCAGATAGGAACCAGAGCCAAAGAACTTTCGTCCACCATCGACCTTTTGCTGGCCGACCAGGAGCTTGCCGCCAGCATTGATAAAAACCGCATCGGCCTGCTGGGCTTCGGCACGGGGGGCACCGCCGCCCTGCTGCTGGGCGGGGCCCTGCCTGACTGCGCCTCCTGGCCGGAATACTGCGCAAAAGCCGGACGCCGGGATATGTATTGCAACCGTTGGGCAAGGGACCGGGTAAACGCCATCTGCCAAAGCCTGCCGCTGACGGAAAGCCTGGCCGATCCCCGGATCAAGGCCGTGGCCGCTGCCGCCCCCGGTTTCGGCATGCTGTTCAGCCCCGCGTCCTTTCGCTATTTTTACCCGCCGCTGCTGCTTATCGCCGCCGAAAGCGACGTCATGAACCGCCCTTCCCTGCACGCCGATGCCATTGCCCGGCTGCTGAACGGCAAGGCCCGCTATCTCAGTCTTCCGGGCGCGGATACCGGCGCGCTGATGTCTCCCTGCCCGGAGGCCCTGGCCGCTGAGCTGCCCGAACTCTGCCGCTCCGTGAGCCCGGAGGAGCGCCGGGCCATTCACCGGCACATGGATGACGCCCTCAGCGACTTTTTTCTTCATGTTCTGGGCAGCGGTAAAAATCTGCCCGTTATTCCCCCGCCGCCGGACCTGACGCCGCCGCCTCCGCCCGCGCCGCAGCTCCCCGCGCCCGCGCCGCGTCCACGGCAGCACCGCTCTCGCTGAGCCGCGTTGCGAAAGGTACCGGCGGCTTGACAACGCTAGTGCGAATCACTAGCCTCTCCACAGTACATAGATGCTTTCAAAGCCGGTTTTATACCAGACGACGGTCCGTGGGGCCAGAAAACCGCTCCCCAGGATATATATCTATCCATTTCTGACCGGGTCCGGCAACGGGCGTAGGGAAAGACGCCCTCAAAACCAGCTGGGGTTCGTATAACAGCATGAAGAGACTGATCATTTGCATGCTATGCCTGCTGCTGGCACCGGCGTTTCCGGGGATGTGCGCGGCGGCTGTGGACAGCGGGGTGAAGGCCGCCGACGGCTGGGTAATCATGCCTGCCGGAGCGCGGCCCACATATATGGGCATTCATGGGGGCACCATGCCGGTCAGTTTGCTGGTATCCGGCGACGGTTCCTCCCTGTTGACCTTTGTGGGGCGCACGGGCAACGATTTTCTGGATGTGCTGCGCCGCACCGATGTCCGTATGCCCAGCCTGCTCAACGCCACCGCGGCGCGGGATGCCGCCGACGGCGGACTGTTGACCGGCGGCACGGTATTGATGGCGGGCAGCGCTGCCAGCAGCATGCCGGTGATTTATCTTACGGGCGAAGGTTTCGCGCGCGCCGCGCCCTCGCCGGACCAACTTCAGCCCTTCGGTCTTTCCGACAAGCCTCTCTCCATTGAAGGGCAAGTAGCTAAGCCGGCCCATCTTTCCCCGGCAAAAAGGTACCGTCTGTTTTTTCAGCCGCAGTATCTGCAACCCCGCCGCAGCCTGAATTAGTTCAGCACGAAGTGGAGACGGCGG
Organism: Desulfovibrio sp.; assembly: GCF_018379785.1. Taxonomy (GTDB): domain Bacteria; phylum Desulfobacterota; class Desulfovibrionia; order Desulfovibrionales; family Desulfovibrionaceae; genus Desulfovibrio. The sequence goes on from NZ_JAGZUV010000044.1 coordinate 3,187, forward strand.
GCTTTTTGCCGCCGAGCGTGAGCTATTTATTTGATTTTCCAGGAATATCGTAAAACAAATAAAAACTGGATTTTTATAAAAGTTTGACTATAATCCAGCGGAATTCACCCGCACAGGAGCGAAACCATGCCCCTTTCCACATATCTGAACGATATGGAAAAACTGTACTCGGCCCGTCTGGCGCATGTTTCATCGGAGCCGACCCAATTGCTGTTCTGCCAGGGCTTGAAATTCCTCATAGAAAATGTGGCGGATTTTGACGCGTGCGTACCTGAGACCAATCCGTTCTACCAGGAATTCGTCAAGCTGCTGGGAGCGGGCATTGCCGGCGATGAAGACTGTTTCAGTCTTTTTGAATGCCTGGCCATCTTCTTCCGCCTCAGGCAGCATGAAAACCCGGTCCGGGCCCTGAGCCCCATTGAGCAGCAGGTTCTGCACCATTTTGAGCATTGCGGCGAGTGGCAGCCTCAGGACAATACCCTGGTCAGCCTCTGGTATTGGTGGCGTATTCCGTCGCTGCCGGCGCACTAGAGCCTGCCGGGCATAAGCCCTCCTCACGCGGCCGGGAAAAACGCTTGGGAGCATGCGCTCTTATGGCTTCTGAGCGAAATATGGCGAAAAAGCGGCCGCGTCGGGAAGGATTGCAGCGGATGCTGCTGTTTCAGGGCTACAATGCCTTAGGCGTACAGGCCGGTCCAGCCTGAAAAAATCAGAGAAGAAAAATCTGACGACAAGCGGAGCAAGGGTATCTTTGCGCCGCTCTGGGTATTGACATTGTTCTCAATAGGGGCGGCAGTGTCCGTTAGCGTGTAGTGCGCGGCAAAGAACACGCTGCCGTTCGTGAGATTCTGAATACTCGCCGCCAAGGCAATCCCGCGCCTTTCCGCCCATGACCGCCACAGCGGCCATGCTTTCCCGGACAGATTCTTATGACAGGCGCGCTCTGGAACATCAGAAGCGCGCCTATTTTTCGCCGGTAATGCCAAACTCCACCGGCACTTTGGTATAAAAAATGCGCAGGCCTTCGGCCGCAATGCGGGCGAACAGGCGTTCCGCCGCTTCGTCGCTGAGCGCCATGGTCACTTCCAGCGGTTGCTCGGCCAGCTCGAAAAAGTTGGCCCAATGCAGCCTGCCGTCCCGTCCGTAACCGCCTTGAGCCGCGCTCATGGTCGCGCCGCTGATGCCGAGAGCCTTTGCCTCCGCCACCAGCCATTCGGCAATGCTGCGCGTGCCGTGGCTGCGGCCCTGCTGCGTGTAAAACGTCAGTTGCCAGCCCCGCATGGCCGCCTCCTTTTTCAAATGAATCTGTCTTGAGAATGAACCCATTCCCCACGGCTTGCGCGTTCCGCCTTACCCGCCCGTAATGCACGGCATTCACGAGTGTTCACGCGATGTCCGCCGTAGTGCTTCAGACCGACAACAAAAGACGATTTGTCAGCGCCACGAGCCCAAAAGACAGCGGATCAGGGCAAAGGTGCCCATGCCCAGAAAAGTCATGGCCAGAGAACCGCAGACATGCAGCGCCACGGCTCCTCCGGCCCAGAACAATCGCCCCTGCTGAATCAGGGTCGCCACTTCCGCGGAAAAGGTGGAGAAGGTGGTCAGCGCGCCCAGAAAGCCCGTCACCACCAGTAGGCGCCATTCCGCGCCCAGCGAAGGGAAAAAGGCAAAAATGCTGAGCGCCAGGCCGATGATATAGCCCCCCAGCCAGTTGGCGGCCAGGGTGCCCAAGGGCAGGGTCGGAAAGACGGGGTTCAGCGCCAGGCCGAGCAGCCAGCGCAAGACGGCCCCGGCCGACGCGCCCACGCAGATGGCAAGCAGAGAATGGATCATGGCCGGCCCCCTCAGACTGATGGCAAACCCCGCTTGCACGGTGCTTGTGCCGCCATCGGCTCGTTTTCAGAAAAACTTGCCGGGCACCCTTCGGGCAGCTCGCGGCACGGCAACGCCGTGACCTGCTTCTGATTTTTGACCGCGTTGACGTTGTCAACGCTCCAGTGCCTGTCAAGGCTATAGAATTTTTGTTCGCCCGCAAGGAAGAGAAAACTGCTTTGAGAAAGTGTACTCTTGCCTCAGCCGTTACAGCGAAGCTGCTTACGAATAAGGACAGCAGAGATCTGGCACTCGACCGAGGCTGCCGCACGCGGCAGGAGGGCAAAAAGGCATAGCGTTGGCAAGGCCCACAGGCGTCCGGCCCCATACGGGGCCGGACGCCTGTGGATCAGATTTTAGAACACGTTGGGATTCATGGCGATGAGCACCCAGCAGATGATGCCCACGACAATGCCGTAGAGCATGAAGGGCCAGAAGGTGCGCTTGAGCACCTCGCCTTCACGGCCGGAGAGGCCCACCACGGCGCAGGCGGCCACGATGTTGTGCACGCAGATCATATTGCCCATGGCGCCGCCCACGGCCTGGGCGGCCACGATGATCTGGCGGGGCAATCCCAGTGCGCCCGCCATGCCCCACTGGAATTCACCGAACATCAGGTCGGAAACCGTGTTGGAGCCGGTAATGAACGCGCCGAGGCCGCCCACGAAAGCGGCCAGCATGGGCCAGACGCTGCCGGCGGCGGCGGCCACGGCCTCGGCCAGGGCCAGAGGCATGGAGGGCGCGCCCAGCGGATTGGTGGCGGAACCGCGGAAGATGGACACCAGAGCCACGGCGAAGATCAGGGCGATGGTCGGGGCCTTCATCTTGCGGAAACTCTCGGCCCAGGCGTCCTTCACGGCGGAGCCGGGCATCTTGTGCAGCAGAATGGTCAGCAGGGCCACTACAACGAAGAAGGTGCCGGGCACATAGAGGTAATCAATGCTGGCGCTGACGCCCTTGAAGCCCAGGATGTCGACGAAGTTCAGCTTCTGGGCCGTGAGCCAGGCCTTGAGGCCCAACTGGGGAATACGGGAGATGACCAGCAGGGCGCAGATGATCACATAGGGCAGCCAGGCCATGAACTGGCTCATGTGGGCCTGGAATTCGGTCTTGGTGTTCAAAGGCACGGTGCCGGACCAGGAGGGGTCCCACTCACTGTGCGGCGCGAAGCCCCAGACGTCCTTGGGCACGCAGAAGCCTTTCTTGGTGCCCCAGATCACCACGGCCAGGCCGAGCAGGCCGCCGAGCATGCTGGGGAATTCCGGCCCGAGCAGCCAGGCGCAGAGCAGATAGGGGATCAGGAAGCAGACCGCGGCGAACACGCAGTATTTCCAGGCCCGAAAGCCGATGGACCAGGACTTTTCCGCGCCGAAGAAGCGGGTCAGGAAGCCGAGCATGAAGATGGTCAGAATGATGGCCATGGGGGCGTGCATGAAAGTGGCCCACTCGCCCACGGCTTTGCAGAAACCGTCATACGTGGTGAAAGGGAGGTTGGGATTGTTGGCGACGGCTTCGGCCACGGGGCCTTTCAGGAAGCCGAAGCCCACGATGACCGGCGTGCCCACCGCGCCGAAGGTCACGGGCACGCTGTTGAAGACCAGGCAGATCACCGCGGCCGCCATGGCCGGGAAGCCCAGGGCGAGCAGCAGGGGCGCGGCCAGGGCCGCCGGTGTGCCGAAGCCCGCCGCGCCTTCGATGAACGCGCCGAACATGAAGCCGATGATGATGGCCTGGAGGCGCCGGTCACGGCTTACATTCTGCATGCCGTGCTGAATGGTCTCCATGCCCCCGCTTTTTTCCAGGGTGTACAAAATAAGAATGGCGCCGAAGACGATAATCAGCACACCCACGGCCACCACCACGCCTTGCAGGGAAAGCGCCAGCAGATACATGACGTCCAGATTCCAGCCGATCAGGCCGCAGATCACGCAGGCGAGCCAAGCTACGGGCATGGCCCGTGTGGCGGGCCAACGCAAACCCACCATCAGGACAAGGGCCGCCACAATGGGGATGACCGCCAGTAACGCCAGCATTCCAATAGACATGAAAACCTCCCTTAGTTAACCGGGTCCGCGGGATCGGAGCAGTTGACGCACGTCATGCGTGAACTGCCCAAGGCCATTCCTCCGCCGGAAAACATCCGGCGTTTTTTCCAGGCCGATCCCGCCCCCTCCGCGCCGGCACGCGGAACAGAGCACCTTTGATACCAGTTCTTCATCGATAACGTAAAACGCTATAAAAACGCAAGGGCACGCCGCTTTTTTCTTTGCAACGGCGTGCCCTTATTTGAGGTTTTTTTCGGCGCGGCCGGGGTTCCCGGAGCGGGAGCCCCCGGCGCCCCTGCCTCCGGGGCGCGCCGCGCTAACGTTTGAGGTTTTCGGCCAGAAGTTCCGCGATGTGCTGCACTTTGACGTTAAGGCCCGTCTTTTCAGCGCCGCCGCGCAGCTGCATGACGCAACCGGGGCAGTCCACCACCAGGCGGGCGGCGCGTGTTTCACGGACGTTCTTCAGCTTCTTGTCCAGCAGTTGGGCCGAGATTTCCGGGAATTTCATGGAATACGTGCCGCCGAAGCCGCAGCAGACTTCTTCCTCCTCGCAGGGCACGTACTGGGCCGCGTCCGCGATGAGTTCACGCGGGGCCTCCTTGACGCCCAGGCCCCGGCAGAGGTGGCAGGAGGCGTGGTAGGTGACCCTTTCGCCGGAATTGGTGAAGTCCTCGGGCTTGAGGCCCAGGCGGTCGCGCACGAAGGAGCTGAAGTCGATAACCTTGTCCGCGAAAATCTTGGCCTGGGGCAGGATATCCGGCTCATTCTCCAGGATTTTCGGATAGGTGTGCTTCAGATGCGACGCGCAACTGGCGCAAAGCGTGATGATGGCGTCGTACTTGCCCACGGCAAAGGCCTGAATGTTCTGTTTGGCCACGTCCACCGAGGTTTTGCGCTGGCCCATCATTTCCAGGGGCAGGCCGCAGCAGGTCTGCTCCATGGGAAATTCCACTTCCACGTTTTTGGCCGCCAGAATCTTCACGCAGGCTTCAAGCTGCTCGGGATAGACGAAATCCTGGGCGCAGCCGCTGAAAATGGCCACCCGCATGGTGGGATTCTGGGCCTTGGGCGCGATTTCCGGCCAGCGGTCGCGGAAGGACTTGTTCGCAATGGCGGGCAGGGCCTTGAAGCCGTGCTTGCCCAGGAATATGGCCGGAAGATGACGCTGGAACTGCGTGCCGCCGGTAAAGGGTTTCTGGGCGTATTTGGCGAACTTGAGCAGGCTGTGGAAAAGCTTGCGGTTTTTCATCACCGAGGCCAGGAGAGCCGCCTGAGCTCCGCCGCCCTGCTCTTCCGTGACCCGGCTGCGGATCTCGCGGATCAGACGCGGCAGGTCGATGCCGCCCGCGCAGACATTGGCGCAGGATTCGCAGCCCACGCAGTTCTGGCAGAGCACCTTGGCCTTGTCCTTGCCGTGGAAGAAATAGGTCAGGATCAGGCCGATGGCGCCGATGTAGATGTAGCCCATCTTGTGGCCGCCCACCAAGCGGAACACCGGACAGACGTTGGCGCAGGCGCCGCAGCGCACGCAGCGGAAAATCTGCGAGAACAGCGGATCCTTGGCGATTTCGGTACGGCCGTTGTCCAGAAAGACCACGTGCATGATCTTTTTGTTGCCCGGCGCAGAAGCGCAGGGACCGGCCCCGCACATCCAGGTCACATAGGAGGTCAGGCGCTGGGCCGTGGCGTTGCGCGGCAGCACCAGCAGGGCGGTGAGGGCCTGGTCCAGGGTGGGGATCAGTTTGTCCAGACCGGCAATGGCCACATGCACACGCGGCAGGGTGGTGACCATGCGGGCATTGCCTTCGTTGGTCACGGTGGACACGGCCCCGTTTTCGGCCACGGCGAAGTTGCAGCCGCTGACGCCCATGTCCGCCGCGATGAACTTGCGGCGCAACTGCACGCGGGCCACCTTGACCAGCTTCTGGACGTCGGTGTCCTGCTTTTCGCCCGTGGCCTTGGTGAAGTCGTCGGCCACCTGGTAGCGCGAAAGATGGATGGCGGGCATGACCATGTGCGAGGGGCCTTCATGGCGCAGCTGGATGATCCATTCGCCCAGGTCCGTCTCGTCCACAATCAGGCCTTCGGCCTCCAGCGCGGGATTGAGCTGGATTTCCTCGGCGGTCATGGATTTGGATTTGACCACCCGCTTGACGTCGTTTTCCTTGGCGATGCGGGCGATGATCTCATTGGCTTCCTTGGCCGTGGCCGCGCGATGCACGTGCACGCCGCGCTTTTCCGCCTGCTCCTTGAACTGCTGGTAGAGTTCCTCCATGTGCTGGCAGGCGTAGTCCTTGGCTTCGGCTATCTTGGCGATGAGGCCGCGCTCGTCCACTTCCTGGAAGACGGCTTCGCGGTTGGCCCGGTAGGACACGGCAAAGGTGTCCAGAGTGCGGCGCAGAAAATCGTCCTGCAGGGCCTCATCGATTTGCTTGCGGTAATCGGAAAGAGATTTGGGGGCTTCATGCATGGCCTCAGTCCTCCAGAAGAATGATGTGCAGTTCCAGCGGGCCGTGCACGCCCACAGCGCCCACCCGCTCGATGTCCGCGGTGCGGCTCGGGCCGGTGATCAGCGTGGTGTACGTGGCGGGCGCGGCGTTCATGCGTTCGCGCAGAAGCTGGGCAATGGAAGGAAGATCGGGATAAATGTCGGACTTGCGCAGCAGGATGACGTGGATTTCCGAGATCATGCCGGCCAGACGAACGTCCTCGTTATCCGTGTTCATCATGCAGGTGCCGCTGCCGGCCACGCCGAGCTCGGCGCGGGACAGGCCCACGTCGATGCCGGCCAGATGGTTGCGCAGGCCGTTGCGCAGGCAGGCAAAGCCCTTTTCCTCGCAGGCCAGGGCCAGGACGGCGAAATCCTCGTCGTCAAGGTCCGGCGCGGCCACAATGCGCTGCACACGGGTGGGCACCTTGTTGGGGCCCAGCGGGCCCTGCTGCACGCCGGGCTCGTCGGCCAGCAGTTCGGCCGGGGCTTTGTTTTCACAGACATCCACCACATACTGCAGGGCCGCCGCCATGGACGGCACTTCCTGCACCACGGCGTTGACTATGGCGGCTTTGGCGCTGAAGGCCTCTACCAGTTCCGGGTTCACAGGGGGCATAGCGTACTCCTTTGAACGGCGTTAACACCTTTTGACTTGAACGGATATACAGCGTGAAGCGCGCCGGACGGCAGACGGCGGAACGTTGTTCGCATTCCACCGCCGCCGGGGGGCGATACGGAGCCTGACGCCTACTTCAGGCTTTCCGCGTAGATTTCCACCGGATGTTTGACCCGCACGGGGTCGTTGTTGTGCGAAAGCACATCCTCCAGTTGCATCATGCAGGCCGGACAGGCCGCCGCCACTACCTGCGCGCCCGTGGCAACCACATTGTCGCGCTTGCGCTGGCCGATCCGGCGTGAATAATCGTAGTGGAAAAGGTTGAAGGAACCGCCGCAGCCGCAGCAGCGGTCGGCCTCTTCCATTTCCGTGAGCTTGTAGCCGGGGTTGGCCGCGATGACCGCGCGCGGCTGCGCGGTCACGCCCAGCGATTTCTTGAGGTGACAGGAATCGTGATAGGTGACGGGCACGGCGTCGCCGGAGGCAGCCGCTGCTTCCACCTTGAGCACGTCCACCAAAAACGCGTTGATATCCATGGTCTTTTCCGCCAGTTTTTCAGCCTGTTTCTGTTCCAGGCTGCCCAGGCGTCCGGCGTAACGCGGCCAGAGCTCCTTGATGGTGGAGGTGCAGGAAGCGCAGGGGCTCAGCAAATAGTCGAAATCGCCCTTGCCGAGCACTTCAAGATTGACCTTCATCTGCTTGATCATGCCCTCGGCGTCGCCGGAGGACAGCGCGGGAATGCCGCAGCAGGCCAGGCCCACGGGCATGAAGACCGCCACCTTGTGGTGACGCAGCACCTTGAGGCAGGCTTCGGCCATGTCCGTGTACATCTTGTCGCCCAGGCAACCCGGGTAAAAAGCCACTTTCAGGCCGCCCTCGGACCGGGAAGGCCGGGGCTCGTCCAGCGCGCCGTAAACGGCGTGCAGGGGCTTTTTCGCCAACGGCCGGATATGCCTGTCGCCCAGCATGAAGTTGAGCATGGGCGCGCAGACCGTGCCCTGGGCGTCGCCGGTTTTGCGGAAGATCAGGCCCTGCATGGGCGCGCCCACGCGCATGGCGAAGTTGAACAGACCGGGCTTGGCCAGCAGGGTGCGGAAAACCATTTTCTTCACCGGGTGCAGGCCGATATAGGCATTGACCAGCTCGCGCGCCTCCATGAAGACTTCCATGATTTTCACGCCCGGAGGGCAGGCGGCCTGGCAGGAGCCGCAGAGCAGGCAGCGGCCGAGCTTGTCGGCCAGGGCCTCGGGGTCCTTGAGCAACTCATGGGCCATATTGTTGATCAGGAAAAGCTTGCCGCGCGCCACGTCGGCTTCCTTGCCGGAGGCCCCGAACATGGGGCAGACCGACTGGCACATGCCGCACTTCATGCAGGCGGTGATCCTGTCGTCCAGCGCCATGAGGCGCTGGGCCAATTCGTGCAGATTGTTCATGAACTAAATCCCCACTAATTTAGTGGAATTGAGCAGGCCCTTGGGGTCCAGGGCGCGGCGCAGCCGCTGTGAGAACAGGATCGTGCCGCGCGAGGTTTCCTTTTCCATCCACTTGGCCTTGGCCGTGCCGATGCCGTGCTCGCCCGAGAGAGTGCCCTGGAGCCTGATGGCCGTGTCGAACATTTCGTCGATGGCCGCCTCCACCCGCTTGAACTCTTCGGCGTCGCGCTTGTCACAGAGGAAGGTGGGGTGCAGGTTGCCGTCGCCGGCATGGCCGAAGGTGCCCACCTCCACCTTGTATTTGGCCGCGATGTCGTTGACGGCCTTCATCATGGCCGGGATCTGCGAACGGGGCACGGTGGCGTCTTCCAGCACGGTGGTGGGACGGCAGCGGGCCAGCACCGGCAGGGCCATGCGCCGGGCTTCCCAGAGTTTGAATTTCTCGGCCGCGTCCTTGGGCACATGTACGGCCACGGCCTTGTTTTCCTTGAGCACGCGCTCCACGGCCTCGGCGTCGTCCGCCACCTGGGCGGGGTGTCCGTCCACCTCAATGAGCAGGATGGCCGCCGCGTCGCGCGGCAGACCGGCCTTGGTGAAGTCGTCCACGCGCACGATGGTGTTGTTGTCCAGAAATTCCAGGGTACAGGGCAGCACGTGGGCCGCAATGATCCCGGCCACGGCCTCGGCGGCGTTCTGCATGTCGTCGAAGACGGCCATGAGGGCCTTGGAGGCCTTGGGCGGCGGCACCAGCTTGAGGATGGCCTGGGAAATGACGCCCAGGGTGCCCTCGGACTGGATCAGCATGCCCGCCAGATTGTAGCCGGTGACGCATTTCACCGTGCGCGAGCCGGTTTTGACCACCTCGCCCGTGGCGTCGAAGAATTCGACGCCCATGAGGTAATCCTTGGTCACGCCGTACTTGAGACCGCGCAGGCCGCCCGCGTTCTCGGCGATATTGCCGCCGATGGTGGACACGGCCTGGGAGCCCGGATCCGGCGGATAGAACAGATTTTTCTTGGCAACGGCGGCGGCGAAGTCGGCGGTGATCACGCCCGGCTCCACCACGGCATAGAGGTCATTGGAATTGATCTCCAGGATGCGGTTCAGGCCGGTAGTCAGGACCACCACGGTATCGCTGTGGTCCGGAATGGTGCCGCCGGACAGGTTGGTGCCCGCGCCGCGCACGGTCATGGGAATGCCGTTGTCATAAAGTTTTTTGACGCAGAGGCCCAGTTGCTCGGTGGTCGTGGGCCGGAGCACCATCGCCGGAACCACCGGTTCAAGCACCGCCGAGTCAAATGAATAACTCTGGCGGTCAGCCTCGGAAGTGAACACATTTTCCTTGCCGATCAGGTCTTCAAAATCCTTGATCAACGCCTGGCTTGCCATAGAGCCTCCTTGCACGCTCTCGCATCATCGTATCCTGAAACATTCTGTAAACGGACGATTCGTCCTTTGCCCCGGCGGAACCGCCCCGGTGTCTGATCGCGAACACTTCGAGCATGGCTATGCTCTCAATTTTTGCAGGATCGCCAACGAAAAAACGTGGTCTTCCGCTGACTCACGGCGGCTATGCCGCCACAACACCCTACGGGTTTTGCGGTCCAGATTTTTCAAATCAGACACTGGGAGTCTGTTCGCAGCCGCCGGAACAATGGGTCTTTCCGCTGTCGCATTGCCTTACGGGAACAGGCCGCGCACGGCGCGGCCCGAAAACTGTAAAAGTCCGGTCCCAAAGCGCGAAAACCACGCCAACACTTGGGATTCTTTGCACAATGTGACTGTATAGCCTGCTTTGTCATTTTTGCAAAGAGGACTTTCCGAAAAAATACAGTGGTATCACCATCAACATAGCAGCAAAACTTGGTGATACAGAGGCCGCCCGCAACGGCCCGACCTTGCCCGGCGGCCGTTGTGCGGGCATGGCCGTTCGGCACACGGCTTGCGGCCGGAGAAGTCAGGGGCGCGGGATCTTGGCCAGATTGCAGATGAAGGCGAAGGCTTTGGCGTCCACGGGCTGCACGGAAAGGCGGCTGCCCCGTTTCATCAGCTCCATGCCGGACAACTCGGGCCAGGCGGCCAGCTCCTTGCGGCTCAGGGGCTGCGGCAGGGCGCGGCGCAGGCGCACGTCCACCATTTCCCAAATGGGCTTCTCCGGCGTGGCCTTGGGGTCGAAATGCTGATTTTCAGGATCCTGGGCCGTGGCATCCGGGTAGGCCGCGCGCACGATTTCCACAATGCCCACAATGCCCGGCTGCTGCCCGCTGTGGTAAAAAAATCCCAGATCGCCCACTCGCATGGCGCGCATGAAATTGCGGGCCTGATAGTTGCGCACCCCGTCCCAGGACGTGGTCTGGTTGGGAGAATTCTCCAGATCCTGCCAGGAGAAACAACCGGGTTCCGTCTTGAAAAGCCAGTAATTCATGCCTCGCCCTTTCCCTATTAAAAAGAATTATTCTCATTTACATATGGAGCCGAACCGCCCTCTCGTCAATGCCCGTGCGATGCAAAAACACCGCCCGTGGGCGGTGTGATGCAAGGCGCGCTGTCGGGGATTCCCACGCGGTACAGCGTCAATCCGGCAGTTTTCCGGAGTCCCGGTCCGCTTCAGACGGGTCGGGACTCCGGAAAAACGACTTACTTTTTCGCCACCCGCCGCTGCCAGACAAAGAAATGCAGCAAAGCCATGCCGCCGTGGCCGATGAGATACACGATTAACAGCCAGGCAATCCACTCGTGCGCTACGCGCCAGCCATGCGCTGCGGGCGAACCGTCCCGCCAGAGCCAGAACCAGGTCAGGCCGGAAAAGGCGGTCAGCAGCAACGCTCCCAGGCCCAGGCCCTGTACGGAAGTAGCCAGGCCGCCGGGCCGGGGAGCCACGAGTTGGCCGTGCAGGCTGGAGATCAGATCCTTGCGGATTTGTTCCACGTCACCCCAGAGATAGGGGAAAAAATATTTCAGGCCGTGTTTGCCCAGGCTGTAGGCCGCGAGAATCACGCCCAGCACGCACAGGCTCATGCCTTCCAGCATGTGATACCAGGCCGTCCAGGAAGCCCCGTCCGGCGTTACCCGCATCAGTGTGCTGCTGCACAGCTGCAGGATGACGAAAAGAACCACCAGCGCATGCAGCACGCGCAGAAAAGGGTTCTGAAAGAAACCCATGAACCGCCACAGCAGCTCGGACTGGGTTTTGATCAGCTCTTGTATCTTCATAGTCTTCTCCCGGTGGTCCTCCCTCGGGAAGCGGGGCCGGAACTCAGGCATTCGATCCGGCCGGGCGCGTTCCGCTACGTGCCCCGGAACGCGGGCAACGGCTGACATGTACGCTTAAAAGCGCCAAAACGCCATGCCCGGATTTCCCAGGGGAAATCCGGGCATGAAATACAATCAGCGCCGGGAACAGACAGACCAGAGACAGACCAGGGACTGTTGACACTATAGAATTTTTGTTCGCCCGCAAGGAAGATAAACCTGCTTTGAAGGAGTGTACTCTTTTGGTACTCGACTGAAAAAGCAGATGAAATCTAACGCAGCGAGCGGGCAAAAAGGCATCGTGCCAAAGTTTCTAATGGCAGCGGATGCCGCTCAGCAGATGCGCCATCTTCTCTTTCTTGGTGCGCAGATAGGCTTCATTTTCCGGGCAGGATTCGATTTCGATGGGCACGCGCTCCACGATTTCAATGCCGTAGCCTGAAAGCCCGACGATTTTCTTGGGATTATTGGTCAGCAGGCGGATCTTGCGGATGCCCAGATCCACCAGGATCTGCGCGCCGGTGCCGTAGTCGCGCAGGTCGTCGGGGAAGCCCAGCATGCGGTTGGCCTCCACCGTGTCGTAGCCCTGGTCCTGCAGGGCATAGGCCCGGATCTTGTTGGCAAGGCCGATGCCGCGCCCTTCCTGGCGCATGTAGAGCAGCACCCCGCGCCCTTCCTGTTCGATCTGGCGCAGGGCCGCGCCGAGCTGGCCCCGGCAATCGCAGCGCAACGAGCCCAGGGCGTCGCCGGTCAGGCACTGGCTGTGCACGCGCACCAGCACGGGCTCCGGTCCGCTGATGTCGCCCTTGACCAGGGCCAGGTGGGTGCCGGGCTCCAGTTCGCTCTCGTAGGCATAGACCGTGAAGTCGCCGTACAGGCTGGGCAGATGGGCGTGCGCGTCGCAACGCACGGAAACCTGGCCGCGTTCCAAACGGTAGCGGATGATGTCTCGGACCGCCGCGATCCTGATATCGTGCTCGGCGGCGAATTTCTCCAGGTCCGGCATGCGGGCCATGGTGCCGTCGTCGCGCATGATCTCGCAGATCACGGCCGCCGGTTTGAGGCCCGCCAGGCGGGCCAGATCCACGCTGCCCTCGGTCTGGCCGGTGCGCGACAGCACGCCCCCGGCTTTGGCCCGGAGCGGAAAGACATGGCCGGGCGAAACAATGTCCTCGGGCCGGGCGTTGTCCGCCACGGCGGCCTTGATGGTGGCGGCGCGGTCAGCGGCGGAAATGCCGGTGGAAATGCCCTCGCGGGCCTCAATGGAAATCGTGAAATTGGTTCCGAAACGCGAACCGTTGCGCTGGGTCATCAGAGGCAGTTGCAGGCGGTCGGTCAGTTCCGGGGCCATGGGCAGGCAGATCAGGCCGCGCCCGAAACGGGCCATGAAATTGATGGCTTCCGGCGTGACGTGTTCGGCGGCCATGGTCAGGTCGCCCTCGTTCTCGCGGTCCTCATCGTCCACCAGAATGACCATCTTACCCTGCCGGATGTCGGCAACGGCTTCTTCAACGCTGCACAAAGGCATGACTACGTCCTTGTAAAGTTACTGTCGTGATCGGGATTTGGCTGCGGCAAAAGTAGGGCGGGCGCGGGCTTCTGTCAACCGGGCGCGGCTTGTCCCGCAGGGCAATCGGATGAATGCCCCCATCGCCGGATATTCTTTTGCTTTCATACGTGCGTCTTGCTTCCTCATGCCCGCGAACGCAGCCGACACAGCCGGCAAGCGAGGAAGGACCGGCTTTGCGGGAATTTTGCAAAATCCGCCTTTTCCGCGCTGTTCATTCGATTGCCCTGGCTGTTTATTCCACCCGCAGGCCCACGTCCCGCAGCAGGGCCGTCAGCGGCCTGCCCAACAGAAAAGGCAACACCCGCGCGGGCACGCGGCCGCGCGTGACGCAGAGTTCGCGGAAGGCCGCGTCGTAACGGACCAGCTCCGCCAGTTCGGCGCGCGCGGCTTCCAGGTCCGCCGCCGCGAGCGGGGCGGGAGCGGGCGCAAGGCGGGGCCGGAACCCCAGAGCCGACGCCAGGGACAGGGCCCGGCCCGCCGGGCAGGCCTCGTCATGGGCTTCGGCCAGTTCCGGCCAGCAGGCACGCGCGGCGGGCGGCAGGCCCGGCCCGGCACCCGCCAAAACTTCCAAGGCGGCGCAACGGCCCAGGCTTTGCCCGTGGGCCAGCAAAGTCTCCAGGGGAGCGGTATCCGCGCAGAGCAGAATACGGCACTGCGCGGGACGCCGGGCGTAAATGCCGCAGCCCGCGCCGTCCCTGTAGTACAGACAGCGCCAGGGGCGGCCGGGCTCTCCCGTGCCCGCCAGTTTGAGCAATTCCCTGCCCAGAGGCCGCAACGCGCCGCGCGCGTCGTCACGCGCCCACTCTCCGGCCCGCAGGCAAACCAGGGCTCCCAGCGGCAAAGCTCCTTTCCCTGTCAACAGGGCGGCATCCTCGCGCATCAGGGTGGGGCCGCCGCGCAGACAACATTCTCCGCAACGGCGGCAGCGCCCGGCGGGCGTTTCAGGCATGGGCGTCGGCATGTTATCGCGGCAGCGGGGCAAGAAATTTCAGGGCAATGAATCGCCTGACCTCTTCCCAGGCGTGCCTGCTTTCCGGCAGGGCGTCCCCGAAAATCTGAAAAACATGAAACAGGCCGTAATAACGGGTCAGGGTGGCGTCCACGCCCGCGTCCAGGGCATGCCGGTAGACGATTTCGGAGTCGCTTTCCAGAATTTCGTCCGTGCCCACCTGGATCAGCATGGGCGGAAAGCCCGTATAGGATGCGAAGACCGGGGAAAGATAGGGATTTTTAGGGTCCGTTTTGCCCACATAGCTCAGGATAAAAGGCAGGGTCTTGGGCATGACCCCGTCCTTGGGCGGCATGTATTCGGGATTGTTGCCGAAAATGGGATCAATATCCGCATTTTTAATGTGCGATTCGCCCGAGCCGGTCATATCCGTCCACGGCGACATGCAGACCAGGGCGCGGGGCAGCGGCCTGCCCGCGTCGCGCAGCCTGAGGGTCAGGGCCAGGGCCAGATTGCCGCCCGCGCTGTCCCCCACCACTAGAATGTTTTCCGGCTTGTAGCCCTGGGCCAGCAGCCAGTCCCAGGCGTCCAGGGCGTCGTCCAGGGCCGCCGGAAAGACGTGTTCCGGGGCCAGGCGATAGTCCGGGCTGAACACGTCGGCATCCCCGGCCATGCGCGAATAGCGCACGGCCATGCCGCGGTAGATATTGGAAAGTTTCAGGATATAGGCCCCGCCGTGCAACAGCAAAACCGCCCGCTCATGGGGCGCGCCGTCCTTGTGCAGGAGTTCGGCGCCGCAGTTTTTAAGGGCCGCGCGCGTAATCGCATAGCCTCGCGGGGCTTTCCAGGACGACTCGCTGTTGACGTAGCCGCGCGCCGCGCGCAGAAAATTGTCCCCTCTGAGTCCGGGCACGCGCAGTAAAAGGCGCAGGCCGTCGCGCACCACGCCCGACTGCACGGAAAGTTTGGGACCGTCGGCATTGAAACAGCGCGTGCTCTCGGCCGCCCCAGCCGGGGCGGCGCAGAGCAGCGCCAGCAGGAGAACATATATTTTTTTCATGGTAACCTCGTGCCTCATGCGCCGGAACCGGCGCTTGCTTCCGACCCGCCGTCATGGAAGCGTCCACCGTAGCTGCGGTTCAGACGGCGGGAGAACTTTTCCATATAATAGTAATACACCGGCGTGATGTAGAGGGTCACGATCTGCGAAAAACACAGGCCGCCCACCACGGCCAGGCCCAGAGGCCGCCGGGCCTCGGCCCCGGCCCCGATGCCGATGGCAATTGGCAGCGCGCCCATGAGCGCGGCCATGGTCGTCATCATGATGGGCCGGAAACGCACATGGCAGCCTTCGGTAATGGCGGCCAGGGGCGTGGTCGAAGGGTCGCGCCGCTGGGCCTCCAGGGCGAAGTCCAGCATCATGATGGCGTTTTTCTTGACGATGCCCAGGAGCATGATCACGCCCACAAAGCCGTAGAGATCCAGCTCCAGGCCGAACAGCCAGAGCGTCGCCAGCGCGCCGAAACCCGCCGAAGGCAGGCCGGAAAGAATGGTCAGGGGGTGGATGAAGCTCTCATAGAGGATGCCCAGCACCAGATAGATGACCACGATAGCCAGGATCAGCAGCCAGCCCATGCCCTGAAGGGAATTCTGAAAGGCCTGGGCCGTGCCCTGGGATTCGGCGGTCACCGAATCGGGCAGCAAAGGCCGGGCCGTGGCTTCCACTGCCCCCACGCCCTGGCTCAGAGCCACGCCGGGCCGCAGATTGTACGAAATGGTCACGGCCGGAAACTGCCCGTTGTGGTTCACGGCAATGGGCCCCACGCCGGGCGAGAGTTTGGCCAGGGTGTCCAGAGGCACCAGATCCCCGTCCTTGGAACGCACGTACAGACGGGACAGGGCCGAGCTGTCCTGCTGAAAGCGCTTCTGCAATTCCACAAAGACCTTGTAGTCATTGGTGGGCGCATAAATAGTGGAAATCTCGCGCGAGCCGTAGGCCGATTGCAGGGCCAGTTCGATCTGCTGCGGGCTCACGCCCAGAGCGGCGGCCCGGTTACGGTCGATGGTCACGCGCAGCTCCGGGTTCTTGAGCTGCAGATCGCTGTTCACGTCCTGGATTTCGGGCAGCCTGCGCAGGGCCTCCTCCACTTTCTGGGCGCTGTCGTAAAGGGCCGCCATGTCCGGCCCGGACAGGGTATACTGATACAGGGCCTTGGAGGACCGGCCGCCGATGTTGATGGCCGGGGGCACGCGCACAAAAACCCGCAGGGCCGGGGAAGTGTTCAGCTCCCGCCGCAGGCGCTGGGCCACGGTCTCGATGTTCGGGCGCTGGTCGTAGGGCTTGAGGTGCATGAGCAGAATGCCGTTGTTCATGCTCTGGCTGGAACCCACAATGCCCACCACGGAATTGAACATGGAGACATGAGGCTGCTTTTCCAGCAGGGGGTCCAGCTTGTGCTGGGCGTCCACCATGCCCTGGAAGGAGACGCCCTGCTCCGCTTCGGTGCTGGCGACCAGAAAGCCCATGTCCTCGGCGGGCAGAAAGCCCTTGGGCATGACCACGCCCAGCCAGACGGTCAGGACCAGCAGGCCCAGGGAGGCGCCGAGCGCGGCCAGGCGGTGGCGCAGCACGTACTCCAGCGAACGGGCATAGCCCGCCGCCAGGCAGTCGAACATGCGCTCCAGGCTGCCGTAGATGCCCTCATACCCGGCCTTGTGCTTCTGCCCGGCCTTCAGAAAATAGGCGCAGAGCATGGGCGTGAGCGTGAGCGAAACCACGCCGGAACAGAGAATGGCCGTGATGATGACCACCGCGAACTCCCGGAACAGCCGCCCCACGATGCCGCCCATGAACAGCACGGGAATGAAGACCGCCGCCAGGGAGATGGTCATGGAGACAATGGTGAAGCCGATTTCCGCCGAGCCGTCGTAGGCCGCCGTGAGGGGATCCTTGCCCATTTCCTGATGACGGACGATGTTTTCCAGCATGACGATGGCGTCGTCCACCACAAAGCCCACGGCGAGCGTCAGGGCCATGAGCGAAAGATTGTCCAGGCTGTAGCCCAGCACGGCCATGACCGCGAAGGTGGAAATCACGGACATGGGCAGGGCCAGGCTGGGAATGACCGTGGCCGGGAGATTGCGCAGAAAGATGAAGATGACCAGCACCACCAGAAAAACCGTGAGCACCAGAGTGAACTTCACGTCGGCCACGGATTCTCGGATGGATTCCGAACGGTCGTAAAAAACATCCACCTTGACCGAAGGCGGCACCTGGCGCTCCAGGGCGGGCAGCAGCTTGCGGATGGCGTCCACCACCTGCACGGTGTTGGTGCCGGGCTGGCGTTCCACGGCCAGGGTGATGCTGGGCACGCCGCCGTTGCTCCAGGATATCTGCTTGTCCTGCTGCACGCTGTCTTCCACCGTGCCCAGATCGCGCAGGCGCACGGGCGCGCCGTTACGGTAGGCCACCACCGTGTCGCGGAAGGCCCGGGCGTTGAGCAGCTGGCCTGAGGATTTGATGGAGCTGGCCCGCTGCTCGCCCTCCAGGGAACCGGTGGGCAGCATGGAGTTGGCGGCGGCCACAGCGTCGGCCACCTCGTCGATGCCCAGCCCGCGCGAGGCCAGCTCGTCCGGGTCCAGCTGCACGCGCACGGCGTATTTCTTCTGGCCGTAAATGACCACCTGGGCCACGCCTTCCACCATGGACAGGCGCTGGCCGATGAGCGTGTCCGCGTATTCGTTGAGCTTATACAGCGGCAGGGTCGGCGAGGAAACGCGCAGATAGAGAATGGGCATGTCCGCCGGGTTGACCTTGCGGAAGCTGGGCGGCGTGGTCATGCTGGTGGGCAGGCGGCGCTGGGCCAGGCCGATGGCCGACTGCACGTCCAGGGCCGCCGCGTCGATATTCCTGTCCAGGGCGAACTGGATGATGATGCGGGTGCGGCCCACGGCATTGACCGAGGAAATGGAATCAATGCCCGCGATGGTGAAAAATTCCTTTTCCAGGGGCGTCGCCACGGAGGCGGCCATGGTTTCCGGGTCCGCGCCCGCCAGATCGGCCATGACCTGGATGGTGGGAAAGTCCACGTTGGGCAGCTGGTTCACCGGCAGGGAAAGGTAGCCGGTCACGCCGAAAAAGAGCATGCCCAGCATGAGCAGGGCGGTGGCGACCGGACGGCGGATGAAGACGGCGGCTATATTCATGGCTGGAGTATGCTAAGACATGAACTGGCGCACAAGCAAAAAAACGCCCAAAGCGCAGCAGACCACGCCGATGGCCCGGCGCAGCAGCAGGGGCGACATGCTCCGGGCCGCGGCCACGCCCCGCCAGAAGCCGAACAGACAGGCCAGGGTCACGCCGGGCAGCAGGCCGTAGTCCAGATAGCCCCCGGTCACATTGGCCAGGGATCCGGACAGGGTCGCCAGCACCTGGAAAGGCATGGACAGGGCCACGGCCGTCAGCGGCGCGTAGCCCACAATGATCATCCAGGGCACGGAGAGCACCCCCCCGCCCACGCCGGTGAGCCCGGCCACAAAGCCTGTGGCCGCGCCGATGCCGAACAGGCCCGCCTTTCCATGCCAGAAGGGATTGCCCTTGTCGCGGGCCGTCGGCGGCCGCAGGGCGCACAGCCCGGCCAGCACAATGACCGCGCCCAGAATGTAGATCAGCGGCCCGGCGTCCAGACGGGCGTTGCACCAGGCGCCGGGCCAGCCCGCCAGGCCGCCGCCGAACACCAGGGGCAGGGCTTCGCGCCAACGGATCAGGCCCAGCCGCCAGAACATCCAGGTGCCCAGAAGGGTCAGAAAAAACATGGCGGCCAGGGACGTGCCCATGGCCGTATGGGTTTCAAGCCCGCTCAGCAGCACCAGGGCGGGCGGCACCAGCACGCCGCCCACGCCGGTGGCCCCGGTCAGAAAGCCCACAGCCAGACAAAAGGCATACAACACGGCCAGCAACATGGAGCATCCTTCAGGAAAAGAAAAAATGGAGCAAGAGGCAGACCAGCCAGAGCGACAGGCCGCCGTAAAGGGCGCTATAGCGCATAAGCGCGCACAAGGCCAGCAGGCGGGCGCGGTCCCAGGGGGCGGCGGATTCACGCGGCGGCCCCAGCCGGGGCTTGTCCACCAGCGTGCCGAAATAGACCGAAGGCCCGGCCATGCGCGCCCGGCAGAGCCAGGCGCAGGCCGTCATGGACCAGCCGGAATTGGGGCTGGGCATGCCCGCCGCCTGCCGGGCCACAATCCGGAAGCCCGGCCATGAACCGTCCCAGATCCGCGCTGCGGGCCTCAGACAGCGCAGCAGAACATCCGTCAGCCATAAAGCCCCCACGGAAAGGCGCGCGGGAATGAAGGCCAGGCAGTCGTCGGCGCGAGCCCCGGCCCAACCCAGCCAGCGCCAGCGTTCCGTCAGATAGCCCCACATGGAATCCGCAGTGCTCACGGCCTTGTACATCCACAGGCCCACGGGACCGGCCAGCAAGAGCCAGAAAAACGGGGCCAGCAGCGCGTCGGTAAAATTTTCCGAGAGGGTGTCAGCCAGGGTCTTGCGCATCAGCGGGCGGTCCATACGGCCGGTATCCCGGCTGACCAGCCGGGACAGGGCCTCGCGCGCCTCGGGCTCAGGGTATGTTTCCACCCGGCGCAACACTTCCCTGCCCGTATCCAGCAGGCTGCCCATGGCCAGTCCGGCCCAGGCCAGATACACGGCCGGCAGCATCCCCAGCAACGGCAGCGAAATCAGCAGCCAGACCGCCAGGCCGCTCACGCCGGTCAGCAAAAACAGACAGACCAGCCCCGCCAGCCGCCCGCGCCGTTTTTCGCCTGCCGCGCCGCCGCGCCGCATCCAGCGCCGGGCCGGGCCTTCCAGGCGGCCCAGCAGACGGCCCGCGAAGCAGACCGGATGCGGCCAGGGCAAGGCGGGATCGCCCAGCCGGAGATCCAGCAACAGGGCCACGGGGGCCAGCCACCAGCAGTCCCACACCGAGTACGGGAACAAAGACCGCAGGAGGCTCAGGTCCATTGTTCCAGCAGGCCGCTGGCGGCCAGAGCCATATACAGCACAATGCCCGCCGAGGTGGAGAGATTCAGGCTGCGTACCCCGCCCTCACGCATGGGGATGCGCACATGATGCGGCGAGGCGTCCAGCATTTCCGGCGGCAGGCCGCGCGTTTCCGGGCCGAAGATCAGGCTGTCTTCCGGCTGGAAGGCGAAATGCTGCACAGGCGCGCTGCCGTGGCGGCTCTTGGCCGAGGTCATGACCCAGCGCTCCGCCGCGGGCCTGCCGGGACGTTGCGCGAAGGCCCGCCAGTCCGGCCAGGTGAACAGGCGCACATTGGGCCAGTAGTCCAGACCGGCGCGCTTGAGATAGCGGTTTTCCAGCTTGAAGCCCAGGGGTTCGATGAGGTGCAGCTCCGTACCGGTGGCAGCGCAGAGCCGGGCCACATTGCCGGTATTGGGAGGGATTTCGGGCTCAAAAAGAACAATGCGCATGCGGGGTTCACTCCTCCGTCTCGATCCAGCGGCGGGAACGCTCCACGGCCCGGCGCCAGTGATGGAGCAGCTCGGCGCGCCGCTCCTCGGGCATTCTGGGTTCAAAGCGGCGGTCCAGTTGCCAGAGGGAGGCCGTTTCCTCCTCGTCCTGCCAGAAGCCCACGGCCAGACCCGCCAGGCAGGCCGCCCCCAGAGCCGTGGTTTCCGTCACCACCGGGCGTTCCACGGCCACGCCGGTGAGGTCGGCCTGGCACTGCATGAGCATATTGTTGCGGCTGGCCCCGCCGTCCACGCGCAACAGGCTGAGATCCAGACCGGCATCCGCCCGCATGGCTTCCATGACGTCCAGGGTCTGGAGAGCGATGGCCTCGATGGCCGCCCGGGCGATATGCCCGCGCCCGGTGCCTCTGGTCAGGCCCACCAGGATGCCGCGCGCGTACTGGTCCCAATGCGGAGCGCCCAGGCCCGTGAAGGCGGGCACCAGGTAGACGCCGCCGTTGTCCGGCACGCTGGCGGCCAGCCCTTCCATTTCCGACGAATCCTGAATGAAGCCCAGGCCGTCGCGCAGCCACTGAACCACGGCCCCGCCCGCGAAGACGCTGCCCTCCAGGGCATAACTTCTGCCGCGCGGCGTTTCCCAGGCCACGGTGGCCAGCAGGTTGTTCCGGCTCTCTCTGGGCCGCGCGCCGGTGTTCAGCAGCAGGAAACAGCCCGTGCCGTAAGTGTTCTTGACCATGCCCTCGTGCAGGCAGGCATTGCCGAAGGCGGCGGCCTGCTGGTCGCCCGCCGCGCCCGCCACGGGCACGGGGTGGCCGAAAAACTCGGGATGGACGCGGGCCATGAGGCTGGAGGAAGGAACCACCTCGGGCAGCATGGCGCGCGGCACGCCCAGCAGGTCCAGCAGTTCGTCGTCCCATTGGCCGGTATGAATGTTGAACAGCAAGGTGCGGCCGGCATTGGAGGGGTCGGTGAGATGCGCGCCGCGTTTGCTGAAATTCCAGATCAGCCAGGAATCCACAGTGCCGAAGAGCAGCTCGCCCGCCTCGGCCCTGGCCCGCGCGCCGGGCACGTTGTCCAGAATCCAGCCGATCTTGGTGCCGGAGAAATAGGCGTCCAGCACCAGACCGGTCTTTTGCCGGATGATTTCAGCCTTGCCTTCGGCACGCAGCCGGTCGCAGACATTGGCGGTGCGGCGGTCCTGCCAGACGATGGCGTTATACACCGGCGCGCCGCCGGCCCGGTCCCAGACCACGGTGGTTTCCCGCTGGTTGGTGATGCCCACGGCGGCCAGCTCATGCCCCTGCACCCCGGCCTGCCTGAGGCAGTCGCGGGCCACATGGGCCTGGGTGTCGAAAATCTCGTCCGGGCTGTGCTCCACCCAGCCGGGCCGGGGATAGATCTGGGTGAATTCTTTTTGCGCCACCTGGAGCATGCGGCCCCGGCGGTCGAACAGAATGGCCCGCGAGCTGGTGGTGCCCTGGTCCAGAGCCAGAATATACGAGGCGGTCATGCGCTTCCCCTATAACCTCCCGGCAATGCCCGGCACCACCTGGCAGGCCACCCGGATGTCCTTGGAGCCGTAGCCGCTGTCGTCCAGGGTAGCGAAAAGGTCGGCCTCCAGCACTTCCACGGCCGCATCCGGCACGCCCTCGGCGGCCAGGTGGGCCGCAAGCAGTTCCCCGGCGCGGCGCTCGGCGGCGTCCAGAGTAAAGCCCTTGTTGATGCGCTCCTCCAGATCCAGGGCGGGCGCGCGCAGCAGGCCCCGGCCCGTGTCCGCGTAAATTTCCAGCCCGGCCGTGGGCAGGGTCAGGGCCGCGCCCACGGCATTGGCCACGGCGGCGTGCGGCGGGCTGGCCACAGGCAGGCCGAAGGCCGCCGCCAGCCGCTCGCGGATGCAGTCCGCCGGACCGCCCACCAGCCAGATCCGGTCGGGGCGGGCCTCGCGCGCGGCCTTGAGCGCGGCCAATGTGTAGATGGGCCGCGCGTTGACCGCGTCGATAAGTTCATGCGCGGCCCGCGTGACCCGCGCCAGGGCGTCGTCCACGGCCTTTTGGGCCAGGGTGCGGGGTTCCAGGCCGCACAAGACCGCCAGGGCCGCCACGCCGTCGCGCGAGGCGGCCACGTTGCCCCGGTCGCCGGAGGCGCTGTTGCCGTCCAGCGCATTCAGCGCATCCAGCAGGGTGGGCCGAACGCCGCCGAAGGCCATGGCCGGGCCTTCGCGCAGGGGGCCTGTCCGCACGCGCGTCGCCGCGCCCGTGCCCTCCACGGTGAGCAGGGAATCCCCGCCCACGCCGATGGACGTCGAGGCCAGGGCCCGCACCAGGGTGCGGCGGCCCTGCAACAACATGCCGTCACGGTCGATGACCGGCGAGCCGTCGGCGAACAGGGCCATGTCCGTGGTGGTGCCGCCCATGTCCAGCAGCAGGGAGCAGCCCCGCCCCGCTTCCGGACAGAGGGCCATGACGCCCATGACGCTGGCCGCCGGGCCGGACAAAATGGACTGCACCGGCTCGCGCCGCGAAAGGGATACCGGCACCGCGCCGCCGTCGGCCTTGAGCAGCCGGGTGGCCGCATGGATGCCCGCGTCGGCCAGGGCCGCCTCCACGGCGTCCAGAAAAGCGTTGTGCAGGCGCTGCACGGCGGCGTTGTAATAGGCCGTGGCCACCCGGCGGGGAAAATTAAGCCGCCCCGAGAGCCGGTGCCCCAAGGTGACGGGCAGGCCCGAAGCCTTGGCGGCCGCCGCGCCCATGGCCCGCTCATGGGCCGGATTGCGCGGCGAAAATTTGCCCACGCAGGCCACGGCGGCCACGCCCGCGTCACGCCAGGCCGCCGCCTGCCGGGCCAGGCCGTCCGTTTGCAGGGGGCTCACTTCCACGCCCCGGTGGTCCAGGCCGCCGGGCGCCACGCAGACATGTTCGCCCAGGGCGAAGCGCGCGGGGTTCAGGCCCGGCCCGGCGGAAAGCGCCAGGCCCACCGTGTCGGCCCGGCCCTGCACCAGGGCGTTGACCGCCAGGGTCGTGCCCAGGGTCACGCGCTCCACGGCGCCCAGGGCCGCCGCACCGCCGCTTGCCAGGACCGCCAGCACTTCCCGCACCGAAGCGGGCAGATCGTCATGGCGGGTTTTGACCTTGGCCGAGGCCGCCAGGCGCAGCTCCGCCCCGTGGCCGGTGATCAGCACCGCGTCGGTATGGGTGCCGCCCGCGTCAATGCCCAGTACTGTGCTTGCTTTCATGCTCGCTCCGACTGTGTAGTATGCTTGCAGTGCGCCGGAGCATACGCCATGCCGCCCCTGCGGGCCAGAGCTTTTCCACGCGCGGGGCCGCGCAGACACACCTGCAAAAATATTGCGACGTTACAATTATGCTAGGCTCAGCCCTCATTAAAAGCGCCTGCTGCAAAGCCGCCTTTACTCCGCCGAAGCGCAGCGCAGGCGGATGGCTGGTGCCGGGAGGATCCTAAAAAATAAGATTTTTCCTTGCCAGCGCACAAAAAGCTGGTTTTGACGGATCGTCACGGCATGTCGCGGGCCAAGCCCATAAGCAGTAATCTGCTCTAGCTTGGAAAAAGCGGGGCCGCCCCTACGGCCGCGCGCAGCGCACCTGATTCAGCACCGTCAGCCGGGCCAGCATGGAGGCAAGGGCGTGCCGGATTTTGCGTTCCGTCTCGTCGGCCAGGCCGTCCTGAACTTCCGCGAAAGCCTTGCCCAGGGCCTCTTCAATATAGGCCTTGTTTTTTTCAATGATCTTCCGGCGGTTCTTTTCCGTGAGGAAGAATTTGGGCAGTTTCCGCTTCCACAAAAAACTCTTGGCCACTTTGCCCAAGCCCCAGGTGCCCGCGAAAGCCAGACTTCCGCCCAGCACGGCGGAGACGGCCTCGCCCGTATGCGCTATGGCCCCGGCCACGGCGTAGGCCGCGATGCCCGGCAGCACCGCTGTCGCCATGAAATCCATAATGTTCAGAAAGGCCAGGCGCGACACCTTGACGCTGATCGCATCAAAAAAATCCCTGCTGAGCGCCCGCGCGGGGAATGTAACGCGCGGCACGAGAAAGACGCCGTTCCGCCGCAGCCAGGCCCGGAAGCGCTGCCGCAGTTCGTATTCGATTTCCGCGCGCAGGGCTTCGCTTTTTTCCTCGATGATGGCCAGCAGCCCCGCGTCGTTCCGGATGTTGTCCGCAAAGTCCTGCTCCAGCTGCTCCACGGTTTTCCGGATTTTCTGGGCCTCTTCCAGCACGGGCATGATGTCCCGGTCCACGATCCGTTCCGTGCACAGGCGCACGGCAAGCCGGGCGTGTTTGGCGAAAATCCGCTGCACGAGCGCGCAGGCCTCTTTGGCGAAAATCCGCTGCACGAGCGCGCAGGCCTCGTCCGCAAAGGATCCGGCCTTTTCCTCCAGCAGCAGCCGGACAGCGGCATGCGACTCGGAAAGCACCGGGTAAAGGGCAAGCCCGTAGGCAATGTCCTCATAGGTGCGCCCACTCATGCCGCAGCTCGCGGCGGGAAACACCTCTCCCGCCATGTCCCTGACGAAAAACCAGCGGCTGCTGCCGCCCGTGAGAATGACCTTTGAAATCTGCCGGTGATCGCGGATGGAATGCAGGATGCTCCTGAACCAGGAGAGCAGGCCGATCTGTTTGCCCCGCAGCATATCCTGGGCCTGCTGGCTCAGACCGCCCCTGTCGGCATATTGGCCGAGCATGGCCAGCAGGCCGTCCGTGGCCGTGTAGTTTTCCGCATCGCGGATGAACGCTTCGCGCGTGTAGTCATGGATATAGGCGTCTTTTCTGACTCCGTGCGCGTCGCGCCACGAGGCGTGCAGGCTGACTTTGCAATTTTCATCCCGTGCCGCGGCGTCTGAAAAACGCTCCTTCTCGGCTTTGCACTGAATCCAGTGGATGTAATATTCACAGCCGGAGCCGGGCAATTCTTCCCGGAACAGCGCGTTGTTCCGGCAAAACACCTGAAACAGCAGATCGTCGAACAAACGCCCGCCGAACAGCGGGTCGCCGTCGTTCTGAAGCACGTCCATGCTTTCGAGGACGGTGAAGTCGCAGGTGCCGCCGCCGAAATCCAGAATGAGCACCTCGTTTTCAATGTCGTCGATGTCGATGGCTCCGGACTGGAGGCAGGAGATCATGGCCGCGTCCGACTCCCTGACGAAAATGGGCCTGGGCCAGCCCGCGCGCACAAAGCATTGGGCCAGATTGAGGCCGAAATCCTCCCTGGTCCGGGATGGCGTGCCCACATAAACGCGGGTGTCCGGCTCCAGCACGCCGTCGGGCAGGGCCGCGCGCAGCTCATGCAGGAAATCCGTCATCCAGCGCATGGCCTCGGAGCCGCCGTGGGCAATCTCGGGCTTGAACTGGCTGCGCAGGGTCCGCGAGGCCAGCCGGGCGCGGTTGGTGTGGTACTCGCTCTCCGCGATATTGCCGATAAGGCAGGGCTTGTCGTCCTGATAGAGAACCACCGTGGCTATGCAGCCGTTTTCATCGCTGATGCGCGGCAGCGTCACGGGCGCGGGCGCGGCGTCCCCTTTTCCCACGCCGTAGAGATAGGTATTGGTGGTTCCGAGATCAATGCCGATGATTTTCATTTGCCGCTCCCGGTCTCCCGCTGCACATAACCCTTGACGATCTTTTCATCCGCCACATAGGCGCGCTTGAGAATGCGGCAGCGGTCCCCGTCCCGGACCAGCCCGATCATATCGTAGCATTTTTCGTGTTCCGCATCGTTCCAGACAAGGTAGTCGTCCGCAGCGTCCCCGGGCGCGGCGGTCACATAGCCCACGGCGGCCAGCTTTTCAGTCAGAAATTTCCTGGCGTCCGGGTCAAAGGAATCCAGCATCTCAATGACGTCCAGGGCGAGAAGGCAATCGCTTTTGGGGCATTTCACGGGATTCCTGTCCGGGTCCGCACCGGGTTGCAGCGCGGCCAGTTCGTCCTCCAGGCGCTCCAGCTCCTCAAAAAAGGCGAGCAGGAAGCGCACCCGCTCCCCGGCCTGTTTTCGCAGGGAATGCCTGAAAGCGGTCACATCCAGGGCCGTGACTTTTTTGGACAGAAAAACGAACAGAAAAGCGGCCCCCAGCAGCAGATACCAGCGTTTCAGCAGGCCCGGCGCGCCCCCGCTTCCAAAGACCGCCCGTTTGATCCCGGCCCAGGAAGTCAGCTGAAGCATGCCGGTCAGCAGGTCCGCAGTGAATTTCGCCAGGGTTCCGAGCCCCAGAAAAGCCAGCAGCCGGAAGCGCGCCTTGGGATTGGCCGACAGATATTCGGACACGTAGAACATGCCCCAGACCGTGACCACCCGGATGATGTCCCCGCCCATGCCCAGCCAGCCGAGCACCGTGGACAGGAGCCCGCCCAGCAGATAGCCGAAAAAGACGATGCCGCCCATGGACAGAAAGGAAGAGCGCTTCTGGTACAGGGATTCGGTGGAAAAGTCCGGCATGTTCCGGACCAGCTCCCACTTGAGATCGTCGTCCGGAACCCTGCCCTCCGGGCGCGCGCCGGACTCCGCGACGGACTGCGCGCAGAGCTCGACGAGTTCCGTCTTCAGGTCATATAAAAATTGTTGGTGCTGGGCGTATTCCTTGGGAAAGGAAAGTATTTTTTCCACCACGCCGTCAGCCAGCCGGGCGGCGCGTTCTTCGAGTTCGTGGATTCGTTCCTGCGGTTCCATCTGTCGGGCTCCCGTAAAAAGTCATGCCGCAATCCGGGTTCGCGGCGTGGCCGCCGCACCTTTCAGGTATGATAATTCCGCCTATATCCCGCGCAAGCCCCGAGGGCAATGTCCGACGGCGGCATATCCGCCCCGGCAGGGCCGCCGACAACGCTTGCCATGCGCGCCGCTTTTCAGTAAATTTTTGCCCTTGCGCGGTCGCGCGGGCAAAGGCCCGGTCCGGCACAGCGCTCCACCCAGCGGCTCTTTACGAGGTTAGCCATGCAGACAATGAAGTTCATCTGGTTTGACGGGAAAATGGTTCCCTGGGATCAGGCCCAGGTTCATGTGCTCACCCACGCCCTGCACTACGGCAGCGCCATTTTCGAAGGCATCCGGGCTTACGCCTGTGCCGACGGCACCTCCGCGGTCTTCCGCCTGCGGGACCACTGCAAGCGCATGCTCAATTCCGCCAAGATCCTGCGTATGGAGCTGCCCTACAGCGAAGACCGGCTGGCCGAAGCCTGCATTGAAACCCTCACGGCGAACAAACTGCCCGAGGGTTACATCCGTCCGCTCTCCTTTGTGGGCCACGGCGAAATGGGCGTTTACCCCGGCAACAATCCCGTCCAGACCATCATCGCGGTCTGGCCCTGGGGCGCGTACCTGGGCGCCGAAGCTCTGGAAAAGGGCATTCGCGTCAAAACCAGCACCTTTGCGCGCAGCCATGTGAACACCTGCATGTCCAAGGCCAAGGCCTCGGGCAACTACATCAATTCCATTCTGGCCAAGATCGAGGCCAAGGAAGAAGGCTTCGACGAAGCCGTCATGCTGGACACCAGCGGCTTCGTCTCCGAAGCCACGGGCGAAAACATCTTCATCGTGCGCGACGGGATCATCAAAACCACGCCCCTGACCTCCATCCTGGGCGGCATCACCCGCCAGTCCATCATGACTCTGGCCCGCGACCTGGGCTATACCGTGGAAGAGCAGCAGTTCACCCGCGACGAGTTCTACATCGCCGACGAAGCCTTCTTCACCGGCACGGCGGCGGAGCTTACGCCCATCCGCGAACTGGACCACCGCCGAATCGGGGCGGGCCACGCCGGCCCGGTGACCAAGCACCTCCAGGAGGAATTCTTCAAGGCGGCCAAGGGCGAGAATCCGAAGTATGCGGGCTGGCTGCACCATTATACCGTGTAAGCATTCGGCCCTTTTTGCCGCTGGCGACGTCAAAATTCAAATGCTGAAGTTTGGCACCGTGCCCGGTCGGCAAGCCGGGCACGGTAAGATAATTTTATGAAGCATCTTTCTCTCGCGGCGCGTTACCGCCCCCAGACCTTCGCCCAGGTGGCCGGACAGGACATGGTCAAGGCCGTGTTGTCCCGCGCCGCCGCCGAAGACTGGCCCGCGGCGGCCTATCTGCTGAGCGGCACGCGCGGCGTGGGCAAGACCACCATTGCCCGCATCTTCGCCAAGGCCCTCAACTGCGAGCACGCCCCCGGTCCGGAGCCCTGCAATGAATGCGCCCAATGCCGCAAGATCACCCAGGGCGCGCATGTGGACGTCACTGAAATCGACGGCGCTTCCAACAACAGCGTGGAAGACGCCCGCTCCCTGCGCGAAACCATCGGCTACGCGCCCATGGAGGGCCGCTACAAGATCTTCATCATCGACGAAGCCCACATGCTCACCCGCAACGCCTTCAACGCCCTGCTCAAGACGCTGGAGGAGCCGCCGGAACGCGTGGTCTTCATCTTCGCCACCACCGAGGCCCACAAATTCCCAGTGACCATCGTCAGCCGTTGCCAGCATTTTGTGTTCCGCCACCTGAGCGAGGACGCCCTGGCCGAGCACCTCGGTTCCGTGCTGCGCAAGGAAAAAACGGAGTTTGAGGAAGGCGCGGTGCGTCTTCTGGCTCGGCGGGCGGCGGGCAGCGTGCGCGACGGCATGTCTCTGCTGGATCAGGCCCTGGCCCTGGGCGGCGCGAGCCTGACCACGGCCGCCACCCGCGAAGTGCTGGGCCTGGCCGGGCAGGAGTTGTTCAGCCGGCTGTTTGAAGCCCTGCACGGACGCGACTGCGCCGCCGTGGCCGCGCTTTCCCGCCAGATTCTCCAGCAGGGTGTGGACATCGGCTTTTTCGTGCGCGAGCTGGCCGGCAACCTGCGCAATCTTTTTCTGCTGCGCCAGAGCGGTTCCGCAGTGCTGCCCAGCCTGCGCCTGCCCGCCGACGAGGCGGCCTTCCAGCTGGAGCTGGCTCCGCGTTTTTCCGCCGGGCATCTGCACGCGGCCTGGCAGATGACCCTGGACGCCCAGCGCGGCATCGTCCATAGCCCGGAGCCGGCGGCGGCCCTGGAGCTTCTGTTGCTCAACCTGGCGCTGCTGCCCCAGTTGCTGCCGTTGGAAAAACTGCCGGAAGCGGCTCCCGCGGCTGCGGTCCCGGCCGATGCGCCCATGCGGGCCGCGCCCGCAAGCGGGAATTTCGCCGACGCCCCGCACCCCGAACGGCCCCGGCAATCCGTGACGCCTTCGCAGGCCGTTCCGCCGCAGCCGGACGCAACGCGCCCGCTCTCCCGGCCCCGTGCGATGGAAAATGGCGGCGCGGCACCCGCGCAGGGTCAGGCGACAGGCCGGGCAACGGAACAGACAACAAATTCGGCAATAGATTCGGCGACAGACCCGGCCGAGGCGGAGGGCCCCGAGCCCGCGCCGACGCCCGCTTCCGATTCGGCGTCAACGGCCTGTTCGGCCCGTGCCGCGCACGAGGCGGAACAGGAACCCGCAACCGTCGCCCCGGTTGCCGAAACAACGGAGGCAGGACCGGACGCCGGATCAGAGCCCAGGCCTGATTTCAAGCCGGACTGGCAGGCTTTTTGTGAATTTTGCGCGGCCGAGCAGGCCGCCGGGAGGCCCGCGCCCCCGCCGCACCTGCTGCGGGGCCTGGGCGTGGACTGGCGGAAAGATGCCCTGCGCCTGACGCCCAAAGCCCAGACCCTGCTTCATCAGTTGGAGAAGCAGCGCGCCGTGCTTGAAGCGGCTCTGGCGGCCTTTGGCGCGGGCGTGCCGCGTCTGGAGCTTATTGTCCCGCGTCCGCCGCGCGGTGAAGCCGAACTCATTGAGGAGTTCAGCAAAAAACCCGAGTTGCAACCCTGCCTGGAGGTGCTCAAGGCCTCCATTGCCCATTGTACGGAAATCAAATAAAGAAGCCCCGAGGAGACGAACATGCGGAATATGAACGATATCCTGCGCCAGGCGCAGGTCATGCAGAGCAAATTGTCCAAACTCCAGCAGGAAATGGCCGAGCGCTCCTACGAAGCCGCCAGCGGCGGCGGCATGGTCAAGGCCGAAGTTTCCGGCAAGCAGGAGCTGCGTAAGCTGACCATCGACCCCAAGGCCCTGGAAGGCGGCGACGTGGAAATGCTTCAGGATCTGATCCTGGCCGCCGTCAATGAGGCCGGACGCATTGCCCGCGAGACCATGGAACGCGAAATGAACAATATTTCCGGCGGCATCAAGCTGCCCGGAGTGTTCTAGGCCCCCATGCACAGCCGCATTCCCGAACCGCTCAAGGCCCTGGTGGAGCAGCTCGCGCGCCTGCCGGGCCTGGGCCCCAAATCGGCCATGCGCGCGGCCATGACTCTGCTCAAGTGGCCGGAGGCCGAAACCCGCCGCCTGGGCCGGGGCATCCATGACCTGCGTGACAACCTGCACCTTTGCTCGCGTTGCGGCGGCCTGTCCTCCACGGACCCCTGCGCCGTCTGCGCGGACGCCGGGCGGGTGCGCGAGACGCTCTGCCTGGTCACCGAGTGGGACAGCATGCTGACCCTGGACGAGGGCGGCTTTTACCGGGGCCAGTACATGATTCTGGGCGGCCTGCTGGCCCCCCTGGAACGCATGGATTCGGAAAGCCTGGATCTGGACCGCCTGACGCGGCGGCTGGACGAGGGCGAGGTGACGGAACTGATTCTGGCCCTGGGGGCGACCCTGGAAGCGGAAAACACGGCCTCCTTCATCCGCCAGATGGTGCGCAAGCGCTTTCCCCGGATCCGCGTTTCGCGCCTGGCCCAGGGCATCCCCCTGGGAGCGGAGGTCAAGTACATGGACAAGGAAACATTGCGCCAGTCCCTGCAATACCGGCAGGATCTCTAGGAACTGTTTCTAAATCGGTTCTTTTACCTCCCAGCTTCGTCAAGCTACGCTTTTTACTCCAGTCGGGTACCGTTAAGAGTACACTCCTTTCGTAAAAAGCCTGTTTTCCTCGCTGGAAAGGCAAAACGCCTCACGTTAGAAACAACCCCCGGAGTGTTCAAGAATGCATTCTGTCGGAAAGAAAATACGTCCGACTGCGGATACCGAACTTCCGGCGCGAGGTCGGACATTCAGGGGGAATCCATGACGATTGCTTCCCATCCCGTTTTTCAGGCCCTGGTGGCCGGGCTGCTTTCCTGGCTGTCCGTAAGTCTGGGCGCGGCGCTCATCTTCACCCGGCGCGAATTCTCGCGTCGGGCCATGGACTGCCTGTTGGGCGGAGCCGGGGGCATGATGCTGGCCGCGGCCTTTTTCGGCCTGTTGCAGCCCGCGCTCGAGCTCGCCGCGCATCTGGGCCGTCTGACCTTTGTGCCCATTGTGGCCGGGCTTCTGCTGGGCGCGGCCTTTCTCTGGTGTCTGGACCGCGTGTTGCCGCACATCCACATGTTGCAGGACACGGCCGAAGGCATTTCCACCAGCTGGCGGCGCAGCATTCTGCTGGTCACGGCCATGGCCCTGCACCACATCCCCGAAGGCCTGGCCATCGGCGTGGGCTACGGCGCGGCGGCCGCGGAAAGCGTGGCCGCCCAGGGCACGGCTTCGGGCCTGGCCACGGCGCTGGTGCTGACATTTTCCATCATGCTGCAAAACGTGCCCGAAGGCCTGGTGGTGTCCACCGCATTGCGGGCCGAGGGTTTTTCCGCGCGTAAATCCTGTTTTTACGGCGTGCTCTCAGGCGTCACCGCCCCTCTGGGCGCGGTGCCGGGCGCACTGGCCGCCGGCATCACCGCCGGGCTGCTGCCTGTGGCACTTTCCTTCGCCGCCGGGGCCATGATCTACGTGGTGGTGGAAGAAGTCGTGCCTGAAGCCAATGCTTCGGGCAACGGCAACCTGGCCACGGTTTCCTGTATCACGGGCGTCTGCCTGGTGATCATGCTGTCCGCGCTGGTGGGCTGACGCCGCACGCTTTCGTCCCAAAGAGTGTTTTTCTTGCCAAAAATCCTCTTCCGTATAAAGATTTATCAGTAACAACCGAAAAAATATCTGAAGCACCCAATACACTCCGGCATAAACGGAGAGCCACGGCAGCTTATTTGCCGCCACCCATAACATAGTTTTTCTATATGAAAAAATATCCGCTCCCTGCCGCTGATACCCGGAGACGACGTGCGTGTCCGGCGCGCTGTTATGCCGAGAGAGAGAGAGAGAGAGAGAGAGAGAGAGAGAGAGAGAGAGAGAGAGAGAGAGAGAGAGAGAGAGAGAGAGAGAGAATCCTGACATCCCGAAACAGTCAACCGGCACGACGACGCCGCGCGGGTTTGCAAATGCCCGCGCTGTGAAAGCGTGTCATGTCAAAGGAGGTTCACAAGCGGTTCCGCCCGCATGCTGTCGTGGTTCAATCCCGTGTCACCTGCTGTCCAGCACTTGAGGGAATCTGTATGCGCTTCACTCTCAGTACCACTATGGTCATTGCCCATCTCCTTGGCCTGATTCTGTCCTGCGCGGCGCTGTTCGTCAGCGGCCGCATCTTTCTGGGCGACGCCCTGCCGGGCCCGGATCTGGCCGCCGCTTTGCTTCCCGGCCTGATTGCCGTCGTGCTTCTGGCCGCGATAGGCTCACTGTTCATTGTCAACCGTCTTGCCCCGCTGAAAAAAATGCTGCGCTACGCCCGGGCCGTCGGCGCGGGCGACAGCACGGCCAGTCTGGACGTGGAGAGTTGCGGCGGCCTGAAACCGCTTGCCGGAGCCATCCGGACCATGGCCGAAACCTGCGACGGCCGGTCCCACTGGTACGCGGGTATTCTCAACACCCTGCCCTGGGCCATTTCGGTCACGGACATGGATATGAATTGGACTTTTTGCAATACGGCCTCGCTCAAATCCATGAACAAAACCCATATGGATGAAGTACGCGGCCTGCACTGCTCCGAAAAGAAAGGCAATATCTGTAACACGCCCCAGTGCGGCATCGAACAGCTGCGCCTGGGCAACAAGCGGGTCATCAACAACATGCCCAACGGCAAGACCATGCAGATCATGCTGGATTACCTGTATGACGCATCCGGCACGCCCATCGGACATGTGGAAGTCGGCGAGGACATTACCGAAAAAATCCGCCTGGAACAGGAAAGCAAAACAGCCGCCGCCAAGGCCCGCGCCGCCATGGTGGCGCAATTGGAAGGCGTGGTCAGCACGCTCAACGAGGCCGCCGAGATGCTGCATTCCTCCCTTTCCGGCGTCAAGGATCAGGCCGGAGTGGCCGCCGCCCGCCTGGCCGAAGCGGCCACGGCCATGAACGAAATGAATTCCACGGTGCTGGAAGTGGCGGGCAATGCATCAGGCGCGGCCGACGCCGCCACGTCCGTGCAGGGCCAGGCCCATGAGGGCAACCGCCTCGTCCTCCAGACCATTGAAAGCCTGCGGACGGTGCGGCAGCAGTCCGCGAGCCTTAAAAATGACATGCAGGGCCTGGACCAGCAGTCCCGCGACATCGGCACGGTGCTCACCCTGATCCGCGACATCGCGGACCAGACCAACCTGCTGGCGCTCAACGCGGCCATTGAGGCGGCCCGCGCGGGCCGTGGTGGCCGACGAGGTGCGCAAACTGGCCGAAAAAACCATGAGCGCCACCCGCGAAGTGGAGTCCGCCATTGAGTCCATCCAGGAGGGCACCAACCAAAGCGCCGCAACCGTGGACAGTGCCGTGGCCGCCATTGAGGAGGCCGGGCACATGGGCGAGGAGTCGGGACATTCTCTGCAGCGGATATCCGCTTTGGCCGAGGATTCCAGCAGTCGCGTGTCCGCGATAGCCACCGCCGCCACGGAACAGTCCGCCGCCTCCGAGGAAATCAACCGCAACATTTCCGAAGTGAACCAGCTGAGCGCGGCCATCGCCGAAGCCATGGAAGGCGCTTCCGGCCAGGTGCGGGACATGGCCGAACAGGCCCATGTGCTCAAGGACATTCTGGACGCCATCCGTGCCCAGGGCACGGACCAGGCCGATACGGCCGCGAGCTGAATCCGCCGGCCGGAAATGAATTCCGCCTGCTCGTGGCATATCGTGACCACTGATCATTGTCGGCAATCCCAGGGCCGGGGTGCAATCGCCCCGGCCTTTTTATTAAAGGGCTTTAGCCAGTTGAGCGAGCTATGGCGAGCGAAACAGAAATCCACCCGCTATGCGGGTGGAAAAAATTTGTTATACAAAAAACACCTTTCCC
>NZ_JAGZUV010000045.1:0-27882 GCF_018379785.1 Desulfovibrio sp.
CCATGAGTGTTGAACAGCAATTGAAACCAATACTTGATCTTGCAACAGGCCTGATGATGCGAAAGGGCGGCCTGGGCGGCGCGAGCGTCCCTGGCAAAATTCTGCCTCGACCGGGCATAATTCTTTCGCCACCGGTCTCCGTTCCCTAGATATAGTATTTTAACGCAATACACCGTAATGAGACATGAGGAAAACAACATGACTTCCCTGACCCTCGACGCCGAGCCCGTCGTATTTGAGCACAACGGCAATGTGCTTGTCTCCTATTGTTTCAATCTGATGTTCTACTCCGTAAACTTGTCCACCCCGGAGCAGAAAAAGGCCGTGCTGCAAATTTTCGACGAATACATGTCCGTCTATGGCTCACGGATGACCTGGACGACGAATCCCGCCACCGGAGCCTGGAAAAAACTCAACGGCAACGTGGGCAGCTACATGACGCCGCACGACTGGCTTTTGTCCAAGCCGGAGGACGAGGGCTACTCCTTTCTTTACCACGGCGGCAAAAAACGCACGGACGCCTCGGACATTACCATTCTGGCCCAGGCAAACCCCGACTACGGCGTCAACGGGCATGATTTGAGCACGTTCAGTTGCCGCTTTCCCCTGAAGGACGTGGCCGAGGGAAGCATAGATCTGCCCGCGCTCATGCAGCACTGGAGCTCCGTGTTGCAGCCCCATCACGCCCACGGCGGCCTGTTCGCGGGCAAATGGTACGACGATATGGATGAACGCCCGTTATTGTACGGAGTGTTGACGCCTCTGCTGATGCTCTATCCCGGCCTGCAGTTCGAGTCCGAGGCGGAGGGCCTGTATAACCGCGAACGACAGACCGGCCTCTACGACGGCCCCTGGGGCGCCGACTGGCTGGTGGCGCTTTCCGACGCTTTTCTGGACAAGCTGGGCGGCCTGCGGGCCGTTGCCGCCGACATGTCCCCCTACCCGGTGCTTCCTTACGAGGGCGGGGCCGTTCTCCAGGCCGGGGACATGGCCGGTCTGGGCGCTGACGGCGACCCCGCAAGCCTGCCGGCCTATCTGCACCTCGGCCGGGTCATCGAACCCATCCGGGCGAAAAACATCCCCTATGTTCTTTACTTGCCAGCCCAGGGAACGGCATCCGGATTCAAATACGCGCCGGAGCTGACCGACAAATGGTGCTCGCGATTCTCAGGAATCGGAAGTCCCGCGCAGAGCGACTGAGTTCATACAGAGGAGAATTGCCATGCCCACCGAATTTCCCTTGCCGTTATTTCCAAAACAGCTTTTGCCCGATGTGGAATTGGATGCCGTCACCATGGATGAAACAGCCCTGACTATTTCCGTCAGCGACAGCGAATGGGCCATTTCGCGTGATATCGAGTATTTTTTCGGGCCCGGTGAGATGATTTTTTCTTTCACGGGACAACCGACCTTCGGCTGGAAAAAACCCAAGGAGGAAGCATGGCACAAAATCACCTCGGAATTGCTGGAGCGTCTGGCGGCCTTGGAACGCATTGAAAGGGCGGATAACGATTCCTGGCTTTTTTATTTTTCTCATCGGGAAAAAGGCTATCTCGGCATTGTCATTTTGGAGACGGTGACAAAAATCGAATGGACTGGCGAAGTGGATGAAAAAGTGCTGGAATTGGGAAAATCCCTCATACAACAGTAAAAAAGCAACGAAATGGAGGTGGATATGCCCCCAGCCTGCCGCGTAGGCGACAAAGCCCTCTGCCCCGCCGACAGCCACGGCAAGGATTGCTGCCCGCACACCGTCACCGGACCGGCCGTCAGCGGTTCGCCGGACGTCTTCATTGACGGCAGGCCCGCCCTGCGCGTGGGCGATCCCGGCGTGCACAGCGCTTGCTGCGGTCCCAATACCTGGAAGACCGCGCAAGGCAGCCCCAAAGTGCTCATCAACAACATTCCGGCGGTGCGTCTCGGCGACGCAACCAGCCACTGCGGCGGCTCGGGCAATATGGTCGAAGGCAGCCCGCGGCTCGGGCAATATGGTCGAAGGCAGCCCCGACGTCATTATCAATTAGCAGCCTCGGCTCCGGAGTTCCCATGGCCCAGATGCCTGCCGCCAACGCCTCCAGGTTCAACTTCACCGCCCAAAGCGGCGACTTCGGCGTGTACGCTTTCTCGAGTTTTGAGGAGGCCTGCAAGCCGTATGAGTTCGGCATTGAGCTGGTCAGCGGCCCGGCCAACGTGGACCATCGCCAGGACCATCTCTCCCGTTCCGTTCCCTTTCCCGCAAAGTCGCGGCAGACGGGCTTTCAGCCGCTTCGAATAGAGAATCTTATACAAATCTCAAAAAATAGGCTTGCAACTAAAAATAAAAAGTAGTATTTGAAAATTAATATAAATATCGGTAAGCATTTACAGCGATTGATTGGCTTTTTTCTTGCTTTCCAGGCTGTTCGCGACCGGCACGGCTCAGAGTCAGGGCAATGGCTTTTGAACAATTCCGGCACGCGCTCGCAGCCGCCGTATCTTGCGCCGGGGGGCGCGTAGGGGCGTTATGGTAAAGCACCTTGTTAAAGCGTGGAAGGCGGTCCTGCCTGAAAACGGACCCTGCGGGGAAGATGTCAGTTTTTCCCCGGAGTTCGAGGCGTTGCGGAATGAAGTGGAAAAAAGCACTTCTCTCCACGCCACCGAAGGCCCGGACTGGGACGCCGTGCGCAACATGGCTACGGAAATCCTCTCCACGCGGAGCAAGGACCTCTGGGCCATGGCCTATGCCATCCACGCCACCTGCCAACTGGACGGCCTGGCCGACTGCGCCGAAACCCTGGCCTGTCTCAATGAATTTCTTGGTAAGTACTGGGACAACCTCCACCCCCCAGCCCAGCGCCTGCAGCGCCGCATAGCACCCTTGCAGTGGCTGCAGGCGCGTCTGCAACACGCCTCGGGCGGTACGGGCTTTTCCGTGGAAAAGCCGGAGCACGTCGCTCTGCTCAAAGCCCAGCTCGAGCGCCTGCAAAAGCTGCTGGAGGCCAGAGCGGGCGATCTTGCTCCCGCGTTCATGGGCATTTTCAGCAACATTACCGTCACGCCGGAGGCCGCTGCCGAACGCGAGGCGGAAACCAGAGCCGGAGAGGCGGCTGCTTCCGCTGCCAGGGCGCAGGGCGCCTCTCCGGTTCTCCACGCGGCCCTGGCCGGAATGGACGCGGACGGGCGCGTGCCGCCCACGGTTCTGCCGCAGCTGGTGCGCAACGTCATGGATCAGGCCAGGCAGCTGGCCGGGCATTTTCTCTCTCTGGACATGCGCGATGAGCGCGCCTACCAGCTGCACCGTACGGCCCTGTGGAGCACCCTGCTGCACCTGCCGCCCGCCGACAACGCGGGGCTCACCCAGATGCCCTGCGGCGTGCCCGGGGAAAAGGCCCAGGCTTACGCCTCGGCCATTGAGAACAAGCAGTTTGAAAATGCGCTGCCCCGGCTGGAGCGCTCCGCCGCCAAGGCCCCGTACTGGCTGGAAGGCCATTACATGGTGGCCCGCTGCCTGGAGGCTCTCAAGGCTACGGCCGCGCACAACAGCGTCAAAAGCGCGCTGGCCCAACTGCTGGGGCGTTTTCCCGAGCTGCTGACTTACAAGTTCAAGGACGGCGAACCCTTTGCCCCGGCCAGAATCGTGCCCTGGCTGGAAGCCCTGCAACAGGGACAGCCCTCGGGCCAGCCCCAGGTGCCGCCGCCGGGCCGCGCGCCCGCCGCTGAAAACGGCGAAGAGGAAGCGCGCCTGCAAGAGGCCATCGCCCTCTGCATCGAGGAAGATTTTCATGCCGGGTTGCGCCATCTGGGCAACGTCCCGGCGGGGCGCAACCGCTCCACCATCTTGCACGGCCTGCTGCAGGCCCGCTACTGCCTGGCCGCGGGCAAAAAATCCGCTGCCCGGCGCCTGTTGCAAGCCCTGTACGGACAATTGGAACAATGGGATCTGCTGGATTGGGAACCGGAACTCTCCGCGCGGATCATCACCCTGCTGCTTACGGCCCAGACCAAGCCGGGCGGCCCGGAAACCGAGGAAATGAGCCGCCGTCTGCACTGGCTCAGCCTGGATACCGCCGTCGGCGTGTTGCAGGAAGCATAACCATAAACGGAGGCACACATGGCCAGGAAAGAATCGTCCGTCGCACCCAAGGAGCGCATCAACGTCACCTTCAAACCGGCTACCGGCGGGGCGATGGAAGAAATCGAGCTGCCCATGAAGGTCATGGTGATGGGCGACTTTTTGCAGCGCCATGACCCCAGAAGTCTTCTGGACCGCAAGCCTGTTTCCATCAACAAAAACAACTTCGCGGACGTGATGGCCAACCAGAAGCTCACCCTTGAAATCGCCGTGCCCAACATGCTGCAGGACGGCGACGAAGAGCGCGACATCCCCGTGAAGCTGGATTTCAACTCCATGCGCGATTTCGAGCCCGGCAACATCCTGGACCAGATTCCGGAAACGCAAAAGCTGATGCAGATCCGCGACGCCCTGGTTTCCCTCAAGGGCCCCATGGGCAATATCCCCAGCTTCCGCAAATCGTTCGAGGAAATCGTCAAGGATCCGCGCCAGCGCGAGGAAATCCGCCGCGAGCTGGCCGAGGCCGGGGTGGACCTTTCCCTGGCGCCGCCCAAACGCGCCAAGGGCGCGGGCAACAAGCCCCAGGCCCCCGAAAAGACGGAGGAGCCCAAGGCCTGAAGCCCGTAGCAGCCTGAATGATGCTCCGGCGCCCATGGCCGGGAAACGCGGATACCTCCGGCAGCCCTGCTGCCGCACATATCTCCAAGGAGCATGCCGTTATGAGTCAAGTACAGGAGCGCCAGCACGATACAATACACGCGGGGTCACTGCTCGCGCAGATCATCAGCGAGACCAACATCACCCCCCAGGACGACGGCTATGAAGACGCGCGCCTCGGCATCGGCGCGGTCGTGGAAGAAATGCTCAAGCCCGTCAACGCGGACGAAAAGGTCAACAAGGGCATGGTCGACCGCATGATCGCGGATATCGACCGCCGCCTCGGCGCCTTCATGAACTGCATTCTGCACCATCCGGATTTCCAGTCCCTGGAATCCGCCTGGCGCGGGCTCAAGCTGCTGACCGACAGGACGGATTTCCGCGAGAACGTCATCGTGGAAATGCTCAACGTGACCAAGGACGAGCTGCTGGACGACTTCCTCGACGCGCCCGAAATCAACCAGTCCAACCTGTACAAGCAGGTCTACACTGCGGAATACGGCCAGTTCGGCGGCCAGCCCGTGGGCGCCATGATCGGCAACTACTACTTTGAGCCCACGGCCGTGGACCTCCGTTTGCTGGAAAACCTGGCCAAGGTCGCCACCATGGCCCACGCGCCTTTCATCGGCGCCGCCGCACCTGGTTTCTTCGGCCTCAAGGACAGCTTTGAGCGTCTGCCCGCCCTCAAGGATCTTCAGGACATCTTCAGCGGCACGCGCTACACCAAGTGGCAGTCCTTCCGTGAATCCGAAGACGCCCGCTACGTGGGCCTGGCCCTGCCCCGCTTCCTGCTGCGCCAGCCCTACGATCCGGACGAAAACCCGGTCAAGGCCTTTGTCTACAAGGAAAATGTGGACGACAGCCACCACAACTTCCTCTGGGGCAACGCGGCCTTTGCCTTTGCCACGCGCATCACGGAAAGTTTCGCCAAGTACCGCTGGGCGGCCAATATCATCGGCCCGCGTTCCGGCGGCGCGGTGGAGGATTTGCCCGTGCACCTCTACGAGAGCCTGGGCGACATCGAAATGAAGATTCCCACCGAGGTGCTCATTTCCGACCGCCGCGAATACGAACTGGCCGAACAGGGCTTCATCGCCCTGACCATGCGCAAGGGTTCGGACAATGCCGCCTTCTTCTCCGCCAACTCCTGCCAGAAGCCCAAGTATTTCGGCATCTCCGAAGCGGGCAAGGCCGCCGAGCTCAACTACCGCCTGGGCGCGCAGTTGCCCTATCTCTTCATTGTCTCGCGTCTGGCCCACTACATCAAGGTCTTGCAGCGCGAACACATCGGCTCCTGGAAGGAACGCGTGGATCTGGAACGGGAACTGAACACCTGGATCCGCCAGTTTGTGGCCGATCAGGAAAATCCCAGCTCCGACATCCGCAGCCGCCGCCCCCTGCGCGAAGCCAGCATCACGGTCAGCGACGTGGAAGGGGATCCGGGCTGGTACCGGGTGAGCATGAGCATCCGCCCGCACTTCAAGTACATGGGCGCATATTTCACGCTGTCTCTGGTCGGCAAGCTGGAAAAGGAATGAGTCATGGCCGGGAGCCTGTTTGACCGTCTGACGCGCGGCGATGAGGGCGCGCGCATGAGCGAGGACGAATCCATTCGTCTGCACCTCCTGCGTCTCCTCACCGCGCGGCAGGGCTCCGTGCAGGCCCTGCCGGACTACGGGCTCCCGGACCTCAACGACCTGACCCTCTCCCGCGCGGAACTGATTCTCGAAACCTGCCGCGCCGTCAAAAAATGCATTCAGCGCTATGAGCCCCGCCTGACCGACGTGGAAGTCAGCCATCAGGCCCTGCCCGAATCGCTCTTTGCCATGGGCTTCCGCATCGCGGCGCTCAAGGTGGAGTCCGACGGCACCACCGCGCCCTGGCAATGGAGCATCTCGCTGAACGGCGACAAAGTGCGGGGCAGCGTATGAGCTTCAACGTCTACTATCAGGACGAGCTGCTGGCCCTGCGCACTCTGGGCAAGGAATTCGCGCAGCGCAACCCGGCGCTGGCCCCCTTTCTGGACACGCCGGGGCGCGATCCCGACGTGGAACGCATTCTGGAGGGATTTTCCTTCCTCACGGGCCGCTTGCGCCAGAAACTGGACGACGAGCTGCCGGAGATCACCCACTCCCTGTTCAATCTGCTCTGGCCCAACTATCTGCGGCCCATCCCGGCGGCTTCGGTCATCCGCTACATGCCCGGCGACAATATCTCCGGCGCGGTGACCATCCCCAGAGGCACGGAAGTGGAATCCGTGGAAACGCGGGGGCTGCGCTGCCGCTTCCGCACGGTCTACGACACCGAAATTCTGCCGTTGCGCATTGTGGGCCAGAGCGTGCGCGAGCGCGACGGCAGGGCCAGTCTGGTGCTGCGCATCGCCGCGCAGGGCGCGTCCCTGGAAAATCTGCCGCTCGAACGGCTCCGCTTTTTCATCAGCGGCGAACCGGCCATCGCCCACACCATCTATTTTTCCATGGTCGCGCGCACCAGGGAAGTGCGGGTGGTGCTGCACGACGCCAAGCTGGAGGAGCATACCGCCGCCGTTCTGCCCGCGAGGGAATCCATCCGTGCCGTGGGCTTCCGGGAAGACGAGGGCATGTATCCCTACCCGTCCAATACCTTCCCCGGCTATCGCATTCTTCAGGAATATTTCTGTTTTCCCGAAAAATTTCTCTTTGTGGAAGTTTCCGGCCTGGAGCGCGGCCTGAACGGCGACAAGCTCAAAACCGTTCCGGGCGCGCAGGAGTTCGAGCTGCATTTCGTGCTGGACCAGTTGCCGGAGCAGTATGAATCCTTCCGGGCGGACAACTGGCATCTCTTCTGCACGCCGGTGGTCAACCTTTTCAGCATGGACGCCTCGCCCCTGACCCTGGACCAGCGCCAAAGCGAATACCGTGTGGTGCCCGACCCGCGCCGCCCCTATCACTATGCCGTGTACAGCGTGGACAGCGTGGGCACCTGGGGCCATGACGACAGGCACAGCCGCCGCTATCTCTCCTTTGAGTCCTTTGAGCACGACACGGGCGAATCCGGCGACCACGCCTACTACCGTCTGCGGCTGCGCCCCTCGCACCACGATGAATGCCCGGAAACCTACATTTCCATCGTGCACACGGCCGACAGCGCGGCCCTGCCCCAGGGCGAGACCATTTCCCTGGAGCTGACCTGCACCAACCGCCTTCTGCCCCACGAACTGCGCATGGGCGACATCCGCGTCCATGCCGACAACACGCCGGACGCCGTCCGTTTTGCCAACATTACGCCAGTGGTGCCCTCGTTCAGTCCTCCCCTGGAAGGGGACATCCTCTGGCGGCTTTTATCCAACATGTCGCTGAACTACGTCTCCCTCACCGACGTGTCCGCCCTGCGCGCCGTGCTGGTGGCCTATGACTTCCGCGCCCGCCATGACCGCCCGCGCGCCCGCATGCTGGAAAAAACCCTCAAGGGCATGCTGCGCATCCACTGCTCCGAATCGGACCGCATCTACGGCGGCCTGCCGGTGCGCGGCGCGCGGACCCGTCTGGTGCTGGACCAGCGCGCCTTCTGCGCCGAGGGGGCCATGTATCTTTTCGGCTCGGTGCTCAATGAGTTTTTCGCGCTCTACGCCACGGTAAACAGCTTCCATCAGCTGACCATCGAGGAGGCTTCGCGCGGCGAGGAATACCACTGGCCCGCGCGGCTCGGGAGAATCAGCCT
Organism: Desulfovibrio sp.; assembly: GCF_018379785.1. Classification (GTDB taxonomy): domain Bacteria; phylum Desulfobacterota; class Desulfovibrionia; order Desulfovibrionales; family Desulfovibrionaceae; genus Desulfovibrio. The sequence continues at coordinate 8,408 of NZ_JAGZUV010000045.1, forward strand.
ATGACCTCCGCCGTGCCCGCAGCTCCGGTTCTGGAAGACCTCACGGCCCGGCCCGGGGCCTATGCTTTCGCCCAGGCGGTGCGCATCGCGGCGCGCGGCATGCGCGCCGGGGGTCACGAACCGGGGCCGGACTCCTTCCGCTTCCGGGTCAATCCGGAACTTTCCTTTCCGCCCGGCGACATTGCCGCCCTGGCCCTGAAAGAAGGAGAAAGGGAAGACGGGCCGCCCACGGCGGAGATGGTGCTCAATCTCATGGGCCTGCACGGCGCGGCTTCGCCCCTGCCCGCCTACTTCACCGAGCATGTGGCCCAGCATCAGGACGAAAACGAGACCCTGCGGGACTTTTTTGATCTTTTCCACCAGCGCCTCATCGATCTCCTCTACGAGGCCTGGCACAAATACCGCTATTATGCCCAGTACCAGTCCGGAGCCACGGACAGGCTCTCCAGCCGCTTCTTCGGGCTCATCGGGCTGGGGCATGCCGACCTGCGCCGGGCCAAAAGCCTGAACTGGCCCCGGCTTATGGCCTATATGGGGCTCATCGCCTTTAACGGCGAATCCGCCGGGTCGCTGGAAAGCATTCTGCGCCACTATTTCCGCCATGAGCACATCACCATCGTGCCCTGCATCCGGCGCTGGGTAGCCGTGCCCGAAGACCAGCAAACCCGCTTGGGCGCGGCCAACGACTGCCTGAATCTCGACTTCATCCTCGGCAGCGAGGTGCCGGACCAGACGGGCAAATTCCGCATCCGGGTGACGGATCTCACCTGGGAGCGCTTCAACGATTTTCTGCCCTGCGGCAAGGATTTCACCGCCTTGCAGACCCTGGTCAAATTCGTGCTGCGCTCCCGCCTGGACTTTGATCTGGAACTCCGCCTGCTGCCCGCTGAAATCAGGCCCTGGCGGCTGGAAGAACACAATCAGTGCCGCCTGGGTTGGTCCGTGTGGGCCGGGGAAGGCGGCAACGGCGTCGTGACGCTTGAAACCGATCACAGGGAGTTGTGAGCCATGTCCACCGTCAGCCTCGCCGCCCTGTTTGAAGCTCTGGACATCCCCTGCCGGGAGGCCCTGGAACAGGCCGCCGTCAATTGCGCCGCGCGCGGCGGCTATGAAATCACCATTGACGATTATATGGAATGCCTGCTGCCGCTGGACGATATGCGGGACATTCTGGCCCAATTTGAGCGCAATGTCGAAATCCTGCGCGAAATTCTGGCCAAAAACCGCCCGCCCGCGGGCCGTCACACGGGCCGTCCGTCCTTCTCCCCCCTGCTCTACCAGTTGTTGCAGGAGGCCTATCTGCTGACCACCCTTGAGTTGCGGCAGGAGCGCATCAACGCGGGCGCGCTGGTGCTGGCCCTGCTGCGCAATCCCGTGCGCTACGGCGCGCTGCCCTTCTACAGGGAACTTAAGGAAATATCCGCCGACGCCCTGTTCCGCCAGTTGGAAGGCCTGAACGAAGAAAGGCATCCCGCCGGACCAAAGCGCAATGAGAGCGAAGCCGGGGGCGGGGCTCTGGCCCAATACGCTGTGGATTTTACCGAAGAAGCCCGCAACGGCAAAATCGACCCGGTTTTCGCGCGCGGCCCGGAAATCCGTCTGGTGGTGGATATTCTCGCCCGCCGCCGCAAGAACAATCCCATTCTGGTGGGCGATCCCGGCGTGGGCAAAACCGCCGTGGTGGAAGGACTGGCCCTGAAAATCGTGGAAGGCCACGTGCCCGACTCCCTCAAGGGCGTGCGCATCGTGGGCCTGGACATGGGCCGCCTTCAGGCCGGGGCCAGCGTCAAGGGCGAGTTCGAGCGCCGCCTCAAGGCGGTCATTGACGAGGTCAAATCCGCGCCAGTGCCTACGGTCCTCTTTATCGACGAAGCCCACACCCTGGTGGGATCCGGCAATACGCCGGGCAGCGGCGACGGGGCCAATCTGCTCAAGCCAGCCCTGGCGCGCGGCGAAATGCGCACCATCGCGGCCACCACCTGGAGCGAATACAAGAAATATTTTGAAAAGGACGCGGCCCTGGCCCGGCGCTTCCAGCCGGTCAAACTGGGCGAACCCTCCCTGGCGGACACGGTCACCATCCTGCGCGGCATTGTGCCGCATTATGAAAAGGCGCATCAGGTCTATGTGCGCGACGACGCCGTGATCCGCACGGCCGAGCTGGCGGGCCGCTATATTACCGGCCGCCAGTTGCCGGACAAGGCCATCGACGTGCTGGACACGGCCTGCGCCCGCGTCAAGGTCAGCCTGGGCGCCAAGCCTCCGATTCTGGAAACCCTGGAAGAAGAACTGGCCACGCTGCGGCGCGAGCTGGACGCCCTGGAACGCGACCGCTGCAAGGGCGTGGCCGCGCGCTGCCCCGAGGACGGCGCAACCCGGCACGCCGCGTTGCAACAGCGTTGTGCCGAGCTCGCGGCGCGCGCGGAGGATCTGGAGGCGCAATGGCGGCGCGAACTGGATATGGTGGAAGCCATTCTGAAACAACGGGCCGTGGAGCACGCCGGCGAAGCCGCCGCGAATGAAGACGGACAATCCGAAGCCGCCGCCCAGGCGCCGGAGACTGAAACCCGGACCGCCGCGGAAGAGGACCAAAGCATCAGCTCGGTCGTGCTCGGGGAAGAACTGCGTAAAATCCAGAACGGCGCTCCCCTGGTTTTTCACGAGGTCAGCCCGGAGTTGGTGACCGGCATCGTTTCCGAATGGACGGGCATTCCCTCGGGCAAACTGGACGGCGCGGGCGACGCCGCGCTTTCGCACCTGGGCACAAGCCTGCGCGAGCGCATCAAGGGCCAGGATCAGGCCCTGGAAATCATTGAGAAAACCATCCTCTCCGCCCATGCCGGTCTGAACAGCCCCACCCAGCCCACGGGCATCTTCCTGCTGGTGGGCCCTTCGGGCGTGGGCAAGACGGAAACCGCTCTGGCCGTGGCCGACGCCCTCTTCGGCGGCGAACGCCTACTGATCAGCATCAACATGTCGGAATTTCAGGAAAAGCATACCATTTCCCGGCTGATCGGCTCTCCTCCGGGCTATGTGGGTTACGGCGAAGGCGGCCGTCTCACCGAGGCGGTGCGCCGCCAGCCCTATTCCGCCGTGCTCTTCGATGAAGTGGAAAAGGCCCATCCCGACATCCTACACCTTTTTTACCAGATGTTCGACAAGGGCGTGCTGGCCGACGGCGAAGGCCGCGAGGTGGACTTCCGCAATACCTTGATCTTTCTGACTTCCAACCTGGGCAGCGATATTGTGGCCGCCCTCTGCGAGGAAGAGGAAGATCCCGACATCGCAACCCTGCGCGCGGCCCTGCACCCGGTGCTGACCCAGGCGTTCCGCCCGGCCCTGCTGGGCCGCATGACCGTGGTGCCCTATGCCGCCATCAACAAGGACACGCTGCGGGAACTCACGGCCATGAAACTTGAGCACGTGGGCCGCCGCCTGATGGAGCGCCACCGCATCCCCCTGCTCTGGGACGAAGCCGTGGCCGACAATATCGCGGCCTCCTGCGACGCCGTGGACACGGGCGCGCGCAATATCGACCACATCATCAACGCCCATCTGCTGCCGGGCATCGCCGCCGCCCTGCTTTCCTCCCTGCTGGAGGAAAAAAACGCGCCGCGCGGCCTGCGCGTTTCCCTGGATGCGGCCAACGGCGCTTTCAACTGCGCGCCGGAGGCCAGGCCGTGAATCCCGTAACCCAGCCCACGGAACCTCCGGCCGCCGCAACGGCATTGCGGGCCTGCGCCGATCTGGCCGAAACCGCCGTCTGCCTGGCGCGCCTGGCCGGAACCGCCGCCCAGGCTGATTTTTGCGGCGTCTTTCTGCTGGACTATACAGGCACGGAATTGCTGCTGCGCGCGGTGTGGCACGCGGGCGCGGGCGCAAGCGCGCCCCACGGGCATTCCCTGCCGCTCGGCAGTCAGGATCCTGTCTGCTTTTCCCTGCAAACCGGAACGGAGTATACGGTGCGCGACGGCATACCAAACGCCGCCTTTCCCTCTCTGGATCTGCTGCGCCCGCACAAGGCCGCCGCCCGCCTCACGGCCCTGCCGCTGCCCGCCTGGAAAAACCGCTCCCTGGGCGGCCTGCTGCTTGGCTTTGGCCGGGACCGTGCCCCGGCGATTGATCCGCAGCCGCTCTGCGATCTGGGCGCGCTTCTGCTGGAAGCCCACCTCCAACGGCAAAAAGAGGATCTGCTGCTGCACAGCCTGAACGAGGATCTGTCGCGCCTGGAACAGGGTTCCCAATGCCTGCGCATCGTGGAATCCTTTTTTCTGGGCAAGAGCCCGGCGACTCTGCGGGTGCGCGAGCAGATCGCCAGAGCCGCGCCCACGGACGTGGCCGTGCTGATTACCGGCGAAACCGGCACCGGCAAGGAAGTGGCGGCCTCGGCCCTGCATGCGGCCAGCCGGCGACGCGCGGCCCCTTTCATCAAGATCAACTGCGCGGCCCTGCCCGCGCATCTGCTGGAAAGCGAGCTCTTCGGCCACCGCAAGGGCGCGTTCAGCGGCGCGGACAGCGATAATCCCGGCCTGTTGCGCAGCGCCCACGGGGGCACCGTGCTGCTGGACGAAATCGGCGAAATGCCTTCCGAACTCCAGGCCAAGCTGCTGCGCGTGCTCCAGGACCGCCAGGTGCGACCCCTGGGCAGCTCCAAAACCTTTCCGGCGGACATCCGGATCATTGCCGCCACCAACAAAAGCATGCGCGAAGTCCTGGAGTCCGGCTCGTTCCGGTCTGACCTCTACCACCGCCTGGCCGGGCTGCACATCCACATCCCCCCCCTGCGCGAACGGCCGGAAGACATTCCGCTTCTGGCCCAACATTTTCTGATTCAGATGCGCGACACGCTGCGCCGCCCCGGCTTGAGCCTGACGTCCGAGAGCCTGCGTCTGCTCGGCGGCCTGGACTATCCGGGCAATGTGCGCCAGCTCTGCAACCGCATTCAGGCGGCGGCCGTGATGGCCGGTCCCGCCGCCGGCCGCCTGACGCCGGAGGCCTTCTCTCCCGTGGAATCCCCCGCCGCGGAAGAGGAGGACCTCCGGTCCGGCGGTCTGGCCCGGAACCTGCGCCTGCTGGAGGAAAAGCTCATCAAGCGGGCTCTGGCGCGTTGCTCCGGCAATGTGGCCGAGGCCGCCAGGGAACTGCATCTGCCGCGCAGCACGCTGGTTTCCAAGCTGAAAAAACTGGCCCCGCCCCACAATACGGAAGCCTCACGTCCTCAGCGGCGGCAACTCTCTCGTTCCGGAGCGCCCTATGGATATTATGTTTGAGATCGTCAGCAGGCAGAAATTTTCGGCCAATTTTCCCGTTTCGCACGTTTTCGGCGAGGCCGGGGGCTATATCGGCCGTTCGGAGGAATGCGAATGGGTTCTGCCGGACAGATCGCGTGAAATTTCCCGCCAGCACGCGTTGATCACCTTTGAGGACGGGCACTTCTATCTTGAGGACGTCAGCGCCAACGGCGTCTTTCTCTCCCTGGCCCATGAACCCGTGGGCAGGGACAGCCGCCACCGCATCGAACACGGCGAGGGCTTCATCATCGGCGCGTACACGATCATGGCCCGCCTGCTGCACAACCCCGGCGCGTATGCCGGTTCCCCCGAAGACGTGGAAGATATTCTCAGCCGCCCCAAGGGCCTGTCCCTGAATCCCCTTACGGCCATGGAGCAGGAAGAAGAGCTCGTGGCCCGCAAACGCATGGGCGAGTATGACGACCTGCTCAGCGGGCGCCAGACCAAGGCGGTTCTGCCGGCGGACCACACGGATCCGCTTCTGGGCAGATTGCAGCCCATTGTGGCCGTGCCCGAGCAGGAAGAGCTGATCCCTGAAAACTGGGACGCCGAACCGGATGACGACGGTGAAAACGGCGAATCCCGCCAACCCGGCGGCGAAACAGCGGAAGGCGCGCCGCAGGCCGACTCTGAACCCCCGGCTGCCGCGGCGCCCCAAACAGCGCCGGAAAGTCGCTCCGTGCCGGTGCCGGAAACGGACGTTTTTTTCAAGGCCCTGGGTTTCGCCGAGCCGCCTTCCTCGCCCAAGGAGCGGGAACGCGTGCTGAAGCTGGCCGCAGAACTGCTGACGGCCGCCGTGGACGGCATGACCAGCGCCCTGCACAACCGCGCCGAATGCAAGAACGAGCTGCGCCTTCCGGCCACCAGCACGGGGCTTGCGGTCAACAACAATCCCCTGAAGTTCAGCCCTTCGCCCGAAGCCGCCCTGGCGACGCTGCTGGGGCCGCCGCAAAAGGGCGTCATGCCTTCGGTGAAGGCCATGACCAACGGCTTTAACGATCTGCACCGCCACCACATGGGCCTGCTGGCCGGAGCGCGCGCCGCCAGCGCGGCGCTGCTGGACAAAATTTCGCCCCGTGCCGTGGAAAACCGCCTGGACATCAACGGCCCGGTGCGCCTGGGCCGGGCAGCGCGCCTCTGGCAGACCTTCATCCGCATGCACCGCGCTCTGCGCGACGATCATGACGGCATGGAAGCCCTGCTCTTGCAGGATTTCGCCCGCGCCTACGAAATGCAGGGCCGGACCCTCAACCCGCTGGACGCGCGTCCCAAGCAAGGAGCACAACAATGAAAAAATTCGCACTGTTGTTGACGGCACTGACGGCGATCTGCGCACTGACGGCCTGCTCCGGCGGGCGCGCCCAACTGCTGGTAGCCAGCCAGGCCAATGTGAATCCGGATTTTTCGGGCCGTCCTTCGCCGGTGGTGGTCAAGGTCTATGAGCTGCGGCGCGGTCTGGCCTTCCGCCAGGCCGACTTCCAGAATCTCTTTGACCAGCCCATGCAGACGCTGGGCGCTGACATCCTGGCAGCGGACGAGCTGGTCTTCGTGCCCGGCGAGGCGCGCTCCATCACCTATCTGCCCGGTCCGGACGCGCGTTTTCTGGGCATTGTGGCCGGATTCCGGCAAATGGACCGCGCCCGCTGGCGTACCCTGCGGCCCATCAACGCCGACGGCAAGAACCTGATCGCCCTGGAGCTCAACGACGCCAGCATCATCGTCATTCCCGAATCCAGAGCCAAGGACTGGGATCCGGAAGAAGCCCTGAAACAACACGAACCCGAACCGGAGCCGGAACTCCCCGCCGCCCGCACGGCCGTCAGGACCGAGCCTTCGCCGGATCAGACCCTGACCAGCTACGAGGACGAAACTCCGCCCGGGCCGCCCAGGCCCGCGCCGGAGACGGACCCGGATGTGCTGGAGCGGAACCGGCGCATGCCTTCCGAGGACATGGACGCCGTGCCCGGCATGTCCGAGCCCGAGGAGACCCGCGCCGCCGGGAAGGCCGCCGGAACGTCCGACACGCGGCCCCGCTCCCGCCGGGCCGCGCCCGCGCCCTATGCCGTGCCGCCCATGAAGACGGCCCGCTGAGACGCGCGGCAGCCGTGTTGTGTTCCGCCAAGGCCGTGAGGCCGGATAGTATCGCAGGAGAATAAGGCATGCTTCCTGAACGGGTTATCTGGACCGAGGGCATGGGCGTCAGCCCCGTGCATTTTCAGCAGCAGGACCGCCATGTGGACGCCCAGCTGCGCATGCGCGGAGCCATGCTCAAACCCCATGCCTGGGGTTTTACCGAATTCCTCATTGACGAGCAGTACCTCAGCCTCGGCAAGGTGGTGCTCAGCAAGGCGGCGGGCATGCTGCCGGACGGCACGCTTTTCGAGATCGGGCACGGTCAGCCGCCGCTTTCCCTGGACATCGCGCCGGGGCTCACCGGCAAGAGGATCATGCTGGCCCTGCCCATGGCCGTGGAAGGCGGCGCGGAAACCAGGGACGAGGAAACCTCGGGGCTTTCCACCCGCTATATCCGCACGCCCCTGCGCATCCGCGACCACAATGCCTACAAGGAGAAAAACAGCAGCGAGACGGGCATCCTCTGCGGGCGCTTCGACATGCGCCTGATGTTCGAGGAGGATTCGGATCTCAAGGGCTACGTGACCATGCCCGTGGCCCATGTGGTGGAGTGCCGCCAGGACAAGAGCGTGCTTCTGGACAAGGAGTTCATGCCCACCTTTCTGCACCTGGAGGGCTCGCCCACGCTCACGGGCTATCTGCGCGAGATCATCGGCCTGCTGACCCACCGGGCCGACCACATCGCCAATCGCGTGAGCAGCGCCGGGCAGACCGGCACCGCCGAACTGGGCGATTTCATGCTGTTGCAGTGCCTGAACCGCATGGAGCCCCTGTTCCGGCATCTGGACAGGACGCCGGGCCTGCACCCCGAAGAATTTTACCGCCTGCTGCTGTCTCTGGCGGGCGAGTTGTCCACTTTTTCCGAGCGGGGCAAACGTCCCAACGACCTTGCGGACTATGACCACGGGGCTCAGTACCACTGTTTCCCCGCGCTCATGGAGCAGGCCCGCTACGCCCTGAGTATGGTGCTGGAGCAGCACGCCGTGCTCCTTTCCCTGCAGCAGCGCAAGAACAACGTCCAGCTGGCCCCGATCCACGACAAGAATCTGCTCAGCACGGCACTCTTCGTCCTGGTGGCGCAGGCGGACATGGATCAGGAAAGCCTGCGCGCCCTGCTGCCCAAGCAGATCAAGATCGGCACGCCCGAAAACATTCGCGAGCTGGTCAACACGCATCTGCCGGGCGTGAAAATACATCCCATGCCCGTGGCTCCCCGTCAGATCCCCTTCCACGCGGGAAAAAGCTATTTCCAGCTGGATTTCACCTCCCAGCAGCGGGCGCAGCTGGAAGCCTCCACCGGCTGCGCCCTGCATGTGTCGGGCACGTTCCCGGGGCTCATCCTGCAACTCTGGGCCATCAAGGAGTAAAGCATGCCGCAGCAAGCCGCCGCTACCGATCCGGACAAGACCGTAGTGCTTTTTACCGAGGAGCCGCGTTCCCAAAGCGCCGAACTGCCCTTCACGGCCGTGGCCGTGACCCCCGGCAAGCAGGCCCCGCGCCATGTGCCCTATCTGGCGCAGCAGACCTCCTTTGACGAATACACGCCGGGCCTCAATCCCCTGGTCAACGCGGCCTCCCATCTGCTGCTGGAAATCGTGCGCCTGCGCGACGCGCGTGAAGCCGATCTGGAAGAACTGCGCATCCGCCTGGAAGCTGAAATCCGGGGCTTCAACGCCCAGGCCGCGGCTCTGGGCGTCAGCGAGGCCCAGGTCAATGCCGCGCAATACCTGCTCTGCACGGCTCTGGACGAGAGCGTCACCACCTCGGCCATTCCGGGCGCTCAAGGCGACTGGCAGCATCATTCCCTCCTCAGCACCTTTCACCAGGACACCTGGGGCGGCGAGATATTTTTCGACGTGCTCGGCCGCACCATGGAGCAGCCCGCCAGCAGGCTGTATCTGCTGGAACTGATCTACCTGCTGCTGAGTCTTGGCTTTGAAGGCAAATACCGTTTGCAGGACCGGGGCCCGCTGGCCCTGGAATCCCTGCGCGACCAGCTCTACAGGCAGATTCGCCTGCTGCGCGGCGAACCCAGCCCGGATCTGGCCCAGAAGATCAGCGTGGAGCCGCACAAGAACAAAACCTATGCCTATGTGCCGCTCTGGCTCATCGGGGCCGTGCTGGCCTTCGGCATTGCCGTCATTTTCTGGGGCTTCTCCCATACGCTGAACGGCAAGGCGGAACCCCTGCTCAGTCAGTTCGCCCGGCATGCCCCGGTTTCCGCGCCCTTTACGCCCGACGCGCCCGCGCGGGCCGCTGCGCAGGGAGCCACAGCGCAAACGGAGACGGCTCCGGCCGCCGCTGAGGACAATACCGCCGTTCCCACCCCGGCCGCGTCCCATACGCCTGTCACGCCCGCCTCGGAGGTCCGCCCATGATCGCCCGCTTTTTCCGCAGCCTTCTGCACGCGCTCAAAACCCCGTGGGTGCTCGCCCTGGGCCTTGTCCTGCTGCTCATCCTGCTGGTCTGGCTGCTGGGACCGCTGGTGGCCGTGGCGGGATATGTTCCCCTGGAGGGGGTTATTGCCCGCCTGGTCGCCACGGTGCTGCTTATTTTCTGCTGGGGGCTCTTTGTGGCTCTTTCAGCCTCGCGCCGCCGCAGGAAGGAGCTTGCCGATCCCGACGCGGCCCGGGCCCATGAACAGGCTGAAGAGCACAAGATGCAGCTGCGCGACGAGCTGCGCCACGTCAGGGAACGCCTGAAGACCGCCGTCAAAACCGTCACCACTTCCAATTTTTACGGTCCCAAGGGCCGTTCCCGCTACGCCCTGCCCTGGTATCTGCTGCTGGGCAGCGGCAACTGCGGCAAAACTTCGGTGTTGCTCAATTCCGGCCTCAAATTCCCGCTCAACGAGCAGGCGGACAGGCACCTCTATCAGCTCAGAGCCACGGAGCACTGCGACGTGCTCTACAGCAACGAGGCCCTGTTTGTGGACACGCCGGGGGCCTATACCGAAAGCCGCCCGGATTCTCCGGCCCACAAGGTCTGGACCGCCCTGTTGCGCACTCTGTTCAAAGTGCGCCCGGCCAGACCCCTCAACGGAATCATCGTCTGCGTGAGCATGCGCGACATCATCGACAACGACGCGCCCCGGCGCGAACATCTGGCCCGCACCATCCGCCAGCGGCTCAGCGAAGCCCTCAAGCGCCTGCGCACCTATGTGCCGGTCTACCTTGTCTTTACCAAGTGCGACGCCGTGCCGGGCTTCGCGCAGTTTTTCGCCCATCTCTCCCGCGCCGAACGGGAGCAGATCTTCGGCTGCCCGGCCAGGTCCGACGTCATGGAAGCGGGCAGCGTGCGCGCGGAACTCAAGGATCTCATGCAGACCCTCAACGCCCAGATCGTGACCAAAATCCATCAGGAACGGGACGTCCCCTCGCGCGGCGAAATGTTCCGCTTTCCGCAGGAACTGGCGGCCCTGGGTTCGCGCATGGAGGAGTTCATCACCGAGGCCTTCGGTCCCTCGCGTTATCACCGTCCGGTCATGTTCCGGGGATTTTTCTTTTCCAGCGCGCTTTCGGCCCAGGACATCGTGGCCGCCACGGCCCGGGAAGGAGAACTGAGCTACCAGACCGGCTTTAACGCCACGGTGGGCGACTACGCCAAAGGCTTTTTCCTGCTGCGCCTGCTGGAAGGCCTGATCATTCCCGAAGCGCGCCTGGCCAATGCCGACAAAGAACACATCTGGGCCCTGCGTCTGCGCCGCTACGGGCTGCAGGCGGCAGCGGCGGCGCTCTTTCTGCTGGCCGGAACCTTCCTCGGGGTGAGTTTCATCAACAATTACTCACGGGTGGAAACCCTGGACGCGGCCTATGCCGGATTTTCCGGAGCGCAGAAAAAGGCCCCTCTGGTCAACGAGTCCCGCACGCCCCTGCCGGAGCTGAATATTATCGAGAAGGCCACCTTCGTCTATGACCCGGAGGAGGATTCAGCCATCGGCTACGGCCTCGGCCTTTACCAGGGGCGCGTTTTCCGGAAATCCACGCAAGAGGCCTACCTGGGTACGCTCAACGCGCGGCTCATGCCGCCGGTGCGCCAGGCCGCGGCCCGGCGCGTGGAAGCGGCCCTGAACAATCCCATGGAACTCAAAAACGCGCTCAGGGCTTATCTCATGCTCTGCCAGCCCAAACACATCAACCGTAAATTCCTTGATCCCTGGCTGGCCAATGTCTGGTCCGAGGACTATTCCGGCCAGGCTCCGGTGCAGGCGGATCTGCGCCGCCATATGGACTATCTTCTGGCGCACGGCATCACCCCCGCAGAGCCCGACGCGGAGCTGGTGGACCGGGCCCGCAAGGCCCTGCTGCGCATTCCTCTGGCGGAACTGGCCTACCAGCGCCTGCGCGAGGAAGCCGGGGAAAGCGGCAAACCGCCCTTCACCTTCCGCGCGGCCATCGGCCAGTCGCCCTTCAACGGCGACACCCAGCCCGTGGACTATCTGTACACGCGCCAGGGCTACGAGGAATATCTCATCCGCCGCTGCCCGGTCATCATCCGCAATCTGACGGGTGAAACCTGGATTTTCGGCGCCAATCCCATTTTGCTCAGCGCCCTGGACATGAACAACGTCTACAAGGAAGTGCGCACCATGTACTTCCGCGATTATACCAGTTCCTGGAGCCAGGCCCTCAAGAACTTGAGCGTGCGCATGCCCGCCAGCATGGCCGACGCCCGCAAGCTGGCCGAGGAGCTCACGCCCGGCATGCCCCCGGCCGTGCTGGCGCTGCGGGAGGTACGCGCCAACACCCGGCTGATCATGGAAAACGTGGAGCCCGGAGCCGTGCAGGCCGCCGCGCAGGAGGAAGGCAAGCGCAAGCTGCAACAGAAGCTGGCCTCCAAGACCGGCGGCAAGATGGCCCGCGCCCTGACCGAACAGGCGGCCAAGAGCGCCGAGCAACTGCATCGCGACGCCCTGGAGGCGGCCCAGCGAGACGCCCAGGCCGTGCGGCAGTATTTCGTGCCCCTGGACAGCCTGCTGGACGAGCAGGGCAATCCCGGTCCCGCTCTGCGGGCCGTGCAGGACGCCATGACCGGAGCCGGGGAATACTTCGCCGGGATCATTTCCAGCGACCAGGGCGAGCAGCGCGTGCTGCATGCCCTGCTGGACCTGGCCGACGAGAAAAACGACACCCTGCGCATCCTGGAAAGCGCCGTGGGCCGCCTGCCCGCGCCGGTGCGCGGCTGGTACGCCACCGTGGCCGCGGGCGGTCTGCGCGACATGCTCAACAGGGGCGCGCGCACCATTAACCAGGCCTACCAGGAACGGGTCATCGCTCTTTACGACAAAAATCTGAACGCCCGCTATCCCTTTGATCCCGGCGCGGCCAGAGACGCCAACCTGGACGATTTCGCCGCCTTTTTCCGCAGCGGCGGCGTGCTGGACAATTTCCACGAAACCTATCTGCGGCCCTTCATCACCCGCACGGGCACCCTGCGTCCCATCATGGGCCGGTACATGCCGCTTTCCAGCCAGGCGGTGATCAACCTGCAAAAGGCCAACCGGGTGCAGGAAGCCTTCTTCATGTCCGGCAGGGAGCTGGGCATCACCTTCCTTATGGAACCCCACGCCCTGGACGCCACGCTCAAGCAGGTCAACCTGCGCGCGGACGGCAGGCATCTGAGCTACATGCACGGCCCGGTGCAGGGGGCCTCGTTTACCTGGCCCCCGGACAGCGCCTCCCAGGCCATGCTGGAAACCATAGATCTGCACGGCATCAGCAGCCAGACGACCACCCGAGGCGAGTGGGCCCTGTTCCGCCTGTTGCGCGGCGGCAGCATCAAGCGCCAGGAGGGCAACACCTGCCTCATCGAAGTGCAGCAGCAGGGCAAATGGGCCCAGTTCCTGATCCAGTTCAGAAACAAGATGAACCCCTTTGATCCCAGGGTCTGCACGTTCAACCTGCCGCAATCCCTGCTATAAAACCTTGTTACATGAGCCCCCGGCGGAGGTTTTCCTCCGCCGGGGCCGGGCAGGACATGAGGAACTTTGCCGCGCGCTTCAGACCGGCCCGCCGGGCCGTCCCCCGAACGCCCCCGCACGCGGGCCGCGCGCGCTTCTTCCTGCTCGCCGTCTGCCTCTGTCTCGCGGCCTGCCGGGCCCACGGCCCGTCTCCAGACCCTGATCTGCCCCAGACCCGTGTGGCCTCCATGAGCCGGGTGCTCATTCCGGCCAACGGCGGCCGGACTATCCATGTGCCGCGCTTCATGGGGGACGCCCACGCCCTGTGGAGCCCGCTGCGCCGCACGGAGCGGGCCGCCGTGGTGGATTACGCGGCCTTGAGCGCGGAGGCCCGGCTGGATGTCTGGACCCCGCACGCCGAGGAAACCACGGTGCGCCGCTATCTGCACCGGCTGCTGGAAGAACGGCGCAGCACCACGGATCACGTGCTGCGCCGGGCGCGGCGCTATCTGCCCGTGGCTCTCGAAGGCATGCAACGGCAGGGCCTGCCCGCCGAACTGGCCTGCCTGCCTCTGGTGGAAAGCGCTTTTGAGCCGCGCTGCGTCTCTTCGGCGGGCGCGGCGGGGCTGTGGCAACTGATGCCGCAGACGGCCAGGCGTTTCGGGCTTACGGTGAGCAAAGAAAAGGACGAGCGTTTCGACGTGGAAAAATCCACCGCCGCGGCCGCCCGTTATCTGGCCTACCTCCATGGCCTTTTCCGTGACTGGCCCCTGGCCCTGGCCGCGTATAACTGCGGCGAGGGCGCCATGCAAAAGGCCGTGCGCCGTTACGGCGACAGCCTTGAGGAAATCACCCGCAAATGCCGGAACGACGACCCGGCCGCCCAGGCCCTGCGGGAAGAGACATTGCGCTTTGTGCCGCAATTCGCGGCGGCCGTGCTGGTTCTGGGCAAAAGCCCCGAACTGGGCCTGGATGAAAAAACCTTTCTGCCCCTGCAAACGGCCGGAGTGGCGCCCATGGGGAAAAGCATCAAAAAGGACGCGCGGGGAAACAGAGCACGCAACAGGCCGGAAAACCGCCGCCTGGCCATGCAAGGCAGCTACGACGCCCCTGCCGGGACGCCGCGGGCCCTGCCCCGCATATCCCGCATGCCCTGACCATGCCCGGCCTGAGTATGCGGCATAAATTATAGCTTATTAACTATGGATATCGCCATGACCCAGACGCCTGCCGCCAACGCCTCCTGGTTCAACTTCACCGCCCAGAGCGGCGACTTCGGCGTGTATGCCTTCTCGGGCTTTGAGGAGGTCTGCAAGCCGTATGAGTTCAGCATTGAGCTGGTCAGCCGCTCGGCCAACGTGGACCTTACCGCCCTGCTGGGCACCCCGGCCTGCCTTTCCATTGCCGACCGCAGCGGCGGCGAGCGCCTGGTCCACGGCCTGATCCGGGAGATGGAGCAGCTCCACACCGCCAACCGTTTCACCCACTACCGCTGCTCCCTGGTGCCGCGCCTCTGGTTTCTGGGCCAGATCCGCGACCACCGCATCTTCCAGAATCTCTCAGTGGTGGAAATCATCCAGCAAATCCTCAAGGAACAGGGCTTCACCGGCGATGCCGCTTCCTTCAAGCTCTGCTATGCCTACGAGCCGCGCGAATACTGCGTGCAGTACGGCGAAACGGACCTGCACTTCATTACCCGCCTGTGCGAGGAAGAAGGCATTTATTTCTACTTTGAGCACAACCGGGCCAGCCATTGCCTCTGCTTCTGCGACCGCGAGGGCGGCCCCAAAATCCCCGGCCAGAGCGATCTGCGCTTTTTCCCAGGTTCGGGCCAGCGCTCGGATACGGCGGTCATCAACCGCCTGGCCCTGCACGAAAGCGTCAACAGCAATGCCGCCGCCTACCGCGAATGGAACTTCCGGAAGCCCCGCCTGGACCTGGAAGTCAGCGACCACGAAAGCGAACGGGACAAGGCTCCGGCTCCGCCCGGCATGTTGCTGGAACAGTATGCCTACCCGCATCTCTACCAGTTGCGCAAACCCGGCGAGCGTTACGCCAAGCTCCGGTTGGCGCGCCAGTTGACCTTCCGGCAGTGGATCGACTGCACTTCGGACGTGGCCCGTTTTCTGCCCAGCTATGTTTTCAGCATTGACGATCACCCCCGCACCGCCCTTAACGCGCGCTGGTGGGTGGTGGCCGTGCGCCACGAAGGGCGGCAGCCCGGCGTGCTGGAGCACGAGGCCCCGGACGGGCGCGGCCTGCACTATGCCTCGCGGGTCACGGCCATTCCGGAGATGACCCGTTTTATCCCGGCCCCGGAACATCCCAAAAACCTGATTCTCGACAAGCAGACGGCCCATGTCACCGGCCCCAAGGGCGAGGAAATCTATCCGGACAAGTACGGCCGCGTGAAGGTGCAGTTTCACTGGGACCGCGAAGGCCGGCACAATGAAAAGACCTCCTGCTGGGTCCGCGCTTCTCAGGAATGGGCGGGCGGCAAATACGGCGTCATGGCTATCCCGCGCATCGGCCACGAGGTCGTGGTCTCTTTCCTGGAAGGCGACCCGGACCGCCCCTTGATCACGGGCCGCGTCTACCATGAGCTGAACATGCCGCCCTATGAGCTGCCCGCGCACAAGACGCGCACGGTGTTCAAATCCATGAGCACGCCGGGAGCCGAAGGCGAGGCGCGCGGCTTCAACGAATTTCGGGTGGAGGACAAAAAAGGCCGGGAAGAAATCTACGTGCATGCGGAAAAGGACGTGAACGCCCACGTCAAGAACGACTGGAAAGAGCACATCCTGCACGACCGGCACCGCACCGTGGACAACTTCACCTACGTCCTGACCAAGGGCGAAACCCACGAAACGCTCAAACAGCAGCGCAAAACCGAGCTGTTTGCCAACGACAACCGCACCGTGCATGCGGACAGCCATACTCAAGTGGACGGCAAATGGCTGGGCAAGGCCGGTACGGAAATCCATCTGGAGGGCGGCCTCAAGATCGTCCTGGAGGCCGGGGCCGAGCTGACCCTCAAGGCCGGAGGAAGCTGGCTGACCATCAACGGCGCGGGCGTCAGCGCGGACGGCGCGGCCGTCTGCCTCAACTCCGGCGGCGGCCCTGGCGACGGCACGCCCGCTGACCCCCTGCTGCCGGAAGGAGCTGTGCCAGTATCCCCAGCAGTACCAATTAGTTGTTCGTGCCTCAAGATTGCTCAATCACTGGGTTCACCTTTTGTCGGCAGCATTAATAAATGACGAGCAACCATAGGGAATGTGCAGTGCAGCTACAATCTGATTCAAAATATATATGTATTTTGCCTGACTCAAAGGCAATAAGGTGTTTTAAAAAGAAGCATCTGCTTCACGCCATGTTCCTTACGATGAATTTCCCGGCATTGAATGAAAAATTTTTTTATTACTCTGATATAAATTACACTAATATTTTTCTTACTACCCCTTATAATCATCTGTATGAAGTTTCTCCATATTACAGTACCATATCAACACAACATTCATTTTGTCACTTTCTACTTGATAAACCGGAGGGGCTGGCATGGCTGGCGTGGGGTACAGCCCGGTGGGAAGACATGGTCACCCACTGGCGCGGCTTGCTCAGCGTTATCCTGCCCGATGAAAAAATAACACACTTCAGACACTACAGCTCCACCGTGATGGCTGATTTTCTGCCGGCATGTACCACTCAGGAACTTCTGGACTTGCTGGGTCCCATAACAGGCATGGCTGTTCCTCTGCCGGATGGAACATGGCTTTTTGCGGAACGGCCCGCGCCGGAGCCTGTTTCCGGCATGCATGCGCAATCCTGGCATCCCCGCCAGCCCCCTTGGTGGTTGGTAAGCGACAGACAGCTTGCGGCGCTCTCCCACCGCCTGCGCGCCACGCTGGTATACAATATCCGCTGGGATGTATGGCAGAACGAACCAAGTCTTATAGAACCTTTTGAATCATTTGAGGCCCTCGACCATTTCATCCAGGCCAGCATAGAGCAGGCGGAACGATGGGGCTTTACCCTGCCCAAGCAGCAGGAGGCCTTTGCGCGGCTCTGTCTTGCCGCCGGAACAGAAAATATGGAGAGTAAACCGGCCTGTGCCGCCATTCTATATAACCCACAACTGAGCCCGAACGAAAAAATTGCGGAATTGACCCTCCTTTCAGGAGAAGCATAATGGCCTGCATGATCTGTCCCAAGCCTATCTGTTTGGAATTGCGTCTTGTCAGCGATAAAAATGAAAATGTTGCTGATCTGACTATGGAAAACCATACTTCACATGGCCCAAAGCAAGTTCCCGTTGGGCAAGTGGATGTTGAAATTCTTATGAGAGACGGGCACAGCGTTACTTCCTCCGGTGACAAGCATGCCTTCAAGCCAGGCGAGCGATCTCTATTCATCCATAACGGCTGTCCCTACCCTCATCTGCTGACCTTTCCAATGCAGGATTATGACAATATGGCTACCGACCCGCAAAAATGG
Organism: Desulfovibrio sp.; assembly: GCF_018379785.1. Lineage (GTDB taxonomy): Bacteria > Desulfobacterota > Desulfovibrionia > Desulfovibrionales > Desulfovibrionaceae > Desulfovibrio. The sequence goes on from NZ_JAGZUV010000045.1 coordinate 26,222, forward strand.
TCGCCCCTGAAACGTGGAGCCGTACAAATCGGCAATCGTCAATTGCAGGAGGCCAAGGCGGGCCAGCCCAAGCCCGAGCCCAGTTGGGCTCGTAATCTGTCATCGGCGGATAATTGGGGATATGAGTGTATAGAGTACGGACGTGATATTCCAATTTTGGACACTGCCAAAATACGTGAGGAAAGGAAGAAAAAAGATTATAATTATCCAAAAACATTGCAGGAAATGAATGATCGTTTTGGGCGTCAGGTGAACTCTATTGCAGTTTCTCTGGTATTGGCCCGTAAAAGTGGCCCATGTCCGAAATGCGGAGGCCCTCTCTATCGCCTGATCATAGAACTATATGGAGTCACCAGTCTACGCCCCAGACTGCATGTGGTAGAGAATTGGCCAAACCAGCAGCCGCCTGTGCGCATCGGGTCCACGCTTGTGGCCCAACCAGAGCGTATGCCTCTCATGGATGTCCGGCACAGGCATAACACCCTGAATCTGGCGGCTTTTTCTTCACTGGCCTACGCCAGCCTGGAATTCAGCGGTGCAGGCACCGAGAGCGGTTCCATCAGCGATTTTTTTGACCGCCTGGGTCGAGGTTTGGCCCGCTCATGGGATGAACCCACTCCCATCACACGGCGGATAGGCCAACCTTCATTGGAGCTTACCGCTGACACCCTTCCTGTGGAAATGTATCTGGAGCGCGTTCCTTATGGAAAGGGATACCCATTAGAACATATTCAATTTTTTTACAATGATGATGAAGATGCCGAGGGGTTTGCCGCCTGTGATGCGGAGACGGCTATTTTTTCCTTTCGCGGCACAAGCTCCTGGGCGGATGTCTGGACAGACATAAATATGTTAGCGGTTTCTGACAAAGCTGTGGCAGGAAAAGTTCATTTAGGATTTTTAAAAAGTGCTGATGCATTGAAATCACAGGTGATAGATTATTATAAAATGAACAATATCTCTGACAAAAAAGTTTTTATCTGCGGTCACAGCCTCGGAGGCGCCATAGCGACGCTCATGGCCCATTTATTACAAAAAGATTATGGCAAACGTATTGTACTCTATACTTATGGCAGCCCCCGTGTGGGCAATACTGCCTTTATTCGTGAAATGCTCATACAGGATATTGTGCATTACCGTATTGTTAATCATAACGATGCCGTACCGCGAGTTCCTTTCCATAAACATCAAGGCTTGCCTACTTTAAATATTCCCAAACTCAAAGGGCTTCCCCCTTTATGGGAAACAGATGACGGCCTCATATTGTGTTACCTCCACCACGGAAATTTCTGTCATTTAGTGGATATCGCGGACAAAAAAGCAATGATAGTACGTCTTCGTGGCGGTGAGGAAATTACAGCTCCGGGCATCATGCCCGACAGGAGTACGACGCATGACCTCAATGCTCTCAATCCCATCAAATTAGGTTCAGATCACATGATGACCAGCTATTTACCCAATATTATGCAAGCCATACAACAACGGAAATCCTTAAGCCAAGCACAACTAGACGACTATCAACAACGCTTGAATTCCGCTCTCTATCGGCGGCAAATGCAAGGGTGTCATCCATGAATAAAAAAAAGAAGCGCTTTTTGTCCATAGTGGCCTTGTTGATCATTCTCTGTTCTCCGCTTTATGACTGGATTCCCCCGTGGCCT
>NZ_JAGZUV010000046.1:0-42698 GCF_018379785.1 Desulfovibrio sp.
TCATCTTGCGCGTGTAGCTGCGCTCGAAGGTCAGCAGCAGCTGCTTGATGAGATGCTGGGTGATGGTGCTGCCGCCCTCGCCCGCGCGGCATTTGCGAGAGTTGTTGATGGCCGCGCGGGCGATGGCCACCGGGTCCACGCCCATATGGCGGTAGAAGGAGTCGTCCTCGGCGGCCAGGAAGGTCATGGGCAGAAAGCGCGACATGTCCTTGAGGCCGATGACGAAGCGTTTTTCATGGTAGAGAGTGCCCAGCACCGAACCGTCGCGGGCCAGCACTGTGGTGGCCTGCGGCGGGTTGTAGTCGGCGATGCGGGTGATGTTGGGCAGATCGCGGGAAGCCCAGTACAGCAGCAGAGCCGCGGCGCCGCCGCCCGCCAGGCCGCAGAACAAGAAGATGCCCACCAGCCAGAGGGTGAGCTTTTTCCAGGAGAATCTGATCTTCATGGCAGTGGCAGTATCGTTTTTTTGCCCCGACGTAAAGGGTGGGAGGGGAAATCCGAGGCCAGAGCATTTCAATGTCGAAATGCTCTGACGAGGCTGCGGGAGCGGTCCCGCGCTGCGGGCGTCAGCCGTTGGCCGCTGTGCAGCCTTACGGATGACGACAGCGGAGTTGGCCGTAAGCGCAATGTGTTTGCGCTGTTGCCTCTTCCGTTAGCGCATCTTCGAGCTTTACGGACGAAACCAGCTTTGCCAGGCGGCGGAGTAAGTGTGCCTTTACCTTTAACTCACGGCATTTCAAAGGTAATCTACCCCGGACAAAGCGGGCGTGCCGGTCAAAAGGCCGCCGCGCGAGCATTTCCCTGCAAAATGCGGACCGTCGCCTATTCCTTGGGCTTGCGCAGCAACTGCACGGCCATGAAGGCCATGCAGGCGGCTCCGAGCAACAGCACGCCCCAGAGCAGCAGGCGCTGGCCGCCGGAGGTTTCGGCATAAGCCGTGGGCGGCGTCTGCGCATGCAGCTTGTCCATTTCCAGTCTTGCGGGCGCGGCCTGCACGGGCAGTTCGCGCAGGGCGGCGTCCCGCGTGTCGGCGGCTTCCTCCGCCTTGAGACTGCCCACGGCCAGGATGTAGGGCCCGGGCCCTTCGGCCATGAAATAGAGTTGCTGGCGCGCCCAGCGCACCAGCAAGGCCGGGGCTTCCGCCCTGTCGCCCCGCAGGCGCAACAGCAGGGTGAACGGCGCGTCACGCAGCAGGGGAGCGTTGTTCTCCGGTCCCAGCCAGTCCCGGTCGAACGGAACCGGGTCGCTGTGCCGGAAGTCCCGGCCGTTGCCGCCCAGCCGATAGTAAAAAAGAGGCGCGCGTTCTTCCCAGACCAGTTCCGTTTCATTCTGCCGCCGGGCGACCCGATGCCGCGCGTTGCCTCTCTCGGGCAGAGCCGGAGTCAGAATGCGGCCGCGCAGCAGAACATTGTCCGAGTCCAGCTCGGGCTCCAGGTTGAGCACGGGCAGGCCGCGCGGAACAGCGTAGCCGAAGCCTCCGGCCTTGTCGTCCTTGCGGCCGTGCAGGCGGACGCTCTGGACCGACGTTGCGCTTTTGGCTTTCTCGCGCGCGAGGAGTTCCCGCACCGGAAAAAGTTCGCTCCCGGCGGCGGGCACAAGCAGCATGTAACGTTGATCAAGCTCTCCGACGGGCAGCTCCAGCATTTCCAGGCTCTGCCCGTCCACGCGCAGGCGGCCCAGGGAGGGACGCGCCGCCAGAGACCAGTGTTGCAGATCCCGGCTGACATAGAGCCGGGTGCTGAGCATGGAGCCGTGCTGGCCGTCCGGTCCCGCCGCACTGTTGGAAAGTGTCTCTCCCGGCACCAGCCGTACGCGATCGAAGCGCGGGCGCTTCTGGTCGAAATCCACCAGCAGGCCACGGGTTTCGTACGCTTCGTTTTTGTCGCGTCCCGGCCCGGAGGCGGGCGCGTCCCGGCCGTCGCGCAGCAGGGCGACGCCATCCGGGCTGACGCGCACCCTTAGGCTGAAACAGGGGAATGCGTGTTCCCGCCCCGGTTCCGGCAGAGATTCGGCGGCGTTGATGTAGATGGCTTCGGCCTGCCCCAAGCTGTTGAAAACACGCACGTCGCGCAGGGGAGACAGGCGGGAACGCTCATAGACGGAAAAGGGCAGATCAAGCCGGTAGACCGGGGCGTTGCCCTTGGTTTCAATGGGAATCAGGGTGCTGAAATCCCGTGGCGTCAATTTCTGCTCCCCCGTGGCGGCATGGACGGGCAGGGCCGCCAGCAGCGCGGCCAGGGCCAGAGCCGGGAGCGGAAGCCATGTGGACAGATGGAAGAAGGAAGGTCGGCGGCTGGAGGACATGGCGGCTCCTTTACGGCGCTGGGCTGGAGTTCTGTTCGGAGGCTTCTTCCCGCCGCTTGGGAGGCAGAGGGCAGAAATAGCCCATGCCCAGCATCAGCAGGCCCAGGAAAAGGAAGGAAATAATCCGGTAAACGGTCTGGCGGTCGGCCAGATCAAAGAGCAGCAGTTTGCAGAGGGTCAGGCCCAGCAGGGCCGCCCCGGCGAACCAGAGTTTCCGTTGCCGGAAGACGCGCGAGGCTGTGAGCACCAGGCCCAGGGCGATGCTGCCCCAGAGCACGGACAGCACGGCCTGGAGCACAGGCGAACGGACCAAGGCCGCCGCCGTGTAGGGGCAGTATGCGTACCAGGAAACGGCCCTGGCCGCGACGACCGTGCAGAGCGCGAAAGCGCCCGCGCCGAAACCCGCGAGCAGCCCGCGGTACAGGCGTTCGGGCGGGAAACCCGTATGCCGCATGCCGCGCAGCCAGTACAGGCAGGTCAGCAGGCAGAGACTCTGGGCCATGTCCAGGGGGCCCAGCAGGGGAATGTACGGAAGCGGCGCTGCCGCGCCGGGCAGGGCGCAGAAGAGGCAAAACCAGCAGGCCAGGACAAGGCTCAGGACAAGGCCGCTCCAGCGGACCGGATCGGCCGGGCCGGACAGAATCGGCAGGCGGGAACCCCGGCGGAGCAGGAAAAGAAAGGCGGCCGCCAGAATGGTCAGAAGCAGGAGACTCCAGGCCGGGCCGAGCAGCGGCAGGCGGCCCAGGCCGTTGCTCGCGGCCGGAAGCAGCAGGCCCGGCACGGAAAGCAGGACGGCGTTTGCCACGATTTTCCGGTAACGGTCGCCACTACTGGGCCAGGGCATGGTGCGGAGGCAGAAGACAAAGGAGGCCCAGGCCAGGGGCAGGGCCGCAAGGCCGCCGTGGCTCCAGGCCAGTGGGGAGACTGCGGGCGGAGGACGCAGGGGCAGAAACGGCAGGAGCCCAAGGTCCGGCAGAAAACGCCATTGCGAGAGCAGCAGGGCCGGAAGCAGCAGATGCCCGGCGGCGGCAAATGCCCGCCAGTTCAGGCGCGTCCCGATGCGGACCCAGAGCACGCAGCTCAGGACCGTGAAGACCAGAGCGGCATTGGCGAAAAGCTGTTCCTGAACGTCGAGGAAGCCGGAGAGTATGTTCAGGCCGGTGCTCAGCCACCAGATCATGGCCCAGATCTGCCAGGGCAGCAGCATTTCGCGTTCCTGCCGGCCCAGGACGTTCCGGTGCCGCGAGCAGAAATGCACCAGCAGCAGGGCCGCCAAGGTCATGACCAGACCGCAGACCATGCGGTTGTCCAGCAGGCCGCCGGGCAGAGAGATCAGTTCACGCAGGGAAAAGAGATCCATGAAGGTTGTCGCCGCCAGCAATTGCAGCGCATAACCCAGAAAACGCAGCAGGGGGCGCTTCTGCCGCAGGCCCAGCCAGATCAGGCCCAGGCCCTGCAAGGCCCAGGTGCAGGTGGTCCAGCTCAGATTCAGGGCCAGGGGCACGGCCAGAGCGGAGAAGCCCAGACCCAGCACCAGCAGCGCTTCGCGGGTCAGGCGCCGGGCCGCTCCGTCGCGGCGGCGCAGCCGCCAGCCCAGGCCTATGTGCCAGGCGGCCATGCCCAGCGCGCTGAAGGCGGCCATATAGGGATAGGGCCGCACCAGATAATACTGGTAGCTGAACGTCAGCAAGGGCAGGCCGAACAGCAGGGAGGCGTGCAGATAGCGCCGGGCCGCGCCGGCGCGCCCGGCCGTGCGGGCGTCCATGGCGTCGGCGTGCGCGGCCAGTTGCAGCTGCATGAAGCTGAACAGGACGAAGAAGAACAGCAGAAAGAGTTCCACAGGAAAGAACATCCGGGCTTCATAGGAGCGTCCGCCCCAGAGCCCGCCGATGCCGTAGACAGCGGCAAAGGAGATCAGCGCCGGGATGTCCCAGGCCCTGAAGCGGAGCAGGAAGGCATTGCCCAGACACAGTGCCGCGTAATAGCCGAACAGGCCGAGATAATCGGCGCTGCCCGTGGAGAGCAGCACCGGGGCCAGAAAGCCGCCCACGGCGGAAAGCGCGGCCAGCACCTCGGCGTCGGCGGCCAGAGCCAGCACGGCAACGCCCAGAACCAGAGCGACCATCATCCCGAGGGCGGCCAGGGGGGAGAGCAGTTCCAGGCGGGCGGCCGTGAACAGCACGAAGTAGAGCACCACCGCGCCGCCGCCCATGAGACCCAGGCCGTAAAGGGCATTGCGGCGGCGCAGCCGCCAGCCCAGAGCCTGCATGCCCAGACCGGCCAGACCCACCAGAGCCAGGCGGACTTCCAGACTGACGTAGCCGTGCCGGACCAGATAGCCCAGGGCAAAAGCGATGCCGGTCAGAAACACGCAGAGTCCGGCGTAGAGCATGGGATTGGCCCGCAGCCAGCCCCAGACCACGGCTAACGCTCCGGCCAGGGCGGGCGGGCCTGCCTGGGGAGGACGGCGCGGGCCGCATGGTGTCGCGGTTCTCGTGGGCGGCTCGGATTGCGCGGCCGGAGCCTCTTCTTCCAGCGCCGGGCCAGGGGGTGATTCCGGGGGCGGGCTTACATGTCCAGCACTGGCATCGCCCGCATCGGCAAAGCTGAACTCCAGTTTTTCAGCCGTGACCGGAAGAGCTTGCGGCAGCACCCGCGCTGTCGGGTCAGGCAAGGGATTCCCTTCGTCGGCGTCGTCGCTTTGGGGCTCAGCGTCCCCGGGGGGCGGCATTTCCTGGTCCAGCACGTCCTTCCGGCCGGATGCGGAAAAAGATGTCGCGTCGGCGCACAGGCTCCGGACTTCCCGGCGGAGTACGTCAACCTCGGCGCGCAGGGCCGCCAATTGCCGACGTTGGCCTGCGCCGCGCGCAAAAAGGACGATCAGACAGATCAGGATCGCCAGCGGCACCAGTACTATCAGAGCGACTATTTCCTCCACGCGGCCTCCCGGATGCTGTGGCCCGGACGGACAGCCCGGCTTTGGGCCAACATAGCGTGGACGGACACGGCGGGCAAGCTGAGGAGGCGGAACGCGGACAATAAAAAAGCGGAAGGGCGAACCCTTCCGCTTTTTCCGAAAATTGAAGCCCGGACTACACGCAGCCGGTGGGCTTGGGCAGGCCGGCCATTTTGCAGGCGCCTTTGCCGGGGCCGGAGGGGAAGAGTTCGTACACTTCCTTCAGCTTGTAGCCGGTGTTTTTGGAAAGAATGCGCACCATGGGAGCAATGCCGTTCTTTTTGTAGTAATCCTGCAGGAAGTCGAGGATCTTCTGATGATCAGGGGTGATCTCGGAGATGCCTTCGGATTCCTTCACATATTCCATCCATTCGGGGCACCAGTCGTCAAAACGCAGCAGGAAACCATCTTCGTCAACTTCAAAGCTTTTACCTTTATAGGTGATCTCAGCCATGCGTGTCCTCCTTGGACAGATATTGCTCAACTCGCCGGGACGATATGCCCTGGCGCTACGCCAGCCGGAATGTCCGACCCCGGCCGAATTCCGCTTGGAAGCGCGATTGAGAACCCAATCGCAATACACGAGCCCTTATGTCATAAAACGGTGTCGATGGCAAGCCCCGCGCACTTTTTTTCACGTCTCCCAGCACATTTGTCGGAAAAATTTGCTATATATTCCAAATAGCTATTCCAGATGGCGACGCGGCCCGGATCAAGCTCAGCCCTTATTTACCGCCGTTGTTTCGCGACGCGCCGCGCATGGTGAAGGCGCGAGAGCATTTCAACGTGAAACAGCCCCTAAACCAGATGCACTTCGTTGCGCGCCCAGTACAACAGATGGGCATGTTCCTTGACGTCGGCGATGACCGCTTCCTCGGCTTCGCGGTTTTCCATTTCGCGCAGACGCAGGAAGACCTTGCGGTTGCCTTCCTGATTGTTGGCCGAGAGCACGGAGAGTATCCGGGCCCCGTGCGCGCGCAGCAGGTCGAAGACGGGCTTCATGGCTCCGGGCTGGTTGGCGATTTCAATGCCCAGCTGGATGCCGCCCTCGCGTACGCCGGTAATGCTCACCAGGGCCTTGAATACGTCCTGGTCCGAAATGATGCCCACCAGGCGTCCGCTTTCCTCCACCACGGGCAGGCCGCCGAACTTGTTGTCCAGCATCAGCATGGCCGCTTTTTCCACGGTATCCGTGGGTTTGACTGTGAAGGGCCGGGGCGTCATAATATCTTTGGCCTTGAGTTCGGCCAGCAGGTAATGCATCTCATACATGTCGAGGGTGGTGGCCTTGGAAGGCGAGGCGTCCCGGACATCGCGGTCTGAAATGATGCCCACCACATGGCCCTTGTCGTCCAGCACGGGCAGACGGCGCACGCTGTTGTCGCGCATCAGCTTGCCGATTTTGAGCAGGGACGTTTCGGGCGTCACGGTAATCACCTCGGTGGTCATCCAGTTCTGTACGAGCATGCTTCCTCCCATGGGCGGTTGAAATCGTTGGCGCGGGCGTGGCGGGCGGCCGACCGGTTCGCGCGCCGGGAACCCTGTTCCCGGCTTTATCCATACACCAAGGGCGGGCTGCCGCACAAGCCCGTCATGGCGCGACGCCTGCGGGCCGCGCGTCTTTTTTCGGCGGAGGGAGTGGAGATATGGATTTGTATCTGGATTGCGGCAACGGCATCAGCGGCGACATGACCTTGGCCGCCCTGGTCCACCTGGGGCTGGATCTTGCCCCCCTGGCGGCGGCCCTGGCCCGCGCCGGTGCGGATTGCCGCATTGAGGCCCGGCCCGAAACGCGCGCCGGCGGCCCCGGCAGGCGGGTGGACGTGAGTTGGGATGAGGTCCAGCCCCTGCGCCATCCGGCGGACATCGCGGCCGTCTTCGCCGTTCTGGATATGGGCGACGCGGCGAGGCAGCGGGCCCTGGCCGTGCTGGATGCCCTGACCCTGGCCGAGGCCGAGGCGCATCAGATTCCGCCGGAAGAGGTGCATTTTCATGAGGTGGGAGCCATCGACACCCTGGTGGACATCGCCGGGGCCTGCTGGGGCCTGGAGCAATTGGGCGTGCGCCGGGTTACTGCCTCGCCCCTGCCCTGGTTTTCCGGCACGGTGCAATGCGCCCACGGGCTGATTCCGCTGCCCGCGCCCGCCGCGGCCTGGCTGATGCGCGGCAAGCCCGTGCGGCCCACGGGCGCGCGCGAGGAATTGGTCACTCCCACGGGCGCGGCTCTGGTCCATGTGCTGGTGGATGAATTTACGGACGGCCCGCGGGGCGTGCTGCGCGCCCTGGGCACGGGTTACGGCTCGCGCCCGGCCCCGGGGGGGCTGCGGGCCTGGCTGGCGGAGCCCGTGCCCGAAGCCGTGTCGCACGCGCTGGGCGGCCGGGAACAGGTGCTGCAACTGGAGGCCCATCTGGACCACCTCAGCGGCGAGGAACTGGGCATGGCCCTCACGGCCCTGGCCGCGTTGCCGGAAGTGCTGGATGTGCTCTGGCTGCCCGGCATCGGCAAGAAAAACCGTCCCGCGGGCCTGCTGCGCGTGCTCTGCCGCCCGGAGGACGAGGAGGGCGCGAGCCTGGCCGTGCTGCGCCATACCCACAGCCTGGGCCTGCGGCGGCAATGCCTGGAACGGCTGGTGCTGCCGCGCGAGGCGGCGGAACTGGCCGGCGCGGGCGAACGGCTGGAAGCCAAGGCCTATACCCTGGAGGGGCGGCGCTACGTGCGCGCCGAGGCCGAGGCCGTCAAATCGGCGGCGGCCCGCCTGGGCGTGGGCGCGCCCGCCCTGCGGTTCAAAGCCTGAAGCGCGGGCCGGGCTTGATTCCGCCCCGGCTTCAGCGTATGAGCGGGGTAAGGCATTCATGCCTTTTATTAGGAGGTAAGCAATGAAAATGTACGCTGTATGGCGGCCCTTGAGCCTGTGCGCCGTGGCCGCCGTCGTGTGGATGGCCGGAGGCTTGAGCGCCAATGCCGCGCCCGTCGCCGACACGGAAAATACCCCGGCCGTGGCCGGCCATGCCCTGCCCGGCAAAACCGTGGCGGACAGGGACGACGACCGTAAGCGCGAGGACTTTGAGCGCCGCCAGGACCGCAAACGCGAAGACTTCGAACGTCGTCAGGATCGCAAACAGGATCAGTTCGACCGGCGCGGAGACCGCAAGACGGACAAGCAGGATCGCAAATACGACCGTCGTAATGACCGCCGGGACGGTAAATATGATCGCCGGGACGACCGCCGCTATGACGGACGCCATGACCGCGACCGCTACGACCATCGCCGGGATGATCGCGATCACCGCCGCGACGGTCGCTATGACAAGCGTCGCGACGACCGGCGGGATTATGACCGCCGCGACCATCGCGGTCCTGGTCCCCGTCACGACGACCGCCGCCCGGACCACATGCGCACGCTGTAAAAAAATGAACTCGGATTCTTGAATCTGAATGGAAAAAGCGCGCCCCGTATGCACGGAGCGCGCTTTTTTGTCATTAATTTCCACGGACTGGGTTCAAGGCAGCCAGTTGCTGGCTTTATCCGTACGGATCATAAGTTTGCCTTTCCCGGCAGAGAACGGAAATCCTTATTCAGGAACAGCCCTCTAGTGAAATGTCACGCCTTACCTGTCGGTTCGGCGTGAAGATCATACAGCAAAAACCGCGGTTTTTGCTGTGCTTACGCCGCCTGCGGCGGCGCGCAACCCCTTGCGGGTTTGCGACATGTGTCGCTTGACGCGGCACTAGCCTTCCTGGCACTTCCGCTTGAGGGTCTCGGCCACGGTTTTGCCCAGCTCATGGCAGGCGCGGAATACGTCCTTGTCCGGAGCCCAGTTGCACTTCACGGGATCGGCGGGCATGTCCATATTCATGGCGGCCAGCTGTTCCTGGAGATATTTGGGCGCTTCGCCCGACCAGCCGTAGGAGCCGAAGGCGCCGCCCACGCGGTTGAGCGGCCGCAGCCCCTTCATATAGGTGAGCTGCGCGGCCACCAAAGGCAGCACCGTGTTGTTGTGAGTCGGCGAACCGGCCAGCACGGCGCCGCAGTCGGCCAGTTCGGTCATCACCGCGCTGTGGTGGTTGTGCTTCACGGACATGATCCGCGTGGGCACGCCGTTTTCCTCCAGGCCGCTGCATGCGGCGTAGGCCATGCGCTCCGTGGACTGCCACATGGTGTCGTAGAAGATCAGGGCGCGCTGCTGCGGCTTCTGCTCGGCCAGGTTGCGGTACATGTCGATGATAAAGCGCACGGCCTTCTCGCCCCGGTGGATCAGGCCGTGGTCCGGAGCGATCATGTCGATGTCCAGTTTTTCCACCACGGGCAAGGTTTTGAGCACCATGGGGGAATAGGGCAGCACAATGTTGTAGAAATATTCCTTGATCCGCTTCACGAATTCGCCGTCGTCCCCGAAATCGTCCGCGAAACGGGCGCTGCTGGCGATGTTCTGGCCGAAGATGTCGTTGCTGACCAGCAGTTTCTCCTCGGGGATGTAGGAAACCATGCTGTCCGGCCAGTGCAGCATGCGGGTTTCCTGGAAGACGATGTTACGGCTGCCGATGTTCAGGATGTCGCCGCTCTTCACGGCCTGCACGGGCCAGTTCTTGCCCGCGAAATACCCGGCCATGGACTTGAGCCCGGCCTGGGAGACGAAGATTTTTTCCGGCTTGACCCGCTCCACCACTTCGGCCAGGGAGCCCGAATGATCCAGTTCAATGTGGTTGCAGACGATGTAATCCACTTTTTCGGGCGCCAGAGTCTTGGCCAGACGGCAGAGCAGCGTGCCCGCGCAGCCAGGAGCCACGGTGTCCATGAGCACGTTTTTCTGGTCTTTGATCAGATAGGCGTTGTAGGTGGAGCCGTCCGGCGAGCGGGAATAGCCGTGAAAGTCGCGGTGATCGTAATCAACGCAGCCCACCCAGAAAATGTCTTTTTTGATTTCAACAGGTTGCATGTCAATTCTCCAGAAAGTGCAAAGTGGAAAGGAAATTCTCCGTTATGAAAAGCCCCGCCCCGCCGGGGGACCGGCAAGGCGGGGAAAGACGGAAAATACAAACCGCAATCAAAACTTAGGCGGGATTGAACTGATCCTTGCTCACGCCGCACACCGGGCAGACCCAGTCGTCGGGAAGCTGATCGAAAGGCACGTTGTCATGTTCCGCCGGGTCATATTCATAGCCGCAAACGCTACAGACATATTTCTGCATGGATATTCTCCTTTTCTCGCTACGCGCGCTCGAACCGCGCGTTTGTGTTTGCCTGAATCAGTTCTCAGCCTTCCACAGCCCGTGCAGATTGCAGTATTCACGGGCGGTCACCTTGGCGGCGTCAATTTCGAAGAAGGCTTCGGGCGCGTCGCCGGGCTTGAGGAACTTGGTGTAGCTTCTGCCGTCGGCCAGCAGCTCGATCCATTCAATGTAATGCTTTTCTTCCATGGGATGGGGCAGGCTGCCGATCTTGACCTTGTAGCCGCCGTCCACTTTTTCGATCACCGGCACGTGTTTTTCCAGCGCGCCGTCGGTGGAGCCTTCCTTCATGAGCTTCATGGGCTCGCCACAGCAGACGAGTTCGGCGCCGCCGCCGTGCAGAACCTCAACAATATTGCCGCAATGGGTGCATTTATAAATTTCCAACTGATTGGGCATAATATTCCTCACTATGTCATAAAAAACTATGAAGGCATCGGTCTCTCGGGGCCCGGATGCCCGGCCCGCAAACGGGGCGGATTTGCAAACACACCGGCGGGCCGGACCCGCTGGAAGGCCTTTCGGCGTTATGGCCGGGCCGACTGCGCCAACCTGCCGTTCACCGAAATTCCAATAAAGATTCTGGACTAAAAATGGTTTTTTGTAAAGGGCTTTTATAAGTAATAAGAATATTTCTTAGTTGTGGCCGGATTCAGGCAATGGAACCGGGTTGGACGATGCCGGATCAGTACGCGCCGGAGCGGGAGAGCTTTCAACCGGTCCCGCCGGTCTCGCAGGGGGCTGGTCAGAAGTTCGGGCGGAGGAGCCGGCGGCTTGAGCGGACGGCTTTGCGCCGGACGCCGGGGCGGTTGCCGCCTTGCGGCGCGCGCCCAGCACATTGGGCAGGGTGGCTTTGAGATTGCCGGTCACCAGAAAAGAGACGGCGTGGCGTCCGGCCAGCTCACGCCGGAGCGAGGCGGAACGCACCAGCAGACCGGCCTGGGCCCCGCCTTCCACATACATGACCGTGCGCACGTCCAGCGGCAGATGCAGGAGCTGCTGGGCAAAGGCATAGGCCTCCACGGGTTCGCGGCAGTGCAGGAAGAGGATTTGGCCGTCGCCGTCCTGGGCCACGGCGGAAATGGAGTAGAGCGGGCCGCCCGGCGCCCAGAGAATGCGCCGTTCGGCATTGATCATCCGGTAGTTCTGGACCACCAGGCCGTAGTGGTCGATGCGCTGCCGCCAGTCGGGGCTGTCGCGGTCCAGTATGGCCGCCGGGGGCAGGTCCGGGTTGTCGGGCCGGGCCACGAAAAAGGCCCCGAAGCGCTGGACCAGCCGTTTGTTGTTGACATGACCGTCCTGGCGCATGTAGCCGGTGCTCGTGCTGCCGTCGGGCAGGTACATGCTGGCGTTGATGGCCGCTGTAAGATCATACTGTTCGCCCCAGTCGCTCAGGGAGCGGGCCGGGCGGCCGTCCTGCGAGCTGGCGCAGAGTATGAAGTCGAACCGAGCGGGGTCAATGCGCAGGGCCGTGAGCCGCGCTTCGCTGTCGTTGAGCTGGAATTCGCCGAAAGCCAGGCCGGACTCCAATTGCGTCCAGGCCGCCCGGCCGTCCCGATCCACGCCCTGCTGGCCGGAGACCGGCGCGGGCGGAGGCATGTTGCCGTTTGTCCCGTTGCGGGCCTCGGATTCGCCGCCGGGGTGATTGTCCGCGGCTTCAGGAAGCGTGGCCTGATGAGCCGTGAAATCGGATGATCCGTCGGACGCAAGGTCCGCCGCCGGAGCGGCCGAAGACAGGAGCAACAGCCAGCAGAGCAGGGCCAGACCGCGCACGGGCGCAAACCTGAGGCGGGCACGGGGACGGGCGTGCTGCCGCGCGCGGGACGGCACCAAGGGGAAAAAAGCCGAAACGCTGTCATCACAGCGGGTTATCTTTGATCGTAAAGGCACGTACATAATTTCCCCTTACGTCCAAGTCCGGTATTTGGCAAGACGGGGACCAGAGAGCGACATTGACATATCAACTTATCTTGATATATACATAATTAAATTGCCCAAACGACACGCAAGCGGCCCGAAATTTTTGCAATCAGACACCAGGGCCAAGGAGCGGAACATGCAGATCGGCACGCTGATTCAAGCCGCCAAAGCGCCTTTTTTCTCCCTGGAATTTTTTCCTCCCTCGGACGAGGCCCAGCTGCCGGGCTTTTACGCCACCGTGGAGCAACTGCGCGCCCTTGATCCGCTCTTTGTGTCCGTGACCTACGGCGCCGGGGGGGCGCGGCAGCACAGCACCCTGGCCGTCACGGCCGAGCTGGTCCGGCGCGGCTTCACCACCATGGCCCATCTGACCTGCGTGGGGGCCGAACCCGGGAACATTGCGGCTTTTCTCAAGGAATTGCGCGCCGCCGGTGTGGACAATGTGCTGGCTCTGCGCGGCGATCCGCCCAAAACAGGCAACTGGGACTGGAAGCAGGGCTATTTTCAGCATGCCGCCGATCTGGTGGCCTTCACGCGCGAGCACGAACCGGACATGGGCATCGGCGTGGCCGCCTATCCCGCGCCGCATCCCGAATCCCGCTCCTTTGCCCTGGACCGCCGGTACACGGAGGAAAAACTGCGCGCCGGGGCGGGCTTTGCCGTGAGCCAGCTCTTTTTTGACGTGCGCGAGTATGAGGCCCTGGTGGAAGATCTGCGCGCCAAAGGGCTGAATGTGCCGGTGGTGCCGGGAATTCTGCCCATTCAGAGTTTCGATTCCCTGCGCCGGGTGCTCTCGCTGTGCGGGGCCAATATCCCGGGCAAGCTCTATCTCAGTCTGGAGGAGGCCCACCGCAAGGGCGGGGCCGAGGCCGTGCGCGACGCGGGCCTGGATTTCGCCGTGCGCCAGATCTGCCAGTTGCTGGAGTGCGGCGCGCCGGGCATCCACCTTTATACTCTGAACAAGGGTGACCTCTGCCTGCAGATTGCCGAGGAAGTGGGCATGTAGCGTGTGTTGACCCTCCCCCGCCGCCGGAGATATATGCTGCGGCATGCCCATTGAAAAAAATCATCGCCGTCTGCTGCTGGCCGTCTGCACGGCGCTGTTCTTCATGCCGTTCATGATGGCCGGGGTCAACGCCGTGCTGCCGCCCCTGGGCGAGAGCCTGCGGGCCAGTGCCCGCAAGCTCGGCCTGGTGGGGGCTTTCTATTCCCTGGGGCTGGCGGTGTTCCAGCTGGCTTCGGGCAGCTTGGGCGACATCTGCGGCCGCCGCCGCGTCTTCCTCTGGGGCATGGGCGTCTTTGCCCTGGCCGGAGCTCTGCTCGGCTTTGTGGATTCCGCGCCGCTTTTTCTGGTTTTGCGTTTTGTGCAGGGCGTGGGCGGGGCCATGTTCAACGCCAGCGGTCTGGCCCTGCTGGCCTCGGCCGCGCCGCCGGGCCAACGCGCCAGCTATCTGGGCTTCAGCGGCGCGGCGGTCTATGCCGGTATTGCCTGCGGCCCGCCCGTGGCCGGATTCATCGCGGGCTGGCTGGGCTGGCGCTGGCTGTTCTGGGGCAATGCCCTGGCCGCCGCCGGGGCGTTTCTGCTCATGAAGTACTGCGTCAAGCTGGAATGGCGCACGGCCGAAGGCCAGCCCTTTGACTGGTGGGGCTGCATCATCTACGGCTGCGCCATGGCCGCCCTGACCTTCGGCGCGTCGGAACTGGCGGAAAGCCCGGTTCTGGCCTGGAGCCTGCTGGCGTCCTTCGCGTTTCTGCTGGCCGTATTCTGCCTGTTGGAGCTGAAAAGCCGCTATCCCCTGCTGGACATCCGCCTGCTGACCCGCAACCGGGTCTTCGCCCTGTCCTCGCTGGCAGCCTTTGTCAATTACAGTTCCTTTTTCGGCATGTTGTTTTTTTTCAGCCTCTATCTACAGGTGGGGCGCGGCATGAGCGTGCAGGAAGCCGGTTTCTTTCTGGCGCTGCAATCCGTGGTGCAGGCTCTGACCACGCCGCTGGCAGCGCGCCTCTGCAATGCCTGGAATCCCGGTTATGTCAGCGCCGTGGGCGTGGCTCTGTGCGGCCTGGGGCTCACGGCGGCGGCCTTCCTGCAACTGGACTCCCCCCTGAGTCTGCTGCTGGGGGCGCAATGTCTGCTGGGCGTGGGCATCAGCCTGTTCGCCCTGCCCAACACCACCATCATTCTGGAAAGCGCCGGGCCGGATCACGTGGGCCAGGCCTCCGGGCTCACCGGGGCCGTGCGCACCGGCGGCCAGCTCTGCAATATGGTGGTCATCACCCTGACCCTGAGTCTTTTTCTGGGCCAGGAAGCCGTGAGCATGACCAATATCGACGGTTTCCTGTGCAGCATGCGCACGGACCTGATCATTTTCGGCCTGCTCAACCTGCTGGCCGTGGGTTTTGTCCTGGCGCGCAACCGGCAATAAGGCGGGGCCGCTTTTTGCCCTCCGGCCGCGCCGGGCAACCGTCCTGTAATGCCCCGGCCCCGGCATCAAGGGATGCCGACAGGCCCTGGCCGCAACCGGCGGAGTCGTTATGCCATCATCCTCTTTATCAACGGATACCGGCGGGCCGGACCTGCGTATCGGCATTTTTTTTGACGGCACGGGCAATCATAAGGATCTGCGCGCAACCGCGGCCCGGCCCACCAATATTGCCGCCCTGTATGATCTCTACGCCACGGACGGACAAAGCGTGTTCGCGGTCTATGTGCCGGGCATCGGCGTGTATGATTCCGCGGGCAATCTGCGCGGCGATCCCCTCTCTCTGGCCACGGGCCTGGGCAAGTCCGGCGGCTATGCCCGCATGGCCGACGCGGCGGAAGGTCTGCTGGCGGTCTTTCAGCGGGTCTGGCCCTTCCCGCCCGCGCGGATCGTGCTGGATGTCTTCGGTTTCAGCCGGGGCGCGGCTCTGGCCCGGCACTTCGTCAACGCGGCGTTACTGGCCGGTCTGCCGGACCCGCGCCGCCCCATGGACGCGAGCGCGGTGCCCCGGCCCATCCGTCCCAATCTACGGATCATCCGGAACCAGGGCCATGGCCGTCTGGACTGCCCGCTGGAGATCGGTTTTCTGGGCCTGTTTGATACCGTGGGTTCCTTCGGCCTGCCCGGCAATGCGGACGAAGGCGATTTCGACGTGACTCTGGGGCCGGAAGTCGTGGCCCGGACCCTGCACCTGACCGCCGCCAACGAGTATCGTCGGAATTTTCCCCTGCGCTCCATTTACGACGGCGCGTCCAATACCGGCAATGAGGCGGCCTGCCCCGGCGCGCACGGGGATGTGGGCGGGGGCTACGCGCCGCCCGGCGCGGCGAATCCGGAACATATCCTGGTGGGCGCGGCGGAGGCCAGCGCCCGACGCGGCGGCGGATCCACAGTGTACGTCTTTCCCGACACGCCCCCTGAACTGGAAGCCCTGTTCCGGCGCATACTGGCCCCCTGGCCCGGCAGGCCCCTGGCCGCTCTGGCCCGGGAAGCCCTGGATAAGCACGGCTTGGTGCTGCGCCGTGCTCCGCAGGCGGCCAGCGAGGGGGACGAGGTGTTGCGGGCGCGGTTTTTCGTGCCCACGCGCACGCGGGAGACGCTCGGCCTCGTGCCGCTGCGCCGCATGCGGGACAGTGCCGCGCGCCATGGCGCGCCTTTTCGGGAGCTTGATCCGGAGCGGGAGCGAGAGGCTTCGCGGGTCGCGGCGGCACGGGCGGAAGATCCCCCGGCTTTCTGGCTGAATTATATCCACCTTTCCGCCGTGGCGGATACCCGCTACAGCCGCTGTTTCAGCCTGGACGCCGACGGGCGGGTGACGCTGCGGCCCGGCTTGGCGGAGGCGGACCTGCCAAAAACGCGACATATTGTGGACGGCATTTTTCTTGTGGACGGTCCGGCGGCAAGCGGCAGACGGGTCATTTTTGATAACGGACAAAAAAAGTAAGAAATTTACTTTAATGTATTCCACTGCTTGTCTGAAAAAAATGGCGCCATGACGCCAAAAAGCGTAAAAAAGTCTAAAGTTTTACGGCAGAGGGTCGAAAACACCAACAGGGACGGAAAATACCATGGCCGATACGACCACCGCGCAAATGCGCATCATGCTGCAAGGCTATGAGCAGCAATTGCTGGCGGCCCGTCGGCTGGCCCGTTTCCGCGTGCGGCGGCGTCTGGCCGAGGGGTTGGAGCCGCAGGATCCCGATCCGTCCGTCAAACGTCGCGCCTATGTGGAAAAAGTGGCGCAGGAATTGTTCGACAGCCTGATCTTTACCGGCAGCGACAATCCGGTGGTGGAAGAAATCCGCCGGGAACTGGGCAAGGCCGTGGGACAGGATGTGCAGTTCACCTACCCGCCGGGCGGCAGGCTCTGCATCGTGGGCCAGGGCCCCGACGGACCGCGTCCCCTGAGCGAAGAGGAGCAGCGCCGTACGCGGCATGTCCTCTGGCGCATCACACGCCAAAAGGTTGACCAGAGCATGTTGGAAAAGCCGTCCGGGCAATAGCGGGTATGCGCCCCGTGCCGGACGCGAGCGGCGTCGGCGTCGAGAAGCTGTGACGCGTACGGACGCTGCCCCTGATTGGAGAAAAAGTATGGAAATTCAGACCAATACAAATCCGTTGCTGGATCCTTACACCACCGGCCTGGAAAAAAGCGGTGATGTCCGCGCCCGAACCAGGGCGGAAAGCCGGTCCGACGGGGATCTGGGCGATACGGTGAGCGTCTCCCAGGACGCTCTGTTGCTGACCGAGGCCCGCCGCACCGCGCAGAATACGCCGGACGTGCGCGCCGACAAGGTGGAGTCTCTGCGCATCCAGGTCGCCAACGGCACCTACAAGCCGGACAGCCGCCTCATCGCGGCCGGACTGGTCCGGGAGGAGCCCGGCCTCTTCCGGATATAGGCACGTGCCGCCGTCCCGTCCGCGTCGTCTGCTCGGCGGCGGGCGCATGCACGATGTTTTTCGCCGCCTCCCGCAAGGGGGGCGGCTTTTTTCATCAGGCCATACACTCAGCCCGCCGACATCTTTTATATCCAGGCATGCTTCCTGCATAAAGATTTACGCCGGTTCTCCGGCAAGGAGCATGCGCCATGATATTGACGATCACCCGCCATTACGCCCTCCGGCTGACCATAACGGCCCTGCTGCTCTGCTGGGCCTTGCCCGCCCAGGCGGTGCGCATCAAGGATATCGCCACTTTTTCCGGAGTGCGCGACAACCAGCTCATCGGTTACGGCCTGGTGGTGGGTCTGGCGGGCACCGGCGACAAAAAGGATTCCGTCTTCACCCTCAGTTCCATGAAAAACATGATGGACCGCATGGGCATCGGCGTGAATTCCTCGGCCCTGAAAATCAAGAACGTGGCCTCGGTCATGGTCACGGCGCGCATGCCGGTCTCCTCCAAACCGGGCAGCCGCCTGGACGTGACCGTCTCCTCGGTGGGGGACGCCACCTCTTTGCTGGGCGGCGTGCTGTTGCAGACCGCGCTCAAGGGCGTGGACGGCAAGACTTACTGTCTGGCCCAGGGATCGCTGACCGTGGGCGGCTTTTCCGTCACCGGCGCGGCGGCCAGCACCCAGAAGAACGTCAATACCGTGGGCCTGATTCCCGGCGGCGGCATTGTGGAGCGGGCCATCCCCTTTGAGTTCAACCAGCAGGACAAGCTGACCCTGAACATGCGCGTGGGTGATTTCTCCACGGCCCAGCAGATCGCCGAGCGCCTCAACGCGGCCATGGGCGGCCCTTACGCCAGGGCCGTGGACGCCATGAGCGTGAGCGTGGACGTGCCTCCCCAGTACAAGAGCAATCTCGTGCCCCTGATGGCTTCGGTGGAGAATCTGGAAGTAACCCCGGACACCGCCGCCAAGGTGGTGGTGGATGAAAAGACCGGCACCGTGGTGTTGGGCCGGGACGTGCGCATTTCGCGCGCGGCCGTGGCTCACGGCAACCTGCAGATCACCGTGCAGGAAAGCGAGCAGGTTTCGCAGCCCGGTCCCTTTTCCCAGGGCCAGACCGTGGTCACGCCCCAGACCGACATCAACGTGCGTGAGGAAAACCGCCGCCTGGTCATGGTGGAAGGGGCCACCCTGCAGGAACTGGTGGACGGTCTGAACGCCATCGGAGCCACGCCCCGCGATCTGATTTCCATTTTGCGCAGCCTGCAGGTGTCGGGCTCGCTGCATGCGGAACTGGAGGTGATCTGAGATGACCGCGCCCCTCAATGCCGTCCCGGCCGCGATCCCGCCGGAAAGCGCCCGCAGCGAAGGTTCCCGCCGCGAACTCCAGGCCAGGCTCGCCGGACTGGGCGATCTCGGCGGCAAAAAGATTTCGCCCGAGGCCAAAGCCAAGAAGCTGCGCGAAGCCTGTGAAGGTTTCGAGTCGGTCTTCATCCAGAAGATGTGGCAGGAAATGCGCAATACCCTGCCCAAGAACGGCCTTCTGCACGGCCGCGATGAGCAGTACTGGCAGGACATGTATGATCAGGAATTGTCCAAGAGCATGACCTCGGCCGGCGGCATCGGCCTGGCGGACATGATGTACGAGCAGCTTTCGCGCAATCTGGTTTCCGCCAGCCGCGGCACCGCCGGGTCGGGCCGCGGCGCGTCCTTTACCCCCTCGGCGGCTCCCCTGCTGCAAGCGGCGCCGAAAACTCCGGAAGCTCCGGCGGTTGCCGCCGCCGCGCCGTCAGCGGCCCAGACCGCTCAGGCCCCCCATGACGCAGCCCGCGGGGAGGCCGTGCCTTCCGTTTATGACGGCGCGGTTCCGCAGACCGGCGTTATCAATCGGCAAGCCGCCGCCGACAAGGGCACGGACGCGCACAGCGGGACAGAAGCCCTGAGTAATCCCGAAGTGGAGCGGGCTCTGGCCGCCCTGCGGGCGCAACAGGCCCTGACCGCGCCTGCACAGGGCCGGGTGGAAGCCGTGCCCGCCGGACAGGGCGTGAGGCGGCAGCAGGCGTCTTCCGGCCTGGAACTGGCGCAGATGGCCCAGCGCGAGGCCGGGGACAAGCTCGGCCCGCGTGCCGTGCGGCCTCCTTTGCGGCATCCGGCGCGGACCGACGGAACCCCGCTTCAGAACGCGTCCTTTACTCAGGCCGCGCCGTCGGCACAAAACATGGGGCAGCCCGCAGGCCAGGCGGGCATGCCCGCGGGAACGCCCACGGCCGTGCAGGCGGCCATGTCTTCCGCGGGAGCCATCCCCGGCGCGCCTTTGGTGTCGGCCGCGGCGGGGCCGGGCGTCATGGCCGCATCGCAGGCACAAGGCCCGGGGCAGGAGCCGGCGCGGACCGCCGAAGCCGCGCCGCAAAGCCGCACGGTGCGCTATACCACCAATATTCCGCAGAAAGGCCGCACTCGGCGCGGCCAGGAACTGATCCGCACCCTGAACACGGACGGCACAGGGCCGGGCAGCCGCGCGGGCGCGGGTCTGGCCGCTTATCATGCCGCCCAGGCCCAGGCACAGCCTCAACCCGCCGAGGACGCCGCCCAAAGCTCCGCGCGGAATTCCGTCCGGACTGTCGCCCCGGCTGCCGCGCAGGCGGCGAATCCGGCAACGACTCAGTCCGGCGGCCAGGCCGTGCCGCCGCTGACCGCGCGTTCGGCGGAGAGCCGGAACGCATCAGGCAACGGCGCGGCGGATTCCTTTGCCATCCCGCCGCTGACGGCCGGGGATCTGCGCGGCTAGGTGCTGTTTGCGTTTAAAATGTGTAAGCGGAAAACCACGTTTTTTGTACTGCCTTCACGCCGAACCGGCAGGTGGGGCGTGGCATCCCGCCAGGGGCGCTGATTCAGGCATGGTCGTTTAAAAGGGCATGGATTTTGCTTGATTGGGGTCAGGCGGCAGTTTCTGCCCGGCGCGCGGTATGCCGCCCACGGACAGCCCCCCTGATCGTCAAGGCCAAGCGAGGCAGTATGTACCAGAGAATTCAGGAAAGTTTATCCCGCCAGGACAAGGCGCTCGCGCTGTTGCGCGATCTGCTGGAAGAGGAATACCACATCCTGCTGGCGCGCGACACGGACGGCGTGGTGGCGCAGGAATTTTCCGTCCAGGAGCTGATCCGTCAGCTGGCTGTGGAAAAAACCACGGTCATCAAGGCCCTGGACGGCGTGCGCGTGACGGAATACGCCCGCTCGTTGCCCCGGGAGCAGGGCGAGGCCCTGCGCGCGTTGTTCCGTTCCGTGGACCAGAGCGAGCAGGAGGTTTCACGCCAGGCTTCGCGCAACGCCCAGCTTTCCCTGGCGCTGCTGGACCAGAGCAGCCGCACGTTGCAGGCCCTGACCAGCAGGGCCATGCCGCCCAGAGCCGAGACCTACGGGCGCAGGGGCGGCATGCGCCCTGAAATGCATCCTCAGGCGGCCATTATTTCCGGGAGGCTCTAAACCATGCTCTATGGTCTGCTCAACATCGGCCAGTCGGCCCTCAACGCCTCTCAGGCCTGGATCTCGGTCACCGGCAACAATCTTGCCAATGCGGATACCGAGGGCTATTCGCGCCAGTATGTGGATCAGCGCGACGCGGGCGGCCTGACGACCAAGCCGGGCGCGCAGGGGCTGGGGGTCAACGCTCAGCAGATCATGCGTTTCTTCGACTCCTTCCTGGAACGCTCCTACGTGCGCCAGGCCACCAATTCCGCGCGTTGGGACGAGCAGGACACCATCATGACCTCGCTGGAGAACATCTTCAACGAGTCCAACCGGTCGGGCCTCAGCTCCTCGCTGAACAAATTTTTCACTGCCTGGCAGGATCTGGCCCTGCGCCCGGAAGACACGGCCACCCGCGAGAGCCTGCTTTCCTATGCCGACAATCTCAGCGACATGTTCGGCAGCACCATGGACGGCATCAAGGCCATCCAGAAGGAGATGGACGTCTCCATCGGCCAGACCGTGGACCGCGTCAATGATCTTTCCAAGGCCATTGCGGACCTTAACCGGCAGATCACGTCCAACACCGTGGACGGCGTGAGCAATCCCAACAGCCTGCTGGACAAGCGCGATCAGTTGGTGCGCGAGCTGGCTTCCCTGGCGGACGTGGAGACCATCGACAACGGCAAGGGTAATTTCCGGGTGCAGCTGACCACCGGCCAGCCTCTGGTGGACGGGCAGAGCAGTTATGAACTGAGGGTCATGGGCCCGCAGGCCGAAAACCGGCTCACGGCCGATTCCGCCTACAGGGGCTCCGTGCAGTTTGACGGCGCGGACAGCCACGAATACACGGTGGAGATCGTCAACGGCGGCAGCGCGGGCGACGTGCCGCCGCCGCAGTTCCGCGTTTCCCTGGACGGCGGCAAGACCTGGCTGCGCGACGACGACGGCAAAGAGCTGCGTTTCGACATTACGGACAGCGACGGCGACGGCACGACCGATCAGGTGCTGGTCAAGAATCTGAAAATTTCCTTCAGTGCGGCGGACAATTTCCACGCCGGAGACAAGTTCGACATCACGCCCAAGGACGGCCTGTACTGGATCGAACCCACGCGCGGTCCGGAAAACATCACCCCGCAGGTCGGCTTTGACGGCACGGACAACCTCAGCCGTCTCACCGGCGGCAAGCTGGCCGCGTACTACAATATCCGCGACGACAACTGCGGCCGCTACATGGACGAGCTGAACGCCGTGGCCTCTTCCCTGATCTGGGAAGTGAACCGCATCCACAGCCAGGGCTCGGGCCTGAGCATGCTGGATTACGCGCAGGGCCAGCAGCGCGTGGAAGACATCACCAAGGCCCTGGGGTCGGCCCAGTCCATATTGCCCTTCTCGGACAAGCTCCAGGCGGGCAACGTCAATTTCCATTTCTACGACAAGACCACCGGCGACTACAAATCCTCCGGTATGCTGGACTTTGATCCGGCCACGCCGGGCATTCAGAATTTCGACCCCGACACGCACAGCCTGGAAGACGTGCGCGACGCCATCAACAATATGGTGGACGCCGACGGCAATCCCCTCGCGCCGCCGCCGCTCAACGCCAGCATCCAGGACGGCAAGCTGATCATTGAAACCAATCCCGCCGCCGATGTGACCTTCGGCATGGGCGCGGATTCCACGGGCCTGATGGCGGCTCTGGGCATCAATACCTTTTTCAGCGGGGACAGCGCGGACAGTCTGGCTGTCAACAGCCAGGTGCACAGCAATACCAACCTCATCGCCTCGGGTCAGGTCAACGGCCAGCATCAGGCCAATGCGGGCGACAACGCCACGGCCACGGCCATCGGCAAGCTGGCCGACAAAAAAATTACCATTTCCACCCTCTGGAAGACGGTGGATAATCAGAGCATTTCCGAATATTACGCCAACCTGGTCACTACCGTGGGCGCGGACCGGCGGCTTTCCAAGACCAATTCCGAGTACCACTCCGCCCTGACCAACGATCTGGCTGAACGCACGGCTTCGGTGTCGGGCGTGAACATGGACGAAGAAATGAGCAATCTGATCAAATTTCAGCACTCCTACACAGCGGCGGCCAAGCTGATCACCACCGCCGACCAGATGCTGCAAACCCTGCTCGGGCTCAAGCAGTAGGAAAGAAGGGAGGGCGTATGGCTATCCGCATTACCCAAAACATGATGTACAGCGACATGGTCGGCCAGATGCAGAAAAATCTGGCTGCCTATATGGAAAGCAACGAACAGGGCTCCACCCAGAAGAAGATCAACCGGCCTTCGGACGATCCCGCCGGAGCCTACCGGGTGCTGACCACCCGCGACGACCTCAATGCCACGGCCCAGTACCAGACCAACGTGGACACGGCCCGGGGTTGGCTGGAGCTGGCGGACAGCGTGCTGAGCACCCGGGTCAGCACGCTTTTCCAGGATCTGGAAAGTCTGGCCCAGCAGGCCAGCAATACCGAAATGTCCGCCGAGAACCGCAAACAGATCGGCGAGCGGGTCAAGCAGATTTTCGGTCAGCTTCTTAACCTGTCCAATACGGAATTTGAAGGCAAGAGTCTCTTCGCCGGGCATAAGTACGACAGCAACGCCTTTGAACAGGGTCTGGCCCTGACCAGTTGGGATGACAACTGGTCAGGCGACATCAGTCAGGGCAATTACAGCATTCAGGGCGCGTCCGACACCTCCATGATGCTCCAGTTCACCAGCAACGGCAATCTGAGCGACCCCGCCACCTACCGGTGGTCCAAGGACGGGGGCGCCACCTGGAGCGACGGGACGGTGCAGGTAAATGCGGGGCCTCCGCAGACATACGACATGGTGGCCGACGGCGTCACCGTGACCATGAAGCAGGACATGGCCGTCAAGGCGGCGGACGTGGACGCCGGGCCCGGAGCCGAGAACGGCACTCTGGTCTATATCCGGCCCACGGCGGTGTACCAGGGGGACGACAAGGACCCGCCGCCGGAAATGACCATCATGGGCGGCCAGCAGGGCCTCAAGGCCTCGGCCAGCGGCACGTTCAGCAAGAATATGCTGGTGCGCGTGGACGAGCCCGCTACGGGCGTGGACCTGAATACCAGGGGAGAGGAATTTACCTGGTCCTACAGCACGGACGGCGGTTCCACCTGGGTCACGGCCAAGGGCCAGACCTCCGGCGGCGGCACGGTGCGCCTGCCCGTGCCCGGCGGCTATATGGATCTGGACGCCACAGATCCGGGCGTGAGCCCTATCGTGCCGGCGGGCGCGCAGATCATGATCCATCCCTCCCGCGCGGATCTGAATTATGAAATCCTCAAGGATACCTACATTTCGGTGAACGGGGTGGGCAAGGACATTTTCGGCGGCTATTACCAGGGCAAACCCGCCATTGAAGGCGACGCCAATGTTTTTGAGGTGGTGGGCAATCTCATTGCCTACTGCGAAAACAACAACGCCACGGGCTGCGGCCAGTCCCTGGCCGCCCTGAAAAAAGCCCACGAGCGCATCACCACCGAGGCGGACCGCTACGGCGGCCTGGAAAACCGCGTGGAGATGGCCGCCGACGTGCTCAGCTTCCAGAAGCTGGACCAACAGGAACGATTAAGCTATACTGAAGACATTGACCTGACTGAACTGCTGACCAAACTTACCCGGCAGCAGCTCACGTACCAGACGGTGCTCCAGTCTTCATCCATGATCATGAAATTGAGCCTTGCCAACTATATTTAGAGCGGCGCTCCAGCCTGAAAAAACGGACGATCAGAAAACCGTGAGCTGCTCCGTGAAAGTACTCCATATGGACAAGCCATGCTGATATTGACGCGACGCCCCGGTGAAAGCCTTTATCTGGGCGAAAACATACGCATAACCGTCCTGGGTATGCAGGGGAAACAGGTCAAACTCGGCCTGGAGGTGCCCGGCGATACCACAGTGTACCGCGAAGAGGTTTACAAGCGGGTCATTGAGGAAAACCGCCGCGCGCTGGCGACAAGCAACGAAGACTTCATGGTGGCAGCTGAACTATGGCACGAGACAAAGAAGAAATAGAGATCGACACCCGTCTTGGACGGCGCCGCATCGATACCGATAAAGTGATCCGCTTCCCTCACGGCCTGGCCGGATTTGAGGGAGAGCGGGATTTCATCCTGCTCCAGATCAGGCCCGAAGCGCCGCTGCTCATCCTGCAAAGCGTGACCGAGCCGCAGGTGGGCCTGCTGGTGGCCGATCCCTACAGCTTTCTGCAATCCTACCCGGTCATGGTGGGGGATGCGGAACAGCAGCTGCTCCAGATCAAGCGCATGGAGGACGCGGCCATTCTGGTCACGGTTTCCATCCCGGCCGGCGAACCGGAAAAGGCGGCACTCAATCTCACCGGGCCCATCGTCATCAATCACAATGCCCGCATCGGCCTTCAGGTGCCCCAGAGCAGCGAAGGGCCGACCCAGATCAACATGCATTCGCTTGAGCCCATGGAGTCCGCTCCGGCCTCGCCGGAAGACGAAAAGGTGCCCGGCCCGGATTCCGGCACGGCCCCCGGCGCGTAGCGCGGTTCCATACCGGAAGCGGATCGGTTTCCGCGATGGCCGGCACCGTTGCCTGTGCCCGAAGCCAGGGAAAAGCCGGGCTTTTCCGATGGACTGAAACCGGACCCAATTCCCCGCGAATCCTCATCCAACAAGCGCGGTATTTTTTCACGCACCATAATTCAGGGCCGCCCCCTTCCGGGAGCGGCCCTGTGGTTGCTGATAGAGCAATTCATTCATTTCAAACCCGAATTACTCCGGAAAGCTTAGGCTCTGCTCTCATTAAAACGCCGTCCGCGAAAAGCTGAATTTTTTCGGGCAACAAGGCGCAAAGGAGAAATCGGGCGAAGCCGTGCTTTAGCCGTTGGCGAACTTGTGAGCCGTACGGATAAAGACAGCAGTCAGGTACACGAAAGCCTGTCCGGAGAAATCGCTGTCGCTATCCGTAAGCCGCTTTGCGGCAACGGCTACCAATTTCTTTTTTGCAACGCGGCCGCACGGAAAAAGGCGGCTTTGCAGCAGGCGCTTTTAATGGGGGCTGAACCTAATCCAGGCCCATGGCCTTGCTGATTTTTTTGGCGGCTTTTTTTACTTTTTCCAAAGGGGTCTGTTCCCCGGCCTGCTCAAACTCGCGCAGCAGTTCCTCCTGTTTGGAGGAAAGGCGGGTGGGAGTGAGCACTCTGACTTCCACCAGCAGGTCGCCGCGCTCTCTGCGGCCGGGATAGGGCAGACCCTCGCCCGCCAGGCGCAACAGTGTGCCGCTCTGCACGCCCTTGGGAACTTCCAGGGGCAGGGGGCCGTCGATGCCCGGCACTTCCACCTTGTGGCCCAGGGCGGCCTGCACGAAGCTGACCTCCTGGCTGTAGATCAGGTTCTGGCCCTGGCGCTGCCAGCGTTTGTCCTGCTCCACGGTGAGCACCACATAGAGGTCGCCGGGAGGACCGCCGTGCACGCCCGCCTCGCCCTCGCCGCGTACCCGCAGACGGGTGCCGGTGTCCACGCCGGCGGGTACGCGCACCACCAGTTCGCGCGTATCCGTGACAATGCCTTCCCCCCTGCACTTGGCGCAGGGTTTGGTGATCATCTGCCCCGTGCCCTGACAGATCGGGCAGGGCATGGCAATCTGGAAAAAGCCCTGGGAGCGGCGCACCTGGCCCGTGCCGTTGCACTGCCGGCAGCTTTCGACCTTGCTGCCGGGCGCGGCGCCGCTGCCCTTGCAGTCAGGACAGGTGACGTGCTTGGGCAGGGACAGGGTGATTTCATCGCCCTTGGCCGCCTGGGCGAAACTGACGGTCAGGTTGTAACGCAGATCCGCTCCGGCCATGGCGCGCGGACCGCGCGAAGCCGAGGAAAAGCCGAAGAGATCTCCGAAAATGTCGCTGAAATGGGCGAAAATGTCCTCGGCGCTGCCGAAGCCTCCCACGCCGCTGTTGCCCTGCACGCCCGCGTGCCCAAAGCGGTCATAGCGGGCGCGTTTGTCCGGATCGCGCAGTATGTCGTAAGCCTCGGCGGCCTCCTTGAATCGCTGCTCAGCCTCGGCGTCGCCGGGGTTGTGGTCCGGATGGTATTTCATGGCCATTTTCCGGTAGGCACGCTTGATTTCGTCCTCTCCGGCGGTACGGCTGACACTCAGAACTTCGTAATAGTCGCGCTGCATCATAATTTTCAGGTGCTGTTGCGTTGAGAGCAATTCACAATTGAAAGGAGTGAATTGCCCAGGTGGCCGCATGAGCGGACATCCGCGCCCAAGTGCGAGGAAGCTGCCGGAGGCGGGCAGCCGTGCCCGCTGGCCCAAAAGGGCTTACGGGTATCGGCGGCAGTGCTGAACCGCATCCGTACGGCTCGAAGACTCCCCAACGGCTGCCGCTTCCGCGGCACACGGGCGGCGTAGAGTTTGAAGTGTGCGACATTTCAAACGTAAAAGGCTGTGGTTCCGGTAAGGCGGCGCGCCCGATGCTGACGTCTGTCCCCCGGTTCGCCGCGCGGACCGGGGGACAGAAGGGGCACGCGAATCTGACTCCGCTAACCCTCGGTATTGGGCACGTCCTGCCCGTCGGACAGGGGGTTGTACAGACTTTTGTCGTCCGGCATAACCTTGCCAGCGGCGATTTCACGCAGGGCGGTGACCACTTCCTTGTTGCGCGTTTCCAGCAGGGGTTCATACCCTTCACGGTACTGATGCACGCGTTTGATGGCCATCTGCACCAACAAGAAACGGTTGTCCACGCGTTCCTGACAATCTTCCACAGTAATACGGGCCATGCTGCCTCCGTGTCCGGCCGACCTTGGCGCGCCGACCTCTGTTCCGGGAAATCCGGTTGAAAAATAATACCGCCCGGCCTGTTGTAAAGAGGGCGGGCGAACGAATGCGCCTGAATGCTGAAGCTTTGCCTGCTGAAATAAGATATGATAGAGGGTGGATCACGATCTGTCAAGGACCAACCGCCGCCGGACGTCCGGCGTTTTTCGGAGGAGCCATGCGTTTTGTCTGTCTGTTCGCGGCCTTGAAAAAGCCGTCCGTACCGCCGGGCCAGAGGGTGGATCGCCCGTGAGCCGCGAAAAACGCTCTTTCGCCCAGGAGGTCTGCGTCAAAAGCGCGGGCAAGGCCATGCAGAAAACCGGCATGCTCTGGCCCGGCTGCCGGGTGGGCGTGGCCGTATCCGGCGGCGTGGACAGCTTTGTGCTGCTCAAGACCCTGAAAATCCGTCAGGGCATCGTGCCCTTCCGCTTCGAGCTCATGGCCGTGCATCTCAATCCCGGTTTTGATCCGCACAGTCACGCCGCCCTGCTGCCCTGGCTGGCCCGCGAGGGCATTCCCGCCCATCTGGAAGTGACGGATTACGGACCACAGGCCCATTCGGAACAGAACTTGCGCCGCTCGGCCTGCTTTCGTTGCGCCTGGCTGCGGCGCAAACGCCTGTTCGAGCTCTGCGCGCGCTACGGCCTGACCCATCTGGCCCTGGGTCACAACGCCGAGGACCTGGTGGAGACGTTTTTTCTGAATCTCTGCCGCAACGGCCGGGTGGACGGCATGAGCATGTGCGAGCCCTTTTTCAACGGCGGGCTGCGCCTGATCCGGCCGCTCCTGCTGGTGGAAAAGAAGTACATCCTCAAGGCCGCCCGGCAGTGGGAACTGCCGGTCTGGGCCAATGCCTGCCCTTCCGCCGGACGCACGGCGCGCAGCGCCATGGCCGAAACCTTGTCCGGCCTTTACGGCCTGACCAAGGATGCCCGCCGCAGCATATTTAACGGCCTGATCCGCTGGCAGCTGGATAAAAACAGTCGGCCCGGGGATCAGGACGGCGGAGCGGAGAACGTGGCGCGCTGAGCGGGAGCGCCATCCGGCGAACATTATTTTCAGATGGGCGACAGGCCGCAGGAACCGGCGTCAAGACCGGATTCAGAGTATTTCAACTTTGAAATGCTCTAACGCCGAATATCGCGTTCTTCGGCTGAATGAGCCTTTGAAACGCAAAGCGTTTCAAAGGTAATCTGCTCTAGGAGCTGTTTCTAAATTGGTTCTTTTACCTTCCAGCTTCGTCAAACGTCGCTTTTCACTCTGGTCGAATACCGGATCGCTGCTGTCCCCATTCGTGAGCAGCTTCGCTGCAACGACTGAGGCAAAAGTATACTCCCGTCGTAAAAAGCTCGTTTTCCTCGCTGGAAAGGCAAAACTCCCTGATTTAGAACAACTCCTAGTCCGAGTATAGGTATTTCACCAGCGTTTTGTTGAAAAAGTTGAGCACGCCGTCGGCCATTTTGGTAATGGCCCCGTTGCGCTGCTCCAGATAGTAGACCGCCGGATCGTCGGGCAGCATGAGCAGGCGGTCGCCGGGATTATAAAGATAAAATTCGCCGATGATCAGAGCGTCCGAGCCGGGCATGACGATGGGGCCGAACTCGTCGGCCTTCACGGACAGGCCCGCCATGGAGACGACGGCGCAGTGCGTGAGCAGCTCCCTGAGTTCTTTGGAAAAACCGAACTCCAGCTTTTTCTCCAAAGCCGCCACCGCCTCCGGGCTGAGACCCGGCGCGGCCTTCAGGTCCTCAAATCCGCCCACGGCCGCGTAGAATTCGGGCAGCAGAGCCTGCAAGGCCCGCTTCGCCGGATCCTCAGGAGCGTTGGAAGCGTCGGCAACGGAAGAAGCGGGGGACGTGGGGGTATTTTCCGGCATGAGCTTTTTCTCCTTGCTGCGGATGCGATGCAACGCGAACCGCGAGAAGAACCATACACGTCTGCCGCCGCATTGTCAGCAATGGGAGAGCCGCCCGGCGGGGCGGAATCTCATGACTTGGGGAGTACGCCGCATGGATGAAGGATGTACCGCCCCCCGCGCGGGGCAAGTCCGGAGAATCATTTACCGCCCGCGCATTGACAGGGGCCGGAGCGCACCCTAAACTATTCGCTCCATGCTGTTCGGCAAATACCACATCGTCATCTTCAAGGAAGGGCGCAGCGGCAGCCGCAATCTGCGGATGCGCGGCTGGTTCGGCTTCACGGCCGGCCTGCTGATCCTGGCCTTGATCGCCTGCAACGTCTGGCTCTGGCGGGCCTGGCTCCAGGCGCGCCATCTGGACCAAAACCTGAACAACGCCCAGCGGGTCATTGAGGAGCAGCGCCGCCAGATCGTCAATCTGGCCGGGCGGATCACCGGCGTCAGCCAGGATTTGCAGCGCGTGCAGCGCTTTGATTCCAAGCTGCGGATGATGATGAACATGGAAAAGGACCCGGCCGAAGTGGGCGGCGCGCCCGGCGACTTTTCGCGCGCCTATCTGCCCTTGCACCGGCAGGAACTGGCCGCGCGCAAGATGCAGGATTTTCTTTCCCGCCTTTCCGAATCCGTACGCCTGGAAGAAGTGCGCCAGCAGGATCTTTTGCGCGCCCTGCGCGAAAACCGCGACGCCCTGGCCTCCATGCCGTCCATCTGGCCGGTGGTGGGCTTTATCTCATCCAGTTTCGGCGGACGTTCCTCGCCCTTCGGCGGCGGAGGCCAGTTCCACAAGGGCCTGGACATCAGCAACCGCATGGGCACGCCTGTTCTGGCCCCGGCCCAGGGCGCGGTGATTCTGGCCGCTCGCGACGGCGCCTACGGCAACAGTGTGGAAATCAACCACGGCGGCGGCATTGTCACCAAGTACGGGCACATGCAGCGCTGGGCCGTGCAGCCCGGCCAATGGGTCAAACGCGGCGAGATCATCGGCTATATCGGCATGAGCGGGCGCACTACCGGCCCGCACCTGCATTACGAGGTGCGGCTCAACGGCGTGCCCGTGAATCCCATGCGCTATATTCTGGAGTAGCCCCCGCCTCCGCTTTCGTGTCTCCTTATATTTATGTATAGCTTTGGCTATTGCGGAACAGGGCGGCCCTGGCGTATAGTAAACAGTACGCTGTCGGCACGGTCCGCGCGTATCCGCGTCCTACAGCATTTTGCGTTTGAAATGTGCACATTTCAAACTCTATGCCGCTCGCGTGCTGCGGAAAACGCGGTTTTTCCTTGCACTCGGGCGCAGGTGTCAGTTTACGCGGCCACCAGAGCAATTCACTCTTCAAAGTTGAATTGCCCTTGGGCGTGTATTTTATTCAACTTTGCGGAGGATCAGGATGGCCAAGATCGGTGATATTTCGCTCATCCTCAAGTTGCTGGCCGGGCTTGTGCTCGGCGCGCTGCTGGGCTTTGTGGCCAATGAGGCCGTCATGGACGTGGTGGTGTCGCTGCGGCATATTTTCGGCCAGATCATTTTCTTCCTGGTGCCGCTGGTCATTGTGGGCTTCATTACCCCGGCCATCGTGCGCCTGGGGCAGAACGCCAGCAAGATCCTGGTGGCGGCCGTCTGTCTGGCCTATGCCTCCTCACTGGGCGCGGCCCTGTTTTCCATGACCTCGGGCTATCTGGTCATTCCCCATCTGTCCATCGCCACGGAAACGGAGACCCTGCGAAAGCTGCCGGAAATGGTCTTCCGCCTGGACATTCCGCCGCTGTTCAGCGTCATGAGCGCCCTGGTCACGGCCCTGTTTTTCGGCGTGGCCATCGCCTGGACCAAGTCGGAAACCCTGGGCAAGGTCTTTGCCGAACTGGAACGGATCATGACTTGGCTGGTGACGCGGGTGCTGATCCCCATTCTGCCTTTTTTCGTGGGCCTTTCCTTCATGGGCCTGGCCTATGAAGGCTCGCTGACCAAGCATCTGCCCATTTTCGTGACCATGGTGGTTCTGGTGATCTTCGGCCACTTTATCTGGCTGACCGTCTTGTACGGCATCGCCGGGCTTCTGTCGGGCCGCAATCCCTCCCAGGTCTTCCGCTATTATACGCCCGCCTATCTTACCGCCGTGGGCACCATGTCCAGCGCCGCCACCCTGCCCGTGGCCCTGGAGTGCGCGCGCCGTTCGCCGGTGCTCAGCCGGACCATGGTGGAATTCATGGTGCCGCTGGGCGCCACCGTGCACCTCTGCGGCTCGGTGCTCACGGAGACTTTTTTCTGTATGACCATCAGTCTGATCCTTTACGGCACGTTGCCCTCGGTGGGCACCATGCTGCTGTTCTGCGTGCTCCTGGGGATTTTCGCCGTGGGCGCGCCCGGCGTGCCCGGCGGCACAGTGGTGGCCTCGCTGGGCATCGTGACCGGCGTGCTGGGCTTTGACCAGACCGGCGTAGCCCTGCTCATCGCCATTTTCGCCCTGCAGGACAGCTTCGGCACGGCCTGCAACGTCACCGGCGACGGCGCTCTGACCCTTATGCTGGACGGCATCTTCAACCGTCACGGCGAATTGGGGCCCTTGCAGCACTCGGAGCCTGGTGTTTGATCGTAAAAATTAGGCACTGGGGAGAACGCATGAGCCCGTCCAAACAAGCCTTTCTTGATCTGATCCACCAAGAGGTGGTGCCCGCCCTGGGGTGTACCGAGCCTATCGCCGTGGCCCTCACGGCGGCCAGGGCCGCTGAAGCTCTGGGAGCCGTGCCGGAGCGCCTCTGTGTGGAGGTCAGCGCCAATCTGCTCAAGAACGGCATGGGCGTCATGGTGCCCGGCACCGGCGAGATGGGCCTGAACATAGCGGCGGCGGCGGGCGCGCTGGGCGGCAAGAGCGCCCTGGGGCTGGAATGCCTGCGGGACCTGACGCCTGTCCAGGTGGAAGCGGCCGGGGCCATGCTCAAGGCCGGTCAGGTGGAACTGAAGCTGCCGGGCAATGATCTGCTGCTGTACTGCACGGTGACCGCCGCGGCTGCGGGGCATACGGCCAAGGCCGAGTTGCGGGACAGCCACGCCAATATCACCAGGGTCTGGCGCGACGGTGAGCTGATCTTCGAGAAAGAAGACGCCGCCGGGGAGGGAAACCGGCGCGCCGCCGGAGAGGACTGGCCTCTGACGCTGGCCGGTATTTACAACTTCGCGGCCACGGCCCCGCTGGAGGATATTGCCTTCATTCTGGAGGCCGCGCGCATGAACCGCCGGGTGGCCGAGGAAGGCCTGACCCGCCAGTACGGTCTGGCCGTGGGCAAAAGCATGGACGCCCAGGTGCGGCGGCGCATCCTGGCCGACGACATGCCCACCTTCGCGGTCAAACTCACGGCGGCCGCGGCGGACGCGCGCATGGCCGGGGTGATGATGCCGGTCATGAGCAATTCCGGCAGCGGCAATCAGGGCATCACCTGCACCATGCCGGTGGTGGCCTGCGCCATCCGCCAGGAAAAGAGCGACGAGGAGCTGGCCCGCGCCCTGATCATGAGCCATCTCACGTCCATCCACATCAAGCACCATCTCGGGCGGCTTTCGGCTCACTGCGGGGCCATGGTGGCGGGCACGGCCGCAGCCTGCGGCATTGCCATGCTCCTGGGCGGCGGGCTGAAGGAAATGGAAATGACCGTGCGCAACATGGTGGGCAACATCGCGGGCATGATCTGCGACGGGGCCAAGAGTTCCTGCGCGCTCAAGGTCGCTTCGGCCGTGGGAGCGGGCATCCAGGCCGTGATGCTGGCCATGGAGGGTTCCGCCGTGCCCGGCAACGAAGGCATCGTGGACGAGGACATTGAAATCTGCATCGCCAATCTGGGTCGTCTGGGCTCCACGGGCATGCGCGAGACGGACAAGGTGATTCTGGACATCATGCTGCATAAAAAATAGGCCGCTATGGGAATTTTGCCCGCCAGCTGCGCCAAACGTCGCTTTTTATTCCGATCGCGTACGATAAGAGTACGCTCTCGTCATAAAAAGTTTGTTTTCCTTGCTGGCGGGCAAAATTCCCATAGCGAAAGTGAAAAAGCAGCCCGGAAGTGAGAGCCTCCGGGCTGCTTGTGTTTGTTTTATAGTGGAGAACTATATCCTGGGTTGCCCGATGCCCGGCAGGGCCCGCTCCAGGGCATGCCCGATGCCCAGAAGGCGGGCTTCGCCGAAGGCCGGGCCGATGAGTTGCAGGCCCACGGGCATCTTGCTTTCCGCGCCCAGGCCCACGGGCAGGGACAGGCCGGGCAGGCCCGCCAGATTCAGGGACAGGGTATAGGCGTCCATGAGATAGGCCTGCAGCGGATCGGCGGCATGGCTGCCCAGATCCCAGGCCGTCACCGGCGAGACCGGGGCGCAGAGGACGTCGCACTGCTCCAGGGCGGCCAGGTATTCATCGCGGATCAGGCGGCGCACCTGGGCGGCTTTGCGGTAATAGGCGTCATAATAACCGGATGAGAGCACATAGGCTCCGAGCATGATCCGGCGTTTGACTTCCTGGCCGAAGCCTTCGGAACGGGATTTGACGTAGAGTTCTTCCAGATTTTTAACGTCCGGAGCGCGGCGGCCGTAGCGCACGCCGTCAAAGCGGGCCAGATTGGAACTGGCCTCGGCCATGGCGATGATATAGTAGGTGGCGATGGCCGCGTCGGTATGCGGCAGGCTCACTTCCACCGGTTCCGCGCCCAGCTCCCGCGCGCGCGCCAGGGCTGTTTCGCAGGCCGCGCGCACTTCCGGAGCCAGACCGTCGCCGAAGAATTCTTTGGGCAGGCCCAGGCGGATGCCCTTGAGGTCCGCGCCGTTCCCGAGCAGGGCCGCCGCGTAGTCTTCCACGGGCCGGGGATCGCAGGTGCCGTCGCGCGGGTCGTGTCCGGCAATAACCGAAAGCACGCGGGCGCAGTCTTCCACCGAGCGGGTCAGGGGACCGATCTGGTCCAGGGACGAGCCGTAGGCGATGAGCCCGTAGCGGGACACCCTGCCGTAGGTGGGCTTGAGGCCCACGCAGCCGCAGAACGAGGCGGGCTGGCGGATGGAGCCGCCCGTATCCGTACCCAGCGAGGCGAAGCACTGCCCGGCCGCCACCGAGGCCGCCGAACCGCCGGAGGAGCCGCCCGGCACCTTGGCCGTGTTCCAGGGGTTGCGGGTTTTCTGGTAGGCGGAATTTTCCGTGCCCGAACCCATGGCGAATTCGTCCAGGTTGGCCTTGCCCAGCAGCACGGCTCCGGCCCGGCGCAGTTTTTCCACGGCAAAGGCGTCGTAGACGGGCACAAATCCTTCCAGAATACGCGAACCCGCCGTGGTGGGCAGCCCTTTGGTGGACAAGGCGTCCTTGACGGTCACGGGCACGCCCCAGAGCGGTTGGGCCGGGTCCGGCCCGGCCGCGTCCAGCTCACGGGCGCGCGCCAGCGCGCCTTCCGCGTCCACGCGCAGCATGGCGGCAATCCGGGGTTCCGTGGCCTCCATGCGCGTCAGGCAGGCCCGCGCGGCTTCCTCGGCGCTGATTTCCTTTTTCTGCAAAGCCCCGGCAACAGCCGTGAGCGAAAGCGAACAGATCTCGGTCATGTAAACGTCCTTAGAGCATTCTTACAATAAAATTGCCCTGTACTGTTAGAGCATTTTGCGCTTGAAATTATCGCTTAACGGCAAAGTAAACTCGCCTTGCGATAATTTCGCGGTGCGGATTTTCCGTGAAAATCCGCACCGCGCGTTGAGATATTTTCAATATCAAAACGCTCTAAAATGCCCGGCCTTGTGAAACGAAGCAAACAAGGTCCGCGAAATTTATTCTATACGATCCGTGGGACGATGAAGTATTCCCCGTCCGCTTCCGGCGCGTTGGCCAGCACTTCCTCGCGCGAGCGCCGGTTGACGGCCCGGTCCTCGCGGCCCTCGGCCGCGTGTTGCACCGGGCTGTACAAGGGGTCCACATTCTCGGTGTTCACCCGGGCGAGCACATCCATGTAGCCCAGAATGTCCCCGAACTGGCGGGCGAAGAGTTTCTGTTCCTCGTCGCTGACGCGCAGCCGGGAAAGCGCAGCCATGTGCGCCACTTCCTCCCGGCTGATGTTGTTAGGTTCTGCCATGGTCAATCCTTATTCCGTGTTCGGTCTCAGCGCCGCGTGGGCAGGCGCAGTTTGTACGAAGGTTGCGGCGTGCTGCTCAGGGGCAGCGCCGACGGCGTCGCGCCGGGCTGGACCGTTCCGCTCTGGTCCGGCGTCTGCCCGGCGGCGGGCGGCAGGCCGGGCACCAGGGGGTTGCCCTCGGCGTCCACGGCGGGCAGGCCCTGCATGCGCAGCGCGGCACGTTGCAGCACGGCGGCGCGGGTCTGCTGGAATTGCCCCAAGTCCAGCGGCGTCATGCCCGTGGGCGAGGCCTGGAAGATGAAGAGCTGCTGATGGGCCACGCCCGTGCTGTCCCAGGTGATGGGGGCCATGGCCCGGATCATCTGCGTTGCGCGCCCGGCCCTGGCAGTGATTTCCGGCGCGCTCAGGCGTGAATTCAGCCCCAGGTTGACGGCGAAACGGGTGAAATCATAGCCCAGGGCCACCCAGAAGTCGTTGCCCGGCGCCTGCAGGGCGCGCGGGGCACGCGCCGCGTTCCACGCGCCGGGAAACACGGCCAACGCGTATTTTTCCGCATTGGGCACTATCTTGCCGGACAGGCTCTGCTCCCAGAGGGTTGTGCCCAGCAGCACCAGGCGGTCTTCTCCGTTATAGAGCAGGCTGGTTGTCAGCATGTCCATGCTTTTCCAGGAATCGGGCAGGAAGAGGGCCTCAAAGGCGGTCTGGGGCACGGGCGTGCTGCTGCCCTCGGCCTGGGTGGCGTTGATCAGCGGGGCCACGGCGGTACTCCAGGAACTGACGTCCGCCGGATCATAGGAGGCCTTGTGCAGCACCATGTTCTGGCCGGCGAGGCTCTGCTCCAGCATGCCGGTCATGCGCGCGCCGTAGGCGTCCGTGGGGTAGAAGGCGCCGTAGGTGCGGATGTTCAGATCGTTTGTGGCAAAGCTGATCAGGGCGTCGATCTGGTCCTGCGGGCTGGGAAAAAAGCGCCAGGCGCGCGCGCCCTCGTCGCCCTGCTCCAGACTGGGCAGGAAGGTGAAAAAGGCCCGTTGGTCCACGGCTCCGGCGGAGCGGGCCTGGGCATAGTTGCGGGCCTGCAGCGGCCCGCCCACCACAGCGCATTCCGGGGGCAGGGCCGACAGCCTGCTCAGCCAGTCCGGGGCTTCGGTGTTCACGGTTTCCAGACGTATCTTGATGCCGTCGGCGGCCAGTTCCTGACGGGCCAGACCCGCGCCTCGGCTGATCTTGCCGCCGATGGGCGCGTACGGGCCCGAGGCGGGCAGAGCCAGGACCACGCAGGGGCCCTGGGCCGCGGCGGGCGTGGCGGGTCTGACCGGCGCGGTATCGCGTTTGCCGAAGGGCATCTGGCAGGCTGCCAGCATGAGCAGCACGGGCAGAACAAGGGCCGGCCGCGGGAAAGCATGCCGGGGGAAAAAAGTCGGGCGGACGGACATAGGCGCTACCTGCCCGCCCGGTACGGCAGTGGTCCCCGGCGGCAGGCGGCCAGGTTGAAAAAGGCCGCGATCAGCGGGGCGGGGGGACAGAAACGCAAAAAATGACGCAGGCTACGCATGGCGGCTCCTCCGAAAATAAAAAAGGCCTGACCTTTTATGGTCAGACCTTTTTAGTACAGCACAGGAATACTGGCAAGCCGGGCAACCCGGCACTCTGTCTTTTTCCTTGCTGCCGGGTCAGAAAAGCGGGCTTATCTTCCTGACAGGCGAACAAAATCCTGTGCCGCCAAAGGGGTTCTTATTTCTTTACTTCAGTGTAATCGGCGTCCACCACGTCGTCGTTGCCGCCGGCGGAGGAAGCGCCCGCTCCGGCGTCAGGACCGGGCTGGCCGCCCGCGGCCCCGGCGTTCTGCTGGGCCTGCTGCTGGTAGAGCTGTTCGGCCAGCTTGTGCGAAGCCTTGGCCAGTTCCTCGGTGGCGTTCTTGATGGCTGCGGCGTCTTCGCCTTCCATGAGCTTGCGCAGGGAGGCGATTTTGCCTTCAATGTCGCTCTTCACGGCGGCGTCGGCCTTGTCGCCCAGGTCGGCCAGGGATTTTTCCGTGCCGTAGATCAGGCTGTCGGCATGGTTGCGGGCCTCAATGATCTCCTGCTTCTTTTTGTCGTCGCTGGCGTGGGCTTCGGCCTCGCGCACCAGACGCTGGATATCCTGCTCGGACAGGCCGGAGGAAGCCGTGATCTTGATG
Source organism: Desulfovibrio sp. (assembly GCF_018379785.1). Taxonomy (GTDB): domain Bacteria; phylum Desulfobacterota; class Desulfovibrionia; order Desulfovibrionales; family Desulfovibrionaceae; genus Desulfovibrio. The sequence continues at coordinate 37,754 of NZ_JAGZUV010000046.1, forward strand.
GACTGTTCCTTGCCGGTGCCCATGTCCTTGGCCGAGACGTTGACGATGCCGTTGGCGTCGATGTCAAAGGAAACCTCGATCTGCGGCACGCCGCGCGGGGCCGGCGGAATGCCGGTGAGGTCGAAGCGGGCCAGGGTCATGTTGTCGTTGGCCATGGGCCGTTCGCCCTGGAGCACGTGGATGGACACCGAGGGCTGGTTGTCCGCCGCCGTGGTGAATATCTGGCTCTTGCGCGTGGGGATGGTGGTATTGCGCTCAATAAGCTTGGTGAACACGCCGCCCATGGTTTCAATGCCCAGGGAGAGCGGCGTCACGTCGAGCAGCAGCACGTCCTTCACGTCGCCGGTGAGGATGCCGCCCTGGATGGCGGCGCCCATGGCCACGACTTCGTCGGGGTTCACCGAGCGGTTGGGCTCCTTGCCGAAGAATTTGCCCACCACCTGCTGGATCAGAGGCATACGGGTCATGCCGCCGACCAGGATGACTTCGTCGATCTGGTTGGGGTCAAGGCCGGCATCGGTCAGAGCCTTGTTGCAGGGCTCAATGGTACGATCCGCAAGATCGCTGACCAGGGATTCCAGCTTGGCCCGGCTGAGCTTGATCAGAAGATGCTTGGGGCCGTTCTGGTCGGCGGTGATGAAGGGCAGGTTGATCTCGGTCTCCATGGCCGTGGACAGGTCTTTCTTGGCCTTTTCCGCGGCTTCTTTCAGGCGCTGGAGGGCCATGCTGTCCTTGGACAGATCGATGCCGTTTTCCTTTTTGAATTCTTCCACCAGCCAGTTGATGATACGCTGGTCGAAGTCCTCGCCGCCCAGGAAGGTGTCGCCGTTGGTGGCGCGCACTTCCACGACGTTGTCGCCCACTTCCAGAATGGAAATATCAAAGGTGCCGCCGCCCAGGTCGAAGACGGCGATCTTTTCATTGGCTTTTTTGTCCGAACCGTAGGCCAGGGAGGCGGCCGTGGGTTCGTTGATGATGCGCTTGACTTCCAGGCCGGCGATGCGGCCCGCGTCCTTGGTGGCCTGGCGCTGGGCGTCGTTGAAGTAGGCGGGCACGGTGATCACCGCTTCGGTGACCGGCTCGCCCAGATAGGCTTCGGCGTCGGCCTTGAGCTTGGCCAGGATCATGGCCGAGATTTCAGGCGCGCTGTAGATGCGGCCGTCCACTTCCACCCCGGCGTCGTCATTGGGGGCCTTGGTGATGAGATAGGGGGAATGCTCTTTCCAGCGTTCAACTTCAGGGCTGTCGTATTTGCGGCCCATCAGGCGCTTGATGGCGAAAATGGTACGTTTGGGGTTGGTCACGGCCTGGCGTTTGGCGATTTCGCCCACCAGCCGTTCCTTGTCGGTAAAGGCGACCACCGAAGGGGTGGTGCGGCCGCCTTCGGGATTGGTGATGCATTTGGGGTCCTTGCCCTCCATGACGTAAACGCAGGAGTTTGTGGTACCCAGGTCAATACCGATGATTTTGGACATATGTGTATCCTCCTCAGGGAAATCTAGAGCATATTACCTTTGAAACCTTACATGTTTCAAAGGGGCATTCCGGCAAAAACGCGGTTTTGCCGGAATCCGCGCCGCTTCGCGGCGCGCCTCACCGGGTTCGGCGTTAGAGCGTTTCAAAGGTGAAATGCTCTAAGCCTTGTCGAAGTCATATTTCCCGCGCCGCGGACGGCGTCGGCGCTCTCTTCCGTCAGGCTGCCGACCCGGGCGAATCCGCCTGTTCCGGGGCTGCCGGCGGACGTTGAAAATACAAAGTTTCAGGCGGCCATGCCGCGCGGAGAATAAAGTAAGTCCTTCTTCGGCCGCGTCCAGTGCCGGGCGGAAAATTTTTACAAAAAAACCTGTTTTCCGTGGGGATTCCGTTGACGCCATTTGCGGCACGGTGTTAGTGATTTTTTTAACAATATAAACGGGATTGTCGCAAAGGAGGACATATGGACAGCAACAGACGGCATTTGCTCTGCGGCCTGGGGGGATTGGCCGTGGGCGGCGCCATGGCGGGGCTGGTCGCTCCGGCTCTTGCCGCGCCGCAGGCCGCGCCCGCTCCCGGCGCGCGTTTCGCCCAGGTGGGCGGCGAGTTCGGCTGGCAGCCGCACAAACTCAATGCGGACGAATGCGCGCCAGTGGCCTATGAAGGCTACTGGCACAAGGGCTATGCCTGCGGTTACGGCACGTTTTACGGCATCATCGGCATGATGGGCGAGAAATTCGGCGCGCCGTACAACCAGTTTCCCTTTGCCATGCTGGAAGCCAACAAGGGCGGCATTTCCGACTGGGGAACCATCTGCGGCGCGCTCTACGGCGCGGCGGCGGCCTTCGCCCTGTTCTGGGGCCGCAAGGAGCGCACCCCCATGGTCAACGAGCTGTTCCGCTGGTATGAAGCCACGGCTCTGCCCATCTACAATCCGGGCGACGCGGCCACGGGCTTCAAGGGAACCCTGCCCGCCGGCGTTTCGGATTCCGTGCTCTGCCACATTTCAGTATCCAAATGGTGTTACCAAAACAAGATTGAGGCCAACAGCAAACAGCGCAGCGAACGCTGCGGCCGCCTTACCGCCGATGTCTGCCGCAAGGCCATTGAAATCATGAATGCCAAGATCGAGCAGGGCAAGAATTACAAGGGGACGTTCCCGATCCGGAAAGCTGTGGCCGGTTGCGGCGAATGCCACATGACCAAGGGCAACGAGGCCAACTGGGGCAAGGGCGTTATGGACTGTACCCCCTGCCACAGCGGCGGCAAGGCTGTGGCGGACAAGTTCAAGGACCACCCGTAGGAGCTGCTGCCCCATCGGTGTTGTCTTTATCCGTCGCTCTCTGGCCTCATCCGTATGCAACTCCGCTGCAACGGCTGAGGCCAGAGTATACTCCCCCCGCAACAATTTGTTTTCCTTGACGGAAAGCAAGAGGCCGGAGCAATGCTCCGGCCTCTTCCGCTGCTTATGGACGACGTTGCGGCAACGGCCGCCGGTCAGGCAGCCGGATCGGAGGATGCGTTGAGTTCGCGCGGCCCTTCTTCACTATGCAAGGCGGCGGCTGTTTCGGTTTCCTCCACGCGGATTTCATTCAGCAGTTCTTTGAGGGAATGGGCTTGATCCGTCATTTCCCGCACTTCCAGGGCGGCCTTTTTCATGGCTTCGGCCATGGTGGCGCTCAGGACGTTTACATCGGAAATATGCCGGTTGATTTCCTCGGCGGCGGCGGACTGCTCCGTGGCGGCGGTGGCGATGGCCGCCGCGCGGCTGCTGGAATCCTCGGCCAGGGCGGAAATTTCTTCGAGCGAACGGCCTGAATCCTGGGCCATGCCGGTCACTTCCTCAATGGCGGCCACGGCGTCCTCCACCGTGGCGGCGCTTTTGTCCGTACCCTGCTGGATGGCCTCAATGGCGGATTCCACTTCGCGAGTGGCGTTCATGGTCTTTTCGGCCAGCTTGCGCACTTCGTCGGCCACCACGGCAAAGCCGCGCCCGGCCTCGCCCGCGCGGGCCGCCTCAATGGCCGCGTTGAGCGCCAGCAGGTTGGTCTGGTCCGCGATGTCGCGGATCAGGGTGAGCACCTGTTTCAGGCCCAAAGAGCGTTCCTGCACGGATTTGATATTCTCGATGGTGCGCAGCATGAGGTCCGTGCCGCCCTGGGCCCTTTCCTGCACCGAGGCCGAGGATTGGGCCGCGCTTTCGGCATTGCCCGCCACTTCCAGCACGGTGGAGTTCATTTCCTCCATGGCCGTGGCGGTTTCCGCCATGCGCTCGGCCACTTGATCGCTTTTGGCCTTGGTGTCGCCCAGTTGGGCGCTGAGGGCTTCGGCCGCGGCGTTGAGCCCGGTCACCACGCTTTTCAGACGGGCGTTCACGGAAATGCGGGTGCGTCTGGAGTTGTCTTCCACCTGCTTCAGGCGCAGTTCCTCGGTGACGTCCATGCCCATTTCCACATGACCCACAGGCGTGCCCTGGGGATCGAGCAGATAGTGGATGACCATTTTCATGGCCTTGCCGTTGGGCATATGGTTGATGACCGTATGCTGCCCCCGGCGCAGGCATTCAATGCCGCAGTTGGGGGTGTCGCAGAGATTGCCCTTGCGGGTCGAGCAATGCCGCCCCAGAATCTCGGCGGGCGAGGTCTTGCCCATGGATTTGAGCGCCGCCGTATTACAGAAGGTCCAGTGCATGTCCATATCCGTGACGGTCACGGAGTAGGGTATGCTGTTGAGAATGCTCTCATACCAGTGGGCCTGCTGGCGCAGCTTGCCGACCATATTCCGCAGGGATTCGGCCAGATGGCCGAGACAGTCCGCGCGGTAAAATTCCAGTTCCCGCTCTTCGCCCCGGCTCACGGCGTCGGCATAGGCCACCAGAGTGTAAATGGGATTGAGCCGGCGGTGGATGAACACGCCGCCCACAACCGCGATGAGCGCGATGAACACCAGGCTGTACAGCAGGCTTTCACGCGCGGAGCTCGCGATCAGCTCGGTGGCCTCCAGGCTTTGCTGGAAACGCAGCAATTCATGGAAAGGTTGTCCTACCAGGGCGTAACCGATGACCAGCAGACCGGCCCAGGCCAGAAGCATGGCGACGACAAACGCAATAATGATTTTAGTGCTGAGCCTTAGACGCATGAAACCCCCTTGGCTGCTGTGGTCCCAGAAGCAAAGGCCGTTTGAATCGGCGGGATACGACATCTCATGTCGCCCGATCCGGCATGGAGCCCAAATAACATATCGCTGCCGATAAGTGCTTTTTCGGACAATGTCCGAAAAACATGATACCAAGGAATTTTTTTTATGAGTATGCGGCAGGAACGCGCTCGCGTCCAGACAGGAGGCGTATTTTTCAGGCGCTTTCTTTAAAGAGAATCAAAACCACCCGCATAGCGGGTGGTTTGCTCCAGCCCTATAAGGGCTTGTTACCGGCCAGCGTCTAAAGGCGCCGGCTTTCACTTTGTTCAAGCCC
>NZ_JAGZUV010000047.1:0-25321 GCF_018379785.1 Desulfovibrio sp.
ATGCTCAAGAAGGTGACCATCCTCGACTCCGGCGGCACCAGCTTCCTGGTGGGCGAACAGGTGGACAAGAGCGAGTTCAAGGCCGAAAACCAGAAGACCATAGCCGAGGGCCGCGCTCCGGCCACGGCGGAACCGCTGGTGCTGGGCATTACCCAGGCCTCGCTGACCACCTCGTCCTTCATCTCGGCGGCTTCCTTCCAGGAAACCACCAAGGTGCTCACCGAAGCTTCGCTCAAGGGCAAGATGGACTATCTGCGCGGCCTCAAGGAAAATGTCATCGTGGGCCGTCTGATTCCCGCCGGTACGGGCTACCGTGAATACGTGAACGGCGACATCGAGGTGCCGGACCAGAAGGAACGGCCCGACAAATTCCTGGAAGAACTGGAAGAAAACCCCGTGCTGGTGGATCTGAACCAGTAACGGCCGTACATATCAGGACATAACAGAAAGCCCCGGAAGGCATGCCTTCCGGGGCTTCCTCGCGTTGACGCGATAGAGGCGGGACTCAGTTCCTGATCTCCACCCGCAGCACGTGGCCGTCCTTTTTCAGCAGATCCAGCAGATCGGCCAGATCATAGCCGTAGGGCACCTTGATGTGCGCGTCCACCATAATGATCTGGCCCTCCTTGTCCGGAACTGCCTTAAAGCTCGAGATAAAGAGCTTGCGCTCGCGCAGGGCTGCGCGCACCACGTCCAGCCCTGTGCACCCGTCGCGGATATGCAGGCAGAGATGCTCCATGCTGGGCGCGCGCAGCCAGGTAAAGTGCCGGTGCAGAAAAATCTGGATCAAAAAGATCAGCGCCGTGCCCAACACGCCGAGCAGGTAGAGGCCCGAACCCACGGCCATGCCGATGCCCGCCGTGGCCCAGATGCCCGCCGCCGTGGTCAGGCCGCTGATGTTCTGCCCGCGCACAAAGATCATGCCCGCGCCCAGAAAGCCCACGCCGGTCACGATCTGAGCCGCGACGCGCGAGGGGTCCAGGGCCACGCCGTGCAGAGGGATCATGTCCGCAAAGCCGTACTTGGAGACGATCATGAACAGCGCCGAACCCATGGAAACCACCAGATGGGTGCGTATGCCCGCTTCTTTGCGGCGGTTGGCCCGCTCATAGCCGATAAAGGCTCCACAGAGTCCGGCCAGGAAAAGACGCCCCAGAAACTCAAATTCCTGCAACAATCCCAAGTCCATACCCTCTCCTCCAGATACCGGCCTAACACAGATGTGCAACGGACTCAACCGCTCCGGCCCGCCGCCCCGCCGGAACCGCCGAGGAAGCCAATTTCAAAAACATACTTGACATAATATACTTAATATGAGAATTAATTTGTATTAATTAAAGATTGCATAGATATATTTAATTAACTGCCTATAAATACGGATCCCGGTTCCGTCCGGGAACCAAACCGCCCGCAGCGCGAGGAGAACATCATGTCAGCCCTACCCGAACGCGAGTACTTGGCCGAGGAAATCTGTGATCTGTACACCCGGCTCACCGGCGGAGACTATTCCGAGGACCTGCGCCGCGCCCGCGAGCTCGCGGAAGAGGAAGGCCCACAGGACCATTGGTTGCTGACCAATCATCTGGATTATGAGTCCCGCCTCTTCCTCTATGCGGCGGTGGCCTATTCCCTGCGCTGTATGAAGCGCGATCCGTACAAGTGCGCCGTGTTCGTGCGCAGCGTAGCGGAATCGCTGACAGCCGGGCGGCCCTCCGTATGACGGCCCGGGGAATCCCGTCTCAGCCCGGGATTCCCCGTCATCTTCCGGACGGCAAGGTTGCCGCGTTGCAACATGCCGGAATTTCACCAGGAATCAAGGACATGACATGCGTAACACAGCATTCGGATTCGGGACGCCTCTACTCTGCTTTCTGATTTTCGCCTTGGGCATTGCTCTTTTCTCCGACACGGCCAGAGGCGAGGAACGCATCCCCATCACCTTTCCCCCGCTGACGACGCATACCATGCCGCCGGTCTTTTTCACGCACGACAGGCATGTGGAGTACATGGAGCGCAGCAATGCGGAATGCACGCTCTGCCACCGAGAAACAGATGAAGGCATGTCCGAAACCTTTCTGGACGTCAAAGCTCAGCCCGAGCACAGGCAAATTCCCTACCTCCACGCCACCTGTACGGCCTGTCACCGCAAGGCCGACGCGGGACCGCGCCTCGTGGATTGCAGGGTCTGCCACAGCAAAGCCGTGGCCGCGCAGAGCGGGAAAAGCAATGAAGGCAAATAAGAGAGGTCGGGCCATTGCGCACCGGGAACACGCCTTGTCCGCAGAATTTTCAGGTGTGGGAGCGTCGGCGCCGTCAGCGGATGGCGGAGTGTTGTCCCCGCTCGGAAGCGGGGTGTCTTGCCCGCCCCAGGAGCCCCTTTATCGCCGCACATCATTCGGGAGACAGAGTTGATGCTGAACTTCATTACCGGTCCCCTTTTTGTTTTCTCTTTGCTGGTCTTTGTGGTCGGGCTTCTCGTGCGCGCCGTCCTTTACGTGCGCGGCCTGGACTGGCGTCTGGAGCGCGTGGCCTACGGCTACCATCCGGAACGCTCCATCCCCGGCGCGCTGGTTTCCATCGTCAAATGGCTCATACCGGGCGGCACCAGCGGCTGGCGCTCGCAACCGGCGGCCATGGCGTCCTTCTTTCTGCTGCATCTGGGTGCGGTGCTGGTGCCGCTTTTTCTGTTGGGACACACGGTCTTGCTTGAAAACTTCACGGGCATCTCCCTGCCCTCGCTGCCCAACGCACTGGCCGATATCCTGAGCGTGATGAGCGTCGCCGGCATTCTCTTGCTGGTCGCGCGCCGTCTGGCTTCGCCCGCGCTCCGGCAACTGAACTCCGGCGGGGACTGGCTCGTGCTGCTCCTGACTCTTCTGCCCTTCTGCACCGGTCTGATGGCCCGGCTGGACACGTCCGCCTACCAGACCTGGATTGTACTGCATGTGCTGAGCGGCGAACTGTTCCTGATTCTCGCCCCGTTCACCAAACTTTCACATATCGTTCTCTACTTCATGTCCCGCGCGCAGCTCGGCATGGATTTCGCCATCAAGCGCGGCGGCGGCACGCGCGGCGGGGCATTTCCCTGGTAAACAGCGGCATCGGGATCAATTCCATTTCTTTCTCCCGCAAGGAGCGCTCCATGTCTCAGTTATTGTGCAGTCCCCCGCCCGTCACCAGCAAGGAAGGCATTCATGCCTTGCTTCAGGACAAGGGCGGCGCGATCTATTACCAGCAGATGCGGGAAATGCCCGTGAATCAGGCGGTTCTGGCCCGCGACCTCGAACAGACCTGCAAATCACGCACCCGGACCTGGCTCGCCATCTGCGCGCATTGCGGGATGTGCGCGGAAAGCTGTTTTTTCTACAAAACCAACAACAATGATCCCACGCAGATCCCTTCATACAAGATCCAGTCCACCCTGGGCGAGATGCTCCGGCGCAAGGGCCGGGTGGACACCGAGTTCATGATTCACGCCATGGACGTGGCCTGGGGCAAGTGCACCTGCTGCAACCGCTGCGGACTTTACTGCCCGCACGGCATTGATACGGGCGTCATGTTCAGCTATTTGCGCGGCATTCTGTTCAAGCACGGCTTTGTGCCCTGGGAAATGAAGATCGGCTCGGGCATGCACCGCGTCTACGGCGCGCAGATGGACGTTACGGAAGAAGACTGGCTGGAAACCTGCGAATGGATGGTAGAGGAGAACCAGGACGAATGGCCGGATCTGGAAATCCCTGTTGAAAAAGAAGGCGCGGATGTCATGTACATTCTCAACGCCCGCGAGGTAAAGCATTACCCCGAGGACATCGCGCAGGCCGCCATTCTGTTTCATGTCACGGGCACCAGTTGGACTGTGCCGCGCGAAGGCTGGGAAAATACGTCGTTGACCATGTTCGCGGGCGACTGGGAGGGCTGCGCCCAGAACATCAGGCGCATTTACGCCGCGGTGGAGCGCCTGAAACCCAAGATGGTGGTGGGAACCGAGTGCGGTCACGCCCATCGCGGCACCGTGGTGGAAGGCCCCTACTGGGGCGGACGCGCCAGCGGCGACCCGCCGGTGCCCTTCATCCATTACGTGGAATGGGTGGCGCACTGTCTGCGCACCGGCAAGCTGAAAATTGATCCCGCCAAGAAGATCAAAATCCCCTGTACCCTCCAGGATGCCTGCAACTATGTGCGCAACGACGGACTGGGCAGATATACGCGGGAAATCATGAGTTATATCGCGGAGGACTTCCGCGAGATGACGCCCAATGCCAACCACAACTTCTGCTGCGGCGGCGGGGGCGGCCTCAACGGCATCGGCCTCTATCGCAAGGAACGCAATATCGGCCTCAAAAACAAACTGGATCAGATCAAGGCTACCGGCGCACAACTGGTAGTGACCCCCTGTCACAACTGTTGGGACGCCATCAGGGATATGATGGAAGTCTATGAGGAACACAATATCAAATGGTCATTCCTCAAACCGCTTCTGGTGGATATGATGGCGGTTCCGCCCCATATCCGCCACGAAGCGCCTTGACATCGCCGCAACGCCCCCAGCGGCGGTGAGGCCGGCGGGCATGCGATTCCTCCATGTCCTTTTGCAGATCGCATGCCCGCCCTGAAGGAATAAATACGGCTGTTCCGGGGAGACAGACACGCGGACGACGGCGTGTCCGTCCCTCCGGGTAAAAGGCGTCAGGCTGTCGCCGCCCGCACAGCCTCAAGCAGCGCTTCCGGGGCGCAGTTCTTGGACAGCACGGGAATGCCGGTGCCGAAATCCACCGGACGCGGCCCCGCGTCGCTGCAGACAATGGCCGGCAACTGCCTGTTTTTTTCACTGCGACGCAGTCTGCTGTACATGATGGTGCCCGAGACGCGCGGCAGATCCACATCAAAAATGATGCAGTCCGGCCGCAGGCTGTCCACCAGAGACAGGCCTTCAGCGCCGTCGCGGGCCTCGCTCACCCGGTAGTCATGCAGACGAAGCGTCCGTGACAGCCTGTCGAGGCTTTCGGCATCGCTGTCGACCAAGAGAATATGTTTTTGCATGAGCCCCTCCCGTCTGGGCGTCCGGCATAGGCCGGGTTGAGTGTTCCGTCGCTTGGCTGAGCACGGCGCGCAAAGAAGCTCCGCAGCTCTGCCGGACGGAGCCGAGCGTCACTGACCCCAGAGAATGCTGCAGACTGCGGGCGGCGTTGGCCCATGCGTCCAGCGCGGCCCGGCCACGGGGCGCGGCGCTGTTGACGCCGGGAAGGGTTATGCCTCCTTCCACGGCGGCAATGATGTCCGCCAGGCTGACGTCTTCGGGGTTGCGGGCCAGTACATGCCCGCCGGCTATGCCCCGGATGCTTTTGACAATGCCGCCGCCTTGCAGCAGTCGCATGATCTTCTGGACGAATTTTTCCGAGATGCCCGTACAGACAGCCAGTTCTGAAGCGGATGCGGGCATGTCCTCCGCTTGTTCGGAAAGACACAATAAGAGGTGCAGCGCATGACAGCTCATTGTGGAGATTCGCATTTTTATCCCTTCTCAAGAGGATGCAATAATAACATAAAAAGTTGATGTATCTAATTTAGACTGTTTTACTCATGTTTTTTCCCTAACGTATCCGCCGATATCCGTCAAGCCGTCCGGCGCCGCAGGAAAAAACAAGACGTTTTGCCCCTCGCGGGACGCCCGTGTGAAGAGTTTCGCAAAAGTTTTTTGAAGGAAATGTGGTACAAAGTCCGTATAAAAATGTTAGGGTTAGGCTGAAAAAATGCAAAATCTTTCCGCCGCTGTTCCGGCGTTCCGGTTTTGGATCTCAGTCCGGTTTTTCGGGAGGCAAAGGCTATGAAACTTTCGGCAAAAACACGCTACGCGGCACGAATTCTCTTTTACATGGCAAAGCACGTTATGAACGAGCCCATTTCCTCCAACCTGCTTGCCGCGAAAACCGGCATAAGTTCGCAGTTCATCGAACAGATCCTGCGCCAGCTCAGGCTTGCCGGTATTACCGGCAGCGTCCGCGGCGCCAAAGGCGGGCATATCCTGCTGCGCAAACCGGAAGAACTGACCTTCGGCTGCATCGTCAAGCTGATGGAAGGCGGCATTGAACTGGCCGGTTGCCTGGAAAATCCGGAAAACTGTTCCCGCTTCGGCGACTGTGCGGTACGCAAGGCATGGGAAAGCCTCCAGGGCACGCTCGACGGCGCGCTGGAATCCATCACCATGGAAGATCTGTTGCGCAACAAGGAGCTCTTTTCCGCCCTGTAACTCCCACCGCCTCCCACTCTCCATCCCGCCTTTCGTGGGCGGGCCGCGCGGCAGCGCTTTCTTCTGTGACGATGGGGTCTCTCCGCCCTCCTGTCCTGTTTACTCTTCTTCCCCCTCTGATGAAAAAATATTTTTCCAAGCGCCGCGAAAAAAATTTTTACGGCGCTTTCTTCCACAGAATATAGCTGATTTATTTAAATAAAATTATTTCACTCAAGATTACTATGATTCCTCCGAATCAGGGCGAGATCTTTGCATTTTTGTGAATTTTCGTTATCAGAGGTGACTTGCCACGTACCTTGACTTTCCCGTTTTTGTGACCAATTCCTGATAAGAATGAAGTCACAACGGGCTGGGCGCGTGCGTAATTTGGGATGAGGTTGAAAGGCAAGCAGGCGTATGCCGGGCTTGTTGCGGCGACATCGGCCCGGGGCCGATGTCCCGGCAAACCCATGATGCAGCGGCATCTTGACTTACGGGAGAAAACGCATGACCACTCTGTTCTACATTTTGGGCTACCTGGCGGTAGTCGGCTTCATTTGCCTGGCCTACTTGAAAATCAAGGCCTACATGGCTGCCAGCCCTCTGCACGTGCGCTGGGAACTCTATCCCGTGCCGCATGAAGGCCCCAAGGCCGCATACGGCGGCAGCTTCATGGAGGAAAAGGAATGGTGGACCAAGCCCCGCCACATTTCGCACTGGGGCGACATCAAGGGCATCCTGGTGGAAGTGCTTTTCCTGCACGCCACCCTGGAACACAACCAGAAGCTCTGGTTCCGCACTTATCCTTTCCATGTGGGCATGTATATGCTCATGGGCGGCACCATTATCGTGGTGCTCTCGGTCATCGCCCAGTTGTGCGGCCTGGACCCGCAGGGCGGCGTCATGACCTTTGTGGGCAACGTGATCAGCGCCGTGGTACTGCTGGGTTCGTTCTGTATCGTCGGCGGCGGCCTCGCCCTGATCCAGCGTCGTCGTGAGGACGAAGGCCTGAAAAAGTACACCACGCCGGAGCACTATCTCAATCTCGGGGCCTTCGTGCTCTTCGGCCTGCTGTCGTTGGCTGCCTGGACCTTCAATCCCTCGTATTTCGAGCTGGCCCGCACTTTCATCTACAACCTGTTCACCTTCAACTTCCAACCTCTGCCCAGCGTCTTCTTCACCCTGAATCTGCTGGTGGGCTTTTTCCTGCTGATCTGGATTCCCGTGACCAACATGGGCCACCTGATCATGAAGTACTTCATGTACCACGACATCCGCTGGGGCGATGAGCCCACCAACTACAGCGAAAAGAACAAGCAGAAGATCTCCGAGATGCTCAAGTACGATGTGACCTGGTCTGCCGACCACATTGCCGGCGACGGCAGCCCCAAGACCTGGGTGGATGTGGCTACCACCAACCCCGCAGCCCCCAAGAAAGAAGACTAGGGAGTTCCGACATGAAAGACAATCTGCGTTTGAGCGATGTTTCCACTGCCGAAGGGCAGATGGTCAGCATTGATCCGAATACCCTTCCCGAACTCACGCTTGACGTGAAGCCCATGCCCTGGAAGCCCTTCACCGACGAGCAGAAAGAAAACACGGCCTGTATTCTGGACGACGTGTGCGTGCTGAATATTCCCAAGCCCAAAACCCCTCAGGAAGAGGAGGAACTTGTCAACAAGTTCCTCGACGGCATGCGCAAGCTCTTTTCCAAGGAAAACAACTGGACCTTCCTGCCCATGCTGGAAACCAGCATGGACAACTGCGTGCAGTGCAACTCCTGCTCCGCCGCCTGTCATCTTTTTGAGATGTCCGGCGAGAACGAGATGTACCGGCCCAATTTCCGTTCGGAAATTTTCCGCCGCATCTACAAGCAGTATGTGAAAAAAGAGCCCTTCGCCAAATGGCGTTACGGCGACATCAACCTGAACTGGAAGACCGTGGCCCGCCTGGGCGAACTGGCCTACCGCTGCAACCTCTGCCGGCGTTGCGCCCAGACCTGCCCCATCGGCGTGGACAACGGCCTGATCGCCCGTGAAATCCGCAAGCTGTTCAGCCAGGAGCTGGGCATCTACCCCCGCGAACTGCACGAAAAGGGCACCATGAACCAGATGAAGGTGGGCTCATCCACCGGCATGACGCCCGAAGTGGTCAAGGAAAACGTGGAGTTCATCGACGAGGACTACTCGGAAATCACCGGCGTGGGCATCCATACGCCTTTCGACGTGAAAGGCGCGGACATCATGCTCCTGCACAATGCCGGTGAGATCATGGCCTGGCCGGAAAATATCGCGGCCTTCTCCCTGATTTTCCAGGAGGCCGGTCTGTCCTGGACCCTGTCCAGCAAGGCTGTGGCCTATGACGGCGTGAACTACGGCGTGTTCTACGACGACGCCCAGACCGCGCGCATCGCCCTGCAGCACATGATGGCGGCCAAGGAACTGGGCGTCAAAAAGATCGTGATCGGCGAATGCGGCCACGCCCATAAGGCCATCACCGTCATCGCGGACCGCGTGATCCCCTTTGAGTACCAGGTGCCGCGCGAATCCTGCTACGTGACTCTGCGCGACATCGTCATGTCCGGCCGTCTCAAGCTCGATCCTTCGCGCAACGACTTCCCGGTGACCCTGCATGACCCGTGCAACGCGGTGCGCCTGATGGGCATCGTGCAGCCGCAGCGCGAGATTCTGCACAAGATCGCGCCCAAGTTCCGCGAAATGCCCTGCCACGGCGTGGACAACTACTGCTGCGGCGGCGGGTCCGGCTTTGCCATCATGACCCGCAACAACATCGACGAATGGCGCGGCAACATCTCCGGACGCAAAAAGATGTGGCAGATCGGCGAAGCCTTCAAGGAATGCCTCGGCCCCGAGACCAAGAAGTACATCTGCGCTCCCTGCTCCAACTGCAAGGGCCAGATCCGCGAACTGCTGGAGCACAACGATCTGTACTCCAAGAACAGCTTCGCTTACGGCGGCCTGGTGGAACTGATCGTCAACGCCATGACCAACGTCAATCCCGGCTTCATCAAGTGGGAAGGCGACGAGGAATAATCCCCGGCGCACCATGAAAGCCGATACACAGGGGGGCGCAAGCCCCCCTGAGGCTGTTGACAAAGTCGGCAGCCCCGAAAATCAGGAGCAGGTCGCGGCTTTGCCGCGCCGTTAAGCGACTGATTTTCATGTCTTTCCACCCGGCGGCTTAGCCGCCGTTGGTGGCGCAAATCACGCGAAGCGGGGTTTGTCATCAGTCTGAGGGGGGGCGCAAGCCCCCCTTTTTTGCGCCCTTTTTCCACCGCCCGGCCCAGGAGCGGCCCAAGATTGATCTCTCACAGAATTGCCTTTGAAAAGTCGGAACGCAATGCGAATCGACCTGCATTCCGACGTTTCAAAGTTGAAATGCCCTCCCCCCTCCCCTTCCGCGGGCGGCGCATGCCGCCCCAGGCATCACTTTCAATTTCCTCATAAAATATCTGCGGAACGCTGTGATCTGCCTAATGCCTAACCACTTTGCTTGCCTTTCTTTCGTAATGGCTATAGTATTTTTTACGCGTAAGCAGGGTATTTCCTATATGCTTTTATATGGCCTGCCCAAGCAGTAAGACATTGTGACAAGGCAAGATATCAGGCATCCTGTATAGCCGGTGCTCAGTCGGCGGGCCGCTCGGTGAGCGGCTGGCGTTGTGTTCGGCGGGGATGCCGCAACATATGTAATCGGCCTTTTGCGCGGTCAGCATATCCTCTGTACGCGAAAGGCAGCCGGGTCCGCAGGGATACGGCACACCATTCCGGTCACACCGGACCGCTTTTGTATCGCGTGAGCGTTTCCGTTATCGGAAACCGGCGCGAAACAGGGCGGGCTTACGGCTGGAACCGGGCCGCACGGACGGCCGATGCAATTCTGGAGCAAAACATGCGTAACATATATTTGAGCCTTCTTTTCCTTCTTCTGGCAGCCATGCCCGTACAGGCCATGGAACAAAACATGGGCGGCCATGACATGGCCCACGACCAGAACGCGTATTCCGACAGGGTCTACCTTTCCGGCATGATCGCCCATCATGAGGGGGCCGTGCAGATGTCCGAAGCGCTCCTGGCCGCGCCCAAAAAGCAGCAGGATCCGCAGGTGGCCGCCTGGGCCAAGCAGATCATCAAGGCCCAGAAAGAGGAAATCGAGCAGATGAAAGCCTGGCTCAAGGATGCGGGCGGGCTGGATCAGCAGGCGTATGATGCCATGCGCCATGATATGCAGAATATGATGCATATGTATACTTCCCAAAATCCCAATGTGCAGTTTGTGCAGCAGATGCTGCCCCACCACGGCATGGCGGTGACGATGACCGTGCCCGTGCTTGTGCATTCGCAGAAAGCGGATCTGCTCAAGCTGGGCCAGGAAATCATCGAAGCCCAGGCCGCGGAGATGCACGCCTTCAGAACCTGGCTCAACGACCGGGGCGATCACAACATCTAACGAGAGAGAGGATGTTCCGGCGGCAGGGGGCTGCTGTCGGGGCAGGGCTTACGTATGGGGGGCATTGCGCCGTGAGGCGCAGTGGTCTTCAGTGTTTGCGTCCGGCGAATGGCGGCCCGCGCCGCTGTTCTCCCTGCGCACCGTCGGCCGGGGCCGGGCGGCATTGCAGGCCGCCCTGTGCGAACCATTGAAGCTGTAATTTACATTTGAGGTAACGTTATATGGCACATCTTGAGACAACCGCTGAAATGCTGCGCAACCGCGGCGTCAGCCGCCGGGATTTCCTGAAATTCTGCGCGATCACCAGCGTGGCGCTGGGGCTCGGCCCCGGCGCGGATTTGGTCATGGCCGAGGCGCTGTCCACCAAGCCGCGTCTGCCCGTGCTCTGGATCAACGGACTTTCCTGCTCCTGCTGCACGGAATCCTTTTTGCGCACGGCCCATCCCCTGGCCACGGACATCATTCTGGCCATGATCGCCCTGGACTATCAGGACACCATCATGGCCGCCGCCGGCGAACAGGCCACGGCAGCCTATGACGAGGCCATCAGCAAATACAAGGGGCAGTACATCCTGGCCGTGGAAGGCAACACGCCCCTGAACGGCCAGGGCATGTACTGCATCGACGGCGGCAAGCCCTTTATGGACAAACTCGCGCGCGGCGTGGAACACGCCAAAGCCGTGGTTGCCTGGGGCACCTGCGCTTCCTGGGGTTGCGTCCAGGCTGCCAGTCCCAATCCCACGGCGGCCACGCCGCTGCACAAGCTCTTTCCCAACAAGCCCCAGCTCAAGGTGCCGGGCTGTCCGGCCATTCCGGAAGTCATGAGCGCCATTCTGGCCTATATCATCACCTATGACCGTCTGCCCGCGCTGGATTCCCAGGGGCGCCCGGAAATGTTCTACGGCAAACGCGTGCACGACCAGTGCTACCGCCGGGCCCACTTCGACGCCGGTGAATATGTGGAATCCTGGGATGACGAAGGCGCGCGTTCGGGTCTCTGCCTGTACAAGATGGGCTGCAAAGGCCCCACCACCTATAACGCCTGCCCGGCCACACGCTGGAACAACGGCGTGTCCTTCCCCATCCAGTCCGGGCACGGCTGCATCGGCTGTTCGGAACAGAACTTCTGGGATCAGGGCTCCTTCTACGACCGCATCACCACCATCCCGCACTTCGGCACCAACGCCACGGCCGAGACTGTGGGCGTGGCCGCCGTGGCCGGTGTGGCCGCCGGCGTGGCCGTGCACGGCGTTGCCAGCATGATCCGGCATGCCCGCTGCCCCGAAAAAAAGGCCGACACCAGCGCTTCAACCACCAATACCAACGACTCCAACAGCTAAGGAACGACATCCATGGCCTACGAATATACCACGCAAGGATACACAGTCATTGACGCGGGCCGCCGCGTCGTGGTGGACCCGGTCACCCGCATTGAGGGCCATCTGCGCTGCGAGGTGAATCTGGACGAACAGAACGTCATCACCAATGCCGTGTCCTGCGGCACCATCTTCCGCGGCATCGAGATCATCCTCAAGGGCCGCGACCCCCGCGACGCCTGGGCTTTTGTGGAGCGCATCTGCGGCGTCTGCACCGGCACCCACGCCTTGGCCTCGGTGCATGCCGTGGAAAACGCCCTGGGCATCGACATCCCGGACAACGCCAACATCATCCGCAACATGATGCAGCTCTGCCTGATGTACCATGACCATCTGGTGCACATGTACCATCTGGCGGGCCTGGACTGGGTGGACGTGGTCTCGGCCTCCAAGGGCGACCCGTACGAGACCTCGGCCCTGGCCCAGAAGCTCTCGCCCTGGCCCAATTCCTCGCCGGGCTATTTCAAGTCGGTCAAGGACCGGCTGCTTAAAGTCATCGAATCCGGCAACCTCGGCATCTTCACCAACGGCTACTGGGGCCACCCGGCTTACAAGTTGTCGCCCGAAGCCAATCTGATGGTCGTGGCCCACTATCTGGAAGCCCTGGACTTCCAGAAGGACGTCATTCACATCCACACCATTTTCGGCGGCAAAAATCCCCACCCCAACTGGCTGGTGGGCGGCGTGCCCTGTTCTCTCAACCTCAACGCCTACGGCGCGGCCGACGTCATCAACCAGGAGCGCCTGGAATACATTCTCCAGGTCATCGAACGCTGCCGGGTCTTCGCCCAGCAGGTGGTGATCCCCGATACCCTGGCCCTGGCCACTTTCTACAAGGACTGGCTCGGCATCGGCAGCGGTCTGTCCAAACTCTCGGTGCTGGCCTACGGGGGCATTCCGGACATCGCCAACGATTTCTCGGACAAGAGCCTGCTGATGCCGCGCGGCGCGATCATCAACGGCAACTTTGAAGAAGTCCTGCCCGTCAACCTCACGGACCTTGACGAAATTCAGGAGAGCGTCAATCACTCCTGGTACGACTATCCCCTGGGCAAGGTGGGGCTGCACCCCTTTGACGGCGTCACCGATCCCAACTATCAGCCCGGCCCGAACATCAAGGGCACGCCCACGGATCTCAAGCAGGTGGACGAACAGGCGCGCTACTCCTGGCTGAAAACCCCGCTCTGGCGCGGCAACCAGATGGAAGTGGGCCCCCTGGCCCGTACCCTGGTGGGCTACGCCAAAAAAGACGACGCCATCAAAGGCATGGTGGACGACTTCTGCGGCCGTCTGGGCGCGCCGGTCTCGGTGCTCCAGTCCACGCTGGGACGCATCGCCGCCCGCTCCCTGGAACTGGCCTGGTCCGCCGAAAAACTGCGCTACTTCTATGACCGGCTGGTGACCAACCTGAAAAACGGCAACACCTCCACGGCCAATACCAAAAACTGGAGCCCCGACACCTGGCCGGAAGGCGAGGTGCGCGGCGTGGGCTTTACCGAAGCCCCACGAGGCGCTCTGGGGCACTGGATCGTGATCAAGAACAGGAAGATCGAACGCTATCAGTGCATTGTGCCCACCACCTGGAACGCCGCCCCGCGCGGTCCCAAGGGCCAGTTGGGCGCATACGAGGCCGCGCTGATGGGAACCCACATGGACATTCCCGATCAGCCGCTGGAAATTCTGCGCACCCTGCACAGCTTCGACCCCTGTCTGGCCTGCGCCACCCATATCATCGGGCCCGACGGCAAGGACCTGCTGACCGTGCGCGTGGACCGGAGCTTCTGAACCGTTGTTGCCGCGCTGGCGCGGCAACAACGTACGGGCGCGGGGTGAATCCGGCATACGGAACCCCCGCCTTGTGGAGAAATGTCATGAACAACAGTGATAACGTGCTGGAGCCTGTGGGCAAGTCAGCCTATGTCTACCAGTTGCCCATCAGGATCTGGCACTGGACCATGGTCGCGTGCGTCAGCGTGCTGATCGTCACGGGCTACATTATCGGCAAACCCTGGCTTTCCGTCACCGGACAGCCTTACGATACCTTTTACATGGGCTATACCCGCATGGCCCACTTCATCGCCGGCTTCATCCTGATCATCAGTACGGTGCTGCGCTACCTCTACGCTCTGATCGGCAACAGGTACTCGCGGGAGCTGGTCATCCTGCCGTTCTGGCGTAAATCCTGGTGGGGCGGCCTGTGGAGCGACATCCGCTGGTATCTCTTCCTGGACAAGGAGCCCCGGGTCTATGTGGGACACAATCCCCTGGCCCAGGCGGGCATGGCCGTGGGCATGGTCTTCATGCTGATCATCATGCTCAGCGGTCTGGGCCTGTATGCCCAGAGCGCCCCCCAGTCACCCATCTTCAGGCCCTTCCTCTTCATGCTGGACCTGATGTACTGGGTGGGCGGCAATGATCAGGAGCTGCGCAGCCTGCACCGGCTGGGCATGTTGCTGCTGGTGACCTTCGTCACCGTGCACATCTATATGGTGATTCGTGAGGAAATCATGGGCAAGACCACCCTGGTTTCCACCATGATCAGCGGTTTCCGGGAGCGCCGCCGGAGCTGATCCCCGCAACCCCGCAACGTTCGAACGCCCGGCCGGTTCCCGTGCATTCCTTGCCGGAACCGGCCGGAACCGCGATAAGGAAAGAATATGGAAAAAACAATCATCCTGGGGCTCGGCAATCTCCTTTACGGCGACGAGGGCTTCGGCGTGCGCCTGGCGCAGCATCTGTACGCCCACTGGGATTTCCCGCCGGGCGTCAGTGTGGTGGACGGCGGCACGCAGGGCCAGACCCTGCTCACCTTCGTGGAGGAGGCGGACAGCCTGCTGGTGCTGGATGCCGTGGATTTCGGCCTTGAACCGGGCGAGCTGACCCTGCGGGAGGAAGTGCCCGCCTATGTCACGGCGCAGAAAGTCGGCCCGCATCAGAACAGCTTTTCCGAAGTGCTGGGTCTGGCCGCCCTGCGCGGCACCCAGCCGCGTCGCTGCGCCCTGCTGGGCGTGCAGCCGGCAGCCATGACTCTGGGCGCGCACTGCTCGCCGGAAGTGGAAGGCATCCTGCCCGAGGCTGTGAAGCAGGCCTTGGGCCTGCTTCGCCACTGGGGCATTGAAGCTGTCCGCCGTCCGGAACCCCGCCATCTTTCGGCCCCGGTCCTGGCCGAGCTCTGAACCGTTTTCCCGCAGCATCCGGCCCAGGGCGTCCCTCCGTTTGCGCACAGCACGGAACGACGCCCTGTTTTTACGGGAAAAGACCTGAATTCACGCCTCTGGCGAAAAGAGCGGCAAAGTCGACCGCCCCCGCAAGCTGAATTACTCAAAAAAAGCGGACGAGCCTGCAAAATGAACGTAACCAGCCGCTGAATGGGGATATACGCCCTGCAATATATTTGAGAAAATATGCACAAATGCTCTTTCGGAAGAAATTACAGGGAGCACACGCGGAATTCACAGTACTGACGAATAAAAAAGTCCACGGATAGCGAAATACCGCTTTTATCAGCTTGGATTTATAGCTATAGTGTTGACAGCGAAAGAGGGCTCTGATAGGCACGCACTGTCCGTGTCGTCCGCAGGCGCCTGCCCGCGGCAACGGAAAATCCACTGCCTCAGACCGCATATGGGGGCACAGCCAGATCACGGCTTTTCTGCCCGACGCGCGCCGAGTTGTCGACGTCCCGCCGGACATCAGCATAAGGGACTTCCATCTATGGTGGAGGCGAATCCCGTATCTGCACTTCTAGGAGGGATGGTTTATGGCAAACAACAACAAATTAACCGAAGACAGCGTAGCCCTCTTTATCGGCTGCTTCGTCTTCATCCTGGCCGCCCTGAACCTGTGGGGCGTCGACGTGTTGGGCTGGGTGCTCAAGACCAACATGTGGACGAGCATGAGCGATGCCTTCTCGGTAACCAACAAGGGCTATGCCGGCATCTCCGGCATCGGCTCGCTGTTGCTGACCTGGGCGGCAATGACCGCTGTGCTCGCCGTGGGCATCAAAAGCCTGGGCGGCAATGTGGGCCGCTTTGTGGTGGCCTTTACCATCGTCTTTTTTATCGCTGAATTCTTCTTCATGCTGGGCGCCAACGCCCACATCGCGGCCACGCCCAACCAGCAGGCCAAATTCGGCATTTCCTGGTCCATCGGCCTGACCACGGAAGCGGGCTTCATCGTTGCCCTGATCGCGGGCATCCTGATCAGCAACGTCGCCCCCGCTCTGGCCGATATGCTGCGTGACGCCTGCCGTCCCGAACTGTTCGTCAAAATCGCCATCGTGGTGCTCGGCGCTGAACTGGGCGTGAAGGCCGCCGGCGCTTCCGGTTATGCCGGTCACATCATCTTCCGCGGTCTCTGCGCCATTGTGGAAGCCTATCTGATCTATTGGGCCACTGTGTACTACATCGCCCGCAAATACTTCAAATTCAGCCGTGAATGGGCCGTGCCCATGGCTTCCGGCATCTCCATCTGCGGCGTGTCCGCCGCCATCGCCACGGGCAGCGCCATCCGCGCCCGGCCCGTGGTGCCGATCATGGTTTCCTCGCTGATCGTGGTCTTCACCTGCATTGAAATGCTGGTGCTGCCCTTCGTGGCCGCCTTCTTCCTGCACAACGAGCCCATGGTGGCCGGCGGCTGGATGGGCCTGGCGGTCAAGTCCGACGGCGGCGCCATCGCCAGCGGCGCCATCACCGACGCCCTGATCCGCGCCAAGGCCATGGAAGCCGGCATCATTTGGGAATCCGGCTGGATCACCATGGTCACGACCACGGTTAAAATCTTCATCGACATCTTCATCGGCGTGTGGGCCTTTGTGCTGGCCTGGGTCTGGGCCGCCAAGTTCGACAAGACCAGAGGCGAACGCACCATGACCTTCGGCGACGTGTGGGCCCGCTTCCCGCGCTTCGTGCTGGGCTATGTGGGCACCTTCGTGATCATGCTGCTGATCTGCCTGCAGTCCAAGGAACTGGCCGCCATGGGCAAGAACGTCATCAGCACGCTCGGACCTCTGCGTACCATCTTCTTCACTCTGACCTTCTTCACCATCGGCATGGTTTCCAACTTCCGCAAGCTGATGGAGGAAGGCATCGGCAAACTGGCCATCGTATACATCATCTGCCTGTTCGGCTTTATTATCTGGATCGGTCTGTTCATCTCGTGGGCGTTCTTCCACGGCATGACGCCGCCTGTGATGGCCGGTTAACGCGTTTCACCCAAGAGGTTTCATCCTCACAAGGAGTCGGATATGTCTGAAGACAAGAAGGACGTGAAGTTCCACGAAGAAGTCCAGAAAATGGAATATGAACCCCTGGATGAGACGGAACTGAAGCTCATCCACTGGAGCTGGGGTCTGGGCGTCACCCTGCTCGTGGTGCTCTGGTTCGTGAGCTATCTCTTCCCGAGCGCTCACAGCTAGACCAGGCCGTGCATCAGAGCTGACGAAAGAGCGGGAGCGCGCCCACAGCGAGCTCCCGCTCTTCACCTTCTCCCTCAAAGGCCGGTATGGTTCGCCGCCCGGCGCGGATATGAAAATACGTTCAATCACCCGGCGTCCGGGCACGTCCCGCCGCTGTAAAGGAAGCAGTCATGCCGCAGTACCGTGTGCATTATATCGCGGGTCCCAACGAAAACCTTACGATCAGCCGCCATCAGATCATTGAGGCTCCTTCCTTTCAGGAAGCTCTGGCCCGGGTCACCCACTGGCCGGTGGTGGAAACCTACGATCACACTTCGGCCTGCGCCAAAAATCCCGGCACAAGCCTCTATGACTTCGAAGCCTGGGAAGCCATGCCGCTGGAAGCAAACAAAGCCTGAGGCAATTCACGTTTGAAATACCTGAATTGCCCTGAAGGCCGCGTAAGCGGACACCCGCCCCAAGCGCGAGGAGCGGCCGGAGGCGGCGCGCAGCCGTGCCGTTAGCCCAAGCGCACGGATACCGACGGCAGAGATAAACCGCGTTTTGGCATTGCTGTCGGTATCCGTCCGGTTTGAAGACTCCCAATGTGTATACGGGAAAAGAATTCCGACAGGAGCGCATGTTTCCGTCTCAACGCGCCCGCCCAGACGCCGCAGCCCGCGCGGCGCGACAAATGGCCTCCACCGCCTCGCCCGGCGACAGCGCGGCGGTATCCAGCACCAGAGGCGCGCGCTCCCAGACCTCATATTCCCGTTCCCGCACAGCCCGCCAATCAGGAAGAAGCAGACCGGGAATCCGGCACTTCCGCCCTTCCACCCGCGCGCGATGCATCCGCGCATCAGAGCAGACGATCTCCACTTCAAGCAGGCCCACTCCCGCTTCACGGGCCACGTCCCGCCAGGCATTACGGGTCAGGGCGAGCGGGTTGACGCAATCCGCCAGCACAATGCGTCCCAGGCGGAGATTATCCAGCGCCGCGGCATAGCCCGCGTAATAGCCCGCCGGGCCCAGATGGTCCCGGTCGATAACGCCGGAGCGGACCAAAGCCTGTTCCAGCGAATCAATACGCAGCCAGACCGCCTTGAGCCTTTGTGCGAGAAGACGCGCCACACTGCTTTTACCCACGCCGGGCAGGCCGCTGAAACTGATCAGCATAGCGTCTCTCAGACCTTCTCAATACGCGCGGGTATGCCCTGCCGGGCCGCCGGGCCGCCCATATGCTCCGCCAGGGCGGACAGGCCCTTGCGGGTGGGATCGGGCGGCACCAGGTCATTGAGGTTTATGCCCGCCGCCACGCTTTTCCGGGCCGGAGTGCGCACGCCGTCGATCTCCACATCAGAGGCGCCCAGGCCCGTATGCCCGAAACCGTGTTCCACCGCCACCACGCCGGGCATGACCATTTCCCCCACGCTGACATAGGCCGCCGTGCTGCCGCCCGGCGTGACCAGGCGCACCATGTCGCCGTGCCGGACGTCCGCCTTTTGCGCGTCGGAGGGATGCAAAACCACCAGATTGACGCCCTTGATGCTCAGAAGCCGGGGGGACACAACGCCGTAGGAATTGATCAGACTGGATTTGAAGGAAATCATCTCCAGGGGATATTCCGCCGAGGTCCAGACCTCGCGCAGCTTCCGGCCGTCGTACAGCAGGGGCGGCAGGCAGCTGGGCGTGCCCCGATACGGCTTACCTGTCCGGGAATTGACGGCCGTGCCCGCGTCCTCGTTGTAGACGGCCAGGGCCTTTTCCCATTTGACGCCCAGTTCCTCGCCCCGATAGGCCGCGGCATAAGGCGCGAACCTGCCGCCGCGGGTGTAGAGAAAGGTGACGGGCCCCTGCTCTTCGGGCGGCAGAATGCGCCGGATATCGTCCAGGATGGGCCGCACCCCGGAAAGCGCGATATCCTCCGCGCCGGGGGACGGCAGCACGTCGTTTTTGAACCAGGCGATATTCGCCGCATGCCGCAGATAAAAATCCTGCGGCGTGTGCAACGGATGCAGCGTGCCGTCCGCGCCCCGGATGGCCTTGTCCCCAAAACCGGGCAGGCCCATGCGCTTGGCCGCTTCAATGATGAACAGCTCCATGCAGACGGGCTCACCGGAGGCGCTCCGGGCCTGGCGCGGCGTCACGGCGGGCCAGCGGGCTGTGGAGACCGGTGTCAGCGTACCGGCCCAGGCTCCGGAAAAGCCGCCCCAGAGCTCGTACATGCAGGGATCGGGCACCAGATAGTCCGCATAGGCGTTGGTTTCATTATGGAAGGTATCGATGCCGATAATCAGCGGCAGATCGCGGGAATCTTCCAGACATTCGCCCACCGCCTGTTTGAGCCCGCCGTGGCCGTAAAGCACGTTGCCTTTCCAGTTGATCCAGCATTTGTATTTGAAGGGATTGCCGTTGGCGTGCGCCAGAAGATGCTCGGCGGGCATGTTGGGCGGCGTGAGAGGGAACCAGGGATATTCCGAAGGATACGGATTTTCCCCGTCCGCGACCTTCCTTTTGAACTCCGTGGACTTCTGATACGGGGCCCGGCAACGGATGGCCGGAAAGCCCTTGGGCGCGCCCTGCCCTTCAAAGGCCAGCAAATCATAGCGCGGCCCCTTGAGGGCGGCCTTGTGGTAGCCACCGCCGCCCACGGAAAGGCCGCCTTTGACGTTGATATTGCCGATCAGGGTATTCAGGGTCAGCACGGCAAAGGCGGCGTTGACGCCGGAGGTGCTCATCATGCCGCCGTGCACGTCCACGGCCGCGCGTTTGCCGTGAGCTGTCAGACGTGTCGCCAGATCCTTGATGCTCCGCACCGGCACGCCGCACAGGCGGGAATATTCTTCCAGGTCGCGGCTGTCCGCCTCTTCCTTGAGCAGTTGCAATGCACTGGCCACTTCCACCTGCTCGCCGTCCAGAGGCAGGGAGCCCCGGTAAAACAGGGCCGCCTGCTCGCAGGCCCCGGCGGGCAGCATGCGGCCGTCCGGGCTCATGACCACGGCGTCGTTCTTGTCGGCTCCGGCAAAGACGCCTCCCGCCGCGCCAAGATCGGCCACCCGCAGCAGCGCCCCGGCCCGCTTGCCGGAAAGCCGCACCAGATGCGTGGCATTGGAAAATCCGGCCTCTCCCGCTTTGCGCGCGGCCGCCAGGGTGGGATGGCTCAAAAAGGCCGCGTCATGGCGGTTGTTGTCGAGGATATGGCGGATCATGCCCAGGGCAAGGGCTGAATCCATGCCCGGCCGGATCGGAACCCATTGCGCCCGGTCCCGCGCGGCGCTGGTCACGGGCAGGCGCAGGACGGGATCAACGACCGCATAGCGCATTTTGCCCCCGGAGCGTGCGTCCGCCACCATCCGGGCCGAGCGGTTGAAAGGATTGCCCGCCTGGGACGGCGCCGTGCCCCAGAACAGCACGAATTCGCAGTGCTCGAAATCGGGTTTGGTGTGGGGCATGGCCTGAAGGTCATTCAGAAAGAGCCCCGCGCCCAGCCGGAAGGACAGGCCGCAATACGCGCCGTGCTTGCCGAAATTCTTGGTGCCGTAGGCGCCTTGGCCGAAGCGGCGCAGAAAAATCTGCTCCCGCCCGTCCTCCGTGGTGTAGGTGAGCAAAAGGCGATTGGACTGCGGGCCGAACTCGGGCATTTCCGGATTGGCCGGTCCCTTGGCTTCTCGGATGGCCCGCAGGCCGTCCACGTGCCCTTCGCCGAAGAGGTCGCCGCCGTCCACTACCTCCGCCACCAGTTGCTCAAAGGAAATGCTCTTCCACTTGCCCTCGCCGCGTTTGCCCGTGCGCTTCAGACAGCGGGTGATCCGGAAAGGATTGCTGTTGGCCTCCAGCATGGCCGCCCCGCGCCCGCAGACCGTGGCCCGCTGCGCGTAACCGCTGCCGCCGTGCGCGGAGAGCGCGGCCAGAGCCTCTCCCACGGACGTGCTCATGGGCAGCTGATGACTGGTGGACAAAGGGTTGTAAGGATTGCCCGCAGCCCGTACCACGCGGTCCGTTGCCTCGTCGATATGCAGGCGCACGCCGCAGAAGGTGGTACAGCCCCAGCACTGGTTGAAGGCCACGCGCTGCCCCTTGACCGGCGCGGCATGGCCTTCCGGATTTATCCGGTACTCGGGAACCAGGGAATTCTTATGTTCCGCGTCGGCAACGGGCACACCGGCCGTGCCTTCGCGCAGGCCCCGCACCATGCGCCGCGCCGTATCCAGCGAGGCGGCGGCGAAAACTCCCAGCCCCACGGCGGCGAGGGCGCCTTTTTTCAAAAAATTACGTTTCTTGTCATCCATGTTTCTGCAACCTTGTTACATCGAAGATACGTCCGGCGCGTTGGCGACTCAGCAATCAATCCACCCTGGCGGCTTCTTTCGCCGCATTCCAGGGGAAAAGCATGGAAAGCAGCAAGGCCAGCGCCAGCCAGAGACCGGCGCCGCCTGCCAGAACCAACAGGGAGCCGGGAGAAACAATATCCAGAAAAGCCGCCGCGTCGGAAAACGTGGACGCATTTCTGCCGAAGGCCTGTCCCATATGGATGATTTTCCAGAACACCATGAAGGCGCTCACGCAGGTCATGGCTCCGGTCAGGCGGAACCAGCGGCGGGGGCGGATTGCGGCGATGACGGCGGCGATCAGGCAGATGGTTTCGGGCGCGTGCCACCAGTATGTGGCGAATTGGGCAAAGCCCTCGGGCGCGCGGAAGGCCAGAGCCGCCAGCGCGCAGACAAAGGCGGCCGCCGCGCTGGTCCGGGGCAGCAGGGAAAAGGCGCCATCCGTGCGCGGCGCCATGAGACAGGCTAAACCAATGGCCGCGCTCAGGCCCGCGAGAATGAAGCCCATGGGCAGCAGGGGCCGCGCCCAGAGCACACGGCCCGCGCAATCCATGATCTCGCTGTCCGCATAGATGAAAACGGCGCAGGCCGCCCCGATGGCGGGCAGAAACCAGAGAGGATGCACGCGTCCTTTCCGGCGCGGCCAGACCAGGGGCACGGTGCACAGCAGACACAGCGGAATCAGAAAGCCGCCCCAGGCCGTCCAGGAAATAAAATGCGGGCGAAGATACAACTCATACGCGCGCAAGGGCTGTTCCAGGCCCATCAGGAGGCAGGCCTGACCGGCAAGGCCTGAGGCCAGCGCAACCACGCCGAGCAGGCGGCCCGTTCCGGCGGACGCGCGCCGCCAGAGCGCCGCGCAGGCCAGGATGGTAGCCGCCGCCCCGGCAGTCAGAAAGAAAAACGCCAGCGGTTCCCAGACGCCCCAGACTTCCGGCGGCGTGATATTGGAAAGCTCCATGAAACTAGGCATGGCTTTCCTCCTGCTGCGGCAAACGCGGCGACATGGGTGTTGCCACGCTGTCCGCAGCAACAAAGACTTCGTCAAGATGCAGATAAAACACAAAGGGCTCCGTGCCCTTTTCCGGATAAAGCACCTTCAGCGCATCCTTGTGGGCGTCCAGCGTGCGCCGGATCAGACTGTCGGGCGCGTTGAGATCGCCGAACAGACGCGCGCCGCCCACGCAGCTTTCCACACAGACAGGCAGCAGCCCGGCTTCCAGACGATGGGCGCAGAACGTGCATTTGTCGGCCGTGCGCGTCTGGCGGTTCAGAAAACGTGCGTCATAGGGACAGGCCTGCACGCAAAAACCGCAGCCGATACAGGCGGAGGCGTCAATAACCACAATGCCGTTGTCGTGTTGATACGTGGCTTTGACCGGACACACCGGCAGACAGGCCGGTTCTTTACAGTGATTGCACAGGCGCGGCAAGGGCGCGATATGCATGCGCTCTTCCCCTTGCGGCCTGAGCGCATATTCTCCCACGCTGGTCCGGAACGCGCCCGGCGGCACGGCATTCTCCATGCAACAGGATACAGTGCAGGCCTGGCAGCCCACACATTTTTTCAGATCAATAAGCATGCCGTAACGGGGGCCGCGCCCCTGCTCCAGGGCCGGGACACCGCCCCGGACCGGTGCGACAAGCCCCGGACCGGCCATACCGGCCAGTCCGGCAAGCTGTAAAAATTTTCTTCGCTGCATATGAAAACCACTGTGATTTCAGTTAGTTGAACTTTTACGACGGATTACAATACCCGCCTAAGACTAATGGTTACAAACATACCCGATATGCCCTCACTGTCAAGAAAGGGCGAGAAAGACAGCGGCAACTCAACACGAAATGCTGAAACAAGGAAGGTAGAAAGGAGACAGCGAGAAAAATACTCGTAGCGCTACGAGCCTAATGCTGCGGGGAAACTGAAGGGCCAGGATGACTGCCCTCCGTGTAGGGCGTGACACGGTGCCCGTAAGATCAGACGGTCCTCGAGCAGAGAGAAAAGGAGCTTGAAAGATATTCTTGGATCAGCAACAACTTTCATATATTTCTCGACAGCAATAGTGAAAAAACTTTCATAAGAAATATTTAAAGAATTATAAAAATCAATCAAATCTGCATTTCAATATTTATATGCTATATATACTCTCGATTGAAGATATTTAGATCTGTATATTGCATAGCATAATTAAAACTATCTGAATATATATCAACAAACTACAACTAATTATAATGTAAAAATTAATCATTTGTTTCTAAAAACGGACTCCGACAAAAATTCTGTAAACGGGAAATTATTGATGGCAAAAACATCGATTTAGCTATAGTAAAAAGTGTAAACAAATTTACGACCATATTTTGGCGTCACCCAATGGATTGTTTTGTCCCAAGCAGGAGTCCCAATATGCTGGAGCGCAGAAAGGAGATGGTTATTTGCAAAGGAAAAGATAAAACTTCTTCTATTGAATATTACGAATTTGATGAAAGACGCAAAAAATATCTAATTACTTTCAACAACGGCGGACAATATGAATATAGCGAAGCTAATATCGCCATTTTAACGCCTCAACCATATGACATGCAAAATAAATTTATTTTTTATAAAGGAGCTCCAGTCATTGACTTTGAAAAAATTCTTCTGTTTGCGGATGCCAAACATCAATTTTTATATGTGTGCAAAAACAGTGGAGATTTCAGTGCGCCGGAGAGCCGTTTCACGGTATCCGAATCCGCAGAGCTGTCTCCTGCCGGACAGAGAATATTCAGTTATTTGCATACAATTGCGGCGTTAACCGCATCCGATACGCCCCTTGCATGTGGGAATACTCAAGATAAATTTTTAGCAACGATATACGCCAAGCTGAAGTTCATCCATCCTGAAAGCGTGCTGGCCGCATATCTGAATCATGGTCCGGTGTACAAGAGAGAAACTCCGATAGAGGACATTATTTTCCCCTTTCGCTTCAACTTAAGTCAAAAAGCTGCGCTTGAAAAAGCTCTGACACATTCCGTATCTATAATAGAAGGTCCTCCTGGTACCGGCAAGACCCAAACCATATTGAATATTCTAGCGAACTTGACAATAGTAATGGGGAAAAGCGTCGGAGTCGTTTCTTTCAATAATGAGGCCGTTAAAAATGTTAAAGATAAACTTGATAAACAGAAATACGGATTTCTGGTTGCTGATCTTGGGCGTGCAGAGAAACGAGAAAATTTTTTTCAGAACCTGCCGACCATAAATGTTGCAGAATGGAAGTATGGCGACAAGTTAGAGGAGCTGCAAGCCAGAATTAAGGAACTTAATCAAATTTTAACTCAATTACTTGCAGAAGCTAACAGATTAGCCCAATTAAAACAAGAGTTGGCAGCTTATCATCTTGAGCAACAGCATTTTGAACAGTATTTCGCGGCGCAGCAACTGACTTCTATTGAGGTAGTCTCGACTTGATCTGACAGTTACCCCTTGAAAGGAAAGGGGAACTCCGTTTTGATGGAAGTGTAAACGCACCATCAACCGGGCACTGCG
>NZ_JAGZUV010000048.1:0-38490 GCF_018379785.1 Desulfovibrio sp.
CTGTTTTTGTACAATCTAAAATCAATTCTGGACATATCAGATATCATATTCATTAAAAATACAGTATCTTCAGCGTTACTGATGCCAGGTGGACATTCTATGCCATTATCCCGAACAAATTCACGCCGATAAATAGCCGACGTCCACTGCGTAAAGAATGCGAAGCGATCTTTGCATATCAATGTATTACTCAATTCATCCTTGACAGTGCCCTCCGGAAAAACCTGCCGACGTACTCCTTTAACAATATCTGAATCCGAATCAAGAGCTTTAGTGTACAAGCGTTCATAAAAAAAAGAATCCACAGTATCGTCACTGTCCACAAACCCGAGATAGTCGCCGCCTGCCAGTCCCATACCGGCATTTCTTGCTGCGGCTGCCCCCTTATTACGTGAAAATTCAACGATGACAAAGCGCGAATCATTCTCGGCATAGCTGTGCAATATGGCAGATGACTTGTCGCTTGATCCATCATTGACACAAATAATTTCAATAGGATGCAGTGTTTGAGCGCAGAGACTATCTAGGCATCGGGCCAGATATTTTTCTGTATTATAAATTGGAATGATAATGGAAATGTTAGGATTCATGACGCTGCACAATTTTTTTATATTTGAGAAAATCGTATTTGTTGCAAATGCTTCCGTAGTGTTACAGCTGTGCGTATCTTACTGTTCGTTCTGGAATAAAAACGCCAATAGGCTTTTTCTATCCGTACATCGCGAAAAATATCCGGCAAAAAACGTGGTTTCTCCACCGCCAAGCTGACGTCGTTGTCATATAGGGTTGTCGCTACCTTGCAATGTGTGCCGCTGCTCATACCGATATTAGTCGCATAGGAACGCACGGGGTTAATACCCAGTTGAGATCTTTTGAATCGGGCATAATCGGCCCGAATGGCCCAGGAATCCAGCTTGCCAGCCATTTGATCATCCAACATGGGGCTCAAGTCCATTCCTCCAGCATTGAAAGCATGACGCTTTCCTGCATCGGTTTTAAAAGTTTCGTAATCGCTTACCTCCCAGTCAATTTCCTGAAAACGATCGCGCCAGGATGCCCACCCCCCAGAACAATTGAAGCGTGGTATAGCATATACATCCCATGCATAATTATCCGGAATGGGCAATAATGAAGGCGGTAATGACCAAGCCGAAATATCAAAAATTGATTGATTATTTTTATAAATGTGCAATCCTTTATTGAGAAAAGACAATGTATAAGGAGAGCAGACTACATCATCCTCAATAACAATAATATGTTTATCTTCTTCTAGAATTGTGTTTATTCCTGTAATGACAGAATTTGCACATCCCATATTTATATCACGTTTGACAATATTCAATGTGTGAAATCCTGTTGCAGACTGTGCAACAGCGTGAACTTCCTCAATTTTCTCCATATCCTGTTCATTTCGTGGCCCATCGCAAAATATAGTGACATCTGTTTCAGATGCCAAGGTATTCTGCGCAAGAGCTTGCAGTGTCCGTTGCAGATATTCTGGCCTATTAAAAGCAAATATGGCAAGAGGAGCATTTTGTTTCATTGTTTATCCTATAAAATCAGTGCATAGCAAAAGCATGTAGTGCAACTGTGACTTATATATATCAGTGTTGCAGGTCCAAATAATGATGAAAATTTTGGACTCCCCCCAGGAAATCTTGGAAGCCCCGGCGGTTGCCAAGGGCTTAATCCATATCATCTGCAAGATCGCCGAAGTACAAGTTTAGCAGTCCCTTACTTTATTTTCACCTCTTTGGCCTTGACAACTTCCTCATCCGTTTCCAACGCGACCTTGTCCGGTTGCCAGCCGGTATCTTCCTTCACTTCGTGAATGGGGTCGGCCAGGAGCAATTCCTGTGCGTCGTTGTATTCATTGACCATCAACTCAAAATTATCGCCTGCGGCCACAGAGGCATCCAGTGTGACATTGCCCGAAGCACCGCCTTGCAGCACGATTTCAAATGACTTAAGGCGGTTTACAAACTCGGCCATTCGCGCGTCCATATCCTCCGGCGCTCCGTCAAAGCTCTTGACGGCGGCAAGGATATCTTCAACGGCCGCGCCGGCGAGGATATTTTCAAAAACCGCGCTGCCGAAACCGTTCATGCCGTAGTAGATTCCGGTTTCGCTATTGATGATGATGGCAACGCCATCGGCAATATCACTGAACATTTTGTCTTCATTCAAGACATAAGTCGTCATGCCACTTATCTCCTTATTGACTGTTATTGATTGAAATGTTCCAAAAATTTCCGCAAACATTGGATGTTCGCCGCCAGATCACGAGAAAGATTAATGCGATAAAACGGCAAATCGTTCACAAATGACGCCAATTTGTAGATAGTACTGATATCCTGCGTTTCACCGGTTTGCATGACTGAGGAGTATACAAGTTCATCCAATCCCTTAGCTTTGTACCCCGACTCGATGCTGGGCGCGTCACAGTTACAGATATTCAGGTGCATGCACAAGCGTACAGGATATTCACTGACAAATCTGTTATGATATCGACCTATATTAAAAACATATTTGTCTTTTCGCGCGTTGTTTGAAACAAAGGCGGCATCCAAGCGTGCTGATAGTTGTTGCCAGATCTGCGGTGACAGGGTGATAATGGAATAAATGGGCGAGGCGCGCAGAATGCCGTCTTTTTGCTCCAGAAGCAGATAGTCATCAGACACATAGTCAAAGCCGTCCAACAGCGCGCTGACGGAAAATGTGGATTTTCCGCGATAGCCCATGCCGCAAAGTAATACTCCGGTATCGTTTAAACCGACCACGGCACCATGCGCCAAATTGCTTTGCGGTCCCTTGAGAAAGCGCGCAAAGAGCCGGACAAAAAGGTGCCCTCGCTTGATCAATTCTTCCGGGGTGAGATCCTTGACGGCATAATAGTAGGTATTGGTGCGAGGGTTCCAACCCACAAGCTGATTTCCGGATGCATGGATTTCCATCAGCGGTTTGCCATGTATTATATCTTCGTCAAAAACGCTAAAGTAGGAAAAATCGGCATGAGCGCCACGCACCTGATCAATTCTGTACCTGCGGTACAGTTCTGAAGTTTTATCGACCGTATAGAGGTCTTTGACCAATGCGGCAAAATCCTCTTCCTGCCAGATGACAAATGTCGCGTCATAATCGGATGGTTCGTCCAAAAGAACATATTCAAGCTGATTGTGTACATGCCACTCGAAGTCGGCCGCATAGCTGACCAAGCGCAATGTTTGCGTCCCTATCCGCAAATAGCTGACAAAAGCCGGATCGTTGCCGCGGCTGGCTCGGGCGTTGAGGTAGCGGTATATCAGCGAAAGACATTGTTCCGAAGGTTTGTCAATGCGCATCCATGAACTCCTGTGGGCACTGCTTGCGCAGATACCAATCGACAAAGGCCGGATTGTGGCGCAGCTTTTTCATCAGTAGAAACTTCGCAATGAATGAGCCGAACTTCCAGGGATTGTTCTTGAGCTCCACCACCCGGATGGCCTGGCATTCCTTTTGGCGTGGCAGAAAATAGTCCTCATCAAAGATGACCTGATTGCAAAAGGCTTCCATGGCGGGATCAGCTGGAAAATATTTGTCCAGATCGGGAATAGTGTCCGCGACGATGGCATTCATGAATTCGGCGGCAAAACGTATCTCAAGCTCCTGCCCGCAGACGACGGCATCTCTCCAGACAAGTCCCCAATCAAAAGAAGACGCTTTTTGCAGATACTGGCAATCGCAGAGCGCATAATACAAATTGCCGAGAGATGTATGCTCACGTAAATTTTTGGTGAGGTTAGCCATGACAAGAAAGCAGAGATCCTCATGGCACGGCAACAGGGAATCCACGCCAAAAGCACGACGCGGTGTTGCGCGCGCGAACAGGCCATCGTGGAACTGCTTCAAATCCCTGTCCGGATCAAAAATGGAATGATGCACATCAACGGCGCTTTCCGTTTCCGTGTGGAAATCCACGGCATGCTTGGACTCTTCCTTGTAATGCAGATAGCCAAGCCCCTCACCGATGCGAGTCGCTTCCTCAATGCGATCAGCTGGGATAAGAATGTCCACATCTCCCATGGGGCGCGGCAGCTCCGGGCGCAAAACCTTCATGGCCCCGCCCTTGAACAGCACCATGGGAATACCCGCCGCATTGTACGCCTTGCCTATCCGCGAAAAATGAGACAATGTTTTCATGTTGGCAAAGCGATAATACGTAATAAGTCCAGTAATACGCGGTCCAGCATATTTTGAAAGTTTAAGATCAGGATTATCATGAGCCAAATATGAAAGTAAAATACACTTTCCAGCTCCCAAAGCTTCAATATCGCACACAGAAAAACAATTATCCAAAAGTTCTTGTGTTGGATTTTTTGCAAATACAAAGTTAAGAAGCTCTCGGTCATCTTTATGAACATACTTGCCATACAATTTGTTTACAAGATGCCGCAATACAGGTGTACAAGCCACACTTCTCTCCTCAGAATCTGAAAAATTTTGAAGTCCGCCCATTGGCCGCAGAAGGCACAAAGCGCTGCAAGAGGTTTTGCCACTGCTGCAACAGGGCATCCGATGCTTGTGAAGGCCGAGCCGCAATAATGCCCTGCCCTTCCAGAATGTCCCGCAGGCGCTCCGCAAGACAAGAAGCGCGAGGATCAAATATTACGAAAGCCCTGTCTTCCTCGTGGATAAGCTCTTTGCCTCCTCCAACGGAAGAGGCGAGAAAGGGGACGCGATGTTCAAGGCATTCGCTGACAGTACAAGGCGAATTCTCCCGCAAGGAGGGCATAATCGCCAGGATACCGTTGCCACACAGATAACGACGAGCTTCCAGCGTGTTGTAGTTCGTCAAAAAAACGATTTTGATGCCGCACTGTTCCAACGGGGCCAATGTGCTTCGGATATCCCGAACGCGAAAATCCGCTTCTTTTCCCAAAAAGGTGATACATCGTCCGCTCAGCAACCCAACCGGCAGGGACAGGAGCGCGTCACAAAAAATCCGTATTCCCTTGCGCGTTTCCAAACGACCGAAGAAAACAATCTCCCGAAGAGAGTCGCAATCCAGCCTGGGTAGCTTCCTGGCGGACCAGGACGGCAGGTTGCCGGGCATGGATGTAAAATTGGGAATACAGAAGGAACGCTCTGGCAAACGCCACCCGCGCTCACGCATCCAGTCCAGAAGATAGCGACTTGGGCTGACAAGAAAGTCCGCCTGTTCGCAACAGGCCTGCTCCATCTCATAAAGATGTCTTCTTTTTCCATTTTCAGCCATATGCCTATTCCCTTCATCCACCCAAAGAGACGGTCCATGAGTGATTATGCCCAGAGGACGGCCTGTAAATGCTACTTCTCGCATTTTAGCTTGCATGCAATAAAAGCTGTCCGCCATAAAATCATGAAAAAGATAGATATCATGCTCTGTTTTAGATAACAGTTCATACGTTCGCCATGCACTCTTCACCTGATCACGCAACAACAAACCAAACCAGGATATAATAGGATAAAAATTAATACCACGTTTTTGCATCTTTCTTGAAAACAACGTCATCGCAATATCTGGGCGACCTGTATAATAAATAGCAATGTTATGTTTTCCACAAAGCGTGAGGTATTCGCAGAGATAGCGCATCGCCGTACCTATCCCGCCGTTTTTCGTCAGCTCGGACACTTCACGAGTCACAATGGCAATATTCACTTTGTCCCTATAATATTTATTAATCTGTAAAAAAACATCGCAATTCTATATTTTATCATATAGATGCATTCTCTAAGACATTCATATGGCAATATTACAAGTGGGTAGAAGACATTTACAATCATAAAGATAAATGAAAAATGATGTTTACGTAAAAGATACATTCTCCCTGCGGCATACGCATGCACTTTTCGTCTTAGAGAGGGATTTTGTAAATTTTCATAAGGATGATGAACCAGAACAGACTCTGCACGCGCTATGGCAAAGCCTGCCTGCATTGTTCGCAATGCAAAATCCGTCTCCTCTCCAGACTGATACGGCGTATGGCTGCCAACACCAAGATTCTCGTCAAAAAAGCCCACATTAGGCAGTATACTGGACCTGTAAAATTGAATATAGCTTGGGCAATTGTTAAAAATTGCATAGCGAGTCAAAAAAACAGGAGCTGTATTTTTTCTTTCACAGCTCTCGTCAAGCCCCACGTGTTTCCCCATTATCGCAGAGATAAGAGGATACTTTTCAAAAAGCTCCCTCGCCAGTTCGAGAGTGCTCGGCTCGTACACACAATCATCATCCGGAATCGCAAAAAAATCGCCACGTATCTTTGATAAAGCCAAGTTTCTTGATCTGGAGAGGCAATTATCTTGAGATTGAAAAGTCCTGATAGGCAGATTTGAAAATAAATTACATAACGCATCAATATCATCCTTGTTAATCGATGGACCATAAATAAAAACGATTTCAAAATTTTTATATATCTGCTTACACAAACTCAAAAACAATCTCTCAACAAGATAAATTCTATTTATTGAAATAACTATAATAGAAAACATAAACCATTCTCTTTTCTATAATTTTCTATATAACGTTGAAAATTTTCAAAATTAAAAAATCATAATTCCCATAGTTCAATATGGACACGCCAAAACATAAAAGAGCCCGCACTGATAATAATCAGTACGGGCGCTCAGCAGTATACCGTTAAAAAATTTATGCTGACTAGAGAGAGAGAGAGAGAGAGAGAGAGAGAGAGAGAGAGAGAGAGAGAGAGAGAGAGCATTTACAACCCTTCTTTATTGTATCTATGTGACTCTACATGATTACTTATCATCATGAAGAATCGTAAGATTGAAAAAATGGCTGACCGCTAATCTTCAAGAATATCATTTTTTTAGAAAAATATTTTTTTTTGTTGATGTCGTCAAGCATTATCCTCAATACAAAATTATAATGTACGTTGACGCGCATAATAAATAGGTCATCCATGACTTCCATGCATAATAAACTTTTTGTATGATTCTTCACTCGTACCCATTCTAATGACAAAAATCTCTTCTCCAATGAATAATTGTATAATTTCAAAAATTCTGTCCGGAATCAGGATGGCGGACAAAAATTTTCCGTATCCACACAGTATGAAGCCCCTCTATAATGGCAGTTTTAAATTTTTTGCAGCGTGCCTTTGCGCAGAAGCCACATAGGCTATAATGATTCCTTGACAAACCCCGGTGTACTTTCCGTGGGACATACCGTTCAGACTTTTTGTGACGGCTGCAGCCGCGTTGACAGCCGTTTCCTCCGGTTATAGTACTGACCGGTCAGTTCTATTCAGAAAAATATGAAAAAAGGGAGCGTTATGGACGAGGCGCAAAACCAGCCGGAAACACAAGCGCGGCAGCAACGCCGTCTGCCGGATTTCGATAAAATGCGGGCTGGCCGCCGGGCGCGCGTCCTGCTTCTGCTCACGGGCTTTTTTCTGGCCGCCGGCGTAGTCTGGGGCATCTGGTGGGCTTTGGTGCTGCGCTACGAGGAAAACACGGACGACGCCTATGTTTCGGGCAATACGGTCACGGTCATGCCCCAGGTGGCGGGTCGGGTCACGGCGGTGCTGGCCGACGACACGGACCGGGTGGAAGCCGGACAGGCCCTGGTGCCCATTGATCCGGTGGACGCCCGCCTGGCCTATGAGCATGCCCTGATCAGCCTGGCCTCGGCCGTGCGCGAAACCTGCAAGCTCGAAGCCGAATTGCGCCAGAGCGAAGCCAACATCGCCATGCGCAAGATCGACCTACAGCGCCAGCAGGGCAACCTGGAGCGACGCCAGCAGCTGATCAAGGACAAGGCCGTGCGCAAGGAGGAATTCATCCACAGCATTGAAGACGTGGCCACGGCCCGTCACGCCCTGTCCGTGGCCGAAGCCCAGCGCAACGCCCTGACCGCCGTGCTGCTGGACACGCCGGTGGCCGAACAGCCCGCCGTCAGGGAAGCGGCCTCGGCTGTGCGCGAGCGCTGGCTGGATTTGCAGCGCGCTACCGTACGCAGCCCGGTGCGCGGCCAGGTGGCCCGACGCGCCGTGCAGGTGGGCGAGTACGTCACGCCCGGCAAGGCCCTGCTGGCCGTGGTGCCGCTGGACAGTCTCTGGGTGGACGCCAATTTCAAGGAAAGCCAGCTCAAGCGCATGCGCATCGGCCAGCCCGCCCTGATTACGGCCGACATGTACGGCGGTTCCGTGACCTATCACGGCACGGTCCAGGGTTTCGCGGCGGGCACGGGCAGCGTTTTTTCGCTGTTGCCGCCCCAGAACGCCACGGGCAACTGGATCAAGGTGGTCCAGCGCGTGCCGGTGCGCATCGCCCTCCAAGAAGATGAGCTGCGGGAGCACCCTTTGCTGGTGGGCCTTTCCGTCACTGTGGAGGTCGATACCAGGAATCAGGACGGCCCCATGCTGCTCACCGCTTCCCGGCCCGAACCCCCGGCCAGCCTGGCCGCCCAGACCCCGCCCGTGGATTTCGCGCCGGTGGATGAACGTATCAACGCAATCATCGCGGCCAATATCCAGGCCGCGTCCGCCTCTTCGCACCAGGCCGGACTATGAGCGAGATCGCGCTCACGCCGCTGCGCGGCGGCCCGCTGGTGACGGCCACCGTGGGCATTGCCGTGCTCACGGCCATGACCGTGCTGGATTCGACCATCGCCAACGTGGCTCTTTCGACCATCGCGGGCAATCTCGGCGTGGCCGTCTCCCAGGGCACCTGGGTGATCACCTTTTTCGGCGTGGCCAACGCCGTGGCCATCCCGCTCACCGGCTGGCTGGCCCGGCGGTTGGGCGAGGTGCGGCTTTACTTCGCCGCCAGCGCGCTGTTCGTGCTTTCTTCCTTCTTGTGCGGCATCTCCAGCAGCCTCGGCATGCTGATTTTTTTCCGTCTGGTGCAGGGCGTCTCGGCCGGGCCCATTCTGCCGCTTTCCCAAAGTCTGCTGCTGGCCTGCTATCCTCCGGAAAAACGCGGCCTGGCCCTCTCGCTCTGGGCCATGGTGGTGGTGCTGGCTCCCATTCTGGGGCCCATTCTGGGCGGCTGGATCTGCGACAATTACCACTGGGGCTGGATTTTCTTCGTCAACGTGCCGGTGGGCGCCCTGGGTCTGCTGCTTCTGCGCGCCCCCCTGCACGGGCGGGAAACCCCCATCGGCAAAGCGCCCATCGACGTGGTCGGCCTGGTGCTGCTGGTCGTGGGCATCGGCTGCCTGCAGCTCATGCTTGACGAGGGCAAGGATCACGACTGGTTCGCCTCGGGCTATATCGTGACTCTGGGCGTCGCAGCCGTGGTGGGCATCGCCTTTTTCATCGCCTGGGAACTCACGGAAAAACATCCGGTGGTCAACCTTTCCCTGTTCCGGCATCGCAATTTCACGGTGGGAACCATCTGCATCAGCCTGGGCTTTCTGCTCTACTTCGCCTCCGTGGTGCTGCTGCCTCTGATGCTCCAGGCGCGCCTGTCCTACACGGCCATGTGGGCCGGTTTTTCCCTGGCCCCGGTGGGCGTGTTTCCGCTGATCATCTCGCCCATTCTGGGCAAGCAGGCCCGCCGCCTGGACATGCGCCTGATGGCCTGCCTGAGCTTTCTGGTCTTTGCCGGCTGCTTTTTCTGGCGCGCCGGTTCCACGCCGGGCATGGATTTCTTTTCCGTGGCTCTTCCCCAGTTGATCCTGGGCATCGGCGTGGCCCTCTTTTTCATGCCGCTCACGACCATCATCCTTTCCGGTCTGCCCAACAGCGATCTGGCCGCCGCCTCCAGCCTGTCCAACTGCGTGCGGGTGCTGGCCGGTTCCATCGGCTCATCCCTGGTCACGACCATGTGGGAGCGGCGCGAAGCCCTGCACCATGCCCGGCTGACGGAGGGCATCAACGACTATAACCCGGTCTGGGACACGGCCCTGCGCGCCCTGGAACAGCTCGGCATGACCGGCCCCCAGGCCAAGGCCTGGATCGCCAATGAAATCACCCGGCAGGGATTCATTCTGAGTTTTGATGAGTTGTTCTGGCTGGGCGGCGTGCTCTTTGTGCTGCTTTCAGGCCTGATCTGGCTGGCCCGGCGGGGGTGAGACGGGGGAATCGGGAAAAAGAATATCCAGATGCGCGCTGAACAGGCCCAGCAAATCCTGAGGCACGGCTCTGGCAAAGAGATCGTCGCGGAGCACTCCGAAAAGCAAGGGCGCCATCAGCAGCAGGGGAAAGCGGTCCAGGGCGGCGTGCACATTGGGCGTGCGGGCCGCGGGCAGAAATTCCTCGCGCAAACGGGCTGTATTGGGGGCAAGAAAACTCTCGTAAAAACCGCCCATCAGCTCCGGATCATGCAGACCCTCGCTGAATGCCAGACGCACGCAACGCCGCAGGGACGAGTCTGGACCGCCCGTGATCAGGGGCGCGTACATCCGCAACAGCTTGTCGCGCGGGTTCAGGGAAGTATCCCGCAAGAGAGCCTGCTTGTGCTCGAAAAAAGGCCGGAAGCCCTCTTCAATGACCCCCTGGAAGAGGGCTTTTTTGGTGGGGAAGTAAAGATAGAGACTGCCCTTGGAAACCCGCGCCCGCCGGGCGATGTCTTCCATGCGGGCCGCGGCGAAGCCCTGGCGGCTGAACTCTTCCAGCGCCGCTTCCAGGATGGCGGCCCGCCGCGCGGCGCATTTTTCCCGACGGCATTCGGACGGAGCGGGAACCGAAACCCGCGGGTCTTCGGAGTCGTTCATATTCTTTTCCTTCCAGAGCGGTTTGCCTTTGAAAGGCTCCGCTTTTTCAAAGGAACGCGCCTCTTGCAATGCGCTGTGCCGCGCGCGGCCTGAGAGCATAACCAGATTGCCGTGCTCTTTCTCAGCGCTTGCCGAACAGGCCGCCCAGCAATCCCCGGATCAACGTGCGCCCGATCTCCCGGCCCACGGTAGTGCCGATGGTACGGGTCGTCTGTTTGGCTACTGAGCCCAGAATATCCCCCAGGCCGTCACCGCCGCTTTTCCGGGCGCGCGTCTCTTCGCGCCGGGCCGCGGCCTCCTGCCGCAGGCGCTCCTTTTCAGCCAGGGCTTCGGCCTTGCGCCGGGCCTCATCGTCCTCGGCCTCCTGTCGGCGGACGGCGCGCGCGGCCAGAATTTCATAGGCCGACTCGCGGTCCACGGCCTGCTCATACGCTCCCGCCGCCAGCGAATTCCGCATGACCACGGCGCGCTCTTCGGGCGTGATGGGCCCCACCTGGCTCTGCGGCGGCACAATCAGCGCCCGCTCCACTATCCGGGGCGCGCCGTCGGCGTCCAGAAAAGACACCAGAGCCTCGCCCACGGCCAGCTGACTGATGACATCTCCGGTATTGAAAGCCGGATTGGGCCGAAAAGCCCGGGCCGCGGCGCGCACGGCCTTCTGCTCCCCGGGAGTGAAGGCCCGCAGGGCGTGCTGCACGCGATTGCCGAGCTGGCCCAGCACGCTGTCCGGCATGTCCGCCGGGTTCTGGCTCACAAAATAGACCCCCACCCCGCGCGAACGGATCAAACGCGTCACCTGCTCGATCTTTTGCAGCAGCACGGGCGGCGCTCCGTCAAAGAGCAAATGGGCCTCGTCGAAAAAGAAGACCAGACGCGGCTTGTCCGTATCGCCCGCTTCGGGCAGACGTTCAAACAGCTCGGACAACAGCCAGAGCAATACGCTGGAATAAAGCGGCGCGTTCATCAGCGCGTCCGCGGCCAGAATGTTGACCACGCCCCGGCCCCGGCTGTCGGTCTGGAGCAGATCCATGATGTCCAGGGCCGGTTCGCCGAAAAAGCGGTCCCCGCCCTCTTCCTCCAGACGCAGCAGGCCGCGCTGGATGGCCCCCACGCTGGCCGTGGAAATCTGCCCGTAGGCTGTTCTGTATTGATCGCGCTCATCGCCCACATGCTGCACCATGCTGCGCAGATCCTTCATGTCCAGAAGCAGCAGACCCGCGTCGTCGGCAATGCGGAAGACCAGATGGAGCACCCCGCTCTGCACCTCGTTGAGGTTGAGCAGGCGGGAGAGCAGCAAGGGCCCCATTTCGCTCACCGTGGCGCGCAGAGGATGGCCGCTTTTGCCGAACACGTCCCAGAAGCAGACCGGAAACGCCTGATTGAGATAACCGCGCGCCGCAAGGCCCAGCCGGGCAATGCGCTCGGCCATTTTCCCCGTGGGCGCGCCTGCCTTGGCCAGGCCCGAGAGATCGCCCTTGACGTCGGCCAGAAAGACCGGCACGCCCAGGGCGCTGAAGGTTTCAGCCAAGCTTTGCAGGGTCACGGTCTTGCCCGTGCCCGTGGCCCCGGTGATCAAGCCGTGGCGGTTGCCCATGGCGGGCAGGATGCAAATGTCCCTTTCCCCGGCGCGGGCCATGAGGGCCTGATGGTCATTGTCCAACACGGTTGATCTCCTTTAGAGCAGTTAACACTTGAAATGCTCGTTTACGGCGAGCAAAGCCCGTCTACTCGCATTTCACGGCAAGGATTTGCTGCATGCGCGGTCAGCGGGCCAGCAGCACCCAGGCCGGGCCCTTGGCGTCCAGATGGCTGGCCACGTAATTGGCCCGCGCATCGCCGCCGCAGAAAATGTCGATACGGTTGCGCTTGATGGCCCCGCCCACATCCTGGGCAAAACCGATGCCGCGCAGGGGCACGCTGCCGCGCCGCTCGTCCGGGGCATTGACCCCGTAGGCCACAAGGGAGCCCAAGGGAATATAGGAACGGTCCGTGGCCAGGGAAAGCCAGTCGTCCACCTCATGGCCCATGGCCCCGGTGGGCCCCCTGCCGCCGAACTTGAAAAAGACGTAGCTGGGATTTTCATTGAGGATTTCGCGCACCCGCCCGGGATTGTTCCTGAACCACTCGCGCTGTTCAAAAATATCGCCGCGCTTGAGCAGGCCCTTCTCGCGCATGATCCGGCCCGAGCTTTTGTATTTGTGGCCGTTCTGCCCGGCGTAGTTGACATAGGCCTGGGTGCCGTCGTCAAAAATCAGGCGGCCCGAGCCCTGGATTTCCAGAAAAAAGACGTCCACCGGGTCCGCGGCCCAGGCCAGTTCCAGGCCCCGGTTGGCCAGCACCTGTTTTTCCTCAATGGCGCGGCGGTCATGATAGCGGCCGCGTTTGGCCCGCACCCGCTTCAGGTCCGGCGGCAGGCCGTAGATGGCCTGGGTATAGCC
This sequence comes from Desulfovibrio sp., assembly GCF_018379785.1. Classification (GTDB taxonomy): domain Bacteria; phylum Desulfobacterota; class Desulfovibrionia; order Desulfovibrionales; family Desulfovibrionaceae; genus Desulfovibrio. Next base: position 13,138 of record NZ_JAGZUV010000048.1, read on the forward strand.
GGGCTTGCGCGTACGGCTGGCCCGCACCTGCGGTTCATAGTAGCCGGAATAATTGATGCCGCCCGGCACTTCCACCCAGCGAAAATTGGCCAGCAACAGGTCCGGCTCCGCATCCAGGCGCGGCAGCAGTTCCCGCAAACGGGTCAGGCTGCGGGAAAGATCCCCCCAGGTCACGGTCAGGCCCGGCCGCTTGACGGCCGCCGCGCCCTGCGGCTTGCTGTTGACATAGCGCAGAGACTTGCGCACGGTAGGGGCCATGTCCTTCCAACTGGTCAGATCCTGGTTGCGGGGGGCCAGATTGGCGACGAAAAATTCCGGGCTTTCCTGCACGGCCACCGGCGGCCCCAACGGCGGCAGATCTTCGGACTGCGGTTTCTTGCCGGCGCAGGCGGAGAGCACAAGACTCGCCAGCAAAACCACAATCAAGGCCGGACGCGACGCGCCCCCGGCCCTTACGGACGCGCGCCGCTTACAGCCCGCGCCGAAACAAGGAGCTTGCCCGTGCATGATTTCCCCACCCCCGAGGTCTGGTTGCCCCATCGTGTGTCCTACGGAGAAACGGACACCATGGGAGTCTTGTATTACGCCGAATATCTGCATCTGTTCGAACGCGCCCGCAGCGCCTATATCCGCCAGTGCGGCATGAGCTACGCGGACGTGGAAAAAAAGGGCATCATTCTGCCCGTGCGCGAGGCCCAGTGCCGCTACCGCGCGCCGGCGCATTACGACGACCTTGTGCAGGTGCGCGCGGGCATCAGCGAATGGGGCCGGGCCTCACTGCGTTTTGTATATGAGATATGGAACGAGGACAAGACGCGCCTGCTGGCCGAGGGCATGACCCAGCACGCCCTGGTCAACCCCCAGGGGCGGCCCGTGCCCGTGCCGGACTGGTTCCGGCAGTTGTGCGCGGCTGAGAAATGCTAGGCACAGGGGGGCAACGCCCCCTGCGACCTCATATATAAGGAGAAGCCATGGCGCTGCATGTCATCAACGAAGCCCGGCGCTGTCTGCACTGCAAAAAGCCGCTCTGCCGCACGGGCTGCCCCATCAACACCAATATCCCGGTGATGATCGAGCAGTTCCTGAACGGGAATATCGACGAAGCCGGGCAGATGCTTTTTGACAACAATCCCCTTTCCATTGTCTGCTCCCTGGTCTGCGACCATGAAAAACAGTGTGAGGGACATTGCATTCTGGGCAAAAAAGGCAGCCCCGTGCACATCAGCAGCATCGAGAACTATATCTCCGAGCGCTTCCTGGCCGCCCACCATCCGCCCCGGCCGCCCCAGAATGGCTTGGCCGCCGCCATCATCGGCTCGGGCCCGGCCGGACTGACCATTGCCATCATTCTGGCCCAGCGCGGCTATGCCGTGACCATTTTCGAATCCCACGACCGCATCGGCGGCGTCCTGCGCTACGGCATTCCCGCCTTCCGCCTGCCCAAGAGCATCCTGGACCGTTATCAACAGCGCCTGCTGGAACTGGGCGTGCGCATCCGCCCCAATACGACCATCGGCGGCGCGCTGCGCATGGACGACCTGTTTCGGGACGGCTACAGCGCCGTGTTCATCGGCACGGGCGTCTGGCGGCCCAACAGCCTGGGTATCAAGGGTGAAAGCCTGGGGAACGTCCATTTTGCCATCGACTATCTCTGCAATCCGGCGGTCTACAATCTGGGCGAAACGGTCAGTGTGATCGGCGCGGGCAACGCGGCCATTGACGCGGCCCGCACCATTCTGCGGCACGGCGCGCGCAAGGTCACCATTTACGCCCGCAAACCCGTGCCGGCCGCCAGCCCGCGCGAGGTGGAGTACGCCGGGGTGGACGGCGTGGACTTTCACAATTGCGTGCGGCCCGTGGAAATCCGCCCGGAAGGAGCGGTGTTCCGCCGCCTGGCCTACGATGCGGAAGGCCATGCCGGCGAAGTGGAAGGCGAGGATTTTCTGGAGCCCTCGGATTCTGTGGTCATCGCCATCGGCCAGGGCCCCAAGGACAAGATCGTGTCCACGTCCAGAGGCATAGAGATCAACGAACGCGGCCTGGTGAAAACAGACGCGCAGGGGGCCACCACCCATCCGGGCATCTTCGCCTCGGGCGACGTGGTGCGGGGCGCCAAAACCGTGGTGGAGGCCGTGCACTGCTCCAAAACAGTGGCCGACGCCATGGACCGGTATATGCGGAGTCTGCCGCGTTCCTAGAGCGGATTACCTTTGAAATTTTACGAATTTCAAAGTTGGCATTCTGGCGAAAAGCGTTGTTTTCGCCGGAATCCACGCCGCGTTGCTCTCGATGCCTGTACGCCCTTTGGGCTACAGGCACGGCCCTACGGGCCGCCCGTCGGGTCGGTCTTCGTGGCGGCTGCCGCCTTCGCGTCAGCAGGGCACTTTCAAAATGAAATTGCTCTAGGTGTAGAATACCTGTGAAACGCTCCAGGCTCAGCCTTTATCACGTTGTTATGAAAACGCCGCCTTGCCCGGTCAGGACAGGAGGCGTTCCTTTATTAATGGCTGAGGCGGCGCGCCAAGTGCGCGGGCTCGGGCGGCACCAGCTTGTCGCCGTGCAGATAGGCGTTGAGGTTGCGCATCAGGCCCGCCAGATCCTCAAAATGCTCGTTGCGGCCGAAGCCGCTCAGCAGCCAGCGGCTGCGCCCGTGCAGCACTTTGTGGGTACGGCGCAGGGTGCGTTCGCGCATGATCAGCTCAATGCGCCACTCCCCTTCCGGGGTACGCAGCACCAGGGTCGAACCCTGCCCCGTCAGCGCGTGGCCGGGCGGGTTGCCCGCCAGACGCAGCAGATCCGCCACCGCCGCGTGCAGCACATGAAGATGCTCGTCCAGGGAAATATTTTTCCTGTCCTCATCCAGTTGCCGCTCTTCGGCGTGGATGCGCTCCAGATACTGGGCCCGGTCCTCATCCAGAGTGGTGATGCCGCGCCGCATGATGCGCACGCAGAAAATCAGGCCCGCCAGGATTACAGCCCCGGCGGCTGCCCATTCCAGAATCATCGGCATGGCCTCCGCTTTTACGGGTAATTTCGCCATTGCGCGGGCCTCTGTCAAGCGCCGCGCATACCGTTCCGCATCTCCCGCTCCATACGCCGCCACGGCACGGGCCCTCCGCGGCCAAGGGCGGGGCTCTTCCCTTTTTTCCGGCAAGACTGTATCGTTTATCCTGATTGACGCGCGCGGCCCGCGCGCGGGCCTTCCCTGGTTTCGTTCACCCGGCTTGCGCGCCCTCGTTTCGCGCCGCCATATCGCTTACTAAGGGAGAAAACCATGCCAACCCCTCTGGAAATGCAACGCACTTTCGCTCTCGTCGGCACCGGCGGCTGCGGCAAAACTTCGCTGGCCGAAATGCTGCTGTTCAACGCCGGGGCCGTCACCCGTATGGGCGCCATTGAAGACGGCACCACCAGCCTGGACTACGAACCCGAGGAAGTGCGCCGCCGCGGTTCGGTGCAGCCCGCCTGCGCTGCCTACCTCTGGAACAAGAACCGCCATTTCCTGCTGGACATCCCCGGCGACGGCAATTTTACCGGCGATATGGAATGCCTGCTCAAGGGCGTGGACAGCGTGCTGTTCGTGCTGGACGCCGTGGACGGCGTACGCCCCTTGAGCAAAAAATTCTGGAGCATGGTCCGCGCGGAAAATCTGCCCGCCATGATCATCATCAACAAGCTGGACCGCGACCGGGCCGACTTCCACATGGCCTTTGACGGTCTGGCCGCTCTGGGCGTTAAACCCGTGGCCTTGCAGGTGCCCATCCGCCAAGGCGAAGCCTTTGTGGGCGTGGTGGACGTGTTGACCGGAAAAGCCCGGATGTTCACCGAAAACGGCGGCAGCAGCGAGGCTGAAATTCCCGCCGACCTCACGGACGACGTGAGCCTGCTGCGCGACGTGACCGTGGAAAACATCGCGGAAAGCGATGAAGTGTTGATGGAAAAATATCTGGAGGAAGGCAGCCTTTCCCTGGAAGATCTGCAATTTGGCCTGCGTAAGGGCGTGCTCAGCGGCGAACTGACCCCGGTGATGGTCTGCTCCGCCCTGGAGAACAAGGGCGGCAAAGCTGTTCTGGACGCGGTGGAAGCCCTGTTGCCCTCGCCCCTGGAGCGCCCGGCCTTTGTGGATGCCGCCGGAGCCGAGCGCGCGCCTGATCCGGACGGGCCGGTGGCCTGCTTTGTGTTCAAGACCCTGGCCGATCCCTTTGCCGGGCAGCTTTCCATACTGCGGGTGCTTTCCGGCACCATCAACGGCGACGCCACGCTCAGGAACATGCGCAGCGAGGATACCGAACGCCTGGGCAGCCTGCTTTACCTGGTGGGCAAAAACCAGACGCCCTGCAAGGAACCCGTGGGACCGGGCGCCATTGTGGCCGTGGCAAAACTCAAAAACACGCGCACCGGCGACACCCTCTGCGACGAAAAAGCCCCCTTTGCCCTGCCCATGCCCGAACTGCCGCCGCAGTTGATCACCTACGCTCTGGCCCCCAAGGAAAAGGGCGAAGAGGACAAAGTCTACGCGGCCATCCAGCGCCTGCTGGACGAGGACATCACGCTCAAGCTGGGCCGCGACGAGGAAAACGGCGACATTCTGCTCTCCGGCATGGGCCAGCTGCATATCGAACTTTCTGTGGAAAAGGCCAAACGCCGCTTCAAGATCGACATCGTGCTCAAAACGCCCAAAGTGCCCTATCGCGAGACCGTGCGCGGCAAATGCCAGGTGCAGGGCCGCCACAAAAAGCAATCCGGCGGACGCGGCCAGTTCGGCGACTGCTGGATCGAAATGGAAGGACTGCCGCGCGGTTCCGGCTATGTCTTTGAGGACGCCATTGTGGGCGGCGTCATTCCGCGCCAGTACATCCCGGCCATCGACAAGGGCGTTCAGGAAGCGGCGGCGCGCGGTTTCCTGGCCGGCTGCCAGGTGGTGGACTTCCGCGTCAAGGTTTACGACGGCAGCTACCACACTGTGGACTCCTCGGAAATGGCCTTCAAGGTGGCCGGTTCCCTGGCCTTCAAAAAGGCCATGGAAGGCCTCAAGCCCGTACTGCTTGAGCCCATTGTGCTGCTGACCGTATCCATTCCGGACGAGAGCATGGGCGACGTGATCGGCGACCTTTCCTCCCGCCGGGGCAAGGTGCTGGGTTCGGACTCCCAGGCGGGCATCACTGAAATCAAGGCTCACGTGCCCATGAGCGAAGTGCTGCGCTACGCGCCGGACCTGCGCTCCATGACCGGCGGCCAGGGCTTCTTCACCATGGAATTCGACCACTATGAGGAAGCGCCGCAACCCGTGGCCGAAAAGGTTATTGCCGAACACCAGGCGGCCAAGGCCGCCGAATAAAACACGCGGCCCGCAGACATACGTTGACAAAAAGACGCCCCGCGAGGGGCGTCTGAGGCTGTTGACAACGTCGGCAGCCCCGAAAATCAGGAGCAGGTCGCGGCTTTGCCGTGCCGTTAAGCGACTGATTTTCGTGCCTTTCCACCCGGCGGCTTAGCCGCCGTTGGTGGCGCAAACCACGCGAAGCGGGGTTTGTCATCAGTCTGAGACGCCCCTCGCGGGGCGTCTTTTTCTTGGGAAAGAGTATTTTTGCGAGAGAGGCCCCTTTAAAAAAAGGGCCTCTCTCACGTCTCCCAAAAAACTTTTACCAATTACAGCACGATCCCCCAGTGGGGTTCTCAGGCGGCGATTTCCCGGCCGAAAGCCATTTGCTCAAATTCCGCCAGAGGCACGGGCCGGGAAAAAACATAGCCCTGAACCATGTCGCAGTCGGCCTGTTGCAGAAATTCCACCTGCCGGGGCGTCTCCACGCCCTCGGCCACGGTGCCCATGCTGAGCTTCTTGGCCAGGTCGATGACCGAGACGATCACGATCCGTTCGCGGGCGTTGTCCGCCTCCTGCGAGGCGAAAAAAACCCTGTCCAGCTTGAGGACGTTGACGTTCATGTCCTTGAGAAGGTTCAGCGAGGAATAACCACTGCCGAAATCGTCAATGGAACAATGGTAGCCGTGGGCGCGGATCCGCTCTATGAATTGGACCAACAGATGCGGATTTTCGAAAACCAGGCTTTCCGTGAGCTCAATCTCCAGCAGTTCCGGAGGCACGTCATAGGCGCGGCGAATATTTTCGTAGCGCTCCAGAAATTGCGGGTCCGCCAGATGCGCCCGGGACATGTTTACTGAAACCGGCACCGGCGTAACGCCGTTGTCCAGCCATTTACGCAGCATGGCGCAGACCTTTTCAAAAACATGGAGATCAAGATCCACAATAAAACCGTTCTGCTCAAACAGCGGGATAAAGTCATTGGGCGGGATCAACCCTTCCGGGGCACGCCAGCGGACCAGAGCCTCGGCACCGGCAATGGCGGCTTTTTTCAGGGATTGCTTGGGCTGGAGATAGACCACAAATTCGCCCCGCTCCAGGGCATCGTGCATCCGGTTTTCCATCTCCTTTTCACGCAGGGAGCGCAGACGGTCCCGTTCGCTGTAAAACAGGCAGGTGCAAAGGCAATGTTCCTCAGCGCCGCCGTTCTTTTTGCGAGCGATGTTGGCCCTGTCCTGGATCTTGATCAGCGGCAGGGTGGGATCATCAATGGGATAGATGCCGGCGGAGAAAGAAAGCAGATATTTGCGTTCGCGGAACGGTTCAAAATCATTGGCATCCTCGGCTATACGGTTCAGACGGGCTTCCAGCTCCTTTTCCCCGGCGGCCCGAAGCAGAAGGTTGAAGCCGTCCGCCGCCAGACGGGCCGCATACTCGCCGTTTTCAAGATGGGCTTCCACGGTTTCATAGCAATGCCGCAAAATCCGGTCGCCCATTGCAACGCCGAAAAGATCATTGACCAGCTTGAATTTCTGGATGTCCAGCCAGACCAGTACATATGTACTGGGTAGGGCGTCGCGTACAGCGCCGCCCGCGTCGATTTCGAAACTGGTGCGGTTGCGCCCCCCGGTCACCGGGTCCACAAAGGCCAGTTGCTCCAGGCGCTGACTGGTTTGTTTCTGCAGTTCCCGCTGTTCCAGAAGCTCGCTGATATCAATATACACAAATAAATAAATCGGGTCATTACCCTGCCAGTCCAGACATTCGCCGGAGACCTGCAGCCAGACATTGTTTCCGTCCAGTTCCCTGGCCTGGAGAACAAAATTGACCGGTTCCCCCCGGCGCATGGCTTCATAGTTGTCAATGAGCACCGCCGGATTTCTGGCTGAAACCGGGCTGTCCAGCGAATAGTCGGACCGCCCGAAAAGCCGTGTGAATTTTTCATTGGCCTCCACGAACTCGAAGCCTTTCTCCACCACCCGGAACTTGGCGATAAAACCCGGGATATTGTTGTAAGTGATGCTCTGTTCAAGCAAGGTCTGCTGCAGTTCGCTGACATCCGCCATTACCGTGTAGGAAACGCGGTAGCCGTCGATCATTTCATCCGTGAAGACATTCGCCAGCTTGACCCACATCATTCTGCCGCTTTTGTGCCGCATCCTGCCGATAAAGTGGTAGCCGGAAGCGCCGCTGGCGAGCGTCTCAGTCACTTTTTCAACGAGAAGTTTCCAGTTCTCCGGATCCTCGGCATAAAATTTGTCGGGGCGGTTCTCATACAGGCGTTCGTATTCTTCTTTGGGGTAGCCGATCAATTCATAATAGTACTCATTGGCCCAGATGAGCGTAAAGTGCTCATCCACCAGATGCTTGCTCACACTCAGGCGTGAGAGATTCATCAGCATATTGTATTCGCTGCTCTGGCCAATGGCATTATCAACGAAAATTTTTGTCTGCTTTTCCATGGCGGGCCTTCTCCCTGCGCCCTCCTTCCTCAAGGGCGAAGGGAAAATTATGCGCGAAAAATCATAACAATGCGGCTGATACGGTTTTGCCGACACAGCTTTCCGTATTCAGCCATTGGTAGTTTTCCACACATATTTTTACTTATTTTACCTTGTTTTACTTTCAGAGCAATAAAAATTTCTTTTTTACGAAAAAGGGGCAAAAAAATAAATAAACATCGCCCGGCATGCATTTTCCTGCCGAGCGATGGCATTCTTTTTTTCAAAGACGATATTACATGATATTATAATAAGAATGAGGCTGCATTCCGCAATCCATCTAACTACAAATAAAAAAACAACAAGATTACGGAAAAATACAATTTTTTATGAAAGAAGGGGAAAGAGGCGCGCTATTGGGCCGCGCCCAGGCCCGCGTTGCGCTCAATGAGATCCACCGCCCTGGCGATCTGGCGGCCCAGGCTGGATTCCTTGGAGAGCTCGCGCTCCACCGAGGTAATGCCCTTGATGACCGTGGAATGGCGGCGATTGAACGTTCCGCCGATTTCCTCCAGGGAGAGCTCGGTGTGCTTGCGCGCCAGATAGTAGACGGTATTACGGCCCAACACGCATTCCCGGCGGCGCGAGCGGGAACAGAGCTGACGTTCTTCCAGGCCGTAGCTTTCGCAAACCAGGCGGATGATGGTGGGCAGATCCGGCCCGCACTCCACTCCGGCGTACTGGTTGAGCACTTCCAGGGCCAGATCCAGATTCAGGCCGCAATTGAGCAGGCGGGCCTTGAAAATAAGGCTGTTCAGACAGGATTCCATCTGGCGCACATCGCCGCGCAGACGGCTCGCCAGCAGATCACAGACCGGATCGGGCAAGAGCACCTGAAAGCTCCTGGCCTTGCGGGTGAGGATGTGGCGGCGCATCTCCTCGTCGGGGCGTCCCATATTGGTCAGAATGCCGGAGCAGAAATGCGAGACAAGCTGGCTGTCCACACGCTGGAGTTCGCGCGGTGAAAACGAGGATGTGAAAATGACCCGGCCTCCCCTGGCCTGCAGGCTTTTGACCACGGCCAAGGCCATATCCTGCATTTTCTCCTTGCCCTGGAAAAAATGCACGTCTTCCAGCAGAAGGACGTCCAGTTCCCGCAGACGGCCTTTAAAAGCCTCCACGTCATGGCCGCGCAAGGCGGCCACAAAACGCGAGGCGAATTCCTCGGCCGTAAGATAGGCCACGCGCGCGCCGCTGCTGTTCCGGCTGAGGCTCTGGCCCACGGCCTGGGCCAGATGCGTCTTGCCGAGGCCCGAGGCGGAGTTCACAAACAGCGTCCGCACGTCGCCGCCGTTGCGGCAGACGTCCTGCGCGGCGGCCACGGCCACGCTGTTGCTGGGCCCCACCACAAAATCCTCGAAACAATAGCGCCAAGCCGCCTCCCGCCGGAAAGCCGGCGCAACGGCGGGCATGGGCAGGCTGGCCTGCCGCCGCGGCAGAACCCGCGCGGCAAGATCCGCTGAGGAGGCAGCCTCCGGGGCGGCATTCCGGTCATTTCCGGCAATCTCAATGCGCAGGTCCACGGCTTCGGGCGCCAGACCCAGCACCGGGGCCGCAGCCTCGCGCAGAGTGCAAAGCATCCGGCTTTCCAGCCAACCGGCCATGAAGGCATTGGGCGCGGCAAGACACAACGCCCCGTCCTCCAGCCTGGCGCGCAAAGGGGCGATCCAGACTTTAAAAACGCCGGAATCCAGCATTTTCTTGAGATTTTCAGAAATTTCGGCCCATTGATCTCGCATGGGGGCCTTGTAGCCTGAAAGCGCGAACTCGGGCAATGGAGGATTACCAGCCCTCTGGGCCAGTGGCCTCTTTTGCTTTCCCCAAAGACTTTCCTCAATAATTATTTGAAATACATATCAATTTTTCAATTTCGCGGAGAACGGGGGCTGCCGCGAAAGCCTTATGGGTCAAGGCTTTCGCTTCGTTCCACAAAATAATACACAATGTAAGAAATATTTTTTCCACAACCAAACATAAAATTTACTCTGTTTTTCTCAATTATACGCTGTTTTTTTCGTCATATCCATACAGCTTCCGAACTATAAGGCCGGACGGATTGTCAAGAGGGAAAAAAAGTTTTTTGAGCCCCACGCCGGGTTTTTTCTCTAGAAAATCTCTTCTAACTACCCGCGATAACAGAAATTGTTATCATGCCGCCACAGGCCACAACCTTCCGCTCTGCGGGAGTAGCGGCCTTCTCACGGGAAATGCCAAACTCCCAATGCATGTCACCGAAAACAGCGTGGCCATGCACCGGAAACAAAAAACCCGCCATACGGCGGGCTTTTTGTAATGCATTCGCGGAACGGACTTTAGAAGGTAAAGCGCAGGCCCAACATGAATTCGTTGTTGTAGGGCTGGTTGCTGATGTTGCTTCCGCCTATGGAAACCTCGTTGTAACCCATCATCATGAAGCGGTAGCCCAGGTCCACGGCGAAGTTTTCGTTAAAGTTGTAGGCCACGCCCGCGCCTACGTTCCAGGCGAAGTTGGTGAAATTGTCGCTGGCACTGGCGTTGCCGCGGTCGCTATGCACCGTGTATTCCACATAATTGAAGGCCAGACCCGCGCCCGCGCCGATGTAGGGCACAAAGGGCGTACCGGTCTGAATGTCATAGTAGAGGTTCAGGAACAGGGTGGAAGTGTTCCAGAGGCCCTTGGTGCTGAAGTTATCCCCGTCCCACACGCCATCCCAGCTCTTTTCGCTGTTGCCGCGCAGAGCGAATTCAATTTCCGCGCGCAGGGGGATCTGCTGCTGGGGGTAGAAGTCATAGCCCACGGCCAGCGCGCCGCCCAGGGTGAACTGGCTGTAGCTCTCGTCCGACAGTTGACTGCTGGGGCGGGAAATATTGCCCGTGTCCTGAATGGACATCAGGAATTTGGGGGCAAAATACACACCGTTCACTTCGGCCTGAGCCAGTCCGGGCAGAGCCAGGGCCACCACAAGGGCCAGTGTCGCCAGAATACGTTTCATATCGCTTCCTCCAAAAATAAAATAGGTTCTCTGGAATTGAGCTTTGCATTCTTCCCATGCAGCGTCAATGCTTTTATGGGAAAAGCGCAATCCCTCCAATCCAGGCCATCCGCATGGCGGGTGGTTGCCTGCTTCTTCACGCACAGCGTACGTTTCAGAACTCATAACAAAACGCCCTCCCGCTGTAAACGAAAGGGCGCTTACCGTAAAATCAGTTCGGCTTAACCGGATTTAGAAAGCGAAACGCAGACCCAGCATGAATTCGTTGTTGTAGGGATCGCTGCCGATCTCATACTTGCTGCTACCCGCATGAGCCGTGACTTCGTTGTAGCCCAAGCCGACGAAACGGTAGGAAGCGTCAATGGCGAGATTTTCATTAAAGCTGTACGACGCGCCCACGCCCACGTTCCAGGCGAAGTTGGTGAAACGGTCGTCCGCGGAAAACTTGTCGCCACTATTGGTGGTAAAATCATACCCCGTGTAATTGAAGGCCAAGCCCAGACCGGCGCCGATATAGGGCGTAAAGGCACTGTCGTTGTGGAAGTCCCAGAACAGGTTGGCAAAAAGCGTGGAGTTGTTCCAGGTGCCCTTGACGTCGCGCACATTGACGCCGCCGTCGCTCCAGGTCTTTTCGCTGTTGCCGCGCAGGGCGAATTCAATTTCCGCGCGCAGGGGCAGCATCTGCTGCGGCCAGAAGTCATACCCCAGGGCCAGCGCGCCGCCCAGAGTGAACTGGCTGTAGTCGTCCACGCCCGTACCGGCCAACGCGGATGAGCGTTCCACCCGACCCGTGTCCTGAATGCTCATCAGAAACTTGGGAGCCAGGTACATGCCGGTGCCTTCCGCCGCGGCCAGACCGGGCAGGGCAAGCGTCAGCACAAGCGCCAAAGCGGCAATAATACGTTTCATGACAGTCCTCCTGAATGCTTTTCCCCTTCTGCTCGCAGGGAGTTTTGAGAGTTGGGCAAAATCCGGAAATTGTCAATAGAATTTCTATAAAAATTCTTGACTTTCTCCCGCGCCCGGCCAAATCCGACGCGCCGCTCCTTCCCTCTTGAGGGCGCCAATTCTTTGCCGGACGCCCGAAAAAGATGCAAATCATATGCCATATAAAAACCGGGAAGCGCCCACGGACGTCTCCCGGTTTTTATATGGCGGGCCGACGCCCGAGCAGTCCGGCTTTAAAATGTATAGCCCACGGAGAACATATAGATATTGGCCACCACATTGTCCGACTTGCCGCCGGTGATTCCGGTTTCGCCGCGAATGCCCGCGGCGTCGGTATCCAAGGTCCAGTTGTTCCACTCCACGCCCGTGCCCAGACTGAGGATGGTGCGTCCGCTGGAGGGCACGAAAAAGTCCGCGTGCTTCTCGTTGACCACCGCCGTTTCGTAGGCCAGGCCCGCCCGCAGGCTCCACCAGTCCAGAGGCTTGTACTCCACGCTGGCGTTGAAATTCCAGCCGTCGCGCCATTCCTTGTTGCTGATGGAATCGTAGCCGTTGTCCATATAGATGTTCAAGGCGTTGTAGGTGGACCAGCGCGTCCAGACCGTTCCGGCCTCGAAGCTCAGATTGTCCAGCGGCTTGTAGGCCACGCCCAGCGCCAGGGAGTCCGGCAGTTGCAGGGTGGTATGGGCGTTGCAGTCCCTGGCTTCGGGCAATTTTTGATACGCTCTGAGCAGATTCTGCTCGTGAGAGCCGAATTCCACATCGCCGTAAAGATTGACCGTCACCTGGCTCTTGTAGGCCAGACCCACGGACCATTGCTCGTTGAAGCGCATGTGCAGGCCCAGATGCGCGCCCACGCCCCAGCCCGTGCCCTCCAGTTGGAGGTCGTTGTCAAAACTTTTCGGAACAGTGGCGGCGGTCATCGTGGGAATTTTATTGCCCATGTACATGCTGGCGTAGAGGGCCTCCACGCCCACGGACACGGAAAAGATATCGTTGATCTTGTAGGCCAGGGTGGGCACAAAGGAAATGGTCTGCACGCCCACGTCATACAGATTGTATCTGCCGGTCCAGTTGCCGGAATAGCTGTTGCCCAGGCCGAAGCGCGAGAATACGCCCATGCCCAGCCAGACATTGTCGTTGAGCTGATAGCTGGCATAGCCGTGCGGGGCCAGCCAGACCGCCGGTTTGGTGGTGGTGTACTGCATGCCCGTGGCGTGCTCGGTGCCGATGGTGCCCATCGGGGCAATGAAGGCCAGACCGCCCATGACATGCGTGCCCGGCAATTGGGTGATGCCCGCCGCATTGTAAGCCAGGGCCGAGACGTCGTCGGCGCGGCCCACCATGCCGCCCGCCAGGGAAACGCCCCTGGCGCTCCATTCATTGAGGGCGAAACCCTCGGCCAGAACCGTTGACGCCATGCCCGCCAGAAGGGCGAGCAAGAGACAGGAAACTCGCAGAACCCTCATTTTTCCCCCAGAGCATTTTTTGCACTACAAGCCGGACAAACGCCGCGCGCACTCCCCCATTGCGGAAAAAGCCCACAGTCTCTTTCCGCGCGGCGCGGACGGCATGGAACGGATGGCATCACCCGTTCCTCAAAAAGTATGTCTGCAATCACAGCATATTAACAGGATCAAGGTCAAGGAAAAGTCGCAACAGCGCGGCGGCTTTCCGGCTTCGGGCGAAAAAATAGAGCCGGCGCAGGGCCTGCCAGTCCCCGGCCTTGAGCAGGCAATGAAAGCGCCGCCGCCCCCGCAGCAGGGCCAGGGGAGCGGGCGCGGGGCCCAGCATCTGGACGTCGAGTTCACGCGCCCGAACGCGCAGGGCGGTGGCCAGTTCGTTCAGGGCGGCGGGCCCGTTTTTTTCCTCCACGCTGAAAGACATGCGGATCAAAGCCAGGCGCACAAAGGGCGGATAGCGCCGCAAACGCCGCCGCGCCAGTTCCGCCGCGTAAAATCCCTCGTAATCGCCCGCTTGCACATATTGCCAGCAATAATGGCTGACGTCGCGGGTCTGGATCAGCACCCGGCCCGGCTTTTCGCCCCGCCCGGCCCGGCCCGCGGACTGGACCAGGAGCTGAAAGGTGCGCTCGGCCGCCCGGTAGTCGGGCAAATTCAGGCCCAGGTCGCCGTCGGCCACCACGGCCAGAGTCACCTGCGGGAAATGATGCCCCTTGGAGAGCATCTGGGTGCCCACCAGAATGGGCGCTTCCTGCCGGGCAAAGGCGGCCAGGATTTCCTCCATGCGGCCCGGACGGCGGGTGCTGTCGCGGTCCAGACGCAGCACGGGCCGCCCGGCCAGCACGCTCAGACGCTCGGCCAGACGCTCGGTGCCCTCGCCCAGGGGCAGAAAGTTCATGCCCTTGCACTGCGGGCAGGGCGAAGGAAAGGGCCGGGTATAGCCGCAATAGTGGCAGACCAGCTTTTCACGCCCCTTATGGTAGGTGAGCCCGATCTCGCACTGCGGGCAGCGCAGGGTGCTGTTGCAGTCCAGACAGTACATCAGGGGCGCGTAGCCGCGCCGGTTGAGCAGAACCACGGCCTGCTCTCCCCTGTCCAGGGTTTCGCGCAGGGCCGCTTCACTCTGCGGGGCCAGCAGGCCGACCCCGTCCGGCGCGGAGACGACCGGAGACACTGTGCTGATATCGATCAGTTCCACCGGGGGCAAAGGCTTGCCGCCCACCCGGCTCGGCAGGCGCAGGAGAGGCAGATGGCCGTTTTCCGCCGCGTAAAATGTCTTAACGTCCGGCGTGGCCGAGCCCAGCAGCAGCAGGCCGCGCGTCTGGGCCATGCGGAACCAGGCCACTTCCTTGGCCTGGTAGGAAAGGCTTTCATCCTGTTTGAAGGAGCCGTCGTGCTCTTCGTCCAGCACCACGCAGCCCAGCCGGGGCACGGGCAGAAAAAGAGCCGAGCGCGTGCCCACCACCAGGCAGGGGTCGCGCCGGACGGCCAGAGCGCGGAAAGTGGCCTCGCGCCGGGCCGGAGACTGATAACCGTGGTAAAAAAAGAGCGGCGCGTCCGGCAGGGAACAGGCCGCGTCACGGCGCAGCTTGTGGGCCAGCGCCACTTCCGGAGCCAGCAGCAAGAGGCTTTTGCCTTGAGCCAGGCACATTTTTGCCAGCTCCAGATATACGGCGGTCTTGCCGCTGCCCGTAACGCCGTAGAGCAGGCGGGAGGCCGCCGCGTCCTCGTCCAGGGCCGCGCGCAGACCGTCCAGGGCCGCAGCCTGGTCCGCATTGAGACTGAAAGGCGTCGGCGGGGGCGGCAGCAGGTCCTGCTCCTCTTCTTCCCCGCTTTCCTCGCGCGTAAGCGCCAGGTGTCCGGCCCTGAGCAGGCTTTGCAGAGCCGGGGCCGCGGCCTGCCCCAGGCTTTGCAGCAAGCGGCGGCGGCTCACGGCCCCGTGTTCGTGCAGGAATTCCAATACCTCGATCTGGCGCGTGGCCGAAGGCCGCACAGGCCAGGGCGGGTCCGCGCGCAGGAGACAAAATTCCTCGCTGGCCGCGTCCGCGCCGGGAGCCAGCATACGGGCCGCGCCCGCGCAGAGCGCCTGCGCCAGTTCACGGCGTTCTTCCGGCTGAATTTCGCGGATCTGCCGCAGGCTCAGCGCCGAGGCGCGGCCCGCTTCCAGGCGGTGCAGGCGGACGCGCGTGCTGCGCATCCCCAGCGGCAGCACATGGCCCAGGATATGTCCCGGCTCCACGCCCTGGCGACGGGCCAGATCCAGCGCCAGAGCCAGCAGGTCCGGCGGCAGCAGGGCTTCATTTTCCAGAGGCCAGCAGACCGTCTTGCAGGCCACGTTTTCCGGCAGGTCCGTTGTGGGGCTCACGCTCAACACAACCGCCGCCCGCAGAGCCCCCTGCTCTCCCCGGCCCAAGGGCACGGCCAGACGCAGGCCGGTCTGCCAGAATGCCTCCGGAAATTCCGGCGGCAGCGCATAGGTCAGGCAGGCATAGGGAGGGCTTAACAGGGCGACGCTGGCATACATGAAAAAACCGTTACCTCACCATTCCCCGGCTGACGTTCTGAAGATTCGAAACAGAAACGGGCTTTCCAAGCCCAAGGGCTTGTTTCTCAAAAAAAGAATTTGGGGAAGCACTGAGTCATGAATATTTTTGTTCTCCGGCAAGAAAGGAGCCCATTGCGGACCAGGGGCAGTACATTCCGGTACGAACCTGGGCCGCAATGGGCTCCCGGCACAGCCAGGGGAAAAAAGCACTTTGAAGGACAAACCCTCTTGAGATGTCACGCCTCACCTGTCGGTTCAACGTGAAGATCGCACAGCAAAAAGCGCGGCTTTTGCTGTGCTTGCGCCGCCTGCGGCGGCGCGCCCCCCCTTGCGGGTCTGCGACAGTGTCGCTTGGCGCGACGCTACTGGAACTGGACGAAATTCTTGAGCAATCCCAGCAGTTCGTAACGCAGTTCCTCGTCCTGCAGGGCGAAGTAGATATTGGCCGTCAGAAATTCGGCCCAGTCACCGGCGTCAAAACGCATGCCCGACATGCGCACGGCCATCATGCCGCGATCCTGGGCCATGGCCTGCAGGGCGTCGGTAAGCTGGATTTCGCCGCCGTGGCCCGGCTGCACCTTTTCCAGATAGTCGAAAATCTCCGGCGTGAGCACATAGCGGCCCACGATCGCCATCCGCGAAGGCGCGGCCTCGCGCTTGGGCTTTTCCACCATGTCGCGCACCCGGAAAACGCCGGGGGCCACTTCCTCGCCGTCAATAATGCCGTAGCGGCTGACCTTTTCCCAAGGCACTTCCATGACGCCGATGACCGGCATTTTCTCGGCCATGGCAACTTCAATGAGTTGGCCGATGCCCGGCACGCCGCCGAACATCAGATCGTCGCCCACCATGATCGCAAAGGGGTCGTCGCGCACCAGTTCGCGGGCGCAGAGCACCGCATGCCCAAGGCCGAGCTGCTTTTTCTGGCGCACGGACATGATGTTGACCATCTCGGCCACCTGCCGCACTTCCCTGAGCTTGTCCAGCTTGCCCGCGCGTTCGAGCACCGCCTCCAATTGGAGATTGTAGTCGAAGTGATCCTCAATGACGCTTTTGTCGCGGTTGGTCACAAAGATCACATCCTGGATTTTCGCGCGCTGAGCCTCCTCCACCACATACTGGATGACGGGCTTGTTGTAGATGGGCAGCATTTCCTTGGGAATGTTCTTGGTCGCGGGCAATGAACGCGTACCCCAACCGGCCACGGGAATGATCACTTTGCGAATATCCTTCATGCGCGCCTCCGCTCATGTATGAGTGCAAAACAGCGTCGGAACCTCAGGAGGGCGGGGTCACGGCCAGAAGCCGACGCCCCTTGACGGCCCCCTGACGTTGAACTCCGGCCGGGCGGCGCTCCGTTATAAAAAATCCCGACTATTCCACGGCGCGCCGGATATGCTTCAAGTTCATAATCAGCCAAAAGCCTGACAAGCGCAAGAGAAAAACGCATTTTCCCGGCCGCGCGGGCGCGGAGCGTCTCTTGAAAGCTGTATGTCGTCTCCCGACAAGGTCCGTGAACTGTTGCGGCCGTAACCTGACCGTCTGCACTGTCCGGAATGAAACATTCCTGTCTGAATAAACGGCGGCCGCAGCCGGGGATTCCAGAAGAAACGCTTCAAAATCCCGGCAAAAGGCACGCTCTCTCCGGCGCGTTACGGCATAAGTGGGAAGATAAAAAAACAGCCACGACCCGGGGCTGCCGATCCATGCCGCCCAAGCCGTGACCGCTTTTCCAGAGCATTTCACATTTGAAATGCTCTGGAAACCTGTCGGCGATATCCTCTCAGCGCAGTTCACGGGCAACCACATCCGCCAGGTCCGCGGCAAAGGCCTTGACCTTATCCCCGTCCTCGCCTTCCACCATGATCCGGCAGAGGGCCTCGGTGCCCGAGTAGCGCAGCAGCACCCGGCCCCGCCCGGCCAGTTCCTTTTCCACCTTGGCCACGGCTTCGCCGATGGCCGGCCGCTCTTCAAAGGGCAGGCGCTTTTCCACCCGTACGTTAACGAGCTTCTGGGGAAAGGGCGTAAGCAGGCCCGCCAGTTCGGAGAGCGGTTTTTCCTTTTCGCGCATGATCCGCAGGATCTGGAGGGCAGCCAGCAGACCGTCGCCCGTGGTGCTGTAGCCCCGGAAAATCAGATGCCCGGACTGCTCGCCGCCGAGCATGGCTCCCTCGCGGCGCATGGCTTCCACCACGTAGCGGTCGCCCACCTTGGTGCGCAGCAGCGTGCCGCCGTGCTCGCGCATGAAGATCTCCAGGGCCAGGTTGCTCATGACCGTGGCCACCAGCATGTTGCCCGGCAGTTCTCCCCGCGCCATCATGGCCTGGGCGCAGAGGGCCATGAGCTGGTCGCCGTCCAGGACATTGCCGTGCTCGTCCACCACAATCAGGCGATCGGCATCGCCGTCCAGGGCCAGGCCCACGTCGGCGCGCACCTCGCGCACCTTGGCCGCCACCATTTCGGGATAGAGCGAACCGCAGTGGTCGTTGATATTCATGCCGTCGGGCGCGGTACTCAGCCGGAAGACCTCGGCTCCCAGTTCCTCCAAGGCCAGCGGGGCCACTTTGTAGCTGGCGCCGTTGGCGCAGTCCACCACGATGCGCAGGCCGGAGAGGGTCAATTGGGTCGGGAAGCAGCTCTTGGTGTAGACGATGTAGCGTCCTCCGGCGTCCTCGATCTTGGTGGCCCGGCCCACCTGGCGCGGGTCCGGATAAGGCCAGGCCATATCCGGATTGAGGACCATTTCCGCAATTTCATTTTCGGTCTGGTCCGGCAGTTTGTAGCCGTCGGCGTCGAAAAATTTAATGCCGTTGTCGAAAAAGGGATTGTGCGAGGCGGAGATCACCACGCCCAGATCAGCCCGCATGCTGCGCGTCAGAAAAGAGATGGCGGGCGTGGGCAGCGGGCCGGTCATGATCACGTGCATGCCCGCCGCGCACAGCCCGGCCGTGAGCGCGGATTCGAACATATAGCCGGAAAGCCGCGTGTCCTTGCCGATGACCACCTTGTGCTGGTGCGGGCCGCGCCGGAAGCGCACCCCGGCGGCCAGACCCAGGCGCAGGGCCACATCCACGGTCATGGGCGCGTTGTTCACCGTGCCGCGCAGGCCGTCCGTGCCGAAAAGACGTTCAGCCATGGAATCTCCTTTTGTGCTTCCGGAACATCGGCGCATTGCCGACATGCGCATGTTCCGTGCGAAGCCTCGGGGCTGTTTCCAAATTGTTTCTTTTACCTTCCAGCTTCGTCAAACGTCGCTTTTCACTCTGGTCGAATACCAGATCGCTGCTGTCTTCATTCGTAAGCAGCTTCGCTGCAACGACTGAGGCAAGAGTGTACTCCCGTCGTAAAAAGCTCGTTTTCCTCGCTGGAGACGCAAAACTCCCTAATTTGGAAACAGCCCGAGGGCTATTTTTTCTTGCGGGAAACCGTAACTTCTTCAGTGGCCGGATTCAAGAGCGTCATGCCTTCGGGCAGGCGAAAGCGCAGTTCGACCTTTTTGCTCTGTTCCGGCTCCAGCGCGGGAGGCGTGACGCTGACCTCCAGCTGCCCCAGATAGCGGGCGCTCTTGGCCAGGGCCTCGGGCACCTCCACCAGCACCGTCACTTCCTCGGGTTCCACCGTGTACTGGCGACGGTTTTCTCCGGCCAGCTCCACCTTGCAGCGCCGCGAAACCACGGTGCGGCCGCTGGTGATGGTGTACTGCACGCGCACCGAGGGCGGATTGGCGGTGACCAGGCTGGGCGTGTCCAGGGTGATGATCTGGTGCACGGTAGTGCCCGCCGCCTTGGGATCAAGCATGATGGTCAACGGCACGCTGGAAATGTCCGAAACCACATCCTCGGGCCCGCGCAACACCACGGTGGCCGGCGACACGCTGACGTTTTCCACGGTCAGCGCCCCGCCGCGCAGGGGTGAATCCACAATGGTGCGCAACGGCACGCTGCGTTCCATGAGCGTGTCGGCCTTGATGACGATGCGCGGCGGCTGGATGTCCACCAACTCGAAAGCCCGGAAGGTGGGCCCCAGATTGTCGCCGCCCAGGGGCACCACAGTGACGCCTTTTTTGATGTCCGAAAGGTCCACGGCCTGGGTCAGACGCTGCTGGGGGATGGAGCGCAGCAAGGTTTCCGGCCCGCGCAGGCGCACCGTGATCTTGCTGATCAGGCCGTCGGTGACCACCAGATTGGGCGGAATGCCGTAATAGTCGATATTCACTTCCACCTGTGCTTCCAGGCGGTCGCGCACGCTGACCACGTACCACATGCCCACGGCGGCCAGCACGGCCACCAGCAGCGAAAGCAGATGCGGCGCGCGGCGCAGACGGCCGTTGTTCTCAGAGGATTTCATTGAGCACCTGCCTTAAGCGCGTGGCGTCGAGGGAGCGCACCAGCTCTCCCTTCATGGCCACGGAAATCTCGCCGCGCTCCTCGGACACGACAACGGCCACGGCGTCGCTTTCCTGAGTGATGCCCAGAGCCGCCCGGTGGCGCGTGCCGAAATTCTGGCCCTTGGCCACGGCCAGCGGCAGAATACAGGCCGCCGCCATGATCCGTCCGCGGCTGATGACCACCGCGCCGTCGTGCAGCGGCGCTTTGGGATAAAAAATATTCATGAGCAGTTGACGGGAGAGCTGGGCATCCACCCGCACGCCTTCGCGCTTGATCATGTCCCCCAGACGCATGCTGCGCTCAATGACGATGAGCGCGCCCACGCGCAGGCGGGCCATTTCCACGCAGGCCATGACCACTTCCTCCACACCGCCCTGCTTGAGCTCGCGCCGGCGGAACAGCCGGTGCGCGCCCATTTCGCCCAGAGCCTGGCGGATGTCGGCCTGGAAAATGACCACAATGAGGATGAACAGTGAACTGAAGATATGCTGCAAAAGCCAGGTGAGCGTATACAGGCCCATGGTCCTGGACATGAAATACAGCAGAGTCAGCAAGCCCAGGCCGGTAAGTACGGCCAGAGCGCGGGAACCGCGCAGAAGCTGGATGACCTGATAAAGCAGCGCGCTGACCAGAGCAATATCCAGCAGGTCGCGCCAGTCGAAAACAAAATGCTCAAACACCGTATGGCTTCCTTATACAGACGCGCCGGTTCAGGCCCGGGCGCGTTTCTCTTTGTACATGCCGCCGTCCGCATGGGCTATCAGCGCATCGATGTTTTTCCCGTCGCGGGGATAGACGGCCTTGCCCACGCTGAAGGAAATGCGGATGTCGTCGCCGTCCGCAACAGCCCGGCTTCGCAGGGCCTCGCGAATATCGCCGAGGAGTTTCTCGGTTTTTTCCTCGTGTTCCGCGCCCTGAACAATGAGGATGAACTCGTCGCCGCCGATGCGGGCGAAAAGATGCGGGATATTCATGTGGCTCTGGACCTGTTCCGCGAAAATCTGCAAAACCCGGTCGCCGACACTATGCCCGTAGGTGTCATTGATGGGTTTGAATTGATTCAGGTCCAGATAATACAAACAGAACGTCCGGCCAGAGTCATCGGTCAGATCCGCCAGTTTTTCAAACAGGCCGCGCCGGTTGAGAACGCCGGTCAGGGAGTCCTGATAGGCCATGCCTTCCAGTTGGCCGCGAATACGGCGCAGGTCGTAATTATGCTGGACCAGCATGGCCAGCAGAAAGCTGACCAGCACGCCGAAGCAGATGTACAGCCAGGATTCGGGATACTGATACCAGAGCTTGACGGGAGAAACGCGGAAGAACCAATGGGCGTTGAAAATGGTGAGCGGCACTTCCAGATAGGGCGCGTCTTTATTGTAATAGTAGCCGCTGTGCGCGATGATCTGCTTTTTATTGGTGTCCGGGCTGATCCGCCAGATTTCATAGGCCAGGCCCAGCTCGGCCAGTTTGTCCAGTTCGGCGGCGGCCAGAGCCTGCGGAAATTTCAGGGTGACGGAAACCAGGCCCCAGAACAGCTTTCCGCCCTTGCCGTCATCCATGTACACGGGCAGGCGGCCCACCAGAGCTTCGCCTCCCTGCACCAGGGGGAACGGGCCGCCCAGAACCAGCCGACCCGTGTTTCTGGCCTCCACGGCTTCCTGATTGCCCGCGCCCTGAGCAAAAAAATTCAGGCCCAGCACTGCCTCATTGCCTTCGCGGGGGTAGACGGCGCTCACCACGCCGCCCGGCGCCACCAGCACATTCAGGATGGCCGGGTCGTCCAGCAGTGTGGCGGCCACCTTTTCGAAATTCTCCACCCGGCCGCTGTGCTGGATGACCAGGGCGGCAAGAGTTTGCGTTTTATACAACAGCTTGGAAAGGACATTCGTGAGCTTGTTGCTCTGGTTGAGAATGATCCTTTCCATCTTGATGTATTCAATCTGGTACTTCCGCTCCACCAGTAAATAGACGGCAAAACTGCACAAGATCAGCAGAATGACGAAGGAGACGGCGGCCCGTTTGGATATTCCGCTACTTTTGAACACGTGGAATCCTTTATTCAATCGGGCAGCTGTCGGGAGAAAACGCGGCTGCCACCGCCAGGCTCCGGCGGGCGGCGGCCACATCATGGACCCGGTGCCAGAATACGCCCCGACTCCAGAGCAGGGCCGTGGCCGTCTGGGTGACCGCGCCCCGCGCCGACGGCGGCAACCCCAGCAGACCGCCGAATACGGATTTCATGGACAGGCCCATGAGCACCGGCCTGCCGAAGGCCAGCCAGTCCTCCGGATGGGACAGCAGGGCCAGATTATGTTCCAGCGTCTTGCCGAAACCAATGCCGGGGTCCAGCACGATGCGGTTTTCCGGCAGCCCGGCGGCGCTCAGACGCGCCAGTTGGCGCTCGAAAAACTCCAGCACGTCACGGCGCACGTCGTCATAGCGCGGGTCGCGCTGCATGTGCGCCGGGCGCCCCTGGCTGTGCATCAACACATAGCCCGGCTTGTACTGGACCAGCACGTCCAGCAGTTCCGGATCGAAGGCGCAGGCCGAAATGTCGTTGATGATCACGGCCCCCTGCTCCAGGGCCGCGGCAGCGGTGGCCGCGTGATAGGTATCCACGGAAATGGCCGCGCCGGGCGCGCGTTGCCGCAGACCGGCCAGCACGGGCAAAAGACGGGCCAGTTCCGTAGCGGGGCTCAGCTCCGCCGCGCCGGGGCGGGAGGATTCCGCGCCCAGGTCCAGAATGTCCGCGCCCTGGGCATGCAGGCGCAGGGCGTGCGCCAAGCCCGCATGGGGAGCGGCGTGCATGCCGCCGTCATAAAAAGAGTCCGGCGTCAGGTTGACAATGCCCATGACGCCGAAAGGGGCGGACGCCGTCAGCGCCCTGCCCCCGCTCACCAGCCAGGGCGCGCCCGTGCCGGACGCGCCCCGCTCATTACTGCTTGTTCCGATCCGCATGGTCGGCAGGACCTTCCTGCCCCGCCTGGCCTGCCTGATCAGGCTGATCAGTCTGGGCGGCCGATACGTCCTCTTCCGGACGCGCCAGACCATCCGGCGGCAAGGCGGCATTTTTTTTGTCGGCTTCCGCCGTGTCGCCGGAAGCCTCCGTTGCCCCGGTGTCCGGTTCCAGAACGAAATCGCCGCCCTTGTCCCGGCTTTTCGGAGCGTCGGGCGGAGAATTTTTCAGAGGCTTGCCGTTGACGTCCAGGGGCGGCAGTTCCTTGTTGTCCATCAGAAGATCCAGCTCGTCGCCGGTGATGGTCTCCCGATCCAGCAGGGCGCGCGCAATGCGGTGCAGGATTTCTTCATTGTCCTGGAGGAGCTTGCGGCAACGGCTGTGGGCTTCTTCCACGATGCGTTTGACCTCGGCGTCCACCAGGCGGGCCGTGTCCTCGCTGAAGTTCTTGTTCTGGACCCATTCGCGGCCGATAAAGACTTCTTCGCCGGTCTCGCCGATGGACAGCGTGCCCACGGCTTCGCTCATGCCCCACTCGCAGACCATCTTGCGGGCCATGCGGGTGACGCGCTCAATGTCGTTGGACGCGCCGGTGGTGATGTCGTCGAAGATCAGTTCCTCGGCCACACGGCCGCCCAACAGCACCACCAGGTTGTTTTTCAGGTAGCTGCGGGAATAACCGTGGCGGTCTTCCTCGGGCAGCTGCATGGTCACGCCCAGGGCGCGGCCGCGCGGGATAATGGTGACCTTGTGCACCGGGTCGGAACCGGGCAGCAGCCGGGCGGCCAGGGCATGGCCGCCTTCATGGTAGGCGGTGATCCGCTTCTCCTCGTCCGAGAGAATCAGGCTGCGCCGCTCACGGCCCATGAGCACCTTGTCCTTGGCGAATTCAAAATCGCGCATGTCCAGCTTGTCCTGGTTCAGCTTGGCCGCCTGCAGGGCCGCCTCGTTGACTAGGTTTTCCAGATCCGCGCCGGAAAAGCCCGGCGTGCCGCGGGCCAGCACTTCCAGGTCCACATCCGAATCCAGGGGCGTGCGCTTGGTGTGCACTTCAAGGATGCGGCGGCGGCCGCGCAGATCCGGCGTGGGCACCACCACCTGGCGGTCGAAACGGCCGGGCCGCAACAGGGCCGGGTCCAGCACGTCCGGACGGTTGGTGGCCGCGATGAGGATGACGCCCTCATTGCTTTCAAAACCGTCCATTTCCACGAGCAACTGGTTCAGGGTCTGCTCGCGCTCGTCATGACCGCCGCCGAGCCCGGCGCCGCGCTGGCGGCCCACAGCGTCGATTTCGTCAATAAAGATCAGGCAGGGCGCGTTTTTCTTGCCCTGCACAAAGAGGTCGCGCACGCGCGAAGCGCCCACGCCCACGAACATTTCCACAAAGTCCGAGCCGGAAATGGAAAAGAACGGCACCCCGGCCTCACCGGCCACGGCGCGCGCCAGCAGGGTTTTACCCGTGCCGGGAGGGCCCACCAGCAGAACGCCCTTGGGAATGCGCCCGCCCAGGCGGGTGAACTTTTTGGGATTGGAGAGGAACTCCACCACTTCCGAAAGTTCTGGAACGGCCGAAACTCATGGCTTTGCCGCCGCCGCTCTGCATCTGGCGCATGAAGAAAATCCAGACGCCGATGAGCAACAGCATGGGAAACCAGGAAACCAGGAGGGTCATGTACCAGGGCGACTCTTCCGGCGGCTCGGCCTTGATTTCCACTTTTTTCTCAATAAGCCGGTTGACCAGGCCCGAATCCTGCGGGGCATAGGTCTGGATGCTCTTGTTGTCCGAGGTCTTGCCCGTGAGCGTGTGCCCCTGGATGGTCACGGACAACACCTGCCCGTCGTTCACCCGGTTGAGGAATTCCGTGTAGGGCACCCGCTGCAGACCGGCCTGCGGTTGCTGGAACATATTAAAAAGCATGACCATCGCCAGGACGATAATCGCCCACAGCATCAGGTTGCGACTGAACTGATTCAACGCTGCCTCCGTTACGATTTCAACGCGCCGAGCGGCGCGGCCAAAGCCGGTTCCATGTCCGGCCTGGGGCGGGAAAATACTACCTGCATGCGCCCGGTGTCAAATCAGATCAACCGGGGCCGTTCCGGCCAGTGCTTAGCTTATAGAATATAACATTCCCGGTGGGCTTGGCAATGGCCCGGCCCCGGGGAGACATTCACCTTAACAATGATAAAAGTTCTTCAATACTACCATTAACTCGGAATCTTTGAAATAGTGCAAGAGATTTGTTCAACATATCAAGAG